>NZ_JAICBZ010000028.1 GCF_020179405.1 Xinfangfangia pollutisoli | reverse complement strand
TGGCGCGCCGCAGGGGTTGCGGCTGGGCGCGGGCCCGGGCGATCTGGACACCGCATTGCCGCGGCAGGCCCATGCCGGCTTCTTCGCGGTCGAGGCGCTGGACTACCGCTTCCGCCGGTTCGATGGCGGGTTCAGCCCGCGTGTGACGCGTGAGGTCTTCATCGGCTGCGACGCGGTCACGGTGCTGCCCTATGACCCGGCCCGCGACCGGGTGCTGCTGATCGAGCAGATGCGCCCCGGCCCGCTGGCGCGGGGCGAGGCCAATCCCTGGCAGATCGAGGCGGTGGCCGGGCGGATCGACCCCGAGGAAAGCCCCGAACAGGCCGCCCGCCGCGAGGCGCAGGAAGAGGCGGGGCTGCAGCTGGGCCGGCTGGTGAAACTGGCGGAATATTACCCCTCGCCGGGGGCGATGTCGGAATATCTCTATGCCTATCTCGGCTTGTGCGATCTGCCCGATGGCAGCGCGGGCGTACATGGTGTGGCGGGCGAGGCCGAGGATATCCGCGGCCATCTTCTGCCCTGGTCCGAGGCCGCGGCCCGGCTGGCGGCCGGCGAATTCACCTGCGGGCCCCTGCTTCTATCGCTTTATGCGCTGCAGGCGGCGCGCGACGGGCTGCGGGCCGATTTGATCATCTCTTGATTGTCGCGGCCGAGGCGTCATAAAGGCGGCCTGACGCATCGGGCCCTGCGGGGCCTGTCTTTGTTGGCCGGGTAGAGGGTGATGGACGGGGACAGGCGCAAGATACCGACGCATGAGCTGACCTATGCGCGGCTGCGCGACATGGTTCTGTTCGGCCGCCTGGCGCCGGGCCAGCCGGTGACGATCCAGGGGCTGATCCAGGACCTGGACGCCGGCATGACCCCGGTGCGCGAGGCGATCCGCCGGCTGATCGCCGAGGGCGCGCTTCTGTTGCAGGACAATCGCCGGGTCGCGGTGCCGCAGATGACGCCGGGCATGCTGGACGAGGTGGCCTTCGTGCGCCTGGCGGTGGAGCCGCGCCTGGCCGAGATGGCGGCGGCCCGGCTGACCCCGGCGCTGATCGACCGGCTTGAGGCGCTGGACGGGCGCGTCGATGTCGCGATCCGCACCGGCGACATTCCGGCCTATCTCGAGGCGAACCACGCCTTCCATTTCACCCTGTACGAGGTCTCGCAGGCGCCGGTGCTGCTGGACATTGCGCGGTCCTTGTGGCTGCGCGCCGGGCCCTCGCTGCGCGAGGTGATCGGGCGCTATGGCAAGGCGGGCCTGCCCGACCGGCATCACGAGGCGCTGGCGGCGATGCGGGCCGGCGATGCGGCGGCACTGGCCGCGGCCCTGGCCCAGGATATCCAGCAGGGCGTGGACCAGGTGCGCCTGGCGCTGGCCGAAGGCGGGGTCTGAGCCGGGCCTGAGCGGGGTGGGGGGCTCCTGGGGGGCTGTCTGCCCCGCCGAATCTTCCAGCCAGCCGGGGGGCTGTCTGCCCCCCGGACCCCCCGAGGATATTTTTGCAGAGAGGAAGGCAGGCGGGTTTTCGGCCTGCCATGCAACCCACGCATTGCGGGGATGAGCGATCGGCAGGCATCGGGACGGGGCCCGGCCTTGACCGGCGGCAGGTCATGCCCTTAATGAAAGCATGCTAAGTAAATAGCAGGCTACCGATATGTGCGCGTCCAATTCCAAACCGACCACTTCCAGGCCGACTGTCTCGGCCCCGCTGGCCTCGGCCACGCCGCAGACGCTGGAGCGGTTGATCCAGGTGATGAACGAATTGCGCCGCGCCTATGATGCGGCGGCGGGGGAATTGGGCCTGACCATGGCGCGGGCGCGGGTGATCACCCGTCTGGCCGGCATGGAAGGCGCGACCCAGGCCGAACTGGCCCAGGCGCTGGGGATCGAGCCGCCGACGCTGAAGCGCCAGATCGACGCCTTGGAGCGTCAGGGCTTTATCGAGCGGCGCGGGATGGACGGCGATGCCCGCAAGCGCGCGCTGTTCCTGACCGAGAAGGCGCATGGCGCCTCGATCACCCGCTTCGTGATCCGGGTGCGGGCGGAGTTGTTCGAGGGCATCACCCCGGAAGACCGCGCCGCGCTGGACCGCGCCTTGGCGAAGATCGCCGAAAACACCCTGCGGATCGGTGCGAAATGACCGCCGCCGCCCCCGCGCAGAGGCTGCCCGAACCGGCGGACGCCGCGACCGAGGCTGCATCCCAGGCCGCGGCGCCGGCGGCCGTGCCGGCAAAGATCCCGCTTCTGGCCGGGATGGGCCCGCGCCAGGCGGCGCCGTATTTTCTGGCCGGCATCCTGATCGCGCTGGCGCAGGGCCTGGGCCAGGGCTTCATCACCGCGAACCTTTCGCAGATCGCAGGCGATCTGGGCATCACCACCACCAGTGCCAGCTGGCTTCTGGCCGCCTATATGATCCCGCGCTCGGCCCTGCCGCTGATCCTGATCAAGGTGCGCACCCAATACGGGCTGCGCCGCTTTGCCGAAATCTCGATCCTGGCCTTCGTCGCGGTGGCCTTTGCGGCGCTGTGGATGAAGGATTTCCGCTCGGCCCTGGTGGTGCAGATCCTGTCGGGCGCCGCCGCGGCGCCCTTGTCGACGCTGGCCTTCCTGTACATGCTGGAGCCCTTAAGCGGGCCGGCCAAGGTGAAGATCGGTCTGCCGGCGGTGCTGGGGCTGATCCTGATCGGGCCGAATCTGGCGCGGGTCGTTTCGCCCTCGCTTCTGGGCGATGGTGGGCTGGAGGGGATCCATCTGGCCGAACTGGGGCTGGCGCTGATGTGCCTGGCGGTGGTCTTCACGCTGAAGCTGCAGCCGCAGCCGCGCGAGAAGGTGATTCAGGCCGGGGATTTCCTGTCCTTCGGGCTGATCGCCACCGGGTTTTCCGGCATCACCATCGCGGCGGTGCTGGGGCCGATCTACTGGTGGAACCTGCCCTGGATCGGCACGCTTCTGGCCCTGTCGATCGCGGCCCTGGCGGTGGCGGTCATTCTGGAACTGCGCCGCGACACGCCGCTGATTGACTTCCGCTGGCTGGCCTCGCCCGCGATGCTGCATCTGACGATGACGCTGCTGCTGTTCCGCATCCTTCTGACCGAGCAAAGCTCGGGCCCGCCGCGCTTCCTGCAGCTTCTGGGCCAGGGCGGCGCGCAGATGGAGGGGCTGTTCGGCCTGGTCTGTGTGGCCACGCTGGCCGGGGCGGTGGTGACCATCGTCTTCATCAAACCCTCGCGCGAGGCGGCGCTGCATGCCGCGGCGCTGGTGCTGATCGCCACGGCGGCCTTCATGGACGCGCGGGCGACCTCGGACTGGCGGGCGGATCAGTTCCTGTTCAGCCAGTCGATGATGTCGGTCGCGGCGATGCTGTTCATGCCGCCGGCGATGATGATGGGGCTGATGGCCGCGATGCGCAAAGGGCCGACTTACCTTCTGTCCTTCATCATCGTCTATATCGCCACCCAAAGCCTGGGGTCGGTCGTGGGGTCGGGGCTGTTCACCACCTTCGTCAATCTGCGCCAGGCCTTCCATCTGCAGATCCTGGCCGAGCAGCTGACCGCCACCGATCCGCAGACCCAGGCGGTGCTGGCCCAGCTGACCCGCGCCTTTGCCGCGCAAAGCCCGGATCTGGCCTTTGACCGGCTGCAGGCCGGCGCGCAGCTTCTGCAGCAGGCCTCGATCCAGGCCTGGGTCCTGGCCTATGCCGATGCCTTCCGCGTGATCGGCCTTCTGGCCCTGATCACCCTGGCCGCGCTGGGCCTGCATCTGTTCCGCGATTTCCTGTGGATGCGCATCGACCGCCGGCTGTTCGCCCGCGCCGCTGACGCCTCTGCCACCCCATCCCCCTCTTCTGCCAAGGTCGCTTCGTGATGAACCGTTCGCATCTTCTTCCCACCCTGATCGCCGGGATCATCGGTCTGGCCGGTGTCCTGCTTGTCCTGTTCGCCTGGCATCTGCCGCCCTTCTCGGTCACGGCGCCCACGACCGAGAATGCCTATCTGCGCGGCAAGATCACCACGCTGGCGCCGCAACTGTCGGGCTATATCCGCGAAGTGCCGGTGGTGGATTTCCAGACCGTCTCGGAAGGCGATGTGATCGCGGTTCTGGATGACCGGATCTATCGCCAGAAGCTCGCGCAGGCCGAAGCGGCGCTGGCCTCGGCCCGGGCGGCGCGGGATGTGGCCGAGCAGAACGTGCGCTCGGCCGAGGCGGTGGTGCGCGCCGATGAGGCGGCGCTGAAGGCCGCGCATCTGGCGGTGACCACGGCCCAGAATGACGCGGCGCGCGCGCAGACGCTGACCGCCCGCGGCGTGGCGACCGAAGCAGCCGAGGAACAGGCCGCGCTGGCGCTGCAAAAGGCGATCTCGGCCGAGGGCCAGGCCCAGGCGGCGCTGGATGCGCAGGTCGAGCAGGTGGCCAATGCCAAGGCGCAGATCGCGGTGGCGCATGCCAATATCGCCAGCGCCACGGCGGCGGTGGAACTGGCGCGGCTGGATCTGGGCAATACGGTGATCCGCGCGCCTGCGGCGGGGCAGCTGGGCCAGGTCTCGGTGCGGGTCGGGCAATATGTCTCGGCCGGGACGGCGCTGGTGTCGCATGTCGGCACCGATCTGTGGGTGATCGCCAATTTCACCGAAGGCAGCGTGTCCGGCGTGGTGGTCGGGCAGGCGGCGGAGTTCAGCGTCGACGCGCTGCAGGGCCAAAGCTTCAAGGGCCATGTCGAAAGCTTCTCGCCCGCCACCGCCTCGGAGTTCAGCTTGCTGAGCGGCAGCAACGCCACCGGGAATTTCACCAAGATCGCCCAGCGCCTGCCGGTGCGCATCGCCATCGACCCGGGCCAGCCCGGCGCCGATCTGTTGTCGCCGGGCCTGTCAGTGATCGTGACGGTGGATCAGGGCGGGGCGGCGGCGACGGCCTCGGGGCGCTAGGCGGGCCCGGGCGGCGCCGCCCGGACCGCGCGACGCGGCCCTGACCGAGCCCCGGCTGTTCCCCTGGAGGGGTTTTGCACCCCTCCACCTCGCCAGCGGTGCTTGAACCGATGGCGCACCACTGGCTCGCCCCGCAGGATATTTTTGCAGAGAGGAAGGGGGCGGCAAGATAATTTGATCAAATTCCTTGAAGCGACGCCGGCAAAGCCGTAATCTGGCGCGGAAGGGGCTTTCGGGCCCGTTGATTCCCGCGATGAGGTCCGGCCATGAACATGATCAACACCAATCTTCCGACGGCCGAGCTGCAGAAGCTGGACGCCGCGCATCACTTCCACCCCTTCACCGACAAGGCGGGACTGGCGGCGAAGGGCGCGCGGGTGATCCTGCGCGGCGAGGGCGTCTGGCTGACCGACAGCGAAGGCCACCGCATTCTGGACGGGATGGCGGGCCTGTGGTGCGTGAACATCGGCTATGGCCGCAAGGAACTGGCCGCGGTGGCCGCGCGCCAGATGGAAGAGCTGCCCTATTACAACACCTTCTTCCAGACCACCCATGTGCCGGCGATCGCACTGGCCGCCAAGATCGCCGAACTGGCGCCGGGCGATCTGAACCATGTGTTCTTCGCAGGCTCGGGCTCGGAAGCCAATGACACCAATATCCGCCTTGTGCGCCGCTACTGGCAGGTCAAGGGCCAGCCCGAGCGCCGCACCATCATCGCGCGCTGGAACGGCTATCATGGCTCGACCATGGGCGGGGGCAGCTTGGGCGGGATGAAGCCGATCCATGCCCATGGCGGCATGATCGACGGCATCGCCCATATCGGCCAGCCGCATTGGTGGGCCGAGGGCGGCGACATGACGCCGGAAGACTTCGGCCTGATGCGCGCGCAGGAGCTGGAAGCCAAGATCCTGGAACTGGGCGCCGACAAGGTTGCGGCCTTCATCGGCGAGCCGGTGCAGGGCGCGGGCGGCGTGGTCATCCCGCCTTCGACCTACTGGCCGGAAATCCAGCGCATCTGCAACAAATACGGCATCCTGCTGATCGCCGACGAGGTCATCACCGGCTTTGGCCGCACCGGCAACTGGTTCGGCAGCCAGACCTTCGGCATCAAGCCGCATATCATGACCATCGCCAAGGGCCTGTCCTCGGGCTATCAGCCGATCGGCGGCTCGATCGTCTGCGACGAGGTGGCCGAAGTGGTGGGCTCGGGCGGGGAATTCTTCCACGGCTACACCTATAGCGGCCATCCGGTCGCCGCGGCCGTGGCGCTGGAAAACCTGCGCATCATGCAGGACGAGGGCGTGGTCGAGCATGTGCGCGATGTGGCCAACCCCTATCTGGCCGAACGCTGGGCGGCGCTGGCCGACCATCCGCTGGTGGGCGAGGCCAAGCTGGTCGGGCTGATGGGCAGCATCGCGCTGACCCCCGACAAGGCCAAGCGCGCGCAATTCGCCAGCGAAGAAGGCACGGTCGGCTTCAAGGTGCGCGAGCGCTGCTTTGCCAATGACCTGATCATGCGCCATGTCGGCGACCGGATGATCATCTCGCCGCCTTTGGTGATCACGCCGGCCGAAATCGACGTGCTGATCGAGCGCGCCCGCAAGTCGCTGGACGAGGGCTACAAGATCATCAAGGACGAAGGCCTGCTGGTCGCCAAGGCCGGCTGACGCGCCGCCCCGTTTCCCGCTGCGGGCCGCCCCTTTCGGCGGCCCGTTTGCGTTCAGAGGATGACGGCGGAATTCATCTGACAGGGAACCGGCCCGCGGCTAGGGTGGCGCCGATCCGCCCCCCCCTCTCACGCTCTAGGCCCCGCTATGATCCTGCCCCGCCGTGCCGTTCTGTCGCTGTCCCTGTCCGCCCTGGCCGCGCCGGCGCTGATCCGCCCGGCCCGGGCGGGCTGCGCGCCGCTGGATCTGGCGCGCGGCGTCGCCTTCACGCGGCAGGATGGCAGCCGCGGCCTGGCCCGGCGCGAGGGCGACGGGCTGGTCTTCATCGACTATGTCACCAATCGCGGCGCCTGGCTGGACCAGCGCCGGGTGAAGAATGGCGTCTTCGAACAAAGCCGGCTGGTCGAGGAAAGCGTCGAGCCGGTGGTCGGCGCCTCGGCCCCCGATTACGCCTGGCGCTACAGCCCCGCGGTGATCACGCCCGCGGATGGCGCGACCTGGGCCGGCACGGTGCGCGAGGAGGTCTCGGTCACGATCAGCGACGAAAAGGCCACGGTGCAGCGCCAGAAAACCCGCTGGAAGGCCAGCTACCGCTGCTTCGAGCCGCGCGAGGTCACGCTGTCGGGCTGCAGCCACCGCGCCCTGTCGGTCGAGGCGGTCTTCACCGGCACATCCGGCACGCGCAGCCAGCGCTGGGTCTATTTCCCCGATCTGGGTCTGGGGCTGGAAACCCGCCGCGACGGCACGGCCAATGGGCTGACCGCGCTGACCCCGCTTTGACCGCCGGGGCAGGGGCTGGCCGACCGTGCCCCGGGCTGCCGACACCCGGCACGGCCGCTTGAGGTTCGGGGGATTGCGGCCTAGAACCAGTGTTGGAACAGGGAAGGAGCCCGCGTCATGCACATCCACGGCGATCTCGCCTCGGCCATCGGCAACACGCCGCTGTTGAAGCTGCGCCGGGTCAGCGAGATGACGGGCTGCACCATCCTGGGCAAATGCGAATTCATGAATCCCGGCCAGTCGGTCAAGGACCGCGCCGCGCTGTTCATCATCCGCGATGCGGTGGCCAAGGGCCAGCTGCGCCCCGGCGGCACGATCGTTGAAGGCACCGCGGGCAATACCGGCATCGGGTTGGCGCTGGTGGGCGCCTCGATGGGGTTCAAGACGGTGATCGTCATCCCCGAGACGCAAAGCCAGGAAAAGAAGGACATGATCCGCCTGGCGGGGGCCGAACTGGTGCAGGTGCCCGCCGCGCCCTACAAGAACCCGAACAATTACGTGCGCTATTCCGGCCGTCTGGCCGAGGCGCTGGCCCGGACCGAGGCGAATGGCGCGATCTGGGCGAACCAGTTCGACAATACCGCCAATCGCGAGGCGCATATCCAGGGCACCGGCCCCGAGATCTGGGACCAGACCGGCGGCAAGGTCGACGGGTTCGTCTGCGCCGTCGGCTCGGGCGGGACGCTGGCCGGGATCGGCATGGCCCTGCAGCCCAAGGGCGTGAAGATCGCGCTGGCCGACCCGGAAGGGGCGGCGCTGTATTCCTATTACACCAATGGCGTCTTCGAATCGCCTGGCACTTCGATCACCGAGGGCATCGGCCAGGGCCGGATCACCGCCAATCTGCAGGGCTTCACCCCCGACATGGCCTGGCGCATCCCCGATGCCGAGGCGCTGCCCTATATCTTCGATCTGGGCCGGGACGAGGGCCTGTGCATGGGCGGCTCGACCGCGATCAACATCGCAGGCGCGGTGCGGATGGCCCGCGAACTGGGCCCGGGTCATACGATCGTGACGGTGCTGTGCGATTACGGCAGCCGCTACCAGTCGAAGATCTGGAACCCGGCCTTCCTGAAGGAAAAGGGCCTGCCGGTGCCGGACTGGCTGGATCGCGCCCCGCGCGCCCTGCCTTCGGTCTTCGAAGAGGTCTAGGGTGACGGGGGCAGGACGGGGGCGCGGCGGCCCGGCGATGCGGGTCTGGCTGCTTGTGCTGACGCTGATGCTGGGGCTGGCCTTCGGGCTGGCGCCGCAACGCGCCCTGGCCCAGGACCCGCCCCTTGATGCAACTTCGGTGGATTACGCCGGCTGGGCCAAGACGGCCGAGCGCGCCGAGGCGGAACTGGCCAAGCCCGCCATCACCGACGAGCGGCTTGAGGAATTGCGCAGCCAGCTGGCGCAATGGCGCGCCGCGCTGCTGACGGCGCAGACCGCGAATTCGGCCCGGATCGCCACGGTCAAGGAACAGATCGCCGCCTTGGGCGCCGCCCCGGCCGAGGGCGAGACCGAAGCGCCCGAAATCGCCGCGCGCCGCGCCGAACTGGCCGGGCAGCTGGTCAAGCTGCAGGCGCCGGGCATTGCCGCGGACGAGGCCTATCGCCGCGCCGATGGGCTGATCCGCGAAATCGACAGCGCGCTGCGCGAACGCCAGGCCAGCCAGCTGCTGCAGCTGTGGCCCGCGCCGGTCAATCCGCAGAACTGGCCCGAAGCGGCGGTCGGCATTTCCGACACGCTGATGCAGCTTTGGGACGAGACCAGCTCGGGCTGGGTCGACACCCGCCATCGCGCCGCCTTCTTCGACAACCTGCCGCTGATCCTGTTGCTGCTGGCGATCTGGGCGGCGCTGGCGATCTATGCCCGCGCCCTGATCGAACGCTTTGCCGACCGGATGCAGGCCGGCGGGTCCGAGGTGCGGCGGCGGCTTCTGTCGCTGGCCGCCTCGCTGGGTCAGGTCATCGTGCCGACGCTGGGCATGGTGGCCCTGTCGATGGCGCTGCTGAAAAGCCAGCTTCTGGGCGAGATCAGCACCCGCATCGCGGTTCAGTTGCCGGTGATGGGGATGACGGTCTTCCTGGCCGCCTGGCTGGGCGGGCGCGCCTTCCCGCGGGTGCAGGGCGAGGATGCGGTCCTGCCGCTGCCCGATGAACGGCGGGCCGAGGGCCGGGCGCTGGCCACGATGCTGGGCCTGGTGCTGGCGGCCGATTTCCTGCGCGCCACGGCGATGGATGCGCAAAGCTATTCCGATGCGGTGACGGCGGTCGCCACGTTCCCGGTCCTGGTGGCGGGCGGGCTTCTGCTGTGGCGCACCGGACGCGTGCTGCGCGCCGGTGCGGCCAGCGGCGGGCAAAGCTATACGCTGAAGCTTCTGGGGCTTCTGGCCAATGCGCTGACGGTGATCGGCATCGTGGGCCCGCTTCTGGCCGCGGCCGGCTATGTCGCCGCCAGCCGGGCGCTGATCTTCCCCGCGATCCTGACGCTGGCGCTGGTCACCATGGTTCTGGTGCTGCAACGGCTGATCTCGGATCTCTGGGCGATGCTGTCGCCCAAGCCCACGCCCGAGCGCAGCGACAGCGACGGGCTGGTGCCGGTGCTGGCGGGCTTTGCGCTGGTCTTGCTGGCGCTGCCGGTCTTCGCGCTGATCTGGGGGGCGCGGTTCAGCGACCTGACCGAACTGTGGACGCGGTTCCGCGAAGGCTTCCAGATGGGCGACACGCGGATCTCGCCCACGGTCTTCCTGCTGTTCGTGCTGATCTTCCTGGTCGGCTACCTGCTGACGCGGCTGTTCCAGGGCGCGCTGAAGAACACGATCCTGCCCCGCACCTCGATGGAGCGCGGCGGCCAGACCGCGCTGGTGGCGGGCACGGGCTATGTCGGCATCTTCATCTCGGCGCTGATCGCGATCAATGCCACCGGGATCGACCTGTCGGGCCTGGCCATCGTCGCCGGCGCCCTGTCGGTCGGCATCGGTTTCGGCCTGCAGAACATCGTGCAGAACTTTATCTCGGGCATCATCCTGCTGATCGAACGCCCGGTCAGCGAGGGCGACTGGATCGAGGTCGGCGGCGTGCAGGGCGTGGTCAAGACGATCTCGGTCCGCTCGACCCGGGTGCAGACCTTCGACCGCACCATGGTGATCGTGCCGAATGGCGATCTGATCAGCCAGCAGGTGAAGAACTGGACCCGCTTCGGCCTGGCCGGGCGGCTGATCGTGCCGGTGGGCGTGGCCTTCGGCACCGATACGAAGAAGGTCGAGGCGGTCCTGCGCGAGATCGCCGAGGCGCAGCCCCTGGTGGTGCTGAACCCGCCGCCCTCGGTGGTGTTCCAGGGCTTTGGCGCCGATGCGATGAATTTCGAGATCCGGGTGATCCTGCGCGACGTGAATTTCTCGCTGACGGTGCGCAGCGAGATGAACCACATGATCGTGCGCCGCTTTGCCGAGGAAGGGATCGAGATCCCCTTCGCGCAGTCGGAAATCACCCTGCGCAATGCCGACGAGCTGGGGCGCGCGCTGGCCGGTCTGGCCCATCCGCCCGCGCCGGCCGTGCTGGCCGAGCCCGCGCCCGCAGCCCCTGGCGCGCCGGCCGCGCTCCGCAACTCTGCGCCCCAGGAATACGAGCCCGAGCCGCCCGAAACCGGCGATGAGGATGATGCCGAAAACGGGGGCCAGCGGTGACCGAGCTTCTGTTCCGCGACGATGCCTATCTGCAAGAGGCGCGCGTCCGCGTCATCGGCCACACGCCCGAGGGCGGCATCCTGTGTGACCGGTCGGTGTTCTACCCGACCGGCGGCGGCCAGCCCGGCGACAGCGGCTGGCTGATCTGGGAGGGCGGCCGCCTGCCCATCGCCACCACCGTCAAGGCCGCCGATGGCGCGGTGGTGCTGGTCCCGGCCGAGCCGCTGGCCCTGCCGCCGCCGGGGACCGAGGTGCTGCAGCGGCTGGACTGGGGCCGCCGCCACCGCCACATGCGCGTGCATACCGCGCTGCATCTTCTGTCGGTGGTGGTCCCGCTGCCGGTGACCGGCGGCCAGATCGGCGCCGAGCGCGGCCGGCTGGACTTCGACATGCCCGACCCGCCCGGCGACGCGGCGGCACTGGAAGAGCGTCTGAATGCGCTGGTCGAGGCCGATCTGCAGGTCAGCACGCTTTGGATCGGTGACGACGAGCTGGCGGCCAATCCGGGCCTGGTGAAGACGATGTCGGTGCGCCCGCCCATGGGGCAGGGCAGGGTGCGGCTGGTGCGGATCGGGACGGCGACGACCCAAGTGGATCTGCAGCCCTGCGGCGGCACCCATGTGGCGCGCACGGCCGAGATCGGCCGGCTGGAAATCGACCGGATCGAGAAGAAGGGCCGGCAGAACCGCCGCGTTGTGATCGCGCTGGCCGATTGAGCGGGGGGCGATCTTTCGACGAAAGATCGGGGCCTTGCAGCCTGCCCCCCTGCGTCCCGGCCGCCGCTTGATATCCCCTTGCCGTCCCCGCCCGCCCCGGTATAAGAGCGCCCGACGGACAGTTGGCCGAGTGGTCGAAGGCGCACGCCTGGAAAGTGTGTAGGCGGGGAACCGTCTCGAGGGTTCGAATCCCTCACTGTCCGCCATATCTTCCGCAGAGTGCATCGATATTTCCGGCTTGTTTCGGGAATCATCCTGCGGGCGCGCACCTGCGTTCCCAAAGGGGCGCACCGAACAGGATCGCCCTGGCGGGAATTTCCGGGCCCCATCGCGCGCTGGCCGCTCGGGCCGATCGCAGCTGCCGTCTTCAGGGCAACATGGGCACAGGTGTGACAAAGGCGGCGGCTTGTCACGCGTGTAAGCCCCAGCCTGCCTCGATGATCCGACACGTCGGTTTCGGGAGGCGAAGGCTGCTATGCCGCGGCTTGGCTCGGCCCGTTGCAGTCGGTCGCCGGGCCTCGCCGCATTCCCCAAAGTCGCCGCTCGTCTGGCACCGCAGCAAGAAACCGGTCCCGATGGTGACGCCGCGGACAGAACGGATGTTCGTAAAATTGGAAAATGATCGAAGCATCGGGTAACATTTTGATATCACGACATGAAATGGAAAGTTCTTCGGCACGAGTGCAGGCGCATGGGCCAAGACATCGTTGAATTCTCATTCTTCGTAAGCTCTCTGTTGATTTGGCTTGGTGTCGCATGCCTGATTTTTCCGATGCTCCTGCGCTACTTTTTCTGAGTGACATGGTGGAACACCCTTTCGGAGCCTTTTTCCGAAAGGATGAGGCGCGGATCTCTTTTTATGAACGAAGAGTTCTCACGCGTCGGGAAGTCTCAGGCTGGCCGTGCCGGGCAACTTATGATCGCAATTGGCCTGTCCATTCTGATTTTGACTTGCATCGCTTGGCTGACACTTAACTGGACATCCCAGCCTGAACCAAGCGTGCAGCAGGGCGCCCGCAAAGGGCTCGGAACCGCCATGCGGCGGCGCAGCAACCGTGACGTTTGGCGGGTTAAGGCATCCCGGCGGCCGAGACAGGTGAGGCCGGCGGTTGGCGCCATACCTCGCGGCGCGGAATTGCCAGGCAGCAGACGTTGTTTCTTCGAGAGAGAACGTCGGCTTCCCGCCTGCGAGACGGCATCGCGCTGCTCGGGCATCCGATGATACCATCTATCCCGTCGGATCATCCGAAGTCAGGGCGGGGCAGGAGGACGGGAGGTAACGCCATGTCCACCAACACTCTTCCTGCGATCCATCCTGAACGTCCCGCCTGGAACAAGGGACGCATCATTGGTCAGAAGCGCCCCCTGCTGCCCAAACACGTCTGGTCGATCCGCGTCCGCCTGGAGATGGCGGACAACCGCCGCGACCTTGCGCTGTTCAACACGGCCGTGGACAGCAAGCTTCGGGGCTGTGACCTGGTCTGCCTGAAGGTCCGCGACGTCTTTGCAGCGGGAAGGGTGAAGGAACGTACATCAGTCACCCAGAGCAAGACAGGAAGGCCGGTGCGTTTCGAAATCACCGAGACGACGCGCCAGTCGCTTGAACGCTGGATCGCCGATCCCGAGATGCTTGGGCTGGAATATCTTTGGCCCAGCCGCCTTCACCACAGCCCGCATCTGTCGACGCGCCAGTATGCACGCATCCTGCGCGGATGGGTTACGTCGATCGGGCTTGAGCCGAGCGCCTATGGCACACATTCGAAGCGTCGGACGAAGGTGGCCCAGATCTACAAGAAGACGGGCAACCTGCGTGCGGTTCAGCTTTTGCTGGGCCACAGCAAGATGGACAGCACAGTTCGCTACCTCGGCGTCGATCTTGATGACGCCCTGACGCTGTCAGAGGGGATAGACCTTTAGCCCCGACGCCGGTCGGCAGAATCCTCTGCCGACTGGCCCGAAGCGGGCATTCGTACCGCGTCAGACGCTGCGGCGTGGTCCCCCAAAACGGCCACTCCCGCGGGCAGCCGACAACCGATTGCTGCGGTCACTACGCCGTCGGCACCGTCCCTCCATCGATGACATATTCGGTTCCGGTGATCGTGGCTGCGCGATCCGAGGCGAGGAAGGCAATCAGATTCGCGATTTCAGCCGGTTTCGACGGCCGACCGATCGGGATGCCGCCCAGGCTGTCCATGATGATCCGCCGCCCTCCGTCAAGATCCGTGCCCGCGTCGCGGGCCACGCGTTCAGCCAGCCGGACCGAGGCTTCGGTCTCGATCCAGCCCGGGGCCACGCGCACAACGCGCACGCCTTTGGGCGAAACCTCCTTGGACAGGCTCTTGCTATAGACTGACAGCGCGGCCTTCGAGGCGGCATAGGCGGTGGTCGCCTCGGGCAGCGGCAACAGGCGCTGAATGGAGGTGACATGAATCACCACGCCGGCCCCCTGCGCGATCATGCCCGGAACAAGTGCCCGGTCCAGCCGCACGGCCGGCATCAGGTTCAGCGCCAGTTCAGCCTGCCATTCCGTATCGCCCAGGGCCGTGAAGCCGCCGCCCTGCGCGGATGAGCCGCCCAGCATGTGGACGATGATGTCGGTGCCGCCCATCCGGTCCCGCACGGCCCTGGCGACCGCGTCGCAGCCTTCGGGGGTGGTCAGATCGGCGGCGACGAACAGCGCGTCGGGAAGATCGACAGGGTTGCGCGCCACGGTCAGGGTCTGCGCGCCAAGCTCATGGAACAGCGACACCGTGGCCGCGCCCGCACCCTGCGTGCCGCCGGTGATCAGGGCGCGCTTGCCCTTGAGCGTCAGGAACGCCGACATCAGCCGATCTCCAGATCGCAGATGCGGTCGCCGGCCAGACCAAAGGTGAATGTCAGCACCGCAGGACTACCCTGGAAATCACCGGTAACGGTCGCCCGGACGATGGTCTTGCCTGCGGTTTCGGCTGCGTCCAGCGGCACAGCGCGGTGGCGATACTTTGCCTTTGAGGCAAGCCACCACGCGCGGATCGCCTGTGGTCCGCAATGGCTTTGGCCCTCGTCATGGACGATGGCGTCGGGGGCGAATGCGGCGGCAAAGGCGTCGCCATCCTGCGGCGCGAGGGCGGTGAAATAGGTCTGGATGGGGTGGGGCAGCTGCATGGTTTGGTCCTCGAAGGTTCTGCTGATCTCGACATAGCGCTGGACGGTCATACTTATAATCAGGATAAACTGGCATCTTCGGATGACAGGATCGGGACAATGGACCATGGGTTGAAGGGGCTGGAAGCGGTGCTGGCCATCGCACGGCGCGGATCGTTCCGGGCGGCGGCGCTGGATCTGGGCATGTCGAACACCGCGCTGTCACATGCCATCGCGCGGCTGGAGGCCACGCTTGGCGTGCGTCTGTTCAACCGCACCACGCGCAGTGTGTCGCTGAGCGATGCCGGCCGCGCCTTCGTCGACCGCATCGCCCCGGCCGTGGCCGAGATTCGCGGGGCGATGGAGACGGTGCGGTCGCAGCGCCGGACCCCGTCGGGGCTGTTGCGCATCAACGCCTCGGTTCAGGCGGGACGAGAGATCGCGCCGCTGGTCCTGACCTTCCTGCGCCGATACCCCGACATGCAGGTGGATCTGGTCACCGAGGGGCGGCTGATCGACATCGTGGCCGAGGGGTTCGACCTGGGCATCCGCCCCGCCGATCTGGTTCCGCGCGACATGATCGCCCTGCCGCTGGGGCAACCGCAGCGCTATGCCGTGGTCGCATCGCCGGGCTGGCTGGCGCAACATGGCACGCCCCTGACCCCGGCCGATCTGCCGTTGCGCGATTGCATCCGCGTGCGCCTGCCCAACGGTGCGCTGTTCCGCTGGTCGTTCCAGCGCGACGGCGACGCCGTTCAGATCGAGGCGCAGGGCCGCCTGACCCTGGACGAGGCCGCCATCGCCCGCACCGCCGTCTTGTGCGGCGCCGGCATCGGGTTCTTCATGGAACAAGACGTGGCAGATGACATCGCCGCCGGGCGTCTGCTCCGCCTGCTGGACGACTGGACCCCGCCCCGACCGGGCTTCAGCCTGTATTACCCCGGACGACGCAACCCATCGGCGGGGTTCAAGGCGTTTCTCGCCATGGTGAAAGAGGGGGCTGGCCCTGGTGTGGCGATCACGGTGTAAGCGCACGGCATGGTCCAATCTTGCCGTTCAGGGTCGGGCGCCTTGCCTGCGGCAGCTTTTCCGAAGCGGTCATTCGCGTTGCGGTGCTGCTACCCAGGTCAAGGACTTCTTCCGTATGCCGTATCCGGCCCAGAATGGCCCCAAACCCGGCGTCCGACGCCAGAGTGCGCGGCAGAGGCACAGTTCCTGACCGCTGACATTCGGCGCGCACCGCAGCGAACCAGGCTTGTGATGCGGGCCCAACGCGGGACGATTGCGGCCGGGTTGGCAACGCCCCCCGATCGCGCGTTCTGGTCCGCTGTTCCCTAAACCCAGCCGCTCGCAATGCTTTTGCGGCAAATGGATCGTCCTGCGGTCCGCTTCAGTCGGTCGCCTCCGCCCGCCCCTTGCGGATGAACGAGGACATGGTGGCCAGCAGGACGGCCAGGCCGATCAGCACGAAGGTCAGGCTGATCGGGCGCTGCAGGAAGATCGTCGGATCGCCCCGCGACAGGGTCATGGCGCGGCGGAAATGCTCTTCGAACATCGGACCCAGGATGAAGCCCAGGATGAACAGCGCCGGGCTGCAGCCGGCGGCCTTCAGCAGATAGCCCAGAAGGCCGAAGAAGACGAGCGCGTAGATGTCGAATACCGAGGCGCCGGTGCTGAAGACGCCGACGCAGGCGAAGGCCAGCACGAAGACGAACAGCCAGTGATAGGGCACCCGCAGCAGCCGCACCCAGAGGCCGATCAAGGGCAGGTTCAGCACGACCAACATCAGGTTGCCCACCCACATCGAGGCAACCAGGCCCCAGAACAGCGGGGCGTGTTCCGTCATCATCCGGGGACCGGGCGAGATGCCGTGGATCATGAAGGCCCCCAGCATCAGCGCCATCACCGGGCTGCCCGGCACCGACAGCAGCAGCGTCGGAATGAAGGCGGTCTGCGAGGCGGCATTGTTGGCGGATTCCGGGGCGGCAACCCCTTCCACGGCGCCCTTGCCGAAACGCTCCGGCTCGCGCGCGATGCTTTTCTCCAGCATGTAGGCCGAGAAGGAACTCATCGCCAGGCCGGCGCCGGGCAGGACGCCCAGGACCGCGCCGATGCCCGTGCCGCGAAGCACTGCGGGCCAGGCGCGGCGGAAATCGTCGCGCGTGGGCCAAAGGCGGCCAAGCTTCTGCTGACTGACGACATTCTCCTCGCCCTGCGCGATGTTGCCGATGATCTCGGCCACCGCGAAAAGGCCCACGGCCAGCACGGCGAAGTCGATCCCGTCGCGCAGTTCAAGGATGCCAAAGTCGAAGCGGAAGATCCCGGTCGAGACATCGGCGCCTGCCAGCCCGAAGATCACGCCCAGCAGCGTGACGCCGATCCCCTTCACGGCGCCGCCGCGCGTCATGGAGGCGGTGGTGATCAGGGCGCAGAAGACCAGCGCCGCATATTCCGCCGCACCGAAGCGGATGGCGATGCTGGCCAAAGGCGGCCCGGCCAGCGCAATCAGCAAGGTGCCGACAGTGCCCGCGAAGAACGATCCCAGCGCCGCAATGGCCAGCGCCGACCCCGCGCGGCCCTGCCGCGTCATCTGGTGCCCGTCGATGCAGGTGACGGCCGAGGCCGCCTCGCCCGGAAGGTTGACCAGGATCGAGGTGGTCGATCCGCCATAGGCCGCGCCGTAGTAGATTCCGGCCAGAAGGATGATCGACGCCTCGGGCGGCAGGCCGAAAGTCAGGGGAAGGAGAAGCGAGATGGTGATGATCGGCCCCACCCCCGGCAGCACGCCGATCGCGGTGCCCAGGGTCACGCCCATCAGGCAGTACATCAGGTTGATCGGAGAAAAGGCGACTTGCAGGCCCAAGGCCAGGTTGGGCAGAAGATCCATCACAGGCTCCAGGCGAACAGGCGGAAGGGGATGCCAAGGCCCCAGTGGAAGATGGCCAGGTTCAGAGCCAGCGTGACAATCACGATCACCCCCAGCTCGACCGGCTTGCCGCTGCCATGGGCGAACCAGGCGATCAGGACCAGGACGGTCAGGGCCGGGATCAGACCGAAGGGCGCGATCAACAGGCCGAAGGCGGCGACGGCGGCCAGGATCACCAGAAGCGGCCGCAGCTCGGCCCGGGCAAAGGCGCGCGGGGCCGATGGGGCAGCCCGCAAGGCGCGCGCCAGTTGAAGGAAGCCCAGAAGGATCAGCCCCCCTCCGGCCACGACGGGCAGCGCGCCCGGCCCCAGGGCGCCCGCGCTGCCCGTGCCGTACCCGACGCCCAGGACGACCGTGATCGCCCCGAATACGAGGAAGATCACCGCGGCGAGTGTTTCGGCATTGTTCATTCTCGGCCCCTCCCCAGGGCGGATGCGGCGCGGGCGCCATGGCCCATCGGGCAGACTGTGACCCGTCAGCGCGCCAGAGCGAAGACGTTCCCGCGCAGCGGCGCCAGAAGCGCATCGACATTGTCCACGCGGTCCAGGTCCAGAATGCGCTCGGCCATCCGGTCGCCCAGCTTGTCTTCCAGCATGTCGCTGGTATTGGCCCGGAACTTCGCCCGATAATCCGCCTCGGTCGCAGGATTTCGGGCAGTGCCGCGCATGTCTTCCACCGTATGGGTGATGCGGCGGCCGTCGGTCAGATCTAGATGGATCACGGCACGTGACCGGGTCAGGTCCGCGGCGGCCACGGGATCGGCCGTGTAGCCCACCTTGTCGGCCAGCGCGTTGATCGCAGGATCGGTCAGGGCGGCGACGGAATAGGCCGTCTTGTCGAACCGGCCCCGCGCCAGCGCCTCGGCCACGGTGTGCTGAAGGCTGATCCGCCCGTGCCAAGAGGTCCTGGGGCGCCGCTTCTCGGCCACGGGTTCGCAGACGATCCCGAACGAACGCGGCATGATCTCGCAGGTGACAGAGGCGATCCGCCCGATGTCGCCGCCAATCTTCTCGCGCAGGGCCAGGGCCGCCGCGATGAACGGGATCATCGTATAGGCGCAGGGGTGCAGCTTCGGCGCGATGTCCAGAAGGTGCCAGCGCGATCCCAGCCCCTCTGTCGCCAGATCGAAGCGGAATTCGGGCGCTGCCTGGATATGGCTGCGATACCAGCCGAACTTGCCCTCGAACGCCTCTGCGGGGCCGCTTAGACCCTGGGCTGCCAAGGCGACCGCCCGCAGCGCGGAAGCGGCGGCGAAGCCCACATGCAGGGTCTTGGTGTCCGTGCCGTCCTGGAACGAGGCGATGGAGCCTGCCGACAGGCTGGCCGAGGCGCCCAGAGCATCGGCGATGCCCTGCGCCGTCACCCCCCGTAACCGGCCGGCGGCGCAGGCGGCCCCGAAGATGCCGAACAGGCTGGTCGGATGCAGCCCCACCTCATGCAGCCGGACGGGCGAGACAAGGCCCAGGCGGCAGGCCACCTCTGACCCCACCGCCACCGCCGCGATCAGCGCCGGGCCAGAGACCGCGCGCTTTTGCAGCAGCGGAAGGCAGGCCGACAGGATCACCCCGGTCGGGTGGATGTTCGTCGTCAGATGCGTGTCGTCGAATTCCAGAACGGCCGAGGCGACGCCGTTCACGAATGCCGCGCCGGGGGCCGAGGTCTCGGCCCCGAAACTCAGGGGATGCGCCCCGCGACCGCCCTCTTCCGCCGCGGCCAGGCGGGCCGCGGCGACGGTGGCATGCCCGGCGGATCCGATCATCACTCCCAGCAGATCGAGAATGCGCAGCTTTGTATTGTTCATCACCTCGGCGGGCAGGTCAGCAAAGGTCAGACCCGCGCTCCACCGGGCGATTTGGGTACTCAGGCTTTGCATCGGGCGGCATCCGTTCGGGTCTGACAGATCGGCACGGGCATCGGCGCCTATTTCTTCACGCCGATGGCGGCCAGAAGCGCACCCTGCTTGGTGAAGTCTTCCTGCAGGGCCGCCGCCAACTCTGGCCCGGCGATGAAGCGCGGCGAGACGCCGGCCTTGGCCAGTTTCTCCAGGAAGGCCGGATCCTCGCTTGCCGCCTTCAGCGCCGCCTCGATCATGGCGACCACGTCCGGCGGCATCCCGGCGGGACCCATCACCATTTGCCAGCCGGTGCCGGTCATGCTGGTGATGCCCAGATCTGCATAGGTCGGCACATCGGGCAAAGCTGCCAGCGGGGTGGCCCCCGGCACGGCCAGCGCCGTCACCGTGTCCTGTTTGGCCTGCGCCACGGCGGCGGCGTCCAGCATGAACTGGATGTCTCCGGACAGCAGCGCCTGCACCACCTCGGCAGCGCCCTTGTAGGGGATATGCGTGGCCTCGATCTCCAGCACGCGCAGCAGGTCCACCGTGGCGACATGGCCCGTCGATCCGACGCCCACGCTGCCATAATTCAGCGCGCCGGGGTTTTCCTTGGCGTAGGTCACGAACTCCTGGAAATTCGTCACGGGCAGATGCTTGGACGCGGCCAGCAGGCGCACCGCCTCGCTGACATTGGCGATGGCGGTGAAATCGGCGAAGGGATCGAAGGGCACCTCGGCCAGATGCGGCGCGGTGGTGAAGATCGCGTTGCCCGCCAGAAGCAGTGTCGAGCCATCGGCAGGCGCGCGCGCCGCCTTCTCGGCCCCCAGCGTGCCGCTGGCCCCGCCCAGGTTCTCGACCACGAAGGTCACGCCCAGGCGCTGGCCCAGATCATCGGCGACCAGCCGCCCGACGATATCGCCCGCCCCGCCGCTGGCATAGGGCACGATCATGGTGACCGTATCGACCGGATAGGCCTGTTGCGCCAGGACTTGGGGTGACAGCAGCATCGTCCCGGTCAAGGCGGCTGCGAATGACAATCCGTATTTCATAATTCTCCCTCCCATCCCGGTTCTCCGGGTTGTCCTGTCTTGGCAGGCCAGCCCGCCCGCAGAGGCTTCCGTCACGGCAGGTTCCGTCTGCCGGAACGGTCACCCCGGGTCGCGCTGCAACGGCATCCGGTCGATCGCCTCGCCCAGACGGATCCCGGCCCCCGCCAGCGCCGGCCCGTCGAAGACCACACCATGGCCCGGTCCGTCCGGAGGTTGCAACAGCCCATCCCGGAAGGGCAGGGGCTTCGTGGTGGCGCCCAGATCGAACAGGTTCAGGCCGAAGATGTTCTCGACATGCAGGGCATTGGGCAGGGCCGCCGCCAGATGCACCGACAGCTCGACCGCGCCATGGGGCGAGATCGGCAGGTTGGTCGAAGCGCCAAGGGCGGCGATCTTCAGGAATTCGGTGATGCCGCCCACCTTCCACACGTCTGGTTGCAGGTAATCTGCCGCATCGCTGCGGACATAGGTCCAGAACTCGAACCGATTGCAGAGCTGCTCGCCCATGGCGACCGGCACCCCACAGGACTGGCGCAGCCGGCGGTGGCCATCGACATCGTCGGAAAGAAGCGGCTCCTCGATGAACAGCGGGGCGGCCTCGGTCAGGATGCGGCAGCGCTGGATCGCCTCGCCCAGCTGCCATTTCTGGTTGGCATCGAGCATGAGGATGCCGTCATCCCCGATGGTCGCCCGCACGGCCAGGCAGCGCTCCAGATCCTCGTGCAGGCCGGGACGGCCCACCTTCAGCTTGAAGGCGCGATAGCCGGCGGCACGTTGCGCGCGGGCCTGCGCCACCAAATCTTCCTGCGAGAGATGCAGATTGATGGCACTGGCATAGACGGGCACCCCGCGGGGCCCGCCACCCAGCAGCCGATACAGCGGCTCGCCAGCCGCTTTGGCCTTGATGTCCCACAGCGCGATGTCCAGCGCCGAAAGGGCCAGCGTGGTGATCCCGCCGGGGCCTGCGGCATGGCATTCCATCCACAGCCGGTGCCAGATCCGCTCTACCATCCTTGGGTCGGCGCCCGTCAGCATGGGAAGCAGATAGCCAGACAGCAAAGCCTGCACCGCCGCCGCCCCGACGCCCGCCGTGGTGCACCAGCCCGTACCGGAAATGCCGGCCGAGGTCTCGATCTCGACCACGACCAGTTCCCGATGGGTCATCGTCACGCGGGCCGAGATCATCGGCGAGGCCAGCGGAAGCCGCCAGGCGCGAATGGTGGTTCCGGTGATTTTCATGCGCCCGCCCTTTTGCTGCCCTCGGCCAGGATGCGGTGCGCCGCCCGAGGCAAGGGGCCGCGCCACCGGACATTCCGCGCAACGAAACAGGGGGAAGCGCAGGTCGTGGCCTGCGGCGCCTGCCGTCTAACCTTCTCTCGCAACCCCACGGGACAAAGCGAGCACAGGCCGATGACCGAGACGCCACTCCGAATGAACAGCGACATCGCGGCGGGACTGCTGTTCGCGGCCCTCGGGGCGGGGTTCTGCGGGCAAGCCTTGTTCGGCCTGCGCCTCGGCACCCCCTTCCGCATGGGGCCCGGGTATTTCCCGGCGGTGATCGGCGGCCTGCTTTGCCTGCTTGGCCTGGCCATCGCCCTTGCCGGAACGCGCGTGGCCCGGCCCGAATCGTCCCCACCGCTTCCCTGGAAGGCGATCGTGCTGATCCCGACCGGGCTGCTGCTGTTCGGGCTGGTGATGCGTCCGCTGGGCCTGATCGCCGCGCTGTTCCTTCTGAGCCTTCTGGCGGGCTTCGCCACCGGCCAGATGCGCGCAAGCCGGATCGTCCTTCTGGCGATCGTGATGACGGCCGCCTGCGTGGCAATCTTTTCCTTTGGGCTGGGGATTGGTCTTCCGCTCATCGGCGATCTTCTGCGCTAGGGGGCGGGTGTTTGGAATTCCTGTCCAATCTTGCACTGGGCTTCAGCGTCGCGCTGGCGGCCAAGAACATCTTCTTCTGCTTCCTCGGCGCCTTGGCGGGCACGCTGGTCGGCGTTCTGCCCGGCGTGGGGCCACTGGCCACCATCGCGATCCTGCTGCCGGTGACCTACACGATGGCCCCGGATTCCGCGCTGATCATGCTGGCCGGGATCTATTACGGCGCGCAATACGGCGGATCGACCACAGCGATCCTGCTGAACCTGCCCGGCGAGGCATCGTCGGCCATCACCACGCTGGACGGCTACCAGATGGCGCGGCGCGGGATGGCGGGCAAGGCGCTGGCGGCGGCGGGGATCTCGTCGTTCTTCGCGGGCACGGTGGCCACTGTGATCGTGGCGCTTTTCGCGGCGCCCCTGACCCAGGTCGCCATGGCCTTCCGGCCGCCCTCCTATTTCTCGATGATGGTGCTGGGGCTGATCGCCTCGGTCGTCCTGGCACATGGCTCTGTTCCCAAGGCCATCGCCATGGTTCTGCTGGGGCTGTTGCTGGGCCTGGTCGGCACCGACATCTACACGGGCACCGCCCGGCTGAACCTGGGCCTGATCGAGCTGACCGACGGGGTGGATTTCGTGGCGCTTGCCATCGGCCTTTTCGGTCTGGCCGAGATCCTGCGCAATCTGGAGCAACCCGAGAACCGCGAGGTGCTGACCCGCAAGGTCACTGGGCTTTGGCTGTCCTGGCAAGATCTGCGCCGCATCGCCTGGCCCACGATCCGCGGCACCGGCATCGGCTCGATCCTTGGGATCCTGCCTGGCGGCGGCGCGATGCTGGCCTCGTTCGCAGCTTACATCGTCGAGAAGAAGGTGTCGAAGAACCGGGCCGAGATGGGCAAGGGCGCCATCGAGGGCGTGGCCGCGCCGGAAAGCGCCAACAATGCGGGCTCACAGACCGCCTTCATACCGATGCTGACGCTGGGCCTGCCGTCCAACGCCGTCATGGCGCTGATGATCGGCGCGATGATCCTGCAGGGGATCCAGCCGGGGCCGGACATCATCGTCAAGCAGCCCGGGCTGTTCTGGGGGCTGATCGTGTCGATGTGGGTCGGCAACCTGATGCTGATCCTGCTGAACCTGCCGCTGATCGGCCTTTGGGTCCGCTTCCTGACCGTGCCCTATCCGATCCTGGTTGTGGCCGTCACCGCCTTCAGCGCGGTGGGGATCTATTCGGCCTCGGGCACCGCCTTCTCGATGCTGGAGCTTAGCGTCTTCTCGCTGCTCGGCTATGTCTTCATGCGTCTGGGATGCGAACCCGCGCCCTTGACCCTTGGCTTCATCCTGGGCCCGATGATGGAAGAGCAGCTGCGCCGCAGCATGCTGATGTCGCGCGGCGATCCGACCGTCTTCGTGACCGAGCCGATCAGCCTGGGCTTCCTGATCGTCTCGGCGCTGGGCCTTGTCCTGGTCTGCGCCCCGGCCATCGCCCGCCGTCGCCGCGACGCCTTTGCCGAGGAGGCGTGATGGAAGACCTGCGCCCCTTCGCCGGCATCCGCGTCCTCGACATCACCCATGTGCTGGCCGGTCCCTTCGCCAGCTATCAGCTCGCGCTGTTCGGGGCCGATGTGATCCGCGTCGAGAACCCCCATGCGCCGGATCAGACCCGGCTGGATGGGGTGGACGAGGCGTTGTCGCAGGCGGGGATGGGCACGCATTTCCTGATCCAGAATGGCGGCAAGCGGTCGATCACGCTGGATCTGAAGACCCGGGCAGGCCAGGACGCGCTGCGGCGGCTGGTGGCGGATGTGGACATCCTGGTCGAGAACTTCCGCCCGGGCGCGATGGCGGCGCTGGGGCTGGGTTATCCCGATCTGGCGGCGCTGAACCCGCGGCTGATCTACGCCTCGATCTCGGCCTTCGGGCAAGAGGGGCCACGGGGCGGGCAGACCGCCTATGACCAGGTGATCCAGGCGGTCTCGGGCCTGATGATGGTCAATGGCGCGCCGGGCACGCAGCCGATGAAGGTCGGCACCCCCGCGGTGGATTACGCGACCGGCACCATGGCCGCCTTCGCCCTTTCGGCGGCGCTGTTCCAGCGCGCGCGGACGGGGCGCGGCCAGCGGGTGGACCTGTCGATGCTGGACACCGCGCTGATCCTGATGGGCGCGCATCTGACCAATCACAGCCGCTCGGGGCGCGCGCCGAAATCCGTCGGCAATCACCATGAATTCGCAACGGTCGGACTGTACGATACGGCGGATGGGCCATTGCAGCTTGCCGCGATCAACCTGGCGCAGCAGGCAAGGCTTTGGCGGTTGCTGGGCCATCCCGGTCTGATCAAGCACACAAATGCCGAACGACGCGCCGGGGCCGAGGCGGAACGGGCTGTGCTGCGGCCAATCCTGTTGCAGCGACCGGCAGCAGATTGGGAGGACTGGCTTCAGGCCCATCACATCCCGGCCGCGCGGATCTGGACCCTGCCCGAGACGCTGGCCCATCCGCAGATGCAAAGCCGCGACGCGCTGCATGGCTTCATCGATGCGCCGGGGATCCCGGGGGCGATCACCGTGCCCAAGGCGGCGTTCCGGCTGGATCATGGCGGTGCCCGGATGGATCGGCCCCCGCCCCGCATGGGCGAACACACGGGCGAGGTTCTGCGCGCGTTCGGCTTTTCGACGGAAGAGATCGCGGCGCTTTGCGACGGGATCGGACAGAACGAACAACAGCGGGAGGAGAAGGATGCGGATTAGATCCCTGATCGCGGCGGCGGCGCTTGGCGCCATCGGCCTGACACATGGCGCCCTGACACATGGCGCCCTTGCGCAGGACGCCTACCCGGACGACCTTGTCCGGATCGTCGTCGGATCGTCGCCGGGCGGCACTGCCGACACCGTCTCGCGCCTGGTGGCCGAGGCGCTGACGGCGAAGTTCGGCGAAAGCTTCGTCGTGGACAACCTGCCCGGATCGGGCGGGGCGCTGGCGGCGCAGACGGTGAAGGCGGCGGCCCCGGACGGGCAGACGATCCAGTTCGTCTTCTCCTCGTTCGCGATCCTGCCTTCGCTGGCCCCGGATGTCAGCTATGATCCGGTGGCCGATTTCGCCCCGATCGCCATGGTTTCCTCGGTGCCGAATGTCTTGCTGGTGAACCCCTCTTTCGGGGTGACCACGCTGGAGGAATGGGTGGCCAAGGTGAAGGCGAACCCCGATGCCTTCGACTATGGCAGCGGCGGGATCGGCTACAGCCAGCACCTTTCGATGGAAATGCTGCTGCAGGGGATAGAGGGCTCGGCGGTCCATATCCCCTATGCGGGCAGCGGCAAGCTGCTGGGCGCTTTGCTGGCGGATGAGGTGCCCTTCGCCTTCGACACGCTGACGACGGCGGTGCCGCATATCGACTCCGGCGCGCTGATCGCGCTGGCGGTGACCAGCGCGGAACGCTCGCCCATCCTGCCCGATGTCCCCACGGTGGCCGAGGTGGTGCCGGGCTATGAGCTGACCGCCTGGAATGGCTTCGTCGCCCCTGCGGGCACCCCGCCCGAAATCGTCGCGGCGCTGAACGCGGCGATCGTCGACTATCTCCGGACGCCCGAGGCAAAGGAATTCTTTGACAAGTTGGGCACCACGATCAACGCCAGCACGCCCGAAGCGTTCGGCGCCGTGATCAAGTCCGATCAGGAGAAGTTCGCCAAGGTCATCGCGGCCGCCGGAATCAAGGTTGACTGACATCAGGCCTGGCTGATCCGCGCCCGCCCCGCGCCTGGTTCCGGCGCGGGGCGGATGGCTACAGAAAGTCCGGCCGCGCGACGCCCAGACGCAGGGCACGCGCGGCCAGGGTCTTGCGGACCGTATCGGTCAGCGGAACGGTTCCGCGGTTTGTGGCAAGTGCCTCGGCGCTTTGCTCGCCGGGAGTGAACAGGCGATCCACCCCCGGCGCGCGGCGCGAGCCACGCAGGCGGCGGGCGGCCTCAGCCGCCTGGGCCTGAAAGTCCGCCAATGGCTGGAAATGGGCAATGTGCAGGACGATGAACAGGTAGGAGGAGTTGTAGGGGTTCTTCGGATCGTCGTTCAATTCGCCCAAAGCCGCGCCCCAGACCCCGCCCGAGAGCAGGCCAGCGAGAAGGTCGATCATGAAGGCCAGTCCAAATCCCTTGGCCCCGCCGGCCGGAAGCAGCAGGCCTTTCATCGCTGTTGCGGCATCGGTGGTCGGCCGTCCCTTGGCATCCACCGCCCAGCCTTCGGGGATCGAATTGCCCGCCGCCATCGCCTGGCGGATCCGTCCGATTGTGCCTGCCGTCGTCGCCATGTCCAGAACGATCGCTGGCCCCTCGGCCTGCGGCAGCCCGATGGCAAGCGGATTGGTCCCGACCAGCCGCTCCGCCCCGCCGGGCGCCGGCATCACGGGCTTGGCGTTGCTGATGGCGATGCCGACGCAGCCGGCCTCGGCAGCCATGCGGACATAGCGGCCCACCACACCGGTGTGGAACCCGCGGCGGACGGCCACGGCCGCGATGCCCGTGAGACGAGCGCGCCGGATGGCCAGCGCCATCGCCTCTTCGGCCGCGATATGGCCCTGCATATGCGCGGCATCCAGCACGATCACCCCACCGCTGTCGCGAACCACAACCGGCGTCTCGGCGGTGGTCATGGCGCCGGTTTCCAGCCGGGCCAGATAGTTCTCGGCCTGCAGCACGCCATGCGAGCTGCGGCCCGACATGTCCGCCTCGACCAAAGCCGAGGCCACGCGCGCGGCAAGGGGCGCCGACAGGCCCGCCGCCGCGAACAGATCCGCCACGAAGGCGCGCAGCGCGTCGACCGGAACATCCACACTCATCAGCCAGTCCCCCTCTCGGTTCGGGACAAGCCTAGGGGGCGGCCTGCAGGACCGAAGCCGGAGAACAGGCGGTTTCGCAGGCCGAAATCGCCGCCGGGGGGCGCGATACCCGCACAAGGGACGCCGTAGCATGGCGGCATGGCTGTCACCTATCAGGCAATGAAGGACACTGCCCGCACCCTGTATGAACGGGCGCTGAAGCGCATTCCCGAGAATTCGCACCACGCACTGGCAAGGGCGGCCGCGACTGAACGCTCGGAGACCGGGCGGAACACGCTGAATTTCATGATCGCCAGCGCCCGCCAGGCCGAGACGCGCGGAACCTTCGTCTGCTCGGACGCGGGCTTCCCGGTCTATTTCGTCAAGATCGGCACGCGGGTCCGCTTCGATGGCGACATCAAGCAGGCCATCACCGATGCCTTCGCCGACCTGGTAGACACGATCCAGCCGCCCATCCTGAAATTTGTCACCAACCCGCTGACGGGCGAGCGCAGCTATCGTGGCAAGGATATGCCGCATGTCACCTGGGATCTGCTTTCCGGCGCCGATCACATCGACATCACCTGCTCGCCCAAGGCGCTGGGGTCGGGCCGTTGGGCGGCGCTGGAGATCTTCAGCTACCCGACGCTGGAAGAGATCGAACGCTACGTTCTGGAAGTGTCGATCCGCGCCGGGTCGCAGCATTGCCCGCCCGTCGTGATCGGCGTGGGCATCGGCGGGTCCTTCGACCATGCTGCGAAGCTGGCGAAACTGCAAACCCTGCGGCCCTTCGGCAGTACGAATTCCGAACCGATCCTGGCCGCGATGGAAGAGCGCCTGACCCGCGCTGTCAATGCCACCGGCTTCGGCCCCATGGGCACGGGGGGCGATACGACGGCGCTGGGGGTGCATATCGACTATGCCGCCGGACATGGTTTCACGCCGGTGGCGGTCTGCTTCAACTGCTGGATAAACCGTCGCAGCCGCGCGCTGATCCACAACTCTGGCCGGGTTGACTGGATTGAGTGAGATCCACCTGACCCTGCCGCTTCACCCCGACACGGCGCGCAGCCTGAGGGCGGGCGACATTCTGCGGGTCAGCGGCGTGGCGGTGGCAACCGCCGGATATCCTGCGCATCTGCGGATGGCCCAAGGCGTTCGAGACGGCATTCCCCCGCCAATCGACATGGCCGGCGCGGCGCTGTTCCACATGGGCAGCCTCAGTCGGCGGGATGACGCGGGCGTCATGCGGCCCCTGTACGTTAATCCGACGACCAGCACACGCTTCAACGCCTTCCTGCCCGGCATCGTCCGGCACTTCGGTCTGACCGTGGTGGCGGGCAAGGGCGGGATGGACGAGGATGGCGTCGCTGCCCTGCAGCAGACGGGATGCGTCTACCTGTCGATGGTGGGCGGCGCCGCCGCGCTGCTGACGGAAGGCGTCACCGCGGTCGAGGCGACGGGCTGGGACGATCTGATCGAGCAGTTCCGCCTGTCGCGGCTGCGGCTGGACGGGTTCGGTCCGCTTACCGTCGCGATCGATGCCCATGGCCATAGCGTTTATCACGATCTGACCGCCAGGGCCCGCGCCCGCCTGCCGGCCATACTGGACCAGCTGGCGAAAGACCGCGGCGGCTGATCTTTCCGCCAGGCGGAACCCAGGTCCTGGCGGAATTCCGCCAGGCGAAATCCGCATGCGATACAGATCGCATCTTGCCCATGCTGCGGCTAGGCTTGCCATCGAAAGGCGCGCGGCCATGGCGCGGCCGTTCCGGGTCGGCGGCTTGTCCGCCGGAGGAGGGCCTGTGAAAGATCTGATCCAGGGCGAAGCCCCCATCCGTTCGGCCGAGCGCACGCTGGCCATCCTGCAGGCGATGAACCGCAGGCCGGTGTCCTCGGTCGATTACCTGCACAAGGAAACCGGGCTTCCGAAGCCCACATTGGTGCGCTTCCTGTCGACGCTGAACCATGCGGGCTTCGTCACCAGCCTGCGGCGGAATGGCGGCTACCAGCTGACCTCGCTGGTCCGCACGCTGTCCAGCGGCTACCACGGCGATCCGCTGATCGTGCAGGCCGCGACCCCCATCGCACATGAGATCACGCGCGAGATCAAATGGCCGGTCTCGGTCGCCTTGCCCAGCGGGAATGGCGTGGTGGTCCGGCTGTCCACGGCGCATGAAAGCCCGATGTCGCCCTTCCATTCCACGCTGAACATGCATCTCAGCTTCTTCCTGCGGGGCCTGGGGCGCGCCTATATCTCGTTCTGCGACCCCACCCAGGTCGAAACCTACGCGCGCCAGACCATCGCCGAGCAGTCAGAGGGGCATGAGCTGGTCCGCGATGCCCAAGCGCTTTTCGGGATGATCACCTCGATCCGCTGGAAGGGCTATGCGCTGCGCGACCGCGAGATCGAGCCGCGGTCCTCGGACACGCTGGCAGTGCCGATCTTTCTGGACGGCACGGTGCGCGCGACCATCGGCATCACGTTCTTCCGCACGGCTCTGCGCGGCGATACCGCGCTGGACGAGCTTGCGGAGCGGCTGAAGGCTGCCAGCCTGCGCATCACCGCCGCGACCGAGCGGCTGCGGGACGAGGCGGCCGATCAGGCGGTCTGACGGCCCGGCTTTTCCGTCAGCCGGAAACGCCGCATCCCGATCGGGTGGACCCCGCGGAAGCAAGCCAGAACACCCTCGCCGGTTGCAGAGGGAGAAGCGGGAATGTCATCGACGGAATGGCGCAAGGAAGCGGTTGCGATCATGGAAACGGCCGACGAGAGCATCGTGGCCGATCTGATGAAGGGCGCAATCGACCTGCATGTCCACAGCGGCCCTTCGACCATGGCGCGCAAGCTGGACCATTTGCAGCAGGTCGAGGAAGCGGCGGCGGCGGGCATGTCGGGCGTGCTGTTCAAGGACCACCATTATTCGGTCGCCCCGGTGATCCCGATGATGGAACGGCTGGTTGGCCATCTGGGCGTGCAGATGTACGGCTCGGTCGTGTTGAACAATGCCGTGGGCGGCTTCAATCCCTATGCGGTGGATTTCAACATCAAGTCCGGGGCCAAGCTGGTCTTCATGCCGACCGCCCATGCCGCGAACCACATCCGGTCCAGCCATGGCAAGACGCGCCTGGCCAGCAATGTGAAACTGCGCCCGCCCCGGGCCCTGTCGCCGGTTGACGAGATGGGCAGGATCATCGACCCGGTGAAGGAGATCCTGGATATCATCGCCGAACATGACGTGATCCTGTCCTCGGGCCACCTGCATGTGGCCGAGATCTTCGCGTTGTTCGAAGAGGCCAGAAGCCGGGGCGTGACGAAGCTGCTGACCAACCACCCGACCTACGGATTGCACAGCAGCTTCAAGGACATCGCCGATCTGGGGGCGATGGGGGTGGTGGTCGAACAATCCGCCTGCCTCTTCATCGACTCGCGGTTCAACGTCTATCCTCCGCAGCAGCTGAAGGATGAGATCGACGCGGCGGGGGTTGCGAACAGTTCCATCGGGTCGGATCTTGGCCAGGTGGACAACCCCACGCCGGTCGAGGGGATGCGTCAGGCGATCCGGTTGCTGCTTGGTCTTGGCTATGCGCCGGGCGACGTGCGGATGATGGTGCGGGACAATCCGGCCCGGCTGGTGGGACAGAAGCTGCCCGATGCGGGCTGAGAAGCGGGGCGCGATGACCCAGACGATGCGCGTGATCGAGATCTCCGCCCCGGGCGGGCCCGAGGTGCTGCGCGAAGCGATCCGACCGTGCCCGGTGCCCGGCCCCGGCGAGGTCCTGTTAAGGGTACAGGCCATCGGCCTGAACCGGCCCGACGTGCAGCAGCGGCGCGGCCTCTATCCGCCGCCGCCCGGTGCGTCGGACCTGCCCGGGCTGGATGCGGCCGGGGTGGTTGCCGCCGTCGGCCCGAATGTGGATCCGGGGATGATCGGCCAGCAGCGATGCGCGCTGACGAATGGCGGGGCCTATGCGGAGTTCTGCGCCGTGCCGGTGTTGCAGACCATGCCGCTGCCCGAGGGCTTCACCGCCGCGCAGGCCGCCGCCCTGCCCGAAGCGCTTTTCACCGCCTGGAACAATGTGGTCTGGCTGGGCCGTCTTCAGCCGGGAGAGACGCTTCTGGTGCAGGGCGGAACCTCTGGCGTCGGCATGGCGGCGATCCAGATCGCGCGGCAGCTGTTCGATGCGCGGGTCATCGCCACCGCCAGCACAGCCGAAAAACGCCGGGTCTGTCTGGATCTGGGGGCAGAGGCGGCGGTGGATTACACCGCCGGCGATTGGCCCGAACAGGTCCGCGCAGCCACGGGCGGGCGGGGCTGCGACGTCATTCTGGACGCGCAGGCCGGCCCCACCGTGGCCCGCCATCTTGAGCTTCTGGATTACGATGGCCGCCTGATCCTGATCGCCAGCCACCAATCCCCGCAAAGCGAGGTGGACACCCGCAGCCTTGTGCGCCGTCGGCTCACGCTGGCCGGGTCCACCCTGCGCCCGCGCGACGCCGCCTATAAGGGGCGGCTGGCCGAGGTGCAGGTGGCCAAGGTCTGGCCCCTGCTTGCGCAGGGCAAGATGCATATGCCGATCTGCGCCACCTTTTCCTTCGACGCGATGCAGGACGCGCACCGCATGCTGGATGCCAACCGTCAGATCGGCAAGGTCGTGGTGATGGGGCCCGAGGGAAGCTAGGCCCGGTAATCCTTCAGTGCCTGTGCGGCGGCGGCCCGGAAGAAGCCGTGATCGCTGCCGACCAGAAGCGAGACGGCGCCAAGCGCCCGCATCGCCGCCGCGTCCTCAGGGCTTGTCGCCAGCATCAAGAGCGGCTTGCCGGCCGCTTTCGTCGCGGCGGCGATCCGCTGCGCCAGCGCCGCGACCTTGTTCTTGGCGTCAGGGTCGCCCGCGAAGGAGGCGCCCAGATCGCCGCGCCCGACGAAGATCGCGTCCAGCCCGGGCGTCGCCACGATCTGCGCCACCTCATCGACCGCCGGCTGATCCTCGATCATCGCGATCATCGCCACCTCGCTGTCCTGCGCGGCCATGAAGTCCAGTCCCGACTGCGCGCCCCAGCCCGCCGCCCGCGACATGCCGACGAAACCGCGCACCCCGCCCCGGTAGCGGCAGCGCGCCACGAAATCGGCGGCGGTGCGGGCCGAGGTCACATGCGGGAACATGATCCCCAAGGCCCCGCAATCCAGCGCAGACAGCACATTTGCGGCGCCGGGATCCCCGACGCGAACAACCGGTGCAATGCCCGAGGCGCGGGCGGCCAGGCACATCAGGTCGATCTGCGCGCGGTCCAGCGGGGCATGTTCCTGGTCGATCACCACGAAATCGAAGCCGAGCGCCCCTAGGATCTCGACCGTCTGAGTGGTGGGAAACTTCAGGAAGGTTCCGATCATCGGATCCCCGGCCAGAAGCCGGGCGCGGAAGCTGCGGGGGTTGGCGGACATGGTGCGGCGGCTCCTGATCTTGTTGGACCGGGCAGGCCTACCGCGCCTGTCGGGCAGCGCATCGACGGGGTGTCGCCATTCCTCTGTGCGAAATCCCTGGGGCCGGGACTGGCGCGGCGCCGTATCCCCAGAATTTCACTGTGCGAAACTTATTATGGCGTGATCTCCGCGCTTCGGGCTAGTTTGTAACCTCGAACGCGGACAGGCGCCGCCCTTTGACGCGCCGACCACCTTGACCCTTCATCGTGGCGCCCTGTCCAAACCCGCTTGCAGGTCTGCGGGGATCCAGGGGAGGGATCAAATGGACAGTTCTGGGGCGGATTTGCCGGGCCGGGACGGCAGCGATGCAACCGGCACCTTGGTGCGGGCGAAGGTGTCCTCTGCCGGAAACTGCCGCGCGAATTCACGTCGGGGCAGTGTCGACCGGATGCGCGCCTCCTATCCCCCGGTCGAGGCGGTGCGGCGCGCGCTGGAGATCCTGCGGATCGTCAACCGTCGCCGGATCACCACCGTAGGCGCGTTGCATCTGGAGACGGGCCTGCCGAAACCCACCATCGTGCGCATGCTGGATACGCTGGTCGAAGAGGGATATGTCGCGCGCGACAACCTGTGCGGCGGCTACCGGGTGACGCGCAGGGTGCGAGAGCTGGACGCAGGCTATGAAGGCATCGCCCAGATCATCGAGGTCGCGCGTCCGTTCGCCATCGATCTGACACATCGGATCAAATGGCCCATCGGCATCGGCACGCTGGATGGCGACGCCATCGCCCTGCAATTCTGGACCGGCGCAATCAGCCCTTGGGTTCACGCCAGCACGCTGATCGGCAACCGGCCCAATCTTGTCAGCTCGGCCATGGGGCGGGCCTATCTTGCCTTTTGCGGCGAGGAAGAGCGCGCCGCTGCCATCGCCGCCTACCGGGCCAACAGCACGGCCGGGTTCACGGCCGAGCAGGAGGAAGAGTTTCAGCTTCTTCTCGCCGGGGTGCGCAAGCAGGGCCATGCGCTGCGCTCTCCGCAGACCGAACCGCGCCGCAACACCACCGTCGCCGTGCCGATCCGCCCCGGCGGCAAGGTCATGGCCTCGGTGACGGTCAGTTTCTTCACCTCGGCCATCCCGCGCAACCAGATGTCAGAGCGGGTGATCGAGCCGTTGAAGGACATGGTCCGCAGCATCGAGACAGTGATCTCGTTCATGCGCAACGGCACGCCGCAATCCCCGGTGGCCGATGCCCGCGCCGGCGATCAGGATTTCGGGCTGTAGCGGTCAGTCGTCGCTGTCTGCAAAGGCCTGCTTGCGGGTCCGGCGGAAGGCGGGCAGGGCCACCAGCAGCACGACGAAGCCGGTCAGCGCCAGGATGGCGGCGCTGATCGGCTCGCGCAGGAAGACCGTCAGATCGCCGCCCGAGAACACCAGCGCCCGGTGGAAATGCGTCTCCAGCAGCTTGCTCAGGACGAAGCCGATCAGGAAGGGCGCCACCTCGCAGCCCAGCTTGCGGAAGACATAGCCGAGCGTGCCGAAGAAGATCAGGACGTAAAGGTCGAAGCCGCTGTTGTTGACGGTATAGACCCCGATGGTCGAGAAGATCACGATGGCGGGCAGCAGCACCCGGTAGGGGATCTTCAGCAGCGCGACCCAAAGGCCTACCAGCGGCAGGTTCAGCACCACCAGCATCGCATTGCCGATCCACATGCTGGCGATGACGCCCCAGAACAGATCGGGCTGTTCGCGGATCACGTTCGGCCCGGGCGTGATCCCGTGGATCATCAGCGCCCCCGCCATCAGTGCCATCAGCGCGTTGGACGGAATGCCCAGCGTCAGCATCGGGATGAAGCTGGTCTGCGCGCCTGCGTTGTTCGCGGATTCCGGCGCCGCGACCCCCTCGATCGCGCCATGGCCGAAGCGTTCGGGATGGCGCGACAGTTTCTTTTCCAGCGCATAGGCGGAAAAGGCCGAAAGGATCGACCCGCCCCCCGGCAGCACCCCCATCACCGCCCCCAGAAGCGAGCCGCGCAGGATCGGCGGGGCAGCGGCGCGCAGATCGGCGCGCGAGGGCATCAGGCTGGTGATCCGGGCCGTGCCCAGGCCCGCGCTGTCCGCGCCGCCTTCAAGATTGCGCAGGATCTCGGAAATGCCGAAGATCCCCAGCGCGACCGCCACCGTCTCCAGCCCGTCGGACAGCTGGTAGAAGCCCAGCGTGTAGCGGAACATGCCGCTGTCGGTATCAGTGCCGACCAGGCCGAACAGCATCCCGGTCAGGATCATCGCCACGCCCTTGATGACCGAGCCATGCGCCAGGACGACCGAGGTCACCAGCCCCAGCACGATCAGGGCGAAGTATTCGGTCGAGCCGAACCTCAGCGCCAGCGATGACAGCGGCACGGCGGCCAGCGCGATGAGGAAGGTCGCGAAAGTGCCCGCCACGAAAGACCCGATCGCCGCGATGGCCAGCGCCTTGCCGGCCTCGCCCTTCCGCGCCATCTGGTAGCCGTCGATGGCGGTGACCGACGACGAGACCTCGCCCGGCAGGTTCATCAGGATCGCGGTGGTCGATCCGCCGTATTGCGAGCCGTAGTAAATGCCTGCCAGCATGATCAGGGCGGCGGTGGGGGACAGGAAATACGTCACCGGCAGCAGCATGGCGATAGTGGCGGTGGGGCCGATGCCCGGCAGGACGCCGATGAACGTGCCCAGAAGGACACCGATGAAGCAGTAGAACAGGCTTTCCGCCTGAAGGGCGGTGGCAAGTCCCAGGGCCAGGTGATCCAGAAAGTCCATGGTGGCGCCTACCGTCCCGAAAGCCAGGGGCCGAGCAGCGGATAGGGCAGCCCGAGCGCATAGAAGAAAACCGCGACGCAGAAGGCGGTCAGGATGGCGGCGGTCAGCAGCGCCGACCTCCAGGTTGCATCCGCGGGCGCGACGGCGGCCAGGATCGTGCTGCCAAGGATGGCCGGCAGCGCCCCCAGCGGCTGGATCGCCAGCGCGAAGAACAGGATCGCGGCAAGGACAAGCCCGCCCCCGCGCCAGGGAACACGTCCGATCCCCTCGCGCAGGGTCAGCGCGGTGCCGCGCAGGGCGCCCCAGATGATCACCCCGCCCAACAGGCACAGGCCGAGGCCGAGATAGGCGGGAAAGAAGCCGGGCCCCGTCGCCTGCGTGGTGCCGATCCGCAACCCGAGCCAGGCGCCCAGCACGAAGAAGCCACCGATGCACAGGAACAAAAGCCCCGCGCAGAGATCCCTGGAGTTTGTCTGCATGACCTGTCTTTCTGCGCGTCGTGAAGGGCCGCCGCCCCTGCGAACCAGCCGCGGCCTTTGTCTTTTTCGGGCCGCGCTCAGCCGCCGCCGGGGACGATCCCGGTGAATTCGACGAATTCCTTGGCCGAGGCGACGGCAGACCCGATCGCCGCCGCGAATTCTTCAGGCGAGCGCGGGGTGGGAACGGCGCCGTTCTTGGCGAAGGTGTCGATGACGGCCGCATCCCCCAGCGCGCGATTGACCGCCGCGTTCATCGGGGTGACGACCTCCGGGGGCAACCCGGCCGGGCCGAAGATGCCCCACCAGACCTGCGTCTCCGCCATCCCGGCCACACCCGCCTCGGCCATCGTCGGCGCGGGCGGCGATCCGGGGGCGGAGCTGGCGTTGGTGTAGGCCAGGATCTTCAATTCGCCCGCCTCGACCTGGCCCCGCACTGCCGAGACGGTCGAGAACTGAACGTGCAGCCGGCCGGCCAGAAGATCCGTCGTCACCTCGGCCGAGCCCTGGTAGTTGACGCCCTTCATCTTCACACCCGTCAGCTTGCGGAACTTCTCGGCCAGCTGGTGCTGCGTCGCGCCGACACCGACATAGCCGTAGAACGTATCCTCTTCCCGGCCATTGGCGAAGGCGATGAACTCCTGCACCGTGTTCGCCGGCAGGGCCGAAGAAACAACCATGCTGCCCGGCGCGGTGGCCAGTTGCGCGACGGGTGTGACATCGGCGGTCGCATCAAGATCCAGCGCCATGACAGAGTCGAAGCTGGCGATGCTGTTCGGCATCAGAAGGAAGCGGTAGCCATCCGCCGGCGCATTCACCACGGACAGCGCGCCGGTGAAGCCTCCGGCGCCGGGCCTGTTCTCGACCACGAAGGGCTGCCCCAGATCCTTGGACAGAAGGTCCGCCAGGCTGCGCGCGAAGATGTCATTGCTGGCGCCGGGGCCATAGGGCACCACGATGGTGACGGGACGGTCCGGCCAGCCGGCGGCAAGGGCGCGGTGGGCCGGGGCCATCGACAGGGCGGATGCCGCGCCGAGCGAGGCAAGGAACCGGCGGCGGGTCGGGAAAATCTTGGGGTCCAACATGATCTCCTCCAGACATGTGGCGACCGACAATAGGCTTGGCGGGGCGCCGCAGGGTGCAGGCCTGAAGCATTTTCACCAGATGAAACCGTTCCGCAAGAAGGCCGGCGGCCGGCGCTTCTGCCACGGGTTTCGCGGACTGAAATCGTTCCGAGCCATCAATTGTGCGAAGGAGATGGGGTTTCTAAGCCGATGGGACATTGCCGCATCGGCCGCCGGGCCCGAGACTGCGGCCCCGAGGGAGACGGATCCAGATGATCGAGGACAGGCCGCGCCTGGCGCCCGATGCCGTGCATCGCATCGTGTTGCGTGATGAGAATGCCTTCACCAGCCACCCCTTTCTGGGCGGTCTCTGGCAGGTTGCCAACGGCGATATCGTCGCGGCTTTCATGCAGGCCGGCTGCAGCTATGCCAGTGGCGAAGGGATCAGCCATGACATCATCACCATGGGGAAGCGGCGCATGGTCTCGATCCGCTCCACCGACGGGGGCAAGACCTGGAATCCCGCAAGTCTGACCCCGATCTTCGAGACGCCCGAGCCTGCCGACTTCGCTTTGCCGGTCGATCCCGATGACAGACCGCTGAACCCCGAACCGGATGCCGATATCCTGATGGTCTCGGGCGCTGCCCCGGCGCTGCTGATCCCGGACGCGCGCCCCTGGATGCGCATCTCGGTCAATGGGGGGCGCAGCTGGCGCAAGCCGTTGCGGCTGCCGATGTTCAATCTGGCCTCGGTCTCGGGACACGGGTCGGTGGCGCGGCGGGCCGATGGGCTGTGGCTTTGCGCCATGACCGCCGCTTCGGCGGATGCCTGGCGCCGCCGGCCGGTGCTTTATGGCAGCTGGGACGGCGAGGACTGGAATTTCCTGTCCTTCATCACCCCGCCGCAATGGGATGATGAAGTTGACGCGCCGGTCAGCGGAACGCCGCGCTTCTGGTCGCATCGCCACATGTATCCCCGCCCCCTCGTGTTGCGCGACGGCCGCATCCTGATGGCGCTGCGCTGCCAGCGCAGCCCGACCGGGGCGTTCTGGACGGAACTTTTCGAAAGCCGCGACGGGGGGCGGACCTTCGCCTTCCTGAACCGCGTCAACGACTGGGGCGCGCCGGGGCATCTGGTCGAACTGTCCGACGGCCGCATCCTCTGCGTTTACGGTTATCGTCTGGCCCCGCAGGGGATCCGCTACCGGCTGAGCCCCGACGGTGGCGCCAGCTGGGGCAGCGAGATGATCCTGCGCGACGATGGCGGCAGCTGGGATCTGGGCTATCCGCGCGCGATCGAGATCGCCCCGGGGCGGGTGCTGGCGGTCTATTACATGAACTGCGCCCGTGACCCGATCCAGGCGAATGGCGGTGTCCGCCACATCGCGGCGACCGAATTTTCGGTCTGAGCCGATCCCACCAATTTCGCAGGCAGAAACTCGCCCGGCCCCCCCGGGCGCGGGCGTGGGCGCCGTGCTTCTGTCGGCGGGAGAAAGACGAAAGGAACGATTGATGCGGTCTGAAGACAGGCTGAGACTGACGCAAGAGCTGCATCTGCGGCTGGTCGACTTCTGGCATGATGTCGATACCAACTGGGGGCGCAACGCGGCTGATTTCTACACCGAGGACGGTGTGTTCGAGGCCAGCGAGACGACGTATTCCGGGCGCGAACACATCCGCAAATTCTATGCGTACCGCCTGTCGCGCGGGGCCAGGGTTGCCGTGCATTCGGTGACGAACTTCCGTGCGGAATTCGTCACGGCGGATCAGGCGGTCTCGACCTGGTATCTCTTGCTGCACGCCCAGGACGGCGAGCCCGTCCTGCCTTCGGCCCCGCCGATCCAGATCGCGCTGGCGACCGACACCAGCCTGCGCGGTCCGGACGGGATTTGGCGCTACCGCCATCGCAAATTCGAGACCTGGTTCAAGGGCGGCGTGCCCACCACCACATTCCGCGGCTGACCGGAGGAGGGTCGGCCTGTCCCGGAACAGACACCAAGAGGAGGAAATGATGAACAAGACCGCGACCGGACTACTGGCCGTTCTGGCCACCGCCTTCGGTTTATCGGCGGCCCATGCCCAGGCCGAGGATTATCCTTCCAAGCCGATCACGCTGATCCTGCCCTATGCGCCGGGCGGGGGCACGGATGCGGTGGCCAATGTCTTCGCCGACCGGCTGGCGCAGGCGCTGGGCCAGCCGGTGATCAAGGAGAACCACCCCGGCAGCAACTCGATCATCGGCACGGCGCTTCTGGCCGAGGCAGAGCCGGATGGGCACACGCTGCTGGTGGTGACCTCGGCCCTGTCGATCAACCCCTACATCTACGCCCAGATGCCCTATGAGACGCCCGCCGCCTTCGCCCCGGTGACGATCTTGACCGACTATCCCTTCGTCCTGGGCATCCGGCAGGGGCTGCCCTTCACCGACATCAAGGGGCTGGTGGACTATGCCAAGGCCAATCCCGGTGTCCTGACGGCGGGAACGCCCGGGCGCGGCGCCAGCGTTCAGCTTGCGCTTGGCCTTCTGAACACCGCCGCCGGGATCGAGATCCGGGACATTCCCTTCAAGGGGTCGGGCGAAAGCCTGAATGCCGTGGCGGGCGGCTTCGTGGACATGGTGTTCAGCGGCTATGAAACCGTCCGTCCCTTTGCTGAAAGCGGCCGGCTGAGCATGATCGGGTCCACCGGGACCGAACCGTTCGGGGCCGAGGGTCTGCCGCCCATCGGCGGCGTGGTCGAAGGCTATCAGTTCACCACCTGGCTGGCCCTGATCGCGCCGGCAGGCACCCCGCCCGAGGTGGTGGAGAAGCTGAACCTGACCCTGAAGGAGATCTTCGCCGAACCGGAGGTGCAGCAGAAGCTGAAGGCGCTGAACGTGAACCCGGTGGTGAACGCGCCCGACGAGGCCTTGGCCTATATCACCGCGCAGATGGCCTTCAACAAATCCATCGTCGAAAGCATCGGGCTTCGGCCGGAATAGTCTGCCGCGACCCCCCGGGGCGGTTCAGATCGCCGCGGGGACGAGAAATTCAAAGGAGGCGCGGCGCATGGATGCCAAGCTCAACCCCCGCCGGGCCGATGTGGAATCGGGCCTGTTCTTCGCCGGTTTCGGCGCACTGACGGCGGCGCTGTCGCTGAAATATGATCTGGGATCTTTCGCCATGATGGGGCCGGGCATGTTCCCGCTCCTCCTTGGCCTGTGCCTGTCTGCGCTTGGGCTGGCGATCCTGACCCGCGGCCTGCTGCGGGCCGGCGATGCGGCGCGCGCGGTGCCGCTGGTCCCGGCCCTTGGCCTGACCCTGTCGCTGATTGTCTTTGCCGTGCTGGTCCGATGTGCCGGTCTCGCGATCGCTGTCCCTGCGCTGGTCGTCACCGTCTTGATCCCCTCGCCGGACTTCGCCTTGCGCCGCGCGGCGCTGTTGGCGGTGCTGCTGGTGGTCTTCTGCTACCTCGTGTTCGTTCTGGGGCTGGGGGTCAGCCTGCCGATGCTGTCGCCCCCCCTGAGCCGTTGGATCGGGTGGTAGATCATGGAGCTGTTTGACAACCTTCTGATCGGTTTCCACTCGGCCCTGTCGCTGACCAACCTGGCCTTCTGCCTGATCGGCGTCATGGTCGGCACGGCCATCGGCATCCTGCCGGGCCTGGGCCCGCTTGCCACCATCGCGATGCTTCTGCCGCTGACCTATACGCTGGCGCCGGTGACCGGATTGATCATGATCGCCGGGATCTATTACGGCGCGCAATATGGCGGCTCGACCACCGCAATCCTGGTGAACCTGCCCGGAGAGTCCTCGTCGATCGTCACCTGCCTTGACGGGCACCAGATGGCCCGCAAGGGCCGGGCAGGTGCCGCCCTGGCCATCGCGGCCCTGGGGTCGTTCTTCGCAGGCACCGTTGCCACCGTCCTGATCGCGGGTTTCTCGCCCCTTCTGGCCGGGGTGGGGTTCCTGTTCGGTCCCGTCGAGTATTTCGCGCTGATGGTGCTGGGCCTGACCGCCGCGACGCTTCTTGCGCACGGGTCCTTCCTGAAGGGCGTGGCCATGGTGCTGACCGGGCTGATCCTGGGCCTTGTGGGCGCGGATGTGAACAGCGGCGCCTATCGCTTCACGTTCGGTTACTTCTCGCTGACCGAGGGGATCGAGTTCGTCGCAATCGCCATGGGGCTTTTCGCCTTTACGGATGTGGTGATGAACATCCGCCGCGACCAGACGCGCGACGTCATGGCGCCCAGCCTGACCAACCTCTGGATCACAAAGGCCGAGGCGGCGGAAGCGGCGCTGCCGGTGATCCGCGGCACCGCGCTTGGCGCATTCATGGGGCTGCTGCCGGGCGGCGGGGCGATGATGTCCTCCTTCGCCTCCTATGCGCTGGAAAAGCGGCTGTCGAAACGGCCCGAGACCTTCGGCCACGGCGCCATCGCCGGGCTGGCGGGGCCGGAGGCTGCGAACAATGCCGGTGCGCAGACCTCGTTCATCCCGATGCTGACGCTGGGCATCCCGTCCAACGGCGTCATGGCGCTGATGATCGGCGCGCTGATGGTTCACAATATCGCCCCCGGCCCCTTCGTCATGGTCTCGAATCCCGAAGTGTTCTGGGGCCTGATCGCCAGCATGTGGGTCGGCAACGCGATGCTGGTCATCCTGAACCTGCCGCTGATCCCGCTGTGGATCCGGCTGATCCGGGTGTCCTACTGGATCCTCTATCCCGTGATCCTGACCGTCTGCTGCGTTGGCCTTTACTCGATCGGCAACAGCACCCTGCCCATCTGGTTCGCCGCAGGATTCACGCTGCTGGGCTGCCTGTTCTGGCGCATGCGGGCCGAGGCGGCCCCGTTGCTGCTGGGCTTCATCCTTGGCCCGATGATGGAGGAACATTTCCGCCGGGCGCTGCTGCTGTCGCAAGGCGATCCGGCGATCTTCTGGCAAAGGCCGATGTCGCTGGCGATGCTGGGGCTTGCGTTCCTGCTGTGCCTGCTGGTGGTCGTGCCGCAGCTGCGCCGGGGACGGGCCGAGGCCTTTACCGAAGAGGCCTGAACCCGCGGTTTCAGTCTGCGAAATGCACCCATGCGCCGTTTGCGAAGCGTCGCTCCGCGATGGCCTTCTCTTGCCGAAGGCTGATGCCGGAAAGCCATGACATGTCCCAACCCACGATCCTCAGCTGCGCCGTCACAGGCAACATCACCACGCGCGCGCAAACGCCCCATCTGCCGGTGACGCCGGAACAGATCGCGCGGGCGTGTCTGGACGCCGCCGTTGCGGGCGCATCCATCGTGCATATCCATGTGCGCGAACCCGATGGCCGCCCCAGCATGTCCCTTGCGCTTTACCGCGAGGTGGTGGAGCGGATCCGCGCAGCCGATACCGACGTGATCATCAACCTGACCACCGGCCCCGGGCAACGCTTCATCCCCAGCAAGGCCGATCCCGCCGTGGCCGCCCCCGGCACCACGCTGATGCGGCCCGAACGGCGGGTGGAGCATGTCGTCGCCCTGCGCCCCGAGATCTGCAGCCTGGATTTCAACACCATGTATTCCGGCGATTCCGTGGTGATCAATACGCCCGAAAACATCGCCATCATGGCCGAGGCGATCCGCAGCGCGGGCACCCGGCCCGAGATCGAGGTCTTCGACAGCGGCGACCTGCAATTGGCCAATCACCTCATCCGCGAAGGGCTGATCGACACGCCTGCGCTGTTCCAGATCGTCCTGGGCGTGCGTTACGGTGCCATCGCGACGCCCGAGACGCTGATCTATCTCCGCTCGCTCCTGCCGCCAAACGCGCATTGGGCGGCGTTCGGCGTGGGCCGCTGGGCGTTTCCGATGCTGGCGCAGTCCTGGCTTCTGGGCGGGCATGTCCGCGTGGGGCTGGAGGACAGCATCTATCTGGAAAAGGGCGTGCTGGCCGAAAGCAACACCGTCCTTGTGCAGAAGGCCGTGCGGATCCTGCGCGACTTGGGCGGACGGCCCGCCACCGCGGGCGAGGCGCGCGAGATCCTGGGCCTGAAGAAATCCGCGCCGCGCTGACCGGCGCCCATCCACGACCATCGCCAAGGAGTGATCCGATGTATACCGCCAACGATCCGCGATCGACGCTTGCCACCGCGGCCAAATCCACCGCCGCCCCGCCACCCGGCGGCTATTTCGGCTCGCAAGTGGCGCTGTTTTACGGCACCCCACCGCAGGAGGCTGGCCCCGACCACAAGACCTGGATCGCGCGCGGGCAGAACTTCATCGTCGCGCAGAGCGAGGCCGAAGCGGGGGCGATCTTCTCGCGGACCGGCCAGCCCGACGAATATGCGATCATCCTGCCGGACAGAGAGGTCGGGATCACCGTCACCACCGCCGAGGGCACGGTCGAAATCCCGGGTTTCTCCATCGTCTTCGTACCCCCCGGGGACAGCGAGATCCGCATGGTCGCGAAGGGCCGCATCACCCGGATTTTCTCGCCGCGGGCCGAGGATCTGGTGGCGCTGTCGTCGAATGCCGCGGCCTTCCATGGGACGCATCCCACCGTACCGCCCTTTCAGCCCTGGCCCGAGCCGCCGGGCGGATTGCGGCTGAAATGGTATACGCTGGACGTGCCCGAGGATCCCTCGCGCTTTGGGCGGATCTACCGTTGCACCACGTTGATGATCAACTTCCTCATCCCGCGAAACGGCCCCCGCGCCCGCGACCAGGTCTCGCCCCACCATCATGAAGATTTCGAGCAATGCTCGCTGGCCTTGGACGGCCAGTTCACCCATCACCTGCGCTGGCCCTGGACAACCAACATGAACCTCTGGCGCGAGGACGAGCATCTGACGGTCGGTGCCCCCTCGATCTGCGTGATCCCGCCGCCCGCGATCCACACAACGACGGCCGAGGGCGAGGGGCTGAACCAGCTTGTCGACATCTTCGCCCCGCCGAGGCTGGACTTCTCGATGAAGCCCGGCTGGGTCGTGAACGCCGATGATTATCCGATGCCGGAGCGGTAAGCGGCTGCGTCGGTCACGTTCGGTCGGCCGGCAGCGTCGGGCTTTCTGCGAGCCAAGGAATGTCTTTGCGCCACGCGACCCTGCGCGCGCCAATCGAGGCGAAGCGGAAGAACCGCGAGACCCGCCGCGCCCGTGGTAATCCTCCCCATGGTTAAGGGGCTGCATAAGTAGAATTTTCTCGTAGCGTGAGCTGAGGAGATTCGAATGAGAA
>NZ_JAICBZ010000027.1 GCF_020179405.1 Xinfangfangia pollutisoli | reverse complement strand
GGGCTGCTGCTTTATGACAAGTACATCTACCTGGTCCAGGCCGCCGGCCTGCCCCATGTGATCGCCGCCCGCGCCGCCGAAGGCATGGCCGAAAGCCTGAAGGCCGGCGTCGCCGCCCTGCCCTTGGACAAGGCGATCATGTTGCTGCTGGCCGACCTGCCCGAGATCACCGCCGAAGACCTGCGCCAGATGGCGCGCGCCCATGCGGGGGACCGCCGGGCCATCCTGCGCGGCACGGCGCAGGATAGTCGGCCGGGCCATCCGGTGCTGTTCCCGGCCGATCTGCGGGCCGAATTGCTGGCGCTGAACGGCGATGAAGGCGCGCGCAGCCTGCTTGCGCGCCATCGCGACCGGCTGCGCCCGGTGCCCCTGCCCGGCGCCCATGCGACAACCGATCTGGACACGCCCGAGGATTGGGCGGACTGGCGCGCCAGCCGCCCCTAGGCGGCCAGCAGCACCCGCGCCTCATGCGCCTTCAGCGTCAGCCGGGCCGCGGGAAAGGCCATATCGCGCGCGGCCAGATCGGGGAACAGGGTCAGGATCTCGTCCCGCGGGCCCTGATCCATCGCGCCCAGCATCCGCTGCGCGGGCTGGAAGCTTTCCGACCAGGTGCCGTCGGAACAGACGATCTCATGCCGGTCGAACATCACATGCACATAGCTGACCGCGCAGGGCCCGTCCTGGGTGATGCCCGGCTGGCCGATCAGATGCAGCGCGGCCACCAGAACCTCGGCCTCGCCGAACAGAAGTTCGGCCCGCGGCCCCTCGATCAGCATGCGATGCTGCGGCGAGACCAGCATGTCGCGCACAGGCAAGCCCGCGCCCAGCGCGCCTGCGGCGATCCGCACCGGGCGCAGCGCCGGATTGACCAGCAGATCCACCACCGACAGGTCGCGCCGCCCGACCCAGCTCAGCGGCCGCAAGCCGCCATCGCGGGTCACCACCAGATCGCCCGCGCGCAGCGTTTCAACCGCCACCTCGCCGCGGGCGGTCTGGATCAGCGTGCCCGGAGTGAAACAGGGGATGATCGATTCGATATCGGTGAAGTTCAGCGTGCCAATGACATTGCCGTACTGGTCCAGGAACTCGACCGTGCCATTCTCGGGATTGCTGGGATCCTTGTAGATATTGGTCAGCGCCTTGCCCCAGGCCGACAGGTCCAGCACGTCGAAATCGTCGCCGCCGCTGCCGCCGAACACCTGGTCGCCGATGCCGCCGATGATCGTATCGCGATCGTCGCCGCCATACAGGTAATCCGCGACCGTATCGGCGCCGCCGTCGATCAGGTCATTGCCCGCGCCGCCCGTGATCGTGTCGGTTCCGGCCCCGCCATACAGAAGGTCATTGCCATCGCCGCCCGACAGACTGTCATTGCCATCGCCGCCATAAAGCCGGTCATGGCCGGCGCCGCCGTCCAGGCTGTCATTCCCCGCGCCGCCGGACAGCGTGTCATTGCCATCGCCACCCTCCAGCCGGTCCTGGCCATCGCCGCCGTCCAGATTGTCATCGCCCGCCCCGCCATACAGCGTGTCGGCGCCGTCGCCCCCGTCCAGCGTGTCATGGCCGACGCCGCCATCCAGACGGTCATCCCCCAGGCCGCCCAGCAGCGAATCCGCGCCATCGCCGCCGTAAAGCGAGTCATTCCCGGCATCGCCCTGCAGCGTGTCATTGCCCTCGTCGCCCTGCAGCAGGTCATTGCCCGCCCCGCCCGACAGGCTGTCATCGCCCGTGCCGCCATAAAGCGAGTCATTGCCGGCATCGGCCGTGACCGTGTCATTGCCCGCCCCGGCATAGACCAGGTCGTCATCGACCGGCGTCGCCTGGAACTGGATGTCCGAGACATAGATCAGCTGGCCGCTGGAATAGGCGTTGTTATAGTCGATCACGAAATAGGCGACCGGCCCGGGAATGGTGACCAGGACCGAGCCCGCCGCCGAAGTCGCGGAATCCGATGTTGGACCCGCGCTGATGACATTGCCGTTGACGCTGTCATTGCCCGAGGGGGTGATCGTCACCGTCACTGCATTGCCGTTGGCATCGAAGGCGGTGATGGTGATGATGTCCTGCCAGCTGTTCGACTGCATGTCGACATCGTTCAGCCGGAAGGCGACGTTGGTCACCTCGCCGGCAAAGCCGCTGCCGGGGGCGGCCGAAAAGTCGATCCGCGTCGTCGAGGTATCGCCCGCGCCGGTGCCACCCAGATACAGGTTCGAATTCGGATTGAAGGTCTCGCCCGGGGCGACATAGACCGGGCTGTTGCTTTCGATCGAAGCCTCGGTCCCGGCGCCGTCGTCGGAATAGCTCATCCGGACGATGATGCCGCCGGTATCCTGGCTGACCCCGCCCGAGACATCGGCCTCGTCGGCGCCGGCCTGGTTCCAGTTCATGTCCAGCGAGACGGGGCCGGTCGAGGTGGTGCCGGCGCTGATCGAATCCGCGCCGTCGCCGCCATAGATCGTGTCATTGCCGGCGCCCGCGGTGATCGTATCCGCGCCGCCGCCACCGTCGATCAGGTTGCTGTCGGCGCTGCCGGTGATGTTGTCGGCATAGGCGGTGCCGGTGACGTTCTCGATCCCGGACAGCGTGTCGACATCGGTGCCGCCGATGCTGGCCGTTCCGGTGGTGAGATTGGCGGTCAGCCCGGCGCCGCCATAGCTGTAATCGGCCGTATCCACCCCGGCGCCGCCGATCAGCGTGTCATTCCCGGCGCCGCCGGTCAGCAGATCGTTGCCGGTCCCGCCATCCAGACTGTCATTGCCATCGCCGCCATCCAGCGTGTCATTGCCGTCGCCGCCGAACAGCCGGTCATTCCCGGCCTCGCCCAACAGGGAATCGTCGCCGGCCTGGCCCGACAGGCTGTCATTGCCCGTCCCGCCATAGACCGTGTCATTGCCCGCCCCGGCATTGACGGTGTCCTGCCCGCCATTGGCGTTGATCAGGTCATCGCCCGAGGTGCCGTTCAGCGTGTTGCTGTTGTTGTTGCCAGAGATCGTGGCCATGACCGGGGACCATTCAAGTTAAACTCAAGCTTGAATTAACCGTGACCGGACGGCAGCAAGACGGCAGCTTTGGGGTTTGTTTCGGCAAAGGAAACGGCCCGCCGCCTCAATCCAGGCGACGGGCCGCACAAATCCGGCGGGATTGTGGCAGGATCAGGTCCGCAGCAGCGCCGCAACCTCGTGTTTCTTCAGGCTCAGCCGCGCGGCGGGGAACAGAAGATTCAGTTTCAACTCGGGAAACAGTGCCAGAAGCTCGTCGCGCTGGTCGTCTTCCATGCCCTTCAGCGTCAGTTCGCCCGGCTGGTAGCTTTCGCTCCAGCAGCCATTCGCCCGCAGGATCTCGTGCCGGTCGAACAGCAGGTGAATATAGGTCACCTCGGTCGCCGTATCGCGGGTGATGCCGCCCTGCCCGACCATATGGGTGGCCGCGACCAGAACCTCATGCTCGCCGAACAGCAGTTCCGCCCGGCTGCCCAGCATCAGCATCCGGTGCTGGGGCGAGACCACAAGGTCGCGGTCGGGCAGATCCAGACCCAGGCTGCCGCGCGCGATCCGGACCGGCTGGAAGCGCGGCTCGGCCGCAAGTTCGGCGGAAGACAGGCTGCGGCTGCCGATCCAGCGGATCGGCTGATAGCCGTGGTCGCGGGTCAGCACCAGGTCGCCTTCGCGCAGCGCCTCGACCCGCATCTCGCCCCGCGCCGTCGCGATGCGCGCGCCGGGGGTGAAACAGGGCAGGACGACATTCTCGATGTTCTCGAAGGTCAGCGTGCCGACGACCGCACCCTCGCCATCCAGGAATTCGACCGTGCCATTTTCCGGGTTGGCCGCATCGTAAAGGACATGCACCCCGCCGCCGGTATAGCCGCGCAGATCCAGCGTGTCGTGATCGTCGCCGCCCTCGCCACCATCGATGCTGTCGCCGATGCCGCCCAGGAAGGTGTCGCGATCGTCGCCGCCGGTCAGCGTGTCATTGCCGGCGCCGCCGTCAAGCAGATCGTCGCCCGTGCCGCCATCGGCCTGGTCGTCGCCATCGCCGCCATAAAGCGCGTCATTGTCTTCGCCGCCCCAGAGAACATCGTTGCCCTCTTCGCCCAGCAGCGTGTCGGCGCCGGTCTGGCCCTTCAGCGTGTCATTGCCGGTGCCGCCATAGGCCAGATCGTCGCCCGCCCCGGCAAGCACCCAGTCATTGCCGGCGCCGGCCTGGATCACATCGTCATCGGCGCCCGCCCCCGGCGCGGTCGCATCGCCGCCATCGACCAGATCGCCGCCCGGATCGCCGGTATAGGAACCGTCGATCAGGTCATCGCCCGCCGTCCCCGAGACCACGCCATCCGACTCTCCGATCAGGGCGCCGTCCACATAGACATGCTCGATGTTGTAGAAGTTCAGCGTGCCGCCATCGTTGAAATGCACGATGCCGTTTTCGCGGTTCAGATCGTCGAAGTCGATCCAGTCGACATCGGTCAGATACAGGCGGTCGTCATCCGTGCCGGTGGTGACGGATTCGTAGCCGTCGACATAATCGCCCGAGCCGGCATAGATCGAATCCGCGTCTTCCTCGCCCAGGATCGTGTCGGCGCCCGGCCCGCCATAAAGCGTGTCGGCGCCGTCCGAGCCATGGATGAAATCATTGCCGTCGCCGCCATAGACGATGTCATTGCCGCCCGAGCCGGTGATCGTGTCGTCGCCATCGCCGCCATAGACGGTGTCGGTGTCATAGCCGCCATAGATTTCGTCATTGCCGGCGCCGCCGAAGACCATGTCATTGCCGGCCCCGCCATAGACGGAATCATTGCCATCGCCGCCATAGACGAAGTCATTGCCGGCATCGCCGCGCAGGAAATCGTCACCCTCGCCGGCCTCGACCGTGTCATTGCCGGCATCGCCCTGCATGTAATCGTTGCCGGTGCCGCCCTGCAGGCTGTCATCGCCGTCGCCGCCATAAAGGTAATCGGTATCGGCGCCGCCATAGACCGTGTCATTGCCCGCCCCGGCAAAGACCTCATCCACGCCGCCGCCGGTGTCGATCAGATCGTCATTGTCGGTGCCCATGACGAAATCATTCGTGCCGCTGCCGCCCGAGCCGGTATCCGGCCCATCCGGCGGGTCGACCCGCACGCCATCCACATAGACATGCTCGATATTGTAGAACACCAGCGAGCCGCCATCGGTGAAATGGACCGTGCCGTTTTCGGAATTGGCGCTGTCCCAGTCGATGCGGTCGACATCGACCAGATACAGACTGTCATCGTCGGTGCCGGTGGTGACGCTTTCATAGCCGTCGACGTAATCGCCCGAACCGGCATGGAAGGTGTCGGCATCCTCTTCGCCCAGCATCGTATCGGCGCCGGCGCCGCCATAGATCGTGTCGGCGCCGTTCGAGCCATGGATCAGATCGTTGCCGGCATCGCCATAGACAATGTCATTGCCGCCCGATCCGGTGATCGTGTCGTCGCCATCGCCGCCATAGACCGTGTCGGTGTCATAGCCGCCATAGATTTCATCATTTCCGGCGCCACCGAAGACCATATCGTCGCCGGCCCCGCCATAGACGGAATCATTGCCGTCGCCGCCATAGACAAAGTCATTGCCGGCATCGCCACGCAGGAAATCGTCGCCCTCGCCGGCCTCGACCGTGTCATTGCCGGCATCGCCCTGCATATAGTCATTGCCGGTGCCGCCCTGCAGGCTGTCATCGCCGTCGCCGCCATAAAGGTAATCGGTATCGGCGCCGCCATAGACCGTGTCATTGCCCGCCCCGGCATAGACCTCGTCCACACCGGCGCCCGCGTCGATCCGATCGGCCCCGGCGCTGCCGGTGATGAAATCATTGCCGCCCAGGGTCTGAAGGTCGATGCCTTCGCTTGCGGCCGAGGCATTGACGAAATCGCCGTTCTCGGTGGCGACCACTGCCTCGATCCCGGTGAAATTGCCGCTGCCCGAGCCGGCCATGAAGCCGAAACTGCCAGCGCCATCGCCGGTATAGTTCAGGTTCACCCCGCCCGCGCCGACATCGACCAGGGTCAGGACATCGCGGTCGCCGGGATCGGATCCGCCATCGACCTGCAGGAAACCGGCATCGCTGTAGACGCTGATCGTGTCATTGCCGCTGCCGCCGAACAGGCTGTCATTGGCCGGGCCGCCCGGGCCGCCCGCGACCAGACTGTCATCGCCCGCACCGCCATAGACCAGATCGTCGCCCGCGCCGCCGTACAGCGTATCGGCCCCATCCTCGCCCGACAGCGTATCATTGCCGCCGGCGCCGCTGATCAGATCGGCTTCGGCGCCGCCGGTCAGGCTGTCATTGTCATCGCCACCTGTCGAGATCATGCCGCAGCCCCCCGCCGCATCGGGCCAGGATCGGAATGCAGCCCCGCCCCCGGCCCTTGCCGGACCGTACCGCCCTTGGCGCGTTCGCAGGCACCCATCATGCCAAGCCCCCTACCCGGCCGCAGCCGATCCAATCCTCAAACCAAGACCTCCGGTCCGCGTCGAAATGCGACGGCGAGCCGAGCGAATGATGCCGGTCTAGCCCGCCAATGCGGCGGAACGGCGGGGGATTTGTGGCGCGGGAAAGGTAAATGGGGGTCATGACCTGCTGTGCCAGCCGATGAACGGTCTTGCAATTCCGGCCGCACACCCCCGCTGCGTCCGGTGAAAAGATCCGGGAAAGAGGCCGCTTGCAGCCTCTTTCCCGGGGGTGCGGCCCGCCCACCCGAAGGGGCCGGCCGCGCTGCTAAGGCTTACTTCGCCAGGATCTTGGCCTCGTGCCGCTTCAGCGTGCGCCGGGCGGCCTGATAGCCGTCCAGACCCGCTTCCGTCTTCAGCTCGGGGAACAGTTCCATGATCTCGTTGCGCTGCGCATTGCCCAAGCCCTTCAGCGAGTAATCGCCGGGCTGGAAGCTTTCGGTCCAGGCGCCATTCGACAGAACCACCTCATGCCGGTCGCAGAGGAAGTGGATATAGGTCACCCCGATCGAGGCCACGGCATGCACGCCCGGCAGGCCGACCAGATGCTTGGCGGCGACCAGAACCTCATGTTCGTCGAAATACAGCTGGGTGCGGTCATTGGCGACCAGCACGCGGTGGTTCGGCGACAGCAGCATGTCCTGTTCCGGCAGGCCATTGCCCAGGCTGTGGGCCTTGACCAGAACCGGGTTCAGATGCGCATGGCGGCGCAGGTCCTGGCCCGAGACGGTCTTGGCGCCGGTCCAGCGGATCTCCTGGATGCCGTTGTCGCGCGTCACCACCTTGTCGCCGGGCCGCAGCGATTCCACCGGAACCTCGCCCCGCGGCGTCGCGATCAGCGTGCCGGGGGTGAAGCAGATCGGCGGAATGACATTCTCGATGTTGATGAAGTTCAGCGTGCCGGTGGGATTGCCATCGGGATCGAAGAACGTGACCACGCCGTTTTCGGGATTGTCCTGATCATAGTCGATGGTCAGCGGGCCGGCTTCCGACAGGTCGAGCGTGTCGTAATCGTCGCCCTCTTCGCCGCCATCGATGAAATCGCCGATCCCGTCGGTGCCATTGGCGATCACGAACACGTCGCGATCGGCCCCGCCATACATGCTGTCGGCGCCATGATCGCCATGCAGCGTGTCATTGCCGGCATCGCCATGGATCTCGTCGTCATCGACCCCGCCATAGAGCAGGTCATTGCCGGCGCCGCCATACAGCGTGTCGTCATCGTCGCGACCATAGATCGTGTCATTGCCCGCCCCGCCATAAAGCAGGTCGGTATTGTTGTTCGGAACCAGGTCGCCGTTGTCATCGGGAATGTCCAGCGCATCGCCGATGACGTCGTTCAGCCCGCCATAGATCAGGTCGTCGCCGTCGCCGCCATAGATCGTGTCCGCGCCCTCGCCGCCGACGATCGTGTCGTCGCCCGCGTCGCCATGCACCAGATCGGCGTCGATGCCCGCGTCGATCAGGTCATTGCCGGTGCCGCCATAGATCGTGTCGGCATCGTCGCCGGTCCGGATCGTGTCATTGCCCGCCCCGCCATAGACCAGATCAAGATCGTTGTTCGGGTCGGAATCCGCCGGGTACAGGCCCGGATAGCCGATATCGGGCAGCGGGATGGTGTCGGGATGGGTGACGATCAGATCATCGCCATCGCCGCCATAGACCGTATCGTTGCCCGCGCCGGAATAGACCGTATCGTTGCCGCCACCCGCGACAACGCGGTCGTCATTCGGGCCGTCGCCCGGGATCAGCGCGTCATTCGCGTCGATCCGGTCGCCGTCATAGGGGTCGACATAAGAGGTGTCGATCAGATCGCCATCCTCGGTTCCGCGCACGATGCCATCGGGCCCGGTATAGGGCGGATTGTCGACCGTGTCCGACAGCGAGAAGAAATCGACCGTGCCCTGGAAATAGCCGTCCAGGTTGTTCAGCATGCCCGGATCGCTGCCGGCCTGGCCGGTGCCGATCATCCAGGGCTGGCTTTGGTCGGCCATGTCCATGGTCAGCGCGTTCGGCACGGCCGCCGCATAGCTGCCGCCGGTCGCGGCATTCTCGATCTGCAGCGCCCCGCCGGTGCCGCCTTCGTCCCAGGAATAGGTGACGTTGATCTCGTCGCCGGGGCTGTAGAAGCCCGGGCCGGTGGTGAAGACGGTGCTTGCGCCTTCGCTTTCATGGGTGATCTGCACCGAGCCGTCGGGATAGACCTGGATCTGGTAGCTGCCCTGGTTCTCACCGGCCGAGTCGCGCGACAGAACCGTCTGCGGTTCGGTCAGATCGGTGCCCGTGGGGGTGAAATTGATCTCCAGCGTGCCCTGCGGCATCTGGAACTGGCTGGCCGGGTAGATCTTGACGAAAGCGCTTTGCCCGTCCAGCAGCAGATTGCCATTCTCGGCCGTCGCACCGTTCAGGTAGATGCCGTTCTGCACCCCATTGATCGGCGCATCGTCGACAACGGTCGAAGCGTCGTTGAAATTGTACAGCGCGAAAACCGGCATGACCTATCCCCGTACATGGCGCCGGCGCAAACCGGCTGCGTTCCATTTCGTCGGTCCGGTAGAGCCGGACCTCCCCTCCACGCAACGGGCATAGACCTGCGCCGTGCGCCGCACGGGCCGGACGGATGAGGTGATGGGATGAGGGATTTGCCCGGTCCAGCACGGACCGGCCGCAGAAAAGCGGCGTTTGTCCCGGATCGGCCGGGAATGGCAGCACCTTCGTCACCGTTCCACGCCAGATTGCTCTGGCGCGTCACCAACATACGACCGCCCCCACGGCCAATACGTCTAAACTGACCTTTTCTGATTACCTTTCGTTTGCCTTGTCGTGAAGCGGAAAACGGCGGGATTGCGGCGATCCCGGTTTTCAGATGCAGGGTTTTGCGGGCGATTTGCCGCTGGCGCTGTGTCGCGTCGCGGGCGGATTGTTTCCGGTCCGCAGCAAAGTCTTCCGGGCGGTTTCGGCCTGATTTATGGGATTAGCGCCGAAACGCTGACCGGCTTGCCAGAGGATTGTTTCCAAATCCAGCCACAGCCGGGCCGCCTGGGACCGGGCCCGGCGCCGGTTTCGGCAGCGCAGAGAATCTGGGCGAAACTTTGGCACCGCACTAAAAGGTCGTTCGCAATTTCGCATCAATTGTGGAAAAACCGGCGCGCTGATCACGGCTGACCACAGGTCACCCATAACGCCACGTCACTTTCCGCGAATCACCCGGCCATCCGCGCCACTCAGCTGAAAAGATAAAGATCACTGCAATTTGCAAGCGCCGGTTGCAATGCCCCTTCCGGTGGCCGCCCCTTCCCCGCCCGCACCGCCCGAGCCCCGTCAGGCACCCCAGCCCGGATTTCGCTTTACGACTTATTGTTTTTGTCAGAAATAGGGATCGACCATGCCAGCCTTACAAGGCGAGCCGGAGTGATCTGAACGTTTTCGGCGGGACTGGCGGCCCGGCCCTGCGGGGTCGGCACCCATGGCCCGCCCCCCTGGCCGAAGAGGATGCCGATGCCCCGCCTGTCCCTGACCCTGCCCCGCTCGCTGACCGCCGCTCTGGCGCTGTCGACCGCGCTGTCCGCCCCCGTGCTGGCGGCCGAACCGGCCGAGGTGGTGACGACCTATGTCGATATCGCCGCCGCCACCTATGGCGATGCGCTGACCACCGCCCAGGTGCTGAAAGCCGCCGTCGACGCTTTCGTCGCCGCCCCCAGCGCCGAAACCCTGGCCGCCGCGCGCGAGGCCTGGAAGGCTGCCCGCGTGCCCTATCAGCAATCCGAAGCCTTCCGCTTCGGCAATCCGATCGTCGATGATTGGGAAGGCAAGGTGAATGCCTGGCCGCTGGACGAAGGCCTGATCGACTATGTCGAGGCCGGCTCGGCCGAGAATGAAGAAAACGCCCTGGCCGGTCTGGACGTGATCGCCACGCCGAAATTCACCCTGTCGGGCACCGAAATCGACGCGACCGAAATCACCCCGGCGTTGATCGGCGAGACGTTGCACGAGGCCGACGGGATCGAGGCCAATGTCGCCTCGGGCTATCATGCGATCGAATTCCTGCTGTGGGGCCAGGATCTGAACGGCACCGGCCCGGGCGCGGGCGACCGGCCCTGGACCGATTACGTTCAGGGCGACGGCTGCACCCATGGCAATTGCGACCGCCGCGCCGCCTATCTGGTCGCCGCGACCGATCTGCTTGTCAGCGATCTGGACGAAATGGCCAAGCAATGGGCCGAGGGCGGCGATGCCCGCGCGGTCGTGCTGGCCAATCCCGAGGCCGGGCTTCTGGCGATGCTGACCGGCATGGGCAGCCTGTCTTACGGCGAATTGGCGGGCGAGCGGATGAAGCTGGGCCTGATGCTGAACGACCCCGAGGAAGAGCATGACTGCTTCTCGGACAACACCCATAACAGCCATTATTATGATGGGCTTGGCATTCGGAACGTCTATCTGGGCAGCTATACCCGCGTCGATGGCAGCGTCGTGTCGGGCCCATCGCTGTCGGATCTGGTGGCGGCCAAGGATGCGGCGCTGGACACCCAGCTGAAGGGCCAGCTCGATGCCTCGGTCGCGGCCCTGGGCGCGATCAAGGCCGCGGCCGAGGGCGGTTTCGCCTATGACCAGATGCTTGCCCCGGGCGATGCACGCGGCGAAGAGCTGATCATGGGCGGCGTCAATGCGCTGGTGACCCAGACCGCCTCGATCGAGCGCGCCGTGGCGGCCCTGGGCCTGTCGAAGATCGACTTCGAAGGCTCGGACAGCCTCGACAACCCGAACGCCGTCTTCCAGTAAGCCGCTTCAAGCCCCTGCCTGCGGCCGAAATGCCGCAGGCTTCTTTTTCCGATTGAAACGGTCAGGAAAAAGAATATCGAAAGCGGCGAAAGGAGCCCACCGATGCTTCGCCGGCTTTCCCTGACCTCGTTTCTTGCCCTCGCGGCCACCCTGCCCAGCCCCGGCCTTCGTGCCGAAACCGCCCTTCCCGACCTGGGCAATCCCCATCTGAACATGATCCCGCGCACCAAGGCCGAAACGGCCCGGATCGCCGGTGTTCTGGCCGCGCCCGCGGATTTCTCGAAGCCCGAACCCTTCGAGGCCAAGCCGGGCGGCGCGGCCACGGTGCGGCGGATCGCGACGGCCGATGCCTTTTCGCAATTCTCGGCCAATACCTCGCCCGAGGGCGAGATGATGTTCAAGTTGGGCAATGCGCTGTTTCGCAAGACCTGGGTCGCGGCGCCGTCTTCCACCAAGGCCTCGGACGGGCTGGGCCCCTATTACAATGCCCGCGCCTGCCAGGATTGCCATGTGAAGGACGGCCGTGGCCATCCGCCCGAAGGCCCCGAGGACGGCCGGGTCTCGATGTTCCTGCGCCTGTCCGTGCCGGGCGGCCCCTCGCCCGAGGGGATCGCCGAGTGGCTGGCGACCCAGCCCGACCCGACCTATGGCGGGCAGTTGCAGGATCTGGCCGTGCCGGGCCAGCCGGCCGAGGGGCGGATGGACATCGCCTATCAGGATCTGCCGGTGACCTTCCCGGATGGCACGGTGGTGACGCTGCGCAAGCCCACCTATGCCTTCACCGACCCCGCCCATGGCGCGCCGGCGCCGGATCTGATGCTGTCGCCGCGGGTGGCGCCGCAGATGATCGGCCTGGGGCTTCTGGAGGCCATTCCCGCCGCCGACATCCTGGCGCTGGCCGATCCCGACGATGCCGATGGCGACGGGATTTCGGGCCGGGCGCAGATCGTGCCCTCGGTTGAATTCGGCGTGCCGATGCTGGGGCGTTTCGGGCTGAAGGCCGGGGCGCCCACCATCAAGGAACAATCGGCCGGGGCGTTTTCCGGCGATATGGGCCTGTCGACTTGGCTGCATCCCGATCCCTATGGCGATTGCACCGCCGCGCAGACCGCCTGCCGGGCGGCCGCCGTGGGCCAGGAACCCGACAAGCGCGACGGGCTGGAGGTGGATGGCGAAAGCCTGGATCTGGTGACCTTCTATTCGCGCAACCTTGCCGTGCCAGAACGGGTGGCGCTGGACGATCCCGCGGTGCTGCGTGGCAAAGAGCTGTTCTACGGGCTGAACTGCCAGGGCTGCCATCAGCCGAAATTCGTCACCGCCCGGCTGCAGGACCGGCCCGAGCAAAGCTTTCAGCTGATCTGGCCCTATAGCGACCTTCTGTTGCATGACATGGGCCCCGGCCTGGCCGATGACCGGCCCGAAGGCCGCGCCTCGGGCAGCGAATGGCGCACGGCGCCGCTTTGGGGCATCGGGCTGACCCGGCAGGTTTCCAATCACAGCCAGTTCCTGCATGATGGCCGCGCCCGCGACCTGACCGAAGCGATCCTCTGGCACGGGGGCGAGGCCCAGACCCAGCGCGATGCTTTCATGGCGCTGCCGGCCGGGGACCGCGCCGATCTGATCGCCTTTCTGGAGAGCCTATGACGATCCGCATCCGCCTTGCCGTTCTTGCCTGTTTCCTGGCCGCCGGCGGCGCCCTTGCGCTGGGGGCCGGCCCGGCCCGGGCCGATTATCCCGAAGCGGTAAGGCAGACGCTGCTGCCCGGCTATGCCGATTTCCGTGCCGCCACCGCCGATCTGGCGGCCAAAGCGGCCGAGACCTGCGATCCCGCCGCGCTTGCCGCACCCTTCAACGCCGCCTGGGATGCCTGGCTTGAGGTGCAATGGCTGCGCCTGGGCCCGGCCGAGGATCAGGGCCGCGCGCTGGCGATCGCCTTCTGGCCCGACCCCAAGGGCATGGGCGCCAAGGCGCAGAAGGCGCTGATCGGGGCCGACCCGGCCCTGCTTGCACCCGAGGCCTTCGCCCAGCAATCGGTCGCGGCGCGGGGCTTTTTCAGCCTGGAGCGGCTTCTCTATCCCGCCACGCCCCTTGCCGCCGACACCTGCCCGCTGATCCGCGCCACGGCCGATGATCTCGCGCGCATGGCGGCGGCGATCGAGACCGACTGGACCGGGTCTTATGCCGATGTGATGCTGACCGCCGGCGCGCCCGGCAATGCGACCTTCCTGACCGAATCCGAAGTGCGCCAGGCGCTGTTCACCCAGATCGCGACCGGGCTGGAATTCATCAAGGACCAGCGGATCGGCCGCCCGCTGGGCACATTCGACAAGCCGCGCCCCGAATTGGCCGAGGCCCGCGCCTCGGGGCGCAGCCTGCGCAATGTTCTGGTCTCGCTGCAGGCGCTGCGGGCGATGACCGAAACGCTCAGCCCCAACGCGCCGCAGACGCTGGCGGCCTTCGATCATGCGATCCAGTTGGCCCAGGCGCTGGACGACCCGGATTTCTCGGGCATCGCCGATCCGTCGGGCTGGCTGAAGCTGCAGATCCTGCAGCAGGCGGTGGATGCGACGCGGCAGAAGGCGCTGTCGGAGCTGGCCCGCGATCTGGGCGTGGATCTGGGCTTCAACGCGGCGGATGGGGATTGAGATGGCAACGCGACGTGGGTTTCTGGCCGGTCTGGCCGCGCTGAGCCTGCCGGTGCCCAGCTGGGCCGATGCGGGCAGCCCGGAATATCTTGCCGCCGGAAAGATCGGCGATGATTTCGTCCTGCACGGGCTGGACGGCAGCGGGGCCACGCTGTTCACCCTGCCCCTGCCCGCGCGCGGCCATGCCGCGGCGGCGCATCCGACCCGGCCGCTGGCCGTGGCCTTCGCCCGCCGCCCGGGCGTCTTCGCGCTGGTGCTGGACTGCCGCACCGGCGAGATCGCGCATCGGCTGACCCCGCCCGAGGGCCGGCAATTCAACGGCCATGGCGCCTTTTCCGAAGATGGCAGCCTGCTGATGACCTCGGAAGTGGTGGCCGAAGGATCGGCGGGCCGGGTCGGCCTGTGGGAAACGGCGGGCTTTACCCGGATCGGCGAATGGGACAGCCATGGTCTGGGCCCGCATGAGCTGCGCCGCCTGCCCGGCGGGCGCATCGTGGTGGCCAATGGCGGGATCGAGACCGATCCGACCGACCGCACCCTGCTGAACCTCGATACGATGCGGCCCAATCTGGCGCTGTTCTCGGCCGAGGGCGCGCTGCTGGACCTGGCCGAACTGCCCGAAGAGCTGCGGCAGAACTCGATCCGGCATCTGGCCCTGACCGCAACCGGCGTGGCCTTCGCGATGCAATGGCAGGGCGACCCGGCCGAACCTGTGCCGCTGCTGGGGCTGTGGACCCCGGGCGCGGCGCCGGTGCTGTGCCCCGCGGCCGAGGCCGAGATGTTCACCCTGCAGGGCTATGCCGGCTCGATCGCCTGCGCGGGCGGCCGGGTCGCGCTGACCTCGCCCCGGGGCGGCGCGGTGATGATCTTCTCGGAAACCGGCGCGCCGCTTGCCACCCATCGCCGCGCCGATCTGTGCGGCGTGGCGCCGCTGGGCACCGCGTTCATCGCCACCGATGGCGCGGGCGGCCTGTGGCGGGCGACGCCCGAGGCGCTGGAGCCGCTGAGCCGGGCCGACGTGGCCTGGGACAACCACCTTGTGCCGGTGGGGCTGACAGCCTGAGCGGCGCGCCTTCGGGCCGGTCGCCGGGGGTTTTGCACCCCCGGACCCCCGCAGGATATTTGCGCAGAGAGGAAGGCCAAAGCGCGGGCGGATGCCCGGTGCCTAGACCTCGACCGCGATCCGGCCCAGCGGGCGCGAACAACAGGCCAGGATATAGCCCGCGGCGATGTCGTCGTCGCTGATCCCGCCATTATGGACCATATGCACCTCGCCCTCGGTCTTCTTGACCTTGCAGGTGCCGCACAGGCCGAAGGTGCAGCCCGAGGGGATGTTCAGCCCCGAGGCCTTGGCCACCGCCAGCACGGTGTCGGTTTCATCGCAGCGCGCGGTGACGCCCGAGGCGGTGAAGGCGATCTCGGCCCGTGCCCCCTCGACCGGGGCGACATCGTCGATCACCGGGGCTTCGGCTTCGGTCGCGACCGGGGCGCCGAAGCTTTCCTGGTGGTAACGCTCCATGTCATAGCCGATCGACACCAGCATCTCGCGCACGGATTGCATGAAGGGCTCGGGGCCGCAGCAGAAGACTTCGCGGTCGAGGTAATCGGGCGCCATCAGCCCCAGCATGATCTGGTTCAGCCGACCCAGATAGCCGGGCCAGGCGCGGAACGGATCGGGTTCCTCGACCGTGAAGCGCAGTTTCAGCCCCGGCACGCGATTGGCAAATTGCTCCAGCCTTTCGCGGAAGATGATCTCGGAGGGGCGGCGGGCGGCATGCACGAAGGTGATGTCGGGCATTTCGCCCGAATCCCAGGCCCAGGTCGTCATCGACATCATCGGCGTGATGCCCGAGCCGGCCGAGATGAACAGGTATTTCTGCGCCGGATGGCGGTGGAACGAGAAGATGCCCGAGGGCCCGAAGGCGCGGATCTGCATGCCGGGCTTCAGATGGTCCAGCATCCAGCGCGTGCCCTGGCTGGTCGACTGCGCCTTGACGGTGATCGAGATCGACAGGGGCCGCGAGGGCGAGGAGGAGATCGTATAGGTGCGCTGGATATTGCCCTTGGCGCCTTTCTTCGGATCGACCGGCAGATCCAGGGTGATGAACTGGCCGGGCTGATAGTCGAACCAGGCGCCCGAGGGCGACCGGAAGGTGAAGGTTGCGGTGTCGCCGGTTTCCGGCACGACCATGGCGCATTCCAGCGGCTCGGCGTCGCTCCAGGGTTCGGCCGACCAGTTCATCCTTTGCCTGGCCATCGGATCACTCCGCCGCCAGCGCAGGACGCGGCGCCAGGCGGCCCGCCATCAGCGCGCAATACCAGTCGACGAACTGGATCACGCCCTCTTCTTGCAGCGGCGAATAGGGGCCGGGTTCGTAGGCGGGCGACAGGATGCCCTTCTGGTTTTCCTCGACCACCTGGCGGTCTTCGTCATTGGTGGCGATCCAGACCTCGGTCAGGGTCTTCAGATCGTAATCCACGCCCTCGACCGCATCCTTGTGCACCAGCCAGCTGGTGGTGACTTCGGTTTCCGTCGGGCTGATCGGCAGCACGCGGAAGGTGATGGCGTGATCGCCGAGGAAATGGTTCCAGCTGTTCGGGTAGTGGAAGAACAAGAGGCTGCCGGCATCGTTGAAGGGCATGGTACCCATGCGTTTCGCCACGGCGGCCTTGGTCGACATCGTATAGCTTTCGGCGTGGTTCAGCAGCGGAATCCGCGCCAGCCGCCATTGATGGCTGGGATGCATCAGGAAGCGCGACGGCAGGCCCGCGGCTTCGCAGCGCTGCCAATGCGCCAGGATCTCGGCGCTGGCGCTGTCGGGCCCGTCCATCGCCGTCATCCGCGGATTGTCGGAATAGGTCCGGCACAGCGAGGGGTGCGAGCCGCCGCAATGATAGCATTCGCGGTTGTTTTCCAGCACCAGCTTCCAGTTGCCGTTCTCGACGATGGTCGAGGAGAAGGCGACCTTGGCATCCTTCAGGCCCGAAGGCGCGGTATAGGCCATCAGGTTCTTGGCCAGATCGGCCACCGGCGGCGGCACCTCGGCCAGGCAGAGGAAGACCATCCCGCCCAGATCGGCGCAATGCACCTTCTTCAGACCGAAGGCGGCGGGGTCGAAATCCTCGCCCATGTCGCGGGCATATTGCAGTTTGCCGTCAAGGTCATAGGTCCATTGGTGATAGGGGCAGACCAGTTTCGGCGTCGTGCCCGTGGTCTTGGAACACAGGCGCTGGCCGCGATGGCGGCAGACATTGTGAAAGGCGCGGATCATGTTGTCGGTGCCGCGCACCACCACCACCGGATAGGCGCCGATCTGCAGCGTCGCATAAGCGCCCGGCTTGTCCAGCTGGCAGGCCGGCAGCGCAAACAGCCATTCGCGATACCAGATCTGCTCAAGATCGGCGGCGAATGTGCCCTCGTCGCAGTAAAGCGGGCGGGAAAGCGAGAAGCCGGCCTTGCGGGCGGCAAGTTCGGCCGCGATGTCGGTCGGGCTGAGCATGTGGCACCTGTCTGAGATCCGTGCCGTGGCACGGGGAGGGATCGGGTCATGCGGACGGCACTGGGGCGCGGGCGGGCCGCGCCGAGGGGAGGCAGCCCGAATCCTCGCCCACACCACCACCCGCGGCTTGGCGTTCGATGCGAAGGCTGGTTTCCGGGCTGGGGGATGGGCCTTTCGGCCCCGATCATGGCGCCTTCCCGGGGCTCCCTCTCCCCAGTGGCCGTGCCATGCTCTGATCCCGTCACCGTTGCGGGGGCAGCGCCGGTCCTGCACCGGCTTCCCAATTCTCCGCTGTCGCCAGCGGCACCTTGCAAGGCTGAAGATAAGCCCGGGGCGCAAATTTCGCCGATCAGCGGCGACGCTCAGAGGTCGCTTTCCGACAGGGCGGAACCGGAGGGGCCTAGGGGGCGGAGATCTGCATCGACGCCTGCATCGGCGCCCGCATCGAAGCACCCGGCCAGGCCCACCCGGGGGGCAGGCCCGGCGGGCGGTGAAAACGTCTGGACAGCAGGCTTAGCGCAGGAAGACCAGCGCCAGCGCGCCGAACCAGATCAGAACGAAAACGGCCAGCCCCGCGTAATCGGAGGGGCCAGGACGGCGGTTGCGGAACAGGCGGTTCATCATCGGCCTCGGGTTGCGGGCGCGGCAGAAGCGCCCCGACAAAAGGCCCGCCCGGCAGCAGGCGGACCCCCTTCTCGCAGTGGCGGTCGCATCGACTCGCCTGACATTCATCTACCAAGTCTATAGATATTTTGCACGGAAAATCGCCCTGCCGCCGCCGCGTCGCGTCGCCGCGGCACCTCAGGCAGCGCCTCAGGTAGCACCTGGACCGGCCCCGGGCGCGCCAGGGCGACCGGGGCCGGCGGGCCTAGATCGCGCGCCAGGCCGCCTGGGGCACGGCCAGGAACGGCGCACGGGCACTGCGCAGGATCAGCGCATCGCGCAGCACCTTGCCCTCGGGCCAGGGACCGAAGCCCGAGGCCCGGTTGATATGCCCCGCCTCGCCCAGATCGACCAGCCGCGCGCCCCAGGCCGAGGCCAGCTGGCTGGCGCGGCCAAGGCTCATCCAGGGGTCGTTGCGGCTGGCGACCACGGTGGACGGCACCGGCAGCAGCCGCTCGGGGATCGGGCCGAACTGGCCGATCCGGTCGCTGCCCCGCGTCTCGGCGGGCGCGACCAGCAGCGCCGCGCGCACCGGAAGATCGGGATAGCGCGTCAAGAGCCGCGCGATCAGCACCGCGCCCAGCGAATGGCCGACCAGGATGCTGTCGGGCGCAGCCACAATCGCCTGCGCCAATTCATATTCCCACACGGCCGGCACCGGCCGGCTGGGATCGGACAGGTCCACCATCTGGGCATCTGCTTCGGTCACCGACCACCAATGCTGCCAATGCGGCGCAGGCGATCCGTCAAGGCCGGGAACGATCAGCGTCTGGGTCATCGGAAACCTCCTTACGGGCCATCCTTGCATGGGATTAATCTAGCAAAGAAGTCGTGATTTAACATTCCAAAGCTGGTCCGCTGCAGAGAACGGCGCGGTCCCGGTCCGGCGCGGCGCAGCAAGGACTTTCTCCCGCCCCCAGCCCGCCCTGCCCCTGCCCCGCCCGGCGCCTAGCGATTGCGGGTATCGACCGGGAAGGCGGTGGTGAACTTGATCCGCTCCATCGCGAAATGCGAGGTCAGGTTGCGGATCGGCACGGCATCGGTCAGCCGCTTGTACAGCTGGTCATACGAGGCCATGTCGGCGACCGCGACCTGCAGCAGATAGTCCATCTCGCCGGCCATCCGCCACACGGCCATGATTTCGGGAATGGCCGCGATCGCGGTGGCAAAGGCTTCGCGCCATTCGGCGCCGTGATCGGGCGCCTCGATGCCGACAAACACCATCAGCCCGAAGCCCAGCCGCGCCGGATCGGCCAGAGCCACCCGTCCGGTCAGCACGCCCGTCGCCTCCAGCTTCTGGATCCGCTTCCAGCAGGGGGTCTGCGACAGGCCCACCTTATCGGCGATCTGCGCGATCGGCAGCGTGGCGTCGCGCATCAATTCGGCCACGATCTTGCGGTCAATCAGGTCAAGGGCGTCCATCCGCGCCTCCTTCTTCAGGGTCTTGAGTCGCAGGATGACGAAAATATTCTAATTGTCTACCTTTATTATCGTGTATATGCTCCGAAGCCGCCGCCCGACGAAACGGCGGCATTGCGGACTGGCCAGAGGCGGCCGAACGGCCTAAGTCCCGACGTTGATTCCCGAGGTTCGCGCCCCTAGGCTTGGTTCATGATCACGCAGAAGATGAAATACGCGCTGAAGGCGCTTCTGGTCCTGGCTGACGAGGCCGCGAAAGACCAACCCGAGCCGCTGACGATCGAACAGATCGCCAAACGCTCGGGCACGCCCAAGCGCTTTCTGGAGCATATTCTGCTGGAAGTGCGCAATGCCGGGGTGATCGCCTCGATCCGCGGCCGCTCGGGCGGCTACAGCCTGATCAAGAAGCCGGCGCAGATCTCGCTGTCAGAACTGTTGCGCACCATCGACGGGCCGATCGCCCCCCTGCCCTGCCTGTCGCGCCGCGCCTATCAGCGCTGCGAGGATTGCACCGACGAGGCGACCTGCCGGATCCGCAAGGTCTTTGCCGAAGTGTTCTGGTCCTATCTGGTGATCATCGAATCGCTGACGCTGGAAGACATGCTGCGCCAGGGGCCGGAAGCCGCGCAGGTGACGGCGCAGATTCTGGGCGAATAGCGCCTGGGCGGGCGGCCGCACCCACCGCAGCAGGCGCTTTCGGGCGCGGCAGATCGGCTTTTCCGGGGAAAGCTGTGGTGCGGGTGGTCGGACTCGAACCGACACTCCTTGCGGAAACAGAGTTTGAGTCTGTCGCGTCTACCATTCCGCCACACCCGCACAGCGCCCCCCGCCTGGTAGGACCGGCGCAAAGCGCAGCGGCCGCGGGGGCGCCCCCTCTCTACAGGGGGCAGGCCGCGCTGTTCAAGCCCCTCCGTCAGGCCCGATGTCGCCCGGGCGCGCCGGATGCGACCGAAGCCATCACAGATCCGGCGCCGAATACGTGTCGCATTGTGCGATCTGCCCGCTGCGCAGGCCTTGGGTAAACCAATACGCCCGCTGCTGCGATGTGCCATGGGTGAAGGTTTCCGGCTGGACGCGGCGGCCGGCGGCCTCTTGCAGCCGGTCATCGCCGATCTGTTGCGCCGCATGCACCGCCTCGTCGAAATCCCCGGCCTCGATCGTGCCCAGGCTGGCCTTGGCCCAATGCGCCCAGACGCCCGACAGGCAATCGGCCTGCAGCTCGATCATGACCGAGATCCGATTCGACTCGGCTTCGCTGACCTGCCCCCGCACCTGATTGGCCTTGCCCAGGATGCCGATCTCGTCCTGCACATGATGGGCGATCTCATGCGCCACCACATAGGCGGCGGCGAAATCGCCCTCGGCGCCCAGCTGGTCGCGCATCATGCCGAAGAACCCGGTGTCCAGATAGACCTTGCGGTCCTGCGGGCAATAGAAGGGCCCCGTCGCCTGCGAGGCCTGGCCGCAGGGCGACGAGGTTGAATTCTTGAACAGAACCAGCACCGCCGGATCATAGACCGCGTTCAGCTGATCGGCGAAAAGCCGGGTCCAGATCTGTTCGGTATCGGCCAGGGTGACCGAGACGAACTCGGCCGCCGCCTGTTCCGAAGGCGTCAGATCGGCCGGGGTGCCGCCGTGATCCTGCTCCATGCCGGTTGCTTCCAGCAATTGCCGCGGGTCGACGCCCAGAAGCAGCGACACGACCACCACCGCCACCAGCCCAAGGCCGCCGATCGCCCCGGTGCTGCCGCGCATCATCCGCCGATCCTCGACATTGCGGCTTTGCCGCCGGCCCTTCCATTCCATCGCATGCTCCCCGCTCACAATACGGTGTAAAGTCTAACGCCGGCCCCCCGGTTCCCGAAAGGGCGTATCGAACGGGCTTTTCCCCGTTGCGGCACGCGCCTATGGTCGCGCCGAATTCAGCGATGAGGCAGGTGATGGAGATCAGCCGCAAGACGGCAATGCTGGTGGCGGGGCTTGGCTCGGCGGCGATGCTGGCCGGGGCCTTCGGATTTCAGCTGATCGGCGGGCTGGAGCCCTGCCATCTGTGCCTGTTGCAGCGCTGGCCGCATGCGGCGGCGGTGCTGATCCTGGCGCTGGCGCTGGTCACCAACTGGCGGATCTGGCCCTGGCTGGGCGCGCTGGCGGCGGCGACGACCGCGGGGATCGGCCTTTTCCATGCCGGGGTGGAACTGGGCTGGTGGGAATATATCTCGACCTGCACCCAGGGCTCGATCGCCGGGCTTTCCGCCGCCGATCTGCTGGACCCGTCGAAGACCCTGCCCACCGCGCCGCGCTGCGACCAGATCCCCTGGTCTTTCGCCGGGATCTCGATGGCGGGCTGGAATGCGATCGTCTCGGCCGGGCTGGCGCTGGTCTGGCTGTTCGCCGCGACCCGCCGCGCCTGACGGCCGGCCCCAGGGGCGCCCGAATTTTCGACGAAAATTCGGGTTCCCGCCGCGTCAGCCCAGATCGACCCCGCCGCAAAGCCGCTGATGTTCCTGAATGGCGAAACGGTCGGTCATGCCGGCCACGTAATCGGCGATCACCCGCGCCAGCGCCTGCTGATCGGCCGCCGCCGCCACATCATCCTGCCATTCCTCGGGCAGAAGCGCGGGCTCGGCCAAGAACAGCGGGAAAAGATCATCCACCACCCGCGTCACCTTGGCCCGCACCGCCATGACCGAGGGCGCGCGATACATCCGGTGGAACAGGAAGCTGCGCACCGCCTTCAATTCCTGGAACAAGGGCTTGGAAAAGCGGATCACCGTCGTGCCCATATGGCGGATCTCGTCCACCGATTTGGGCTGCGCCGCCGCAAGCCGGTTCTGCGCGACCGCGATCACATCCTCGACCATCCGCCCGAACACCCGCCGCAAGGCCTCGTGCCGGCGCCGCATCCGGTCCAGCCCGGGATAAAGCGCGTCCACTTCGGCGAAAGCCGGGCCGGTGACCGGCAATTCCATCAGATCGGCCTCGTCGAACAGGCCCGAGCGCAACCCGTCATGCAGGTCGTGATGCGAATAGGCCACGTCATCGGCAATCGCCGCCACCTGCGCCTCGGCGCTGGCATGGGTGTCCAGTTCCAGATCCCAGGCGGCATTCACCTCGGCCAGCGCATAGGGCAAGGGGCTGCCGTCTTCGGACGCGGCATGCTTCTTGTCGGCATTCGGACCCGTGACCGGCCCATTGTGCTTGGCGATGCCTTCCAGCGTCTCCCAGGTCAGGTTCAGCCCGTCGAAATCGGCATAATGCCGTTCCAGCCGGGTGACGATCCGCAGGGCCTGGGCATTGTGGTCAAAGCCGCCGTAAGGCGCCATCAGCCGCTCCATCGCATCTTCGCCGGTATGGCCGAAGGGCGTATGGCCCAGATCATGCGCCAGCGCGATCGCCTCGGCCAGATCGGTGTTCAGCCCCAACACGCCCGAAATCGTCCGCGCCACCTGCGCCACTTCGATCGAATGCGTCAGCCGGGTGCGGTAATAATCGCCCTCATGTTCCACGAAGACCTGGGTCTTGTGCTTCAGCCTCCGGAAGGCCGAAGAATGGATGATCCGGTCCCGGTCGCGCTGGAACGGGCTGCGGAAGGAAGACATCCGCTCGGGGTACAGCCGCCCGCGCGAGGCTTCGGGCAGGCAGGCGAAAGGCGCATAGGTGACAGTCAGAGCGGGCCTCGGCGGTTGGGTCGTCTTGTCGGAGTGGTCCGCCCCCCCTATATTCGAGCCTGTCGCTTAAGGATACCGGAACAGCCATGGAACTGACCCTTCCGCCCAAGGTCACCGACCGCGCCTTTGCGCGCCTGGCCGAAATCGCCGATCTGACCGGAGAGACCAAGCCGCTGCGCGTCGGCGTCTCGGGCGGCGGCTGTTCGGGCTTTCAATACGACATCAAGCTGGACGATCCGGCCGCCGACGATCTGATCCTGGAAAAGAACGGCCAGCGGGTGCTGGTCGATCCGGTCTCGCTGCCCTTCCTGCAAAATGCAGTGATCGACTTCACCGATGAATTGATCGGCGCGCGCTTCGTGATCGAAAATCCCAACGCCTCGTCCTCCTGCGGCTGTGGAACCTCCTTCTCGGTGTGATCCCGCCGATGCGGTGGTTTTCGCTGCACTGCAGCAAGATTCGTGCTATGCATTGTCCCGGGACTGCCCCTGCGGCTTGCAACACGGGAGAGCGCCATGATCGTCCTCCTTCTGGGCTCCGGCCTGCCGGCCCTGCGGGCCGCCGCCTGGCCGCGGCACCGCTTTGACCGGATCGTCGCGATCAACAATGCCTGGCGGGTGCGGCCCGACTGGGACCATCTGATCCACCCCTGGGATTTCCCCGCCGATCGCCTGCCCGACTGCCGCCCCGGCCAGCAGCTGGTGACCGAGGCCGATTTCGTGCCGGCGCAGAACGCCTGGGGCGGCTTCGTCTATGCCGGCGCGACCATGGCCTTCACCGCGGCCTATTGGGCGCTGCAGGTGCTGAAGCCGCGGGTCCTGGCGCTGATGGGCTGCGACATGCATTACCCGGCCACCGGCCCCACGCATTTCTACGGCACCGGCACCGCCGATCCGCTGCGGCAGGATATCACCCTGCGCTCGCTTGAGGCGAAAAGCGCGCGGCTGCGGGTGCTGGCGGCGCGGCAGGGCGTGGCGGTGGTGAACCTGTCGACCGGCCCCACCCGGCTGGCCCTGCCCCGGTCCACCCCCGCGGCGCTGGCGCAATGCCGGCCGCTGCCGGTCTGGAACATGATCGCCACCCAGGCCATCGCGCGCGAGGCCGAGCTGGGCTATGTCACCGCCTCGGGGCGCTACTGGGAAGAGCTGCACCGCTTCGATCCGGCCGAGATCGACCGGCTGGACGGGCTTTGGCTGGCCGCGGGGCAGATCCCGGCCGCACGCCGCCAGCGCTAGGCCGGTTGCCGCCCCGGCCGGTCCCGGATAGACTGCGGCCAAAGCAAGCCGCAGGATCCGCAGATGAAAATCGCCACGTTCAACATCAACGGCATCAAGGCCCGGATCGAGGCGCTGCCGCGCTGGCTGACCGAGGCGCAGCCCGACCTGGTCTGCCTGCAAGAGATCAAAAGCCAGGACGAAAGCTTCCCGCGCGAGATCTTTGAAGACATGGGCTATCGGGTCGAAACCCATGGCCAGAAAAGCTTCAACGGCGTGGCGATCCTGTCGAAACTGCCGCTCGAGGATGTGACCCGCGGCCTGCCCGGCGACGAGGCCGACGAACAGGCGCGCTGGATCGAGGCAACCGTGATCGGGCCTGCGCGCGCGGTGCGGGTCTGTGGCCTGTACCTGCCGAACGGCAACCCGGCGCCGGGGCCGAAATACGACTACAAGCTCGGCTGGATGGCGCGGATGGAGGCGCGGGTGCGCGCGCTGCTGGCCGAGGAAATGCCGACGGTGTTTCTGGGCGATTACAATGTGATCCCCCAGCCCGAGGACGCCGCCAAGCCCGAGGCCTGGCTTGAGGACGCGCTGTTCCTGCCCCAAAGCCGCGCCGCCTTGCGCCGGCTGCACTGGCTGGGCCTGACCGATGCGATCCGCATCCGCGATCCGCGGCCGGGGCTTTACACCTTCTGGGACTATCAGGCCAATGCCTGGGAACGCGGCAATGGCATCCGCATCGACCATCTGCTCTTGTCGCCGCAGGCGGCCGATCTGATGCAGGGCGCGGGCATCGACAAGCAGGTGCGGGCCGGCGACAAGCCCTCCGACCATGTGCCGGCCTGGGTGCAGCTGGCCGCCTGAGCGGCCCGAATTTCTGCGAAATTTCGCCCGAGTTTTCGTCGAAAACCCGGGCCTCAGCCCACCGGCAGCAGCGCCACCGCGATGCGCCGGCCTTCGGACAGAAGCACGTTATAGGTGCGGCAGGCCGCGGGCGAATTCATCACCTCGACCCCGATCCCCGCCTCTTCCAGCGCGGTGCGGAAGGCGGCCGGCGGATGGGCGATCTCGGTGCCCATGCCCAGAAGCAGCACGTCGATCCGCCCGGCCAGCGCCAGGGGCGTGGCGCTGTCTTCCAGCCCGCCCCAGGGCCCGGCATCCCAGGGCGTGATCAGGCAGGCGCCGCGCAGCACATGCTCGCCCAGCCGGAAAAAGCCCGGCCCATAGCCCGCAATCGGTTGGGCCGTGCCATAGCTGATCTCGGTCAGGCGCATCTGCTTGCCCCCCGCGCGCTCAGGCGTCGACTTTCGAGAACTCGTCCGGCGTCGCCGATTTCTTAGGCTTGTCGCCGCGATCCACGCCCAGGAACAGCACGATGTTCTTGGCGACATACAGCGTCGAATAGGTGCCGATCACCACGCCGAACAGCATCGCGAACACGAAACCGCGGATCACGTCGCCGCCGAAGATGAACAGCACCAACAGCGACAGGAAGGTCGTCGTCGCGGTCATGATCGTGCGGCTCAGCGTTTCGTTGGTGGTCAGGTTCATCATGTCGCGCAGCGGCATGGTCTTGTACTTGGCGAGGTTCTCGCGCAGCCGGTCGAAGATCACCACCGTGTCATTGACCGAATAGCCCAGGATCGTCAGCAGGGCCGCCACGATCGACAGATCGAATTTCAGTTGCAACAGCGAGAAAAGCCCGACCGTCACCACCACGTCATGCACCAGCGCCGCCACGCACCCCACGGCGAACTGCCATTCGAAGCGCATCCAGACATAGATCAGGATCCCGACCGAGGCCGCGACCACCGACAGGACCGCCTTCCACATCAGCTCGTTCGAGACTTTCGGCCCGACCGATTCCACCGCCGGAAAGGTGATCGCCGGATCGACGCCCTTCAGCGCCGCTTCCAGCACCGCGATGGATTCGGGCGTCACCGCCTCTTCGCCATCGCGCGGCCCGATGCGGATCTGCGCCACATGCTGATCGGCCCGGAAGCTGGGATCGGTCACTTCAGTGATCGTCACATCGTTCAGATCCTGCCCCGCCAACGCCTCGCGCATCGCGCCGACATCGACCGGGGTGGTGCTTTCGGTGCGGATCGTGGTGCCGCCCTTGAAGTCGATGCCCAGGTTCAGACCCATGGTCATGACCAGGACCAGCGACAGGATCACCGCCGCGACCGAGGCGCCGAAGGTGCCGACCTGCCAGCGGAAGAAGTCGATCTTGGTATGGGTGGGGACAAGTTTCAGACGCCAGGCCATAGGTGTTCCCTCCTCAAACCACGATCGTTTTGGGACGGCGCCAGCCGAACCACAGTTCGATGATCAGCCGCGTCACATAGACGGCGGTGAACATCGAGGTGATGATGCCGATGCTGGTGGTGACGGCAAAGCCGCGCACCGTGCCCGAACCGATGAAGAACATGATCACCGCCACCAGAAGCCCGGTGATCTGAGAATCGAAGATTGCCGAGAAGGCGCGCTCGAAGCCCGCATCCAGCGACCGTCCCGGCGACAGGCCCGCCCGCAATTCCTCGCGCACGCGCTCGAAGATCAGCACGTTGGCGTCGACGGCCATCCCCATGGTCAGCACGATCCCCGCGATCCCGGGCAGCGTCAGCGTGGCGCCGATGGCCGACAGGATGGCGATGATCAGCAGCAGGTTCACCGCAAGCGCCATCACCGCAAAGGTGCCGAACATGCCGTAGGAGGCGATCATATAGGCGGCGACCGCCACAAGCCCGATCACCGCGGCGGTCTTGCCGGCCGAGATCGAATCCGCGCCCAGTTCCGGGCCGATGGTGCGTTCTTCCAGGAAATCCATCTTCGCCGGCAGGGCGCCGGCGCGCAGCAGGACCGCAAGCTCGGTGGAATCCTCGACCGTGAAGCTGCCGGTGATGATCCCCGACCCGCCGGCAATATGCGACTGGATCACCGGGGCCGAGATCACCTCGCCATCCAGGACGATGGCGAAGGGCGCGCCGATATTCGCGGCGGTGTAATCGCCGAACTTGCGCGCGCCGGTGCCGTCAAAGCGGAAGGACACGGCGGGGCGGTTGTTCTGATCGAAGGACGGCTGGGCATCGACCAGCTCGTCGCCCGAAACGACGGGCGTTTCCTCGACGATGTAATACAGTCCCTTCTGCTCGCGCGAGGGCAGCAGCAGGTTGCGCGCGCCCGCATTGGCGCCGGCATCGGTGGTGGTGCGCACCACCGGGTGGAAGGTCAGCTTCGCCGTGGTGCCGATCAGCCCCTTCAGCTCCGAGGCCGAGCCGATGCCGGGCACCTGGATCAGGATCCGGTCCTCGCCCTGGCGCTGGATGGTCGGCTCGCGCGTTCCGGCCTCGTCCACCCGGTTGCGGATGATCTCAAGGCTTTGCTGCATCGTGCGGTCGTCGGTCGCGCGCTGCTCGGCTTCGGACAGGGTGATCACCATGTCATTGCCATCGGCGGTGATGTTCAGCGTCGACTGGCCGACGCCGGTCAGGGTGATCACCGGCTGCGACAGCGCCTGCACCGCGGCAATCGCGGCCGACATGCCCGCGGGCTCGGTCAGGGTCACCCGCAGCACCCCGTCGGGCGAGGGCGCGCGGCGGACGGCGCCGACCTGGTCACGGATGTCGCGCAGCGCGTCGCGCACTTCGGGCCAGAGCGAATCCATCCGCGCCTTGTAGACATCGGTCAGTTCCACCCGCGCCAGAAGATGCGCCCCGCCCCGCAGGTCCAGACCCAGGCTCATCAGCGACGAGGGCAGCCAGGACGGCCAAAGCCCCGCCGCGGCCTCTTGTTCGGGGGTTCCGACACCGCCGGCCTGTGAGATCGCCGCGACCGCATCATTATGGGTCTCGACCTGGGTATAGAACAGGTTCGGCAAGGACCCCAGAAGGCCCCACAGACAGACAAGGCCGATCAGGATGCGTTTCCACAGGGGCGCAGAGGTCATGACAGGGTCCGAAGCGAAGGGTTTCGGGTAACGCGCGGTGCGGGCGCCGGCACGGGGCGGCAGGGGCCCGACCGCAGGAAAGACCGGATCGGGGCCCGGGCCGGCCAGCGGGCCGGCGCGGCCGATCCGGTTGCAGGATCAGGCGGCGGGCGTCGGTTCGGTCTTGTTCAGCACCGAAACGATCGTGCTGCGCAGCACCTTGACCTTGACGCCATCGGCGATCTCGACCTCGACCATGCCGTCTTCCTGCACCTTCGAGACCTTGCCCAGGATGCCGCCTTGCGTCACCACCTGGTCGCCCCGGCGCAGCGCTTCGATCATCGCCTTGTGCTGCTTCATCTTCTTCTGCTGCGGGCGGATCATCAGGAAATACATGATCCCGAAGACCAGGACCATCGGGATCAGGAAGGAATTCAGGATCGACGGGGCGCCGGCGGCGGTGCCGGCAGCCTGGGCGAAGGCGGGGGTTGCGAACATGCGGGATCCTCTCTCGGTGTCGCGGTCCATGTAAGGGGTTTTGCGCCGCTATGCCAGAGGGCGCGACATCGACGGCCCGCGGCGATCCTTCGCCGAAGGATCGCGCCCCGCCCCGCCCCGGCCAGTCTCGCCCCGGCCAGTCCTTCGGCCCCTGCGGGGTCAGACCATGCCCTTCAGCACCGGCAGCCGCTTGAAGACCCAGGTTCCCGCCCAGGCCCCGAAGAACGAGATCAGGAAGATCACGGTCTTCGATGCATCGGCACCGAACAGCTTGTAGCCCAAAAGCGCGAAGGCCGGGTGCATCAGATAGATGCCGAAGGCATAGCCCGCCAGCTGCGTGGCCCAGATCCCCAGCTGCGGCGCGCGCCAGACCGCCTCGAAGATCACCGCACACAGGATCAGCTGATAGCTGGCCAGCCCGGGCTCGATCAGCGTCAGGATGACCGAGCCGATCGCGGCCCAGAGAAGCGGGATCCAGCTGGCCTTCAGCCGATGCCCGACCGAGGCCAGCGCCCCCCAGATGTAGAAGGGCAGCGAATAGGCCCATTGCGGCACCGGCTGCGGGATGGTGCCGCCATTGGGGATCAGCCAGCCCTCCAGCCCCGCCCGCGCATGGATCAGCCCCAGCGTCACCGCCATGAAGGCCAGCACGACCGAAGCCGCGCGCAGCTGCGTCACCGTCGCCACATCGCGGGCGATGGTCGGAATGAAGACCAGCGCCAGCATGGCAAAGGGCAGGAACCACAGATGGATCGAGGGACCGATCAGCAGGGTGAAGGGATTGGACAGAAGCTGGAACGGCGCGTCCGAGATCACCTCCCAGATCAACCGGTACACCGCGCACCAGAACAGCCAGGGCACCGCGATGCGCCGCGCGCGGCTGGACCAGAACCGCTCGCCGCCCGACCGCAGATAGCTGCCCACCCCGAAATACGAGGTCAGGATCAGGAACAGCCCAAGCGCGGTATAGCCGACCACCGCCCAGGCCAGCGTGTGATCCAGAACGATCCCCGCCGCCGCCACGAAGCGCAGCAGGTCGATCGCGCGGCGATAATCCTTGGGCTTCTGCGCCGGCGGGGCCGCGGGGGTGCCAGTCTCGGGCAGGCCGCCGTTCGTGCCCAGGCCCGGGCCCGGGCCCGTCGCCTCGTCCGGCGCATCCCCCCTGCCCGGCCGTCCCTGCTGTGCCAGATCCTTCATGCCACGATCCGCCCCAGCCGCAGCCGGTGCAGCGCTGCCGTCGCCGCGAAGGCGCCGAGGAAGGAGAAGATCGCCAGATCCGCCCGGGCCAGATCGGGGCCGAACAGCTTGTAGGCGACCAGGGTGAAGATCGGATGCATCAGATAGATGCCGAAGGCCTGCTGGCCCAGCCAAAGGCAGGCCCGCCCCGCAGCACCCTGCGGCGACAGGCGGCGCAGGATCTCGAAGGCCAGGGCCGACAGCGCCATCTGAACCGAGCCCAGATCCGGCGCCAGCGCCCAGGTCACGCCCGAGGCCAGCACCGCGCCGCACAGGGTGATCCAGCCCGCGCCCCGGCGCAGCGCCAGCGCATGCAGCACGCCCCACAGGTAGATCGGCAGCGCGAAGGCCCATTGCGGGAAGGGCGCGGGCAGCGCGATGCCCTGCAGGGGTCCGGTCGACAGATGCACCATGCCCAGACCCGCCGAGACGACGACCAGCGCCGCCATGGCCCGGATCAACCCGGCGCGGCTTTGGATCTGCTGGGCCAGGGCCGGCACGAAGACCAGCGCCAGCATCGCCGCCGGCAGGAACCACAGATGGATGGCGGGGCCGATCAGCAGGCTGAAGGGTTCGGTCAACAGCCGGAACGGATGGCCGCCCACCCCTTCGTACAGAAGCCGGAAGATCGCGCACCAGATCAGCCAGGGCACCAGAATGCGCCGCGCCCTTGTGGCCCAGAAACCCGGCCCCGGCGCCCGCAGGTAAGATCCGACGGCCAGATAGCCCGACAGGACCAGAAACAGCCCCAATGCGGTATAGCCGGCCTGCGCCCCGGGCGCGCCGGCATGGGCCCAGACGATGCCGAAGGCCGCGATGAACCGGCCCAGGTCCAGACCGGCGACACGCCGGCCTTCGGTCTCGGTTTCCGTCTCGGTCAAATCGGCTTTTGCGCCCAGCACCAGCATACCGCCTAGAATTCCCTCCGCCCCATCGGCGGCCGCGCCAAAAATTGCCGCGCGAGGGATGGGTCCGGGCTCCTCTCCCGGGCACATGTCACGCGGTATGACGCGCCGTCACATCTCCGGTAGCGCGCGGACCGGGTTCGCGCAACGGGCGATCTGCAAACGCAGCGTTTCCGGCTGCGCAACCTTTGCGGGCAAGATCCGCAAGATCCCAGCCGCAAGGCGCGAAGAGCCAAGACTTTCAAGGCCCTTGCCCCGGCCTGCCGCCGGCCGAGAACCACTCTTTCCCCGCCGCCCCCCATCTGGCATAAGGCGGCCGTTCCCAGCCGAAGGCCGCGCCAATGCACGATATCAAAGCAATTCGCGAAAATCCCGCCGCTTTCGACGCGGCGCTGGCCCGCCGGGGCCTGGCCGCCGCCTCGCCCGAGTTGCTGGCGCTGGATGCCGATCGCCGCGCCAAGATCCTGGCCGCCGAAACCGCCACGGCCGAACAGAACCGCGCCTCGAAAGAGGTGGGCGCCGCCAAGGCGCGCGGCGACGAGGCCGAATTCGAACGGCTGCGGGCGCTGGTGGCCGAGAAGAAGGCGCAGATCGCCGGGCTGACCGCCGAGGCCGCCGAAGAAGATGCGCGGCTGCGCGATCTGCTGATGCAGATCCCCAACCTGCCGCTGGACGAGGTGCCGGACGGCGCGGATGAAGACGACAATGTGGAAATCCGCCGCTGGGGCACGCCGCGCAGCTTCGATTTCTCTCCGGTTGAACATTTCGACATCAAGGGCGTGAAGCCCGGGATGGATTTCGAAACCGCCGCCAAACTGTCGGGCAGCCGCTTCGTGGTGCTGAAGGGCGCGGTGATCCGCGTGCATCGGGCGCTGGCGCAGTTCATGCTGGACACCCATGTCGAACAGCACGGCCTGACCGAGACCTGGACCCCGGTCCTGGTCAAGGAAGAGGCGATGTATGGCACCAACCAGTTGCCGAAATTCGCCGAGGACAGCTATCAGACCACCAATGGCTGGTGGCTGATCCCGACCTCGGAAGTCACGCTGACCAATTCCGTGGCGGGCGAGATGCTGGACGCCGCCGCCCTGCCGATCCGCATGACCGCCCATACCCAATGCTTCCGCTCGGAAGCGGGCAGCGCGGGCAAGGACACGACCGGCATGCTGCGCCAGCACCAGTTCGAAAAGGTCGAGATGGTCACGATCTGCACGCCCGAGACGGCGCTTGCGGAACATGACCGGATGACCGGCTGCGCCCAGGCGATCCTGGAGAAGCTGGGCCTGCCCTATCGCACCGTCGTGCTGTGTACCGGCGACATCGGCTTCGGCGCGCAGAAGACCCATGACCTTGAGGTCTGGCTGCCGGGCCAGAACCGCTATCGCGAAATCTCCAGCGTCTCGACCTGCGGCCAGTTCCAGGCGCGGCGGATGAATGCGCGTTTCCGCGCGGCCGGTGGAAAGCCGGATTTCGTGGCCACGCTGAACGGCTCGGGCCTGGCGGTGGGGCGCGCGCTGATCGCGGTTCTGGAAAACGGCCAGCAGGCGGATGGATCTGTCGATCTGCCGGCGGCGCTGCATCCCTATCTGGGCGGCAAGACCCGGATTTCTGCCGAAGGCGCGCTGGTCTAGGCGCAGCCGCGCTTGACCGGGTGGCGCGGCCACGCGCATAGTTTCGGGCAATGATACAACCGGCCGGCAAGGCCGGAGAACAGTGATATGCCGGCGTCGGGCCCCGTCCTTCGGGGCCAGGGCCGCAGGATCGGGGCGCAGGGCGGGTCATGCTGGCTTATGACGAAGTGATCGTTACTTCGGGGATCAAGGTCCCCTTCGTTCCGGCGATCATCACCCCGAAGATCGAACGCCCGATGCGGAAGAACCGCTACGAGGGTGGCGAATGCGCGGCCTTGCGGCGGATCCTGCGCGCCGGCGACCGGGTTCTGGAACTGGGCGCCGGGGTCGGGCTTCTGTCGACCGTCGCGGGGCTGGTGCCGGGGATCGGCAGCATCACCACGGTCGAGGCCAATCCCGACCTGATCCCGCTGATCCGCGAAACCCACCGGCTGAACGGCGTCGCAACGGTTGATCTGCGCAATGGCGTGGCCACGGCCGAACCGGGCGCCGAAATCGACTTCTACCTGCGCGCGGATTTCTGGGCCTCGTCGATGGAGCCTGACAGCCGCGCCTATGTCCGCAAGGTCCGGCTGCGCCGCTATGACCTGCCGGCGCTGATCGCCGAGCTGAACCCGACCGTCATCGTCTCGGATATCGAGGGGGGAGAGCTGGGCCTGTTCGACGGCGCGGATCTGTCGGGCGTGCGCGCGATGGTGGTCGAGTTCCACCCCAAGGTCTATGGCCAGCCGGCACTGGACCGGATCATCGCCATTCTGGCCGCCAAGGGCCTGCCGCTGTCGCCCGACAACAAGGAAGGCTCGTCGGTCCAGTTCTTCGACCGCGCCGCCGGGACGCGGACGGGAACGGGCACCCTGCCCTTCCCCAAGCGCGACTTCCGGCCCTGGCCGCTGCACGAGCCGCGGGTCTTTGCCGCGACCTGCATGAAGGACGAAGGCCCGTTCATTCTGGAGTGGCTGGCCTGGCACAAGGCCATGGGCCTGGGCGAGGTCACGGTCTTCACCAATGACTGTTCCGACGGCACCGACCTGATCCTCGACCGGCTGGCCGAGATGGGCCATGTCCAGCACCTGCCGAACCCGGCCTTCCTGGCCGGATCGACCGCCTTCCAGCCCATGGCGCTGGCCTATGCCCATCAGCTGCCGGCGATGCGGCGGGCCGATGTCTTCGTTTCCATGGATGTGGACGAATTCCTGAACGTCATCCCCGGCGATCACAGCTTTCAGGCGCTGTTCCAGGCGACCGGGCCCTTCGACGTGATCTCGGTTTCCGAAGTCAATCACGGCTCGAACGGGCACGAGCATTTCGAACCGGGCTGGCTGACCGAACAATTCCCGGGCCACCAATCCACCACGCCCGGCCGGTTCAAGGCGCGGCGCGGGGTGAAATCCATCGTGCGCCTGTCGGAGAAGGTCGAGAAGCTGCGCAATCACCGCCCCGATCTGCATGCCGATCGCGGGCCGGTGCGCTGGCTGGACGGATCGGGCCGGGCGACCGGGCATTTCATGGCGGACCGTTCGGAAAACGGCCATGACTGCCGCGGCAGCTTCGATCTGGTGCGGCTGGAACATTTCCCGCTGCGCTCGCTCGACAGCTATCTGGCCAAGATGTATCGCGGCGATGTGGTGGTGACCGGCAAGCAGGTCAGCCGGCTGTACTGGCGCCAGCGCAACAAGATGGAAGAGTTCACAACGGGTTACGCGCCGCAGGTGAAGCGCGCGAAAGCCTGGTATGATCAGCATCTTTCCAGCGACAAGACCCTGATGCAGCTGCAGGATCAGGCCTGCAAGGCCCATGCGGCGCGGATCGCGGCGCTGGTGCAGGATCCGGTCTTCCGCGAACGCCGCGACTGGGCCCTGCGCGAGGCCTGGGGCGACATGTCCGAAACCGACGCGCAGGCGGCCGAGTAGCGCGCGATCCTTCGACGAAGGATCGCCCCCGGCCCGACCCGCCCGCTTAATCCTTGCCGGGCTTCTTCTTGTCGGTGTGCTTGCGCAGCCGCGACGGCGTGTGGAACTTGCGTTCCTTCCACGGATTCTCGTCGCCCTGGCTGCGGAAATACAGCCGGATCGGCGTGCCCGGCAGATCGAAATGGTCGCGCAACCCGTTGACCAGATAACGCTTGTAGCTTTCCGGCAATTCGTCGGGACGCGAGCATTTCACCACGAAACCCGGCGGCCGGGTCTTGGCCTGAGTGATGTAGCGCAGCTTGATCCGGTGCCCGCCCGGCGCCGGCGGCGGATGCGCCTCGGTCATCGCGCCCAGCCAGCTGTTCAGCCGCGCCGTGGTGACGCGGGCATTCCAGGTGGCATGGGCCCGCACGATCGCATCATGCAGCCGGTCCATGCCGCGGCCGGTCTTGGCCGAGATGGTGATCAAGGGCGCCCCGCGCAGCTGCGGCAGCAGACGCTCGAACATCTCTTTCAGATCAGCCAGCTTTTCCTGCTTCTCGTCTTCCAGATCCCATTTGTTCACCGCCACGACCACCGCCCGCCCCTCGGTCTCGGCGAAATCGGCGATGCGCAGGTCCTGGGTCTCGAAGGGGATTTCCACATCCAGCAGCACGACCACCACTTCGGCGAAGCGCACGGCGCGCAATCCATCGGCGACCGACAGCTTTTCCAGCTTCTCGACCACCCGCGCCTTCTTGCGCATGCCGGCCGTGTCCCAGATCCGCACCGGCGTGCCCATCCAGTCGGCCTTGACCGAGATCGCGTCGCGGGTGATGCCCGCTTCCGGGCCGGTCAGCATGCGGTCCTGGCCGAGGATGCGGTTCACCAGCGTCGATTTTCCGGCATTGGGCCGGCCGATCACCGCGATCTGCAGCGGTTTCGCGGCCGAGGGGCGCCAGCTGTCATCGCCTTCGCCTTCGGCCTCGTCCTCGGACAGGTCCACTTCGGTGGCGGGCAGGATCTCGGCCTCGCGCGCCTCGAATTCGGCGCGATAGGGCTGCAGGGCGTGGTAAAGATCGTCCATCCCCTCGCCATGCTCGGCCGACAGCCGCACCGGCTCGCCCAGGCCCAGGGCATAGGCTTCCAGCGCGCCGGAATCGCCCGCCTTGCCCTCGGCCTTGTTCACGCCCAGGATCACCCGCGCGCCCTTCTTGCGCAGGATCTCGGCAAAGGTTTCGTCCGAGGGCGTCACGCCGACGCGACCGTCGATCAGGAACAGGCTGACATCGGCCATCTCGACCGCCCGCTCGGTCAGGCGGCGCATGCGGCCCTGCAGGCTGTCATCGGTGACTTCTTCAAGCCCGGCGGTGTCGATCACGGTGAAGCGCAAGTCGAACAGCCTTGCGTCCCCCTCGCGCAGGTCGCGCGTCACGCCGGGCTGGTCATCGACCAGCGCCAGCTTCCGGCCGACCAGCCGGTTGAACAGGGTCGACTTGCCCACATTGGGCCGCCCGACGATGGCAAGAGTAAAGGACATGGCTGCGCCTGTGGAAAAGGAACCGCCCCCTTACACTGCCCTGCGCCTAGCGGAAAGCCAGAAGTTGGCCGTTCTCGGACACGACATAAAGCGTGCCCCCCGCCACGGCCGGTTGCGCCGAGGCGCCGCCGGGCAGTTCGACCGAGACGGCAAGGCTGCCATCGACCGGCGAGAAGCCCCGCAGCAGCCCGTCGGACGAGGCCACCCACAGCTTGCCGCCGGCCAGCACCGGCCCGTAATGGGCATAGATCGCCTTGCGCCGCACGACCTTCTTCGTCGGCTCGTAATAGGGCATGTCGACGGCCCAGACCGGCTTGCCGCTGGCCTGATCCAGCCGCACCAGCTGCGCCTCGTCGGTCACCACGAAGACCGAGCCGCCCGCCACCGCGACCGGGCCAAGCGCGCCCTCATCGGCCGACCAGATCGTCGTGCCATTGGCGGCGTCAATCGCCACGGTGCGGCCCGCCGCCGTGCCGGCATAAAGAACGCCGCCCACCAGCGCCGCATCGCCCGTCACATCGAAGACCGAGGCATAGGCCCGGCCCAGCCGCTTGCCGGCCAGCGAGGCGCTCCAGATCTTGGTGCCGCCGCCGATGCGCAGCACCGCCATCAGATCGCCGGCATTCGAGGGAAAGATCACCGAACGGTCGGCCACGGTCGGCGCCGCGCTGCCCAGATAGCCCGCCTTGGCGGGGGCGCCGAAGACCTGCCACTGCACCTTGCCATTGGCCGCCTCGATCGCCCAGGCGCTGCCATCGCGACCCGAGACATAGACCACGCCGTCGGCCACGGCCGGGGCGCCGATGGCGGGGGAATCGACCCGCTGGCGCCAGATCACCGCGCCCGAGCCCGCATCCAGCGCCACGACCTCGCCATAGCTGGTGGTGACGTAAAGCCGCCCGCCCTCGGCGGCAAGCCCGCCGCCCGAACTTCCGCCGCCCCGGTCGAAACCGGCGGCCAGATCGGCCTGCCACAGCAACGCGCCGCCGGTCGAGACCGCCGAGACGGTGCTGCCGGCATCCATGGTGAAGACCCGCCCGCCCGCCACGACAGGCGCGGCGGCGATGCGGTTCTTGCGGCTGTCGCCCTGGCCGATTGCCGTGGCCCAGATCAGCTGCGGCTTCGCAGACAGCGCCGCATGCGGCGCGGCATGGCGGGCATTGCCGCCGCGCTGCGCCCAGTCGGCATTGGATTGCATCGCGGGCAGCGCGATCTTCGCGCCCTGCGGCGCCGAGGGCTCTGCCGGCGCGGCGCCCACCGCTTCGCGCAGGGCGACCCGCTCGCCCGGAAGGATCACTTCCTTCGGCGCACACCCGATCAACAGACCCGCCGCCGCGAGCCCTGCCAGCCAAAACCTTGCCGTCTGGACCGTCACCTGTCCGCCCTTCCCTGGGTTCAGCCGCCCGAGGGCGCGGCTTCCGCCGGCGCCTCGGAGGCAGGTGCCGCTTGCGGGGCCGGTGTGCCGCCCAGGGCGGTGATCACCTGCGCCGCGCGGCTTTTCAGCGCCGCGGTCGTGTCGCTGGCCTGCGTCAGCGCCTGCAGCGCCGCAATCGCCTGATCGGGCTTGCCTTCTTCCAGCAGAAGATAGGCCAGCTGCTCGGCCGCAAGTCCGCGATAGGGCCGGCCGGCAACGGCGATGGGCTCCAGCGCGGCGCGGCGATCGGCTAGGGGCTGATCCGTCCCCGCCACCAGCACGCGCCGCAGCACGGCCAGATCGCGATAGACCGGCGCCAGCCCGGCATCGGCCAGGATCCGGTCCAGCGCGGCCAGGCTTTCGGCCTTGTCCTGCGCCGGGTCCGAGGCCTCGATCAGCGCCAGAATCACCTTCTGGTCGCCATCGGCCGGCACCGCGGCCAGCGCCGCGCGCCGTTCCTCGGGCGAGCCCATGTCGAAGGCGTCGATTACCGCATCGCCAAAGGCCTGCGCGCGCGACTCGGCCCGGGTCTTCAGGAATTCGTTGGCGGCGGTGCCGCCGACAATGCCCAGAATAAGCACGCCGCCGATCCAGCCATACCGGCGGAACAGCCCATACAGCCGGTCCCGCCGAACCTCTTCGGTTACTTCGTCGATGAAACTGTCGGGATTGCTCACGCCCAGGCCTCTGATGTCCGTTCATCCCGTCTTACAGGGATTCCGCCGCGATTGCCAAGCCCCGCGCCCCGCCCCGCCCGCCGACCGGCGGCGTGGCCCCAGAGGCGGGCGCCGACCCTTACTTCTGGCCCAAATAGCTGCGATAATTCGTCATCCAGTCCAGATAGCTGTCGTTCGGCAGCCGGCCTTCGGCCTTCAGCTGTTCCAACAGCCCCAGCGCCTCGCTGAAATAACTGGACTTGTCCTCGTAATAGCTGGCCGTGCGATCCAGCGCCGAGACAAGGTCGATCACATTCCAGGGATCGGACGGGTCCTTCTCGGCCACCCAGCGCAGGATGCCAAGCGCCTGTTCCTCGATCGGGCGGCCCTGGTCGAGATTGTTCTCGTAATACCAGCTGTCGGCCAGCTTCTGCATCGAGAAGGCCAGGTTGCGCTGCGCGATCAGCGATTGCGGATCCTGCCCCGCCAGCCATTGCCGCAGCGCGACCGCATTGCTGAATTCGCCGCGCGCCGCCGGATAGCTTTGCAAGGCGATATAGCTGTCGCCCAGCCGCTCCAGCGCCAGGGCGTAATCGGCGGCGACCGACTGGTTGTAGGGATCCTTCGTCATGATCGCATAGCCGCTTTCGGCCATGGCCTGGAAGGCCGCGATCGCGCCCTGCAGATCGCCCGCCCCCTTCATCGCATCGCCCAGCCGATTGGCGGCGACCAGCCGGTCATGGCGGTATTCGGCATTCTCGGGATCGCTGGCCAGCAGCCGCTCGGTCACCGCAAGCGAGGCCTGGCCCACCGGCACCGCCACCGCGTAATCGCCCGCCTGCAACAGAACCGCGACGTAATCGTTCTGCATCAGCGTCAGCTCGCGCATCACCGTCACATCCTGCGGCGTCTCGGCCAGCAGCGCCTCGCGCAGCGCCACGCCCTCGGCCAGAAGCGCGGCCGCCCCGGCCAGATCGCCCTTGCGGCGCAGCGCATCGGCCACATTGCCCAGCGAGAAGCTGGTATCGCGGCGATACATCGCCACGCTGGGATCGGCCGCCGCCATCTGCCGGCGCAGATCCAGCGCCTGCTGATGAGTGGCAAGCGCCTCATCCTCGCGCCCCAGCGCCATCAGCGTCACGCCGATCTTCTCATAGGCCACGCCCAGATCGCGCTGGCGCGGCAGGTTCGACGGGTCAAGCGTCACGATCGCAAGCCGCGTATCCCGCGACCGCTCGTAATAACCGAGCGCGCCTTCATATTCGCCCTCGCCGGAATAAAGATCGCCGATCCGCTCCAGGCTGACCGAAAGATCGCGCGCCCATTGGCTGTTGTTGGGGTCAAGCGTGACCAGCTTTTCGCGCAGATCCAGCGCTTCCTGATGGCTCATCAGCGCCGAGCCGACATCGCCCATCGAGGCATAGATGTCGCCGATCCGTTCATAGGTGACCGAGCTGTCGCGCTGCCGCATCCGGTTGGCCGGATCCAGCGCCATCAGGTCGTCGCGGATCTTCAGCGCCTCCAGATAGGCGGCCAGGGCGGAATCCAGATCCTGCTCGGCGATCATCATGTCGCCAAGCCGTTCATAAGCCACGGAAAGATCGCGGCGGAATCCCTGGTCGGTCGGAAATTCATTGACCAATTGCTGGCTGATGCGCATCGCCACGTCGAAGGCGGCCCTGGCATTTTCCCGGTCGCCCATCGCGACATAGACGTCGCCGATGCGTTCCTGGGTATAGCTGACATCGCGCAGATAGGTGATCCGCGTCGGATCGCTGTCCAGCAGCTTCTGCGCGATCGCCAGCGATTCCTGATAGGCGGTCAGCGCGCCGGGGTAATCGGCCAGCGCGAAGCGCACCTCGCCAAGCTTGTTGCGGATCACCTCGCGGTCGCGCTGCAGATCGGGATCGTCGGGGTTCTGGTCGCTTTGCCACTGGCTGAATTCGAAGGCGTTCATGAACGCCTGTTCGGCTTCCTGCAGATAGCCCTGGGCCTGCAGCACCGTGCCGACCGAATTCAGCGCCCAGATCAGCTCGCGCGTCCAGCCCAGATCCATCGGCTCGGCCTGGGCCTGGACCTGCAGGAATTCGGCCTGGGTCATCGCCGCCCCAAGCGCGCCATAGGTATTGCCGGCGACAAGATACAGATCGCCCAGATCCTGCAGCGCCACCACGTAATCCATCTTGGCTTCGCGCGTGGGCAGCTGGTCCTCGACCTCGGCGAACAGTTCCACCGCCTTGGTCAGGTCGCCGATCGCCAGTTCATAGCGCAGATCGGTGCGCGCGGCCGATGCGTTCAGCAGATGGCTGGAGGCCTGCGACAGGGTCCGCGTGACATAGGAGGCCTTGCGTTCGGCCAGATCCGCCTCGGTCTGCTCGATGCCAAGCTTCATCTCGGCCCGCGCCGCGGCGTCGATCTCGGTTGCCTGGTCGAGCAGCGCCCGCGCGGCGTCGATCGAGCCCAGAACCAGCTGCTCTTCGGCTTGGGCGCGCAACTCGGCCACCCGCGGATCCTCGCTGTCGAACGAGGTCAGCTGCGACTGGAAGCGCGCATAGGCCCGCGCCGCCTCTTCCAGCTGCCGCCGCCGCTCTTCCGGCGACTGCCCGGTCAGGTCGCCCGAGATCAGCGCGGCATAAAGCGGCGCCAGCGGCATGTTGTTGGCCTCGGCCACCGTCTCGACCTCGACCCGCATGTCGTGGGTCACCCCGGCCATCGCCAGCAAAAGCTGGTCGCGTTCCGGCAGATCGCCCTCGCCCGAGATGAACACCAGTTCCGGCAGGCCACTTTCGATATAGGGCAGCTGTTCGCCGCGCGAGCGGTCATAGACATCCTGCTGCACCAGGGTCAGCGCCGATTTCAGCTCGACCCCCTTGGTGCCGAAATGGCGCAGCAGCGCGCTGGTGAAGGGCGAATTCTTGTCGTCGCCATCGCTGGCGGTTTCGTTCGGCGCCGCGGCAAAGGCGAACAGCACCCCGTCCGAGCGCCCGATCCGCCCCAGGCCCGGCGTGGGCTTGGCCGCTTCCGGCGGGTCATCGGCCAGCGCCTTGGCGCCCCGCCCATCGTCCGAGCCGCCGCCAGCCTGCGCGAAAGGATCGTCGCGACAGGCATCCAGCAGCATGATCCCCACCGGCGCCACCTCGTCCAGCACCTTCTGCACCTCTTCCAAGGGCAGGCTGGTCTCGGCCAGACGCGCCGAGGATGTGGCCTCGGCATCGGTCGGCAACAGGTAATTCACCCCGTTCAGCGCGACGCCATGGCCGGCAAAGAACACCAGCGCCACATCGGCGCCCATCGCATCCTCGCGGAAATCCTCCAACGCGCGGCGCATCCGCTTCAGGTCGCGGTCGGTCTCGATCGTGACCTCGAAGCCCAGCCCCTGCAGCAGCGTCTCGACCGAGCGGGCATCGTTGACGGGATTGTCCAGCGGGCGGATGTGTTCATAGTCATTGACGCCGATCACCAGCGCCACCCGCCGCTCGGCCGCGGCGGCGCTGGCCAATCCGAAGACCAGAAATATCGCAATGAAAACGCGGCGCAGCATCGCGTCGACCCCGAAAATCGCCCCCGAAAATCATTGGCCCGATCTTGGCCAAGCCCTCCCGCAGGGTCAAAGGAAAAAACCTGTCACCGGGCGCCGGACCCGGCCCAGGTCAGGAATTCCGCAGGCCCATCGGCGCAAAGCCCATCGGCCTGGCCCACCTCTCGGCACAAATATCCTAGGGGCGCGCGCGCGCGGGCCCGGGGGGCGAAGCGCCCCCAGAGCCTATTGCGCCCTATTGCGCCGCGGCCAGATCCGGCGCCGGGCCGCCACGCTCTTCATCCGATTGGCGCGCCCACATCGCGGCGTAGGTGCCGCCGCGCGCCAGCAGCTCTTCATGCCGGCCGCGTTCGATCACCACGCCCTCTTCCATCACCAGGATCTGGTCGGCATCGGCAATGGTCGACAGCCGGTGCGCGATGACGATCTGGCTGCGGCCCTGCCCCATCTCGGCCAGGCTTTCCTGGATCGAGCCCTCGGTCTGGCTGTCCAGCGCGCTGGTCGCCTCGTCCAGGATCAGGATCGGCGGGTTCTTCAGCAGGGTGCGCGCAATGCCCACCCGCTGCTTTTCGCCGCCCGACAGTTTCAGCCCGCGCTCGCCCACGCGGGTCTCATAGCCCTCGGGCAGGCGCGAGATGAAATCGTGGATCCGCGCCGCCTTGGCGGCTGCCACGATCTCGTCCTCGGTCGCGCCGTCGCGGCCATAGGCGATGTTGTAGTGGATCGTGTCGTTGAACAGCACCGTATCCTGCGGCACGACCCCGATCTGCGCATGCAGGCTGCCCAGCGTGACATCGCGCAGATCCTGCCCGTCGATGCGGATCGCCCCGCCCGTCACATCATAGAAGCGGAACATCAGCCGCGCGATCGTCGACTTGCCCGAGCCGGAATGCCCGACCAGCGCCAATTTCTGGCCCGGCGCCACAGTGAAGCTGACGCCTTTCAGGATCTGCCGTGCCGGCTCGTAGCCGAATTGCACATTGTCGAAACAGATCTCGCCCGCCGAAACCTGCAGCGGCTTGGCATCGGGCGCATCGGTCACCTCGGCCGGCTGGCCCAGAAGCCCGAACATCTCGCCCATATCGACCAGCGCCTGACGGATTTCGCGATAGACCGTGCCCAGGAAACCCAAAGGCATGGTGATCTGGATCATGTAGGCGTTGACCATGACGAAATCGCCCACGGTCAGCACCCCCGATTGCACGCCGCGCGCCGCCATCACCATGACGATCACCAGCCCTGTGGTGATCAGCAGGCTCTGCCCCGCATTCAGCAGCGCCAGCGACTGGCCGGTCTTCACCGCCGCCACCTCATAGCGCTGCATCGCCACGTCATAGCGCGCCGCCTCGCGCGCTTCGGCGTTGAAATACTTGACGGTTTCATAGTTCAGCAGGCTGTCGATCGCCTTCTGGTTGGCATCGGTGTCCTGGTCGTTCATCTCGCGCCGGATCTTCACCCGCCATTCCGTCACCTTGAAGGTGAAGGCGATGTAGACCGTGATCGTCACCACCACGACCGCGGCATATTGCCAGCCGAAGACCAGCGCGAAGATCACCGAGACCAGCGTCAGCTCGATGATCAAGGGCCCGATCGAGAACAGCATGAAGCGCAACAGGAAATCGACGCCCTTCACCCCGCGTTCGATGATCCGGCTCAGGCCGCCGGTCTTGCGGGTGATGTGATAGCGCAGCGACAATTCGTGAATATGGGTAAAGGTCTCCAGCGCGAGCCGGCGCAGCGCACGCTGGCCCACCCGCACGAACACCGCATCGCGCATCTCGCCGAAGGCCACCGCCCCCAGCCGCGCCAGACCGTAAGCCACCGTCAGCCCCACCGCACCCAGCGACAGCATCCAGACCGGATCCTTCGCCGTCTCGCCCGCCAGCGCGTCGACCGCGTATTTGTAGAACCACGGCGTGATGATCGAGACGGTCTTGGCCAGCAGCAGCAGCACCATGGCCAGCGCGACGCGGCGCTTCACCCAAAGCTGCCCCTTGGGCCACAGATAGGGCAGCACGCGCAGGATCGTCTGCCCCCCGCTTGCTGATTGTTCGGGAAGATCGGCGGAAGTGGCGGTCGAGCGACGCATAATCGGTCCTGGAAGGCACGGCACGGTTGCCTTGCGGGACCGGGCGGGCTAATGATATTTCAACGTTTCATGAGTAGTTGAAAGATGGACCGGAGTAAAGCCCTTGCCGCGCTGGCGGCGCTGTCGCATGGCGACCGGCTCGATCTGGTGCGGCTGCTGGTCCGCGCCGGCGAGGACGGCCTGGCCGCGGGCGAGATCGCGCGTCAGCTGGGCCTGTCGGCCTCGCGCCTGTCCTTCCACCTTTCGGCGCTGGAACAGGGCGGGCTGATCGCCTCGCGCCGGGCGGCGCGCAATGTGATCTACACGATCGACACCGGCGGGCTGGGGCGCACCATCGCCTATCTTCTGAACGACTGCTGCATGGACCATCCCGAAGTCGTGGCCTGCTGCCAGCATGGCCGCGTGATCGAGACCCCCTCGCTGCGGCCGGCCTCAGGCGGGCAGGCGGGCGGGAAGGCGGGCGCCGCGCCGGACCTTACGGCGCCGGCGCGGGAATCGTGAAGACCTGACCCGGATAGATCAGATCCGGGTCGCGGATCCGGTCGCGATTGGCCTCATAGACCTCGACATACAGCACCCCTTCGCCCAGGGCGCCGCGGGCGATGGCCCAAAGCGTGTTGCCGGGCTGGACCGTCACCGAGACCGGCCCCGCGGTCTGCGCGGATTCGGGCGCAGGTTCGGGCGCGGCATCGGCGCGCGCGGGTACGGTCGGCGCCGCGTCGGCCA
>NZ_JAICBZ010000026.1 GCF_020179405.1 Xinfangfangia pollutisoli | reverse complement strand
ACCGCATGCTTCGGCTGGGCCTGGGCGGCCAGAAGCCCCGCGCGTTCCTGCGCCCCGCAGGCGCCGCGGCCCAGCACATGCAGCCCGTCGCCATATTGGCTTTCCTTGATGTCGCAGACGAAACGGTCCAGCCGGGTGATCGCCTCGGCCATGCCGGCGCCGGGGGGCAGGCCCAGATCGTCTTCCACCCCGCTGGCGCGGGCCTCGTCGCGGATATCCTGCATCAGCCGGTCGCGGCGGGCCGGGTCCAGCCCGTCGGCGGTGGAATATTCATCCAGCAACCGTTCCAGCCGGGCCAGACCCGGCGGCAGGCTGGCCGAGGTCAGCGGCGGCGGCAGGTGGCCCATCGTGACCGCGCCGATCCGCCGCTTGGCCTGCGCGGCTTCGCCCGGATCGTTGACGATGAACGGGTAAAGGACGGGCAGGGGGCCGGTCAGCGCCTGGGGCCAGCACGTCTTTGACAGGGCGACGGATTTTCCCGGCAGCCATTCCAGCGTGCCATGCGCGCCCATATGGATCAGCGCATCCAGACCCTGCGCCCGCAGCCACAGGTAGAAGGCCACGTAGCCATGCCGGGGGGTACGCGAGAGGTCGTGATATTCGGCGTCGCGGGCGGCGGTCTCGCCGCGTTCAGGCTGCAGCGCGATCAGCGCCGCCCCGTGCTGCAGGGCGGTGAAGTGGAAGGCGCCATCGCGGAAGGCCGGATCGGCCTCGGGCGCGCCCCAGGCGGCGGCAAGGTCCTGGCGCAGGGGTTCGGGCAGCGATTGCTGCGCAGAAAGATAGGCGGAAAGGGGCCAGGACAGCGAGGCGCTGGTCAGCCGCTTGGCCAAAGGCGGGGGCGGCGGCAGGTCATAGCCCGCGGCCGCCAGATCGGTCAGCACGGCTTCGGACGAGGCCAGCGCATCCAGCCCCACCGCATGGGCCATCTGATGGGCGCGGCCGGGATAGGTGGACAGGACCAGCGCGAAGCGGCGGGCGGGCGCGGGGGTGGCGGCAAGCTGCAGATGGGCGCAGACGCGGTCGACCGCTGCCGCCACAAGCGCCGGATCGGCGCGATGGGCGAAGCGGGCATAGTGCAGATCCGGGTCACGCCGGCCGGGCGACTTGAACGAGATCACCCCGGCGAACAGCCGCCCGTCCACCTCGGGCAGGACCACATGCATCGCCAGATCGGCGGGCGACAGGCCGCGATCCGAACCCGCCCAGTCGCGGCGCCGCGCGGTGGACAGGGCCACCTGAAACACTGGCGCGTCGAAGGCGTCGAACGGCGTTGTCCCGTCATCGCCCCGGGCCGAGAAGGCGGTGGCGTTGATCACCGCAGCGGGCGGGCGCGCCTGCATCTGCGCCGCCAGCCAGTCCGGAAAGCCCGGCGCCTTCAGCGAGGGCGCGAAGACGCCGCAGGCCGGCAGGCCCCGGGCGCGCAACGCATGGATCAGCGCATCCACCGGGTCGGTATCGGCCGAAGTCAGATAGCTGCGGTAAAAGCTGACCAGCACCGGCGCGCCTTCGGGCGGGGCGGCGATCACCCCCTGCGCCGGGTCGTAAAAGCCGAAATCGGGCACGCGCTTGTTGCCCGGCACCGGCCCGGCATAAAGCCCCGCCGCCAGGGCCAGCTGCGCCAGCGCCGCCTCGGCCGCCACCGCGCCCCCGGCATCGCACAATTCCGCCAGCCGCCGCAGCGTCGACACCGGCAGGGTCGAGGCCGCATCCAGCGCCGGATCGGGCCGCCCGTCCGCCGGCAGCACCGCCAGCGCGATGCCCCGCCGCTGCGCCAGATCGCGGATCGAGGCCAGGCCATAGGGCCAATAGGCCTCGCCGCCAATCAGCCGGATCAGGATCGCCCTGGCGCCCGACAAGGTGCGCTCGACATAGGTGTCGACCGAGACGGGGTGCTTAAGCGCGACGATGTTCTGCAGCCGGGTCGAGGGCAGCTTGCCCGCCGCCCGATGCCAGCCCGCCGCGAAAGCCCCAAGGTCGCTGTCGGAAAAGGACAGCACCACCAGGTCGCCCGGGTCCTGCCCGGGGTCGAAGGGCGTTTCCGCCTCGTCCAGACCATGGCTTTCGCGGAAGACGACATGCATCGTGGCGTCAGGCCCCCAGCACGGCGCGGATGGCGGCCTCGTCGATGTCGTGATGTTCGGCGATCACGACAAGCCGGGTCTGGCGCGGCGTGGCCCCCCAGGGCCGGTCGAACTGATGCCGGACCCGCTCGCCCACCGCCTGCAGCAACAGCCGCATCGGCCGCCCCGTGACCGCGACATAGCCCTTGACCCGCAGGATATGCTGCTCGCGCGCCAGGCGCTGAACCTTGGCCACCAGCGCCTCGATGTCATCGACTTCCGCAAGCTCGATCACCACCGAATCGAAATCGTCATGCTCATGGTCGTCGGCGCCGTCATGATGGCTGGGCCGCGCCGCCAGATCATCCTCGGCCGCCGCGTTCAGCCCCAGGATCACCCGCGGGTCGATCACGCCATCGGTCATCGGCAGCACCGGCAGCTTGCGCGGCGCCTCGGCCTCGATCACCGCGCGGGCGGCCGCAAGACCGGCCTCGCCGGCCAGATCGGCCTTGGACAAAAGCACGATATCGGCGCAGGCGATCTGATCCTCGAACACTTCCGACAGCGGGGTTTCATGGTCCAGCGACGCATCCGCCGCCCGCTGCGCATCGACCGCCGCCACATCGGGGGCAAAGCGCCCGGCCGCCACCGCCTCGGCATCGGCCAGCGCCACCACCCCATCGACGGTGATCTTCGAGCGGATCGCCGGCCAGTCGAAGGCCTTGAGCAAGGGCTTGGGCAGGGCAAGGCCCGAAGTCTCGATCAGGATATGGTCGGGCCGCTCGGGCAGCGCCATCAGGGCCTCGATCGTCGGGATGAAATCGTCGGCCACGGTGCAGCAGATGCAGCCATTGGCCAGCTCGACGATGTTTTCGACCGGACAATTCGCGTCGGCGCAGGATTTCAGGATCTCGCCATCCACCCCCACAGTGCCGAATTCATTGACCAGAATCGCCAGCCGCTTGCCCTGCGGATTCTGCATCAGATGGCGGATCAGCGTGGTCTTGCCCGCACCCAGAAAGCCGGTGATCACGGTGACGGGGATCTTGGTCAGGTCGGTCATTCAGGCCTCCTCGGCGGTGACGAACGGGGGGATGCGGGCGATGCTTTGCTTGCGGAAGATCACCGGGCGGTCGCGCCAGGGCACGATTCCCTGATCGGCGCCGGCATAAAGCCCCGCCCCGCGCAGGATTTCGGGCACGTCCTCGGCCGTCAGCCGGCCATAGACATAGGACCAGCCGCCGGGTTTGGTCAGCGCGACATTGCAGCCGTGATCGCAGGCCGACAGGCAGTCGACCGGGCGGATTTCCACCCCATCGGGGGCGCCTTCTGCCAGCAGCGCCGCATGCAGGCGCGCGCCGGGGCAGGTCTCGCCCTCGGGCACGGGCTGGCCGGCCCGGCAGGTCATGCAGACATGTAGCACGGCGCCCATCGGCCCCTCCTTCGCAGCGCAGGGCGCGGCAACAGGGCGCAATCGGCCATCCGGAGGGAAGGATCCCTGTCCGAAAGGTCGCGGCTCACCCCGTCCGCGCGTTTCAGTCCGGGCGCTGGCAGGTCTCCCGGCTTGCGGATATCGGGGCGGGGCATCGGCCCTTCCCCGGCGCTCTGCCCGCCTTCCCGGCCTTGCGGCCAGTGGCATTGGACAGACCTTTCCGGTCACGGTCGCGGGGGCGGCTGCGCTTCGGGCCGGCGACGCCGGAAACCCCCGGACGGTCGCAAATCCTGTCGCATTCCCTTTTGGCCTGCCTTACGACAGGCACCAGCGCTACTCGCCCCTTCCATGCCACAACGCGTGGAGGTGTCAAGAAGAAGGACCGCCGCTATGGCCGACGCCACCGACATTCCCGCCGCCGCCGCCGCCACCGAGACCGATGACCTGGCCCGCCATGCCGCCAAGATGGCCAAGAAGAAGGCCGCGCGCGACAAGATCATGGCCGGGAAATCCGGCGAGAAGGGGTTGGTCATCGTCCATACCGGCACGGGAAAGGGCAAGTCCTCGTCGGGCTTCGGCATGATCCTGCGCTGCATCGCCCATGGCATGCCCTGCGCCGTGGTGCAGTTCATCAAAGGCGCCTGGGACACGGGCGAGCGCCGGTTGATCGAGGCGAATTTCGCCGATCTCTGCCAGTTCCACGCCATGGGCGAGGGCTTTACCTGGGAAACCCAGGACAAGGCCCGCGACATTGCCGCCGCCCGCAAGGGCTGGGAAAAGGCGAAGGACCTGATCCGCGATCCCGAGATCCGCTTCGTCCTGCTGGACGAGATCAACATCGCGCTGCGCTACGATTACCTTGATCTCGACGAGGTTCTGGCCTTCCTGCGCGATGAAAAGCCACCGCTGACCCATGTCTGCCTGACCGGCCGCAACGCCAAAGAGGCGCTGATCGAGGCCGCCGATCTGGTGACCGAGATGACGCTGGTGAAACATCCGTTCCGCGCAGGGATCAAGGGCCAGCCGGGGGTGGAATTCTGATGCCGCAGCGCCCGGCCCCCGCCCCCGCGGCGCGCGCCCCATCGCCGGCGGGCGGGAACCGATGGCGCCTTCGCAGGCTCTGCCCGGGATATTCCAGCACCATAGAAGCCCACAAAGACAGGTTCGGCTTTCCTCTCTGCAAAAATATCCCCGCCGGAGGCTTCCGCACTCTCCGCTCGCACCCGGTCAGGGGGATGCGATGCCCGCGCTGATGATCCAGGGCTGCGGCTCGAATGTCGGCAAGTCGATGCTGGTGGCGGGCCTGTGCCGGGCGGCGCGGCGGCGGGGCCTGGGCGTGGCGCCGTTCAAGCCGCAGAACATGTCGAACAATGCTGCGGTGACGGTGGATGGCGGCGAGATCGGCCGTGCCCAGGCGCTGCAGGCCTTGGCCTGCGGGCTCGACCCGGTGACCGACATGAACCCGGTGCTGCTGAAGCCCGAATCCGAAACCGGTGCGCAGGTCGTGGTGCAGGGGCGGCGGCTGACGACGACGCGGGCCGCCGATTATCCGGCGCTGAAGCCGCGCCTGATGACCCATGTGCTGGACAGCTTCCACAGGCTTGCGGCGGCACAGGATCTGGTGATCGTCGAAGGCGCGGGAAGCCCGGCCGAGGTGAACCTGCGCGCGGGCGACATTGCCAATATGGGCTTTGCCCGGGCGGCGGATGTGCCGGTGGTGCTGGCCGGCGATATCGACCGGGGCGGGGTGATCGCGCAGATCGTGGGCACGCAGGCGGTGATCGACCCGCAGGATGCCGCCCAGGTCGCGGGCTTTCTGATCAACAAGTTCCGCGGCGATCCGCGGCTGTTCGATGACGGATACCGTTTCATCGAGGCGCGCACCGGCTGGCGCGGCTATGGTGTGTTGCCCTGGTTCCCGCAGGCGCATCTGCTGCCGGCCGAAGACGCGCTGGACATTGCCGGCGCGGCGCGGCCGGGCGGTGTGACCGTGGCCTGCCTGATGCTGTCGCGCATCGCGAATTTCGACGATCTCGACCCGCTGAAGGCCGAGCCGGGGGTCAATCTGGTGATGGTCCGCCCGGGCGAAGCCATTCCGGGCGATGCGCGGCTGGTGATCATCCCCGGCTCGAAATCCACCCGGGGCGATCTGGCGTTTCTGCGTGCCCAGGGCTGGCAGATCGACCTGGCCGCTCATGTCCGGCGCGGCGGCCATGTGCTGGGGATCTGCGGCGGCTATCAGATGCTGGGCCATGTGGTGCGCGACCCCGAGGGGATCGAGGGGCCGGCCGGCGAAACCCCGGGGCTTGGGCTTCTGGAGGTGGAAACCGTCATGACGCCCGACAAGCGGCTTGCCCGGGTCAGCGCCACCCATGCCGCCAGCGGGCTGGAGGTTTCGGGCTACGAGATCCATATCGGCCGCAGTTCGGGCCCCGATTGCGCCCGCCCCTTCGCCCATGTCGAGGGTCGGGCCGAGGGCGCGCTCAGCACCGATGGGCGGATCGCCGGCAGCTATCTGCACGGGCTTTTCGCCTCGGACGCGTTCCGGGCGGCCTATCTGGCCGGGCTGGGGATTGCCGCATCGGCGCGCAGCCATGCCGCGACGGTCGAGGCCACGCTGGACGCACTGGCCGATCATCTTGAGGCGCATCTGGACGTGGCGGGGCTTTTGGCGCTGGCGCGCTAGGTGCCGGAATTGCTCAGCGCGTCTGTCAGGCGCTGCCATTCCGGCTCGGGCCCGGGCAGGCCCAGGCGCAGCCAGCGGGCGGAATAGGGGAAGCTGCGGCTCCAGATCCGGTGCCGGGCCAGACGGTCCTGCGCGGCGGCGGCATCGGGCGTGTCATACAGGCGGAACAGGGGCGTGCCGCCGACCAGCGCCCAGCCGGCGGCCTGGGCCAGCGCATCGGCCCGCGCGGCATCCTGCGCCAGTTGGTCGCCCATCGCCCTTGCCCAACCGATATCGGAAAGCGCGGCCCGCCCGGCCGCCAGCGCGGGGCCCGAGACCGGCCAGGGCCCCGACATCGCCGCCATCCGGTCGATCAGCGGCGCCGGGCCGAAGGCAAAGCCCAGCCGAAGCCCGGCCAGCCCGTAGAACTTGCCGAAAGACCGCAGGACCAGCACATTGCCGCCGGGCGCCTGCGGCAGAAGCGACAGGCCCGGCAGCGGATCGGCGAAGCTTTCATCGACCACCAGAAGCCCCACGCGGCCGGCCAGCGCGGTCAGCGCGGCCTGGGTCAGCACCCGGCCATCGGGATTGTTCGGATTGACCACCACCGCCAGATAGGCGCCATCCAGATCTGAGGCTTTCGGGCAGTCTGCCACCTCCCAGCCCTCGGCCCGCAGGGTGGCCGCATGTTCGTTATAGGTCGGGCCCAGCACCCGCGCGCGGCCGCGCGGCAGCAAGCGCGGCACCAGCTGGATCGCGGCCTGTGCGCCGGCCAGCGCCAGACCCGCCCAGCCGGGCGCAACCTGCCAGGCGCCGCGGGCGGCATCGAGCAGCGCGTCTTGGGCGCTGCGGGGCGGCAGGCGGCGCAGGTCGTCGGCGCTGAGCGCGGGCGTCGGATAGGGCCGGCGGTTGATGCCGGTCGACAGGTCGATCCAGTCGCCGCCGCCATAGGCGCGGATCGCCTGGTCGATATTGCCGCCATGATCGCGCATGCCCTGCCCCCTGTCAGATCGTTCCGGTCCTGAGCCGGCAGATGCCGCGCAAACCGGCGCTGTGCAAGACGTCTGCCCCATGTTCGGGGATGCCGCCCGGCGCGAAGATCAGCGCCCGCGCCGCACCGGAATGCGACATCGCCCAGCCAAGCGCGCCCAGATCGCGGGCCAGCGCCTCGGTCGGGTCATCGGCCGGGCCGCGCCGGGCCAGACAGCGCCGCGCGCTTTCGCGGGCGATGGCCGCGCAGCCGGCCAGACCGGGCGCGGCGGCCCAGGCGGGCAGCAGGTCCGAGATATCGGGATAATCGTCGTCATTGGCCCGCGTGGGCAGGGCCGGGCCCCAGAAGCCGGCCAGCAGATGCGCGCGGGGCACCGCCGGAAGCGGCGCCAGAACCCGCGCCTGGCGCGAGGCCCAAAGCATGCGGTCGGGGGATGCGAACATCAGCGGATCACTCGCGCCTTCGGCGGCCAGACAGGCGCGGGCCAAGGCCTCAGCCGACCCGCGAAAACCCGCCAGACGCGCCACCGCGATCAGCGCGGCGGTGGACATGCCGGTGCCCAGGCCCGGCGCGAAACGCGGGCGCAACAGGTAGCGGCCGGTTGCAGGCAGGCCCAGATCGCGAAGAAATCGTGCCAGAACCGGGGCGGCGATGCGGCCTTGTCCCGCGCCAAAGCGGCAGGCGGTCAAAGGCCCGGGCAGGCGCCGCCCGGTCATCCCCCAGCCTTCGGGCCGCAGGGTCACCAGCGCGACCGGACCCTGCGGCCCGATCCGGCCCTGCAGCCATTCGCCGAAATGGCAGGGCAGGGCGATGGCGCGTCCCTCAGCCCGCACCTTGCCCCCAGCCATCCCGGTGGATCAGGGTTTCCAGCGCCAGCCGGTCGCGCCAGCCACGGGCCTGCAGTTCCGGCTGGTCATGCAGCGCCTCGACATGGCCAAGGCACAGATAGGCCACCGGCACCACGCCTTCGGGCAGGGACAGGATCTCGCGCAGGGCGCCTTCGCGGAAGATGCTGACCCAGCCGATCCCCACGCCCTCGGCCCGCGCGGCGAGCCAAAGGTTCTGCACCGCGCAGACCGTGGAAAACAGGTCCATCTCGGGCGCATGGGTGCGGCCCAGAACCACCGGCCCGCCGCGGTTGCGGTCGCAGGTGATGCAAAGGTTCACCGGCGCCTCGATGATGCCTTCCAGCTTCAGCGCGTCATAAAGCGGGCGGCGGGTGTCGGGAAACATCGCCGCCGCCTCGGCATTGGCGGCGCGAAAGGCGGCCTGCACGCGCGCCTTCACCGCCGCATCGCGGATCACCACGAAATCCCAGGGCTGCATGAAGCCCACCGAGGGCGCGTGATGCGCGGCGGTCAGAAGTCGGGTCAGCAGGGCCTCGTCGACGGGACGCGGCGAGAACTGGCTGCGCACGTCGCGGCGGGTGAAGATGGCGCGATAGACGGCGGCGCGCTCGGCTTCGGAAAACGGCCCGGCGGGGGCGAGAGAGGCGGAGAAGACGGACGGCATGGCAGAACCCCTGCATGAAATCAGGCCGGCTGCTGACCAACAGCCGCCCCGGTTCCGTCTGGCCGGTCTTCTGACTCGGTTTCGCGCGGGGCGGCGCCTTCCCGGCCCGGGGGCCAGTGGCATATGCAGCCCCATCCACCTTACAGCGTTGGGCACGTTGCGGCCTTGCACCGCATTCCCGATTATCCCGCGGGTGCGGGCACCAGACGCCGAAGCTGTAGCCGCAAGCCGGACGCCGCGCAATCGGGCTTGCGGTGCGGGATCGCCAAGCCTCAGCCGCCCGCGTCTTGCTTCATCAGCGCGGGGATGCCGGACAGATAGGCCCGCACCGTGCGCTCGACCGCGCCGCCGACATCTTCGGCAATGCCGGTGCCGTAGATGTATTTGCGGATCGCCATGTAGAAGACGCCGCCATGCAGGCCCCAGAACAGCTCTTCCTCGGCCTCGCTGGGCGGCTGCGCCGGCAGGCCCAGCTCGTGGCGCGCCTCGACCACGGCGGGGCGGATGATCCGGTCGCGCACGATCGCCAGATAGCGCGCCGGCAGACCGTAGGATTTCAGCCCCGACGAGATGAAGATCCGCACCCATTCATATTCGAAAACGGAGTCGGCATAGGCGCGATAGAAGCGGATCAGCCGATCTTCCAGCTTCTGGCTGCGGTCGGTGATCCAGTCTTCCCATTCGCTGCGCCAGCGGCTGGTATAGACATGTTCATAGACCCGCTCGATCAGCGCCTCCTTGCTGTCGAAATGCCGGTAGATCACCGCATGCGACACGCCCAGCCGCTTGGCCAGTTCGCGCGTCTGACCTTCAAAGCCGCATTCGGCGAAGAATTTCACCGCCTCTTCCAGGATCTGCTGGTCGCGATCATCCCGGCGCATGTTCTTGCGCCGGGGCGCGGGCGCGGCCGTTTCATCCATGGGCGAATGCCTCCTCAACTTCGGGCAGATTAGCCAATGCCAAAGTTGTAACCAAGTGGTCATTTTTGTGCTTGCGCGGAATCGTCGCGCCTGTCATTTGTAACCAACTGGTCAGAAGTTGGGAGTGGAGCCCGGCCTGACCGGCTGTGAGGAAGCAATGAAGGCGCCGCCATTCGCATACCGGCTTGCGGAGGATCTTCCGCAGGCCCTGGATCTTTATGCCCGTTCGGCGGGCGATGCGGTCTATCTGGCCGGCGGGCATTCGATCGTGCCCTCGCTGTCGCTGCGGCTGCAGGCGCCGGCGCTGCTGATCGACATCTCGCGCATTGCGGCGCTGGCCGGCGTGTCGCTGGGCCCCGAAGGGCTGCGCATCGGCGCCACCACCCCGCATGCGGTGCTGCTGGAAGATCCGCTGGTCGCGACCCATGCGCCCCTCTTGGCCGAGGCCGCCCGCCATGTCGCCCATCCGGCGATCCGCAACCGGGCGACCTTTGGCGGCAATCTGGTGCTGGCCGATCCGGCGTCGGAATTCCCGGCCGTGGTGCGCGCCCTGCGCGCGGAGCTTGAGGTCGAGGGGCCCGAAGGCGCGCGCCAGATCGCGGCCGAGGATTTCTTCCTGGATCTGTACACGACGGCGCTGCAGCCGGGCGAGATCCTGCGCGCGGTGCTGATCCCGCCGCCGGCGCCGGGCCAGCTTGTGGCCTTCGCCGAACTGGCGCGGCGGCAGGGCGATTTCGCCATGGTCGGCGCGGCGGTGCGGCTGGTGCCTAAGGCGGGCGTGATCGGCACGGCCGATATCGTCTTTCACAGTGTCGGGCTGACGCCGATGCGCGCCGTGGCCGCCGAGGCCGCCCTGATCGGGCAGGCGCTGGACGCGGCCACAATCGCCGCGGCCTGCGCCGCCGTCGCGCAGGATCTGCAGCCGGGCGACGACCCGGTGCTGCCGGCGGCGACCCGGCTGCATCTGGCGGGCGTGCTTCTGGGCCGGCTGTTGCGGCGTGTTCAGGGGGAATGGGCGTGAAACAGGCGCTTGAATTGCAGGTGAATGGCGAGGCGGTCGCGCTGATGGTCGAGCCGCGCCAGACGCTGGCCGATGTGCTGCGCGACAGCTTGCGGCTGACCGGCACCCATCTGGGCTGTGAGATGGGCGTCTGCGGCGCCTGTCTGGTGCTGCTGGACGGCAAGCCCGTGCATGGCTGCCTGACGCTGGCGGTGCAGGCGCAGGGCTGTGCGGTGACCACGGTCGAAGGCCTTGATGCCTCGGGCGAGATCGCCGATCTGCAGGCGGAATTCCACGCCCGCAACGCGCTGCAATGCGGCTATTGCACGCCCGGCATGCTGATGACCGCCCAGGCGCTGCTGAAACGCGGCGCGGTGCCGGACCGTGCCGAAATCCGCGAGGCGCTGTCGGGCAATTTCTGCCGCTGCACCGGATACGAGGCGATCGTCGATGCCATCGCCGCCACCGCGGCGAAGCGGGGCGCGGCATGACCCAGCGCTTTGCCCCCGACCGCCCGGCCCATATCGGCCAGCCGCATCTGCGCCGCAACGCCCTGCGCCATCTGGCCGGGCGGGGCGCCTATGTCTCGGATCTGGCGCTGCCGCGCATGGTGCATGCGGCCTTCCTGCGCAGCCCGATGGCACATGGCCGGATCACCGCGCTGGATCTGGACGAGGCGCGGGCCGCGCCCGGGGTGATCGCCGTCTATTCCGCCGCCGATCTGAACCCGATGTGTCAGGGCTGGACCGGGGTCCTAAGCCATTTCGCCGGCATGACCAGCCCGGCCCAAAGCATTCTGGCCGATCAAGAGGTGCTGTGGGTCGGCCATCCGGTCGCCATGGTGATCGCCCGGACCCGGGCCGAGGCGGAAGATGCCTGCGAGAAGATCCTGCTCGATATCGACGACCTGCCCGCCGTCGCGGGCTTTGCCCCGGCGCTGGATCCCGACATGCCGGCGGCGGCCGAGGCCAGCGCCTCGAACCTGTGTTTCCGGGCCGAGCTGAAGACCGAAGGCGCCGCGGCGGCCTTTGACGGGGCGGCGCTGGTGGTGGAAGGCGAATGGCGCTTTGGCCGCCACACTGCCGTGACGCTGGAGCCGCGGGCGGTGGTGGCCGATTACGACCCGGCCAGCGGCCAGTTGACCGTGCATCACGGCACCCAGACCCCGTTCCAGTTTCAGGATGTCTATGCCCGCCAGTTCGGCCTGCCCGACAACCGCGTGCGGGTGATCTCGCCCGATGTGGGCGGCAGTTTCGGGATGAAGCTGCATCTCTATCACGAGGAAATGGCCACGGTCGCCGCCAGTCTGAAGCTGCACCGCCCGGTGCGTTTCGTGGCCGACCGGCTGGAAAGCTTCACCTCCGACATCCATGCCCGCGACCATAAGGTCAAGGCGCGGATGGCGCTGGACGGCCAGGGCCAGGTGCTGGCGATGGAGGTGCTGGACCGCACGCTGATCGGCCCCTATTCCACCTATCCCCGCACCTCGGTCGCCGAGGGCAATCAGGTGATCCGCCTGATGGGCGCGCCCTATGCGATGCCCGATTATCACGGCGTGCTGGAGGTGCTGTTCCAGAACAAGGTGCAGACCAGCCAATATCGCGCCGTGGGCCATCCGATCGCCGTGCAGGTGACCGAGGCGCTGATCGACCTGGCGGCGGAAAAGCTGGGGCTGGACCCGTTCGAGATGCGGGCGCGCAATGTGGTGGCGGATGACGCCTATCCTTGTGCCTCGGCCACCGGCTACCGCTTCGAAAAGCTGTCGCATCAGGAAAGCCTGCGCCGGCTGCGGGCGCTGATGGATTACGACGGGTTGCGGGCCGAACAGGCGGCCTTGCGCGAAAAGGGCATTCACCGCGGCATCGGTCTGGCGACCTTTGTGGAAATCACCAATCCCGGCGCGGCCTTCTATGGCGTCGGCGGGGCGCGGATCTCGGCCCAGGATGGGGCGGTCGTGCGGCTGACCCCGGGGGGCGAGGCGCATTGCGCGATTTCCGTCACCGAACAGGGGCAGGGCACCGAAACCATCATCGCCCAGATCGTCGCCGACCAGTTGGGGCTGACGCCCGATCAGGTGAAGGTGGTAACGGGCGACACCGATGCCACGCCCTCGGGCGGGGCGACCTGGGCCTGCCGCGGCGCCGGGATCGGCGGCGAAACCGCGCTGCGGGCGGGGCGCAAGCTGGCCGAACAGCTGTGCCGCATCGCCGGGGCGATCCTGCAGGCGGCGCCCGAAAGCCTGGCGCTGAGGGGGGGCGCGGTGGTCGATGCGGCGACGGGGGCCGAGCGGCTGGCGCTGGCCGAACTGGCGCGGATTGCCACCTACCGGCCCGACACGCTGCCCGAAGGCACCGACAATTCGCTGTCGGTCGCCCAGCACTTCGCGCCGCAGGGCTATCCTTTCGGCTTCACCAATGGCGTGCAGGCCGCCTGGGTCGAGGTCGACACCGAAACCGGCCTGGTCAAGCTGTTGAAGCACTGGGTGGTCGAGGATTGCGGGCGGATCATCAACCCGCTTCTGGTTGATGAACAGATCCGCGGCGGGGTGGTGCAGGGCCTGGGCGCGGCGCTGTATGAGGAATGCCTTTATGACGATGCCGGGCAGCTGCTGAACGGCTCCTTGGCCGATTATCTGGTGCCGATGGCGGGCGAGATGCCCGATATCCTGATCGGCCATGTCGAGACGCCGACCGAGGACACGATCCTTGGCGCCAAGGGCGTGGGCGAGGCGGGCACCGCCGCCGCCGGCGCGGCCGTGATGAATGCCGTGAACGACGCGCTGCGCCCCTTTGGCGCGCGGCTTTGCCAAACCCCGATGACCCCGGCGCGCATCCTGGCTGCCCTGGGCATCGGTCCGACCGAACGGGATGAGACATGGAACTGACCGGAAGCCACAGCCTGACCCAGCCGCCCGAAACCGTCTGGCGCGCGCTGTTCGACCCCGAAGTGCTGGCCCGCGCCATCCCGGGCTGCGAGACGCTGGCGCAGACCTCGGACGACGCCTTCGCCGCCACGGTCAAGCTGAAGATCGGCCCGGTCTCGGCCCGGTTCAAGGGCGAGGTCGAACTGGCCGACAAGGAGCCACCCTTCGCCTGCACCCTGTCGGGCAAGGGCTCGGGCGGGATCGCGGGCTTCGCCAAAGGGGCGGCGCGGGTGACGCTGGCGCCTGAAGGCACGGGCACGGTTCTCAGCTACACCGCCGAAGCGGCCCTGGGCGGCAAGCTGGCCGCGCTGGGAAGCCGGCTGATCCAGGCCACGGCGGCGAAGCTGGCCGACGAATTCTTCACCCGCTTCGCCGATGTGCTGAACGAAACCACCACCACCGCCACCACCGACTGACCGACTGACATAACCGCGGGCCGCGCATGGAGGAACAGGCGCCGGACCCGCGCCCCAGGGAGGACCAAGGAATGACGACCAGACGCAGCTTCATCACCGCAACCGGCGGCGCGCTTGCGCTTCCGTTCCTGGCCCGCCGCGCCCGCGCGGCCGAGGCGATCGACATCCAGATCGGGTCAAGCCATCCGACCACGAATATCTGGGCCTATGCGATGCAGAACGCCCTGCAGCCCGAAGTCGACCGGATCCTGGCCGAAAAGGGCGGCAATTACACGATCAACTGGCACGAGAATTACGGCGGCACGCTGTACAAGTTCACCGACACCCGCGCCGCGGTGCGCGACGGGATCGTCGATATCGGCATGGTGGGCACGCTTTGGGAAGGCTCGGCCATGCCCTTGCAGAACATCACCTATTACACGCCCTTCGCCAATAACGACCCGCTGGCGGTGATCGAGATCTTCGATGAACTGACGGCGACGCTGCCCGAGCTGAAAGACAGCTGGACCGCGCAGAACATGCTGCACCTGTCGTCGCTGATCACCGACAGCTACGACATCTACGCGAATTTCCCGATCAATTCGGTGGCCGATGTGGCCAACCGCCGGCTTTCGGCGCCGGGCACCTCGGCGAACTGGCTGGCCGGCACCGGCGCAACCCCGGTCGATGGCGCGCTGACCACCTATTACACCGATATCCAGACCGGGGTTTCCGAAGGCACCCTATCCTTCGCCTCGGGCATCCAGCCCACGCGCACCTATGAAGTGGCGCCGAAACTGGCGCGGGTCGGCTTCGGCTCGATGTATTTCGGCGGCATCGCCGCGAACCTGGATTTCATGGCGCGCCTTCCGGCCGAAGTGGCCGAAGCGATCATCGAGGCCGGCAAACTGACCTCGGCCGCGCATGGCGCCTATGTCACGGAACGCTCGACCCAGGCGATCACCGAAATGCAGGCGGCCGGGCTGGAGATCATCGAGTTCGACCATGCCAAGAAGGCCGAATGGGCGGCCAAGCTGCCGAACATCGTCGAGCCCTGGCTGACCGCCAATGGCGAGGCCGCGAAGACCGTACTGCATGCCTATTTCGACGCGCTGGCCGCGCGGGGCATCACGCCGGCACGCGACTGGACCCAAGGGCTTTAAGCAGCGGACCCGCAGCATCATGGCAGAATTTCCAACCGCACCGCCGCATCAGGTTCCGCCGTTCCGGCGGGGCCTGCAGCTTGTCTATGACGCCATGGCCGCCATCGGCACGGTCTGGATCTTCGCCCTGATGCTGCTGATCATGGCCGATGTGGTCGGCCGCAACTTTCTGGGCCATCCGGTCACCGGCGTGGCCGAAATCGCCGCGCGGTCGGTCGTGGCGATCGTCTTCCTGATGCTGCCGGCATCGGCCCTGCGCGGCAACATGATCCGTGCCGACTTTCTGGTCAGCCGGATCCGCCAGGTCGCCCCCGGGCTTGTGCGGCTCTTGGACACGCTGTTCGCGCTGGTGGGCGTGGCGATCTTTTTCGCCATCGCCTGGTCGGCCTGGCCCGACACGGCCGAGGCCTGGCATCGGGGTGAATTCTTCGGCGTGCAGGGCGTCTGGACCCTGCCGACGCTGCCCTTCCGCCTGATCATCGTGATCAGCGGCATCGCGACGGGCTTTGGCCTTTTGGTCGCGCTGATCCAGCCCGCAACCGGGCCCGACGAGATGGTGGAGATCTAGGCGATGAGCAGCGTTACCATCGGCCTTCTGCTGATCGGCCTTCTGCTGGTGCTGATCCTTCTGGGCATGCGCATCGCCGTTGCCCTGATCAGCGTGGCCTTCCTGGGCGTCTGGCTTCTGCGCGGCAACATGGCCATGGCGCTGAAGCTGATGTCGATTGCCAGCTACAATGGCGTCGCCAATTACCTGTTCGCCACCATCCCGCTGTTCGTGCTGATGGGGCAGCTGGTGTCGATTTCCAATGTCGGGCGCGACACGTTCGATGTGGCCGATGCGCTGCTGCACCGGGTGCTGGGCGGCCTGGGCATCGCCACGGTCGCGGCCAATACCATCTTCGCCGCCGTGACCGGCGTGTCGATCGCCTCGGCCGCGGTCTTCACCCGCGTCGCCGTGCCCGAGATGATGCGCCACGGCTACCGCCCGTCTTTCGCCACCGGCACGGTTGCGGGCAGTTCGGTGCTGGGCATGTTGATCCCGCCCTCGCTTTTGCTGATCATCTACGGTGTCCTGGCCGAGGTTTCGATCGGCAAGATGTTCATGGCCGGTCTGGTGCCCGGGCTGATCCTGGCGCTGTCCTTCGCGCTGATGATCGTGCTGGCGGCCTGGCTGGCGCCGGGACTGGTCTTCGACGCGGCGAAGCTGCGCGAAAAGCATGCGGCGCAATCCATGGCGCCGCGGCTGGGCGCGCGCGGGCTGATCGCGAAGGGCCTGCCGATCGTGGTGCTGGTGGGCGCGGTGATCGGCGGGCTCTACAGCGGCTTCTTCACCCCGACCGAGGCCGGCGGCGTCGGCGCCTTTGCCGCCTTGGTCGTGGCGCTTCTGCGCCGCAGCCTGGGGCAGGGGCGGCTGTGGAAGGTGCTGACCGAAACCGGGGCGGTGTCAGTCTCGATCCTGATCCTGCTGGTCGCGGCGGGGTTTTATGGCCAGATGCTGGCGGTGGCGGGCGTGCCTTCGGCGATCGAGGGCTTCGTGCGCGAGATCGGCCTGGGGCCGACCGGCTTTCTGCTGGTCTATCTGCTGCTGGTGCTGCTTTTGGGCATGATCCTGGACAGCAGCTCGATCCTGTTGATCGTGGTGCCGATTGCCGCGCCCATCGCGCAAAGCCTGGGCTTCGATCTGGTGCATTTCGGCATCCTGACCGTGATCGCGGTCGAGGTGGGCCTTCTGACCCCGCCCTTCGGGATTTCGGTCTTCACCATCCACGCCGCTTTGGGCGACCGTCGCGTCTCGCTGGAATCGATCTTCGCCGGGGCGCTTCCGTTCATCGGCGTGATGCTGGCGGTGCTGGCGCTTCTGGCGGCCGTGCCGGCGCTGGTGGTCTATTGAGACGGGTCTGCGCCGCCCTTTAAAGAGCGGCGGCGCAGCTTTCGCGCAGGATCTGCCGCGGCGTCGGGGCAATGCGCCTGGCACGTTGCCTGCCGTGCCGCCCGCCTATCTGCCCGCCGCGTCGCATGCGGCATCGCCGGGCAGCAGCGGGACGCCCACATAGGCCTTGCGGATCGCGGTATAGCTGCAATCGGCCAGCATCTCTTGCAGCGCCGCATTGACCTGCGCCGCCAGCGGCGCCGCATCGGGGCGCAGCGCCCAGGCCATGCCCGGATCCGCCCCGATCCCCTCGGCATCACCATCGCCCACCAGCTTCCAGCCCGCGCCCTGCGGCGTGTCGATCAGATGCAGCGCCGCGGTGATCCGGGGCAGGGCCAGCATTGCCACCCGTCCGGCCTGAAGATCCTGCACCGCGGTTTCGACGGAATCGTAATAGACATAGGACAGCACCGTCCCGAACCTGTCCTCGACCTGCTGCCCGGTGGAATCGCCGCGCAACAGCCCGATCCGCAGCCCCTTGCCGACAAGGGTCTGCGGCACGATCGGCGCATTGCAATGCTGCGGCACGACGAAATTCACCGGGTTCCTCAGGATCGGATCGGTGAAAAGCAGCGTCTTGCGGCGCTCTTCCGTCGGCGCAAGGTTGGCGACCACCATCGCGATCTCGCCCGCCTTCAGCGCGGGAACCAGCTCCATGAAATCCATCACGACAAAGCCGCAATCGGCGCCGATCCGGGCGCAGATCGCGCGGGCCAGATCGGGTTCGAAACCGCCGGGCCCGCCATCGGCGGCCAGCATCGACAAAGGCGGGTTGACCCCTTCGCTGCCCAGCAGCAGCCGCTCGGCCCATGCCGCCGCAGGCAGCCCCAGCCCAAGCACACAGGCGCAGATCCGAAGCGGCCGCATTGCCGATCCGATGCGCGATATCCGGCGTGGCATCCCGTCCATCCCCATCCCAGCGCCCGACCCCACAGCCGGAAGCCCGGCACCGGCGCTGACGATTCAGTTTCGCCCAAACATGCATGGACTGTACAGCTTTGATGCAGCACCCAGCCGCAAAGACCCCGCATCTGCGCCCGGTTTTCGGGCAGGTCCGGCCGGGCGCGCGCCCCGGCCCGGATTGGCATATTTCAATACCGGATCATCTGCGCTAGGCTGCGCGTCAGGCATCACAGGCAGGGGCATATGGCCGAGATCGACCGCAATCAGGGTCTGGCGCGGCAGATCGCCGAGCGGCTGCAGGAAGACATCATCGCCGGACGGCTGGGCGCGGCCGAGCGCCTGCCCACCGAGGCCGATCTGTCACAGCGGTTCGGGGTGTCGCAGCCCACGGTGCGCGAGGCGATGAAGATCCTGGCCGCGAAAAAGCTGATCCGGTCGAAACGCGGGCCCAAGGGCGGGGTCTTCGTCAGCCCGCCTTCGCTGGATGTCGCGGCGCAGATGCTGCAGGAAGTGACGACCTGGCTGGTCTCGCTGGGCGCCGTCGGCCTGCCCGAGATCGTCGAGACCCGCCGCAGCCTGGGCCGGCTGTGCATCGAAGCCGCCTGCGCCCATGCCGGACGCGAGGATCACCAGCGGATCGAGACCGCGCTGCTGGCGCTGGATCACGCCGAGATCTCGGATCAGGATTTCTGCCGGCTGGAGGTGGAATTCCATCAGGCGGTGGCGGCGGCCAGCCCGAATGCGCTGCTGCGGCTGGTGATGCAGATGGTCAACCAGTCGCTGATCCCGGCCGCCAACATGATCTCGTTCCGCTTCCGCCAGCGCGACCGGGTGGTGGCGCTGCAGCGGCAGATCTTCGCCGCACTTCTGGCCCGGGATGCGCCCCAGGCCTGTGCCGCCTTCGACGCGCTGATCGACTATCAAAGCAGCGTCTACGATCTGGCGCTGGAGGCCCGCGGCGCGCAGGACGCCGGGGGCTGAAGCCGCCCGAACCGCGGGCTTAGCCGATCTCGATCACATAGCGGCCGCGCGTCTCGCCCTTGACGATGGCCTGGGCCAGCGCGGGCAGTTCGGCCAGAGGAGCGGTGGTCGTAAGCTGGGCCAGCTTGGCGCGGTCAAGATGGGCGTCAAGGTAAGCCCAGGCGCGGTCACGCTTTTTCTGCGGCGCCATGACCGAATCCACCCCCAGAAGCGCCACGCTGCGCAGGATATGCGGCATGACCGAGGCCGGCAGATCCGCCCCGCCCGCCAGGCCGCAGGCCGCGACGGCGCCGCCATAGACGGTCTGGGCCAGCACATTGGCCAGCGTGTGGCTGCCCACCGTATCGACCGCGCCCGACCAGCGTTCGGCCTGCAGCATCTTGCCCGGCTCGGCCAGTGCCGAGCGGGCGACGAAACCCGAAGCCCCAAGGCCGGACAGGAAATCATGCTGGCTTTCGCGCCCGGTGGCCGCGACTACGGTAAAGCCGCGCTTGGCCAGCAGCGCGATCGCCACCGTGCCGACCCCGCCCGCGGCGCCCGTCACCAGAACCTCGCCCTGGCCCGGGGCCATGGCGCCCCAATCCTCCAGCGCCAGGGCGCAGAGCGCGGCGGTATAGCCGGCCGTGCCGATCGCCATCGCCTCGGCCGGCGAGAAGCCTTCGGGCAGGCGGGTCAGATGGGCGGATTTCAGGCTTTGATAGCGGCTGTAGCCGCCCCATTCGGTTTCCGACAGGCCCCAGCCGTTCACGATCACCCGGTCACCCGGCTGCCATTGCGGCACCTTCGACTCGACCACCGTCCCGGCTAGGTCGATCCCGGCCACCATCGGCAGGCGGCGCGCGATCCGGCCCTTGCCGCTGACCGCCAGCCCGTCCTTGTAGTTCAGGCTGGAATGGCTGATCTCGACCAAAACGTCATTCGCGGGCAGGTCGGCCCGGGTCAGCCGTTCAAAACCGGCGCGCGGCTTGCCTTCGACATCGCGGATCACCAGGGCCTCGAAATCGGCAGTCGGCGGGGTGGGGGCGGCGCTCATGCTTCGGCTCCATCTGCAGCAAGGGGCCGCTCCGGGGGCGGGCGGCTATTTCCATATTGAAATATGGAATCAAGCGCAGACGCAACAGAAAACTGCCTGGCGGCGGGTCAGCTGCGCAGGTCGGCCGCGGCGCGGTGGAAATCGGACTGCGGATCGTTCAGCACCGCATCGCGCAGCTGCGCCCAAAGCCGGGCCCGCAGATCGGCATAGGCCGGATGGCTGCGCGGGTCTTCCCGCCAGCGCGGCGCGGCGAAGGGCAGCTCGACCCGGGCCAGAATCCGCCCCGGCCGCGGCGACAGCAGCACGATCCGGTCGGCCAGAACCAGCGCCTCATCGACGCTATGGGTGACGAAGACGACGCCCGGCCCGCCCTGCGCGCCGGTCAGGCGCAGAAGTTCCATCTGCATCAACTCGCGCGCCTGCGCATCCAGCGCGGCGAAGGGTTCGTCCATCAGCAGGAAATCCGGCCGCGGCGCCAGGGCGCGGGCCAGGGCGACCCGCTGTTTCATCCCCCCCGACAGCTGGGCGGGCAAGGCATCGGCCACCCGCGCCAGCCCGACCAGCGCCAGAACCTCGGCCACCCGCTGGGCCACCGCCGCGGGCGCCAGATCCGGCAGCGCGAAGGCCACGTTCTGCGCCACCGTCTTCCAGGGCAGCAGCCGGTAGGACTGGAACACCATCGCCGTGCCCTGACCCGGCCGGGGCGGCGCGCCATTCAGCGTGACCTGCCCCGCATTGGGGGCGATCAGCCCGGCCATCAGCCGCAGAAGGCTGGTCTTGCCACAGCCCGAGGGCCCCAGCAGAACCAGCACCTCGCCCTTGGCGACGCCCAGGTCGATCCCCTCGACCACCGGCCGGCCGCCAAACCGCAGCCCGACCTGGCGCAGCCCCAGTTCCGGCTTCAGTTCCAAGCCATGTCGCCCTTGTCCGACACGCCCAGCTTTTCGATCACCGCGCGCAGCGGCGCGAATTCGGCGAAACTGGCCAGCGGCGCCCGGTCGACCCCGGCGAAATCCTCGCTTTCATGCAGCCAGTCCTGAGCCGCCGTCAGTTCGCCCTCGCTGATCCCGCCATTCACCGTCCAGGACCCGGCAAAGGCCTTGGCCAGCATCTGCAGATCCTCGGGCGCCACGTCGGGCCGCGCCTTTTCCATCGCCGCCACCCAGCGCTGCGGATCGGCCTGGAAATCGCGCGCCGCCAGCACCAGCGCCTCGATCACCGCCTGCACTTCGGGACCGCGCGCCGCCAGCGTTTCCGCGGTGACGACGTTCAGCTTCGACAGAACCGGCGCGGCGCGGTAAAAATCGTCGGGCGTCACCAGAACCGAGACATCCGCCGCATCGTCAACCGCGGTGAACGTGCCGATCCCCATCGTGGTTGCGTCGATCTGCCCGGCCAGCAGCGCCTGCGCCCGCGCCTGCGGCTGCCCCAGCGCCACCAGTTCCAGCGAGGCCACATCGACGCCCGCCGCCTCAAGGACCCGCATCGACAGCAGATGGTCGACACTGCCGACCCGGCCGATGCCAAAACGCTTGCCCGACAAGGCGCCCAGATCGGCCACGCCCTTGCCGGCGATCAGATAGGGCAGGGCCTTGTTCGGCGACATCACACCGCGCAGATCGGTCGCGCCCGAGCCCACGGCCTGCAGCAGCGCCTCAAGCGAGACATTGGCCATCTCGCCCTCACCCGCGCGCAGGGCGGCCATGACCATGGGCGACTGCTCGACCCGGACGAATTCCACATCCACCCCGGCGCGGTCGAAATAGCCCTCTTGTTTGGCCAGTTCCATCACCGAATTGGGCACCAGCGGCGTCTCGGCATCCGAGACGATCAGCCGGAACGGCTCGGCCGCAAGCGGCGCGGCGAAGGCACCGGCGATACAGGCCGCAACGGCCATGGCAATCTTACGCATCATGGTCTTCCTCTCCCCTGGATCAGGCTTCGCGCCAGCGCAGAAGCCGCTTCTCGATCAGTCGCAAGGCTTCGGTCACGGCGGCGCCGATCAGCGCCAGAACCACGACGACAGCCAGATATTCCGCCATGCGGAACCGCGAGCCGTACACGGCCAGCAGCCCGCCCAGGCCGCTGATCGCGGTGTACAATTCCGCCACCACCGTATTGATCAGCCCGATCGTGGCGCCGATGCGGATGCCGGTCATCAGATAGGGCAGGGCGCCCGGCAGCACGACATGGCGCAGGATCCGCGGGCGCGAGGCGCCGGTGGCGCGCGCCATCTCGACCAGTTCGGGGTCGGCCGCGCGCACCCCGGCATAGGCGTTCAGGATCACCGGCATCACCGCGCCCAGAAACACGATCAGCAGCTTGGCCTGCAGCCCCAGCCCCAGCGCCACGATGATCAGGGGAATGAAGGCCACCCGCGGCGTCGCAGCCAGCGCCATGACATAGATGTCCAGCGTCCGGCCCAGCAGACGGAACGTGCCCATCGCGCAGCCAAGCGCCGCCCCCGCGACGATCGCCAGCCCGGTGCCCAGAAGGTAAACCTGCAGGCTGGCCCCCAGCGCCGGCAGCAGCCGCCCCTCGGCCACCAGCCGCCCCAGCGCCTGCGCCACCGCCAAGGGCGAGGCGAACAGCCCCGGCGGGGCAGCCCGCGCCGCCAGCGCCCAGACGATCAGCACCAGGCCCAGAAAGCCCAGCCGCAACAGCGCCGTGCCAAGGGCGGTTTCCGCGCCAGGCACAGCCGGCCCGCGGGCGCGCGGGGCATCCTCCGCCTGCGTCCGGGCTTCGCTGCGATCTGGCATCGCGGTGACAGTCCTCTCTCCCATGGGGCGAGTGTCCGGCAGGACGCGCCCGCGCGCAAGCGCGATGGCTTGACCCGGGCTCCACCCTTTGGCTGAATTGCCGCGCGGCAGCGGATCGCAGAGACTGCGCCGGCCCAACCCCTTCCCTTCGCCGCCCGCTTCGGGGCAAAGGGAACGGACCAGAAAGAAATCCGGCAGGCCGCGGCAGCGCGTCTGCCCGCTGCAGGAGAAACCCCGCCCATGCGCACCCGTGCCGCCGTCGCCGTCGCCCCCGGCAAGCCGCTTGAGATCATGGAAGTGAACCTCGAAGGCCCGAAAAAGGGCGAGGTTCTGGTCGAGATCAAGGCGACCGGCATTTGCCACACCGACGAATTCACCCTGTCGGGCGCCGATCCCGAGGGGATCTTCCCGTCGATCCTGGGCCATGAGGGCGCGGGCGTGGTGATCGAAGTGGGCGAAGGCGTGACGACGCTGAAGCCGGGCGACCATGTCATTCCGCTGTACACCCCGGAATGCCGCGAATGCCCGTCCTGCCTGTCGCGCAAGACCAACCTCTGCACCGCGATCCGCTCGACCCAGGGTCAGGGCCTGATGCCCGACGGCACCACCCGCTTCTCGATGCTGGATGGCACGCCGATCTATCACTACATGGGCTGCTCGACCTTCGCCAATCACACTGTGCTGCCGGAAATCGCGCTGGCCAAGGTGGATCCGGCCGCGCCCTTCGACAAGATCTGCTACATCGGCTGCGGCGTGACGACCGGGATCGGCGCGGTCCTGAACACCGCCAATGTGGAAATCGGCGCCAAGGCGGTGGTCTTCGGCCTGGGCGGCATCGGGCTGAACGTGATCCAGGGCCTGAAGATGGCGGGCGCCGACATGATCATCGGGGTCGATCTGAACAACGACAAGAAGGAATGGGGCGAGAAGTTCGGGATGACCCATTTCGTCAACCCGAAGGAAATCGAAGGCTCGATCGTCCAGCATATCGTGAACATGACCAAGACGCCTTTCGACCAGATCGGCGGCGCGGATTACAGCTTTGACTGCACCGGCAACGTCAAGGTGATGCGCGATGCGCTGGAATGCACCCATCGCGGCTGGGGCGTTTCGGTGGTGATCGGCGTGGCGCCGGCCGGGGCCGAGATCCAGACCCGTCCCTTCCAGCTGGTGACCGGCCGGGTGTGGAAAGGCACCGCCTTCGGCGGCGCGCGCGGCCGCACCGATGTGCCGAAGATCGTCGACTGGTACATGGACGGCAAGATCGAGATCGACTCGATGATCACCCACACGCTGAAGCTAGAAGACATCAACAAGGGCTTCGACCTGATGCATGAGGGCAAGTCGATCCGCGCCGTCGTGGTGTTCTGATCGCAGGCCGCCGGGGGTTTCACACCCCCGGACCCCCGTGGGATATTTCTGCAGAGAGGAAGGCAGGGGCCGCGGCCAACTGCCCTTCGACCGGGCCAGAATAATATCCTTCCGACCAGTCAGCCGGGCGCCATCGGGTCACAGCCCTTGGCGGCAGGGGCGGCATGCGCCCCGGCTTTCCCGCCAGACCAGACGAGGCAGCCAGAAGAGGCAGAATGAAAACCCTTTCGGAAAATGGTGCGTTCGGCGGTGTGCAGGGGGTTTATTCCCATGCCTCCGATGTCTGCGGCTGCGAAATGACCTTCGCGGTCTATCTGCCGCCCCAGGCGCGGCGGGAAAAGGTGCCGGTGCTGTGGTATCTGTCGGGCCTGACCTGCACGCATGAGAATGCGATGACCAAGGCCGGCGCGCAGAAATGGGCGGCCGAGACCGGCCTGGCGCTGATCTTCCCCGACACTTCGCCGCGCGGCGAGGGGGTGGCCAATGATCCGGCCTATGATCTGGGTCAGGGCGCGGGCTTCTATGTCAACGCCACCGAGGCGCCCTGGGCGCCGCATTTCCGCATGTGGGATTACATCGTCCACGAATTGCCGGCGCTGGTCTTCGAGAGCTTCGCGCTGGATCCGGCGCGGCAGGGCATCACCGGCCATTCCATGGGCGGCCATGGCGCGCTGACGATCGGCATGACCCTTCCCGAGACCTATCGGGCACTGTCGGCGATCTCGCCCATCGCCAATCCCTGTGCCAGCGATTGGGGCCGCAAGCAGCTGACCGCCTATCTGGGCCAGGACGAGACGAAATGGGCCGGCCATGACGCAAGCTTGCTGATGGCCGAGCGCGGCTATCCGGGCCCGGTCATGGTGGATCAGGGCGCGGCCGACCAGTTCCTGGACCTGCTGAAGCCCGAAACCCTGGTCGCGGCGGCGGCCAAGCGGCGCCAGCCCTTCCGCTTCCGCATGATCGAGGGTTGCGATCACAGCTATTTCTACGTCGCCAGCGTGATCGAGGATCACATCCGATTCCACGCCGCCCAGCTGGGCGCGGGCTAAGGCCCGGCGGCGCAGTGCCAGACCCCCAAGCAGACCTGAAGGAGGACCCATGACCGGATTTGCCCGCGGCGCCCTTGCCGCCAGCCTGATCGCGCTTGCCGCCCCGGCCCTTGCCGATGGCGATATCGCCAAGGGCGAGAAGGTGTTCAAGAAATGCCTGGCCTGCCATTCCGTCGAGGCGGGGGCCAAGGCCAAGGTCGGGCCCAATCTGCACGATGTCGTGGGCCGGCAGACCGGCACGGCGCCCGATTTCAAATATTCCGACCCGATGGCCGCCCTGGGCGCCGAGGGCCATATCTGGACGGTCGAAGAGCTGGACAAGTTCCTGACCGATCCCAAGGGCATGGTGCCGGGCACCAAGATGTCCTTCGCCGGGCTGAAGAAGCCCGAAGAGCGGGCCGATGTGATCGCCTATCTGGTCAGCCTGAACCCCGCCGGCGCCGAGGCGCCCGCCGCCACGAACTGATCTGCCGGGCAAAAGACCGGCCTTTGCCCGCAGCGCATGGCAAGCCCTGCGCTGCGGGTGTTTTTTGCGCCGCCGCAGCGGGTTGACGCGGGTCATACTTTGGTTGGAAACACCGTCCCCCGCGTTGACAGCCCGGCCTGCGGGCCGCTTCATAAGAACGGAATAAGAAGCTGCCGCCTGTCCAAGGGGAGGGAACCGCGGGCCACCGGCAGTCTCGGTCCAGCAATCGCATCAGGGAGGATGACGATGAAAAAGGGAATTCTGGGGCTGGCAGCCGGCCTCATGCTGTCTGCCGCCGTGCCGGCGATGGCGAATGAATCGCTCACCCAGGCGGCAAGCGATGCCAAGCAATGGGTGATGCAGCTGGGCAATTATGCCGGCACCCGTTATTCGGAACTGACCGGCATCACCAAAGAGAATGTCGGCAAGCTGCAGGTGGCCTGGACCTTCTCGACCGGCGTGCTGCGCGGCCATGAGGGTTCGCCCCTGGTGATCGGCGACGTGATGTATGTTCACACGCCCTTCCCGAACAATGTCTATGCGCTGGATCTGAATGCCGACGGCAAGATCCTGTGGCGCTACCACCCCGAGCAGAACCCCGATGTGATCGGCGTCATGTGCTGCGATACGGTCAATCGCGGGCTGGCCTTTGCCGATGGCATGATCTTCCTGTCGCAGGCCGACACCACGCTGGTGGCGCTGGATGCCAAGACCGGCGCGGTGAAATGGTCGGTGCAGAATGGCGATCCGGCCAAGGGCGAAACCTCGACCGCGACGCCGCTTGTGGTGAAGGACAAGGTGTTCGTCGGGATCTCGGGCGGCGAATATGGCGTGCGCGGCCATATGACCGCCTATAACATCAAGGATGGCAGCCTGGCCTGGCGCGCCTATTCCACCGGCCCGGATGCCGAAATGCTGGTCGACCCGGAAAAGACCATGGTTCTGGGCAAGCCGATCGGCGCGGATTCGTCGCTGAAATCCTGGGAAGGCGACCAGTGGCAGATCGGCGGCGGCACCACCTGGGGCTGGACGACCTACGACCCCGAGCTGAACCTGATCTATTACGGCACCGGCAACCCCTCGACCTGGAACCCCAGCCAGCGGCCGGGCGACAACAAATGGTCGATGACGATCATGGCGCGCGATGCCGATACCGGCATGGCGAAATGGTTCTACCAGAAGACCCCGCATGACGAATGGGACTTTGACGGGGTGAACGAGAATATCCTGGTCGACAAGGAAATCGACGGGACGATGCGCAAGCTGCTGGTCAACTTCGACCGCAACGGCTTTGGCTATACGCTTGACCGCGAAACGGGCGAGCTGCTGGTGGCCGAGAAATACGACCCGGCGGTGAACTGGGCGACCGAAGTCGTGATGGACCCGAATTCCGACCAATACGGCCGTCCGCAGGTTGTGGCCGAATATTCCACCGAACAGAACGGCGAGGATGTGAACTCGACCGGGATCTGCCCGGCGGCGCTTGGCTCGAAAGACCAGCAGCCCGCGACCTATTCGCCGGAAACCGGCCTGTTCTACGTGCCGACCAACCATGTCTGCATGGATTACGAACCCTTCCGCGTCAGCTATACCGCCGGTCAGCCCTATGTCGGCGCGACGCTGTCGATGTTCCCGGCGCCGGACAGCCATGGCGGCATGGGCAATTTCATCGCCTGGGACGCCACCAAGGGTGAAATCGTCTGGTCGCTGCCCGAGCAGTTCTCGGTCTGGTCGGGCGCCATGGCCACCGCGGGCGGCGTGGTGTTCTACGGCACGCTGGAAGGCTATCTGAAGGCGGTCGATGCCGAGACGGGCAAGGAGCTGTACAAGTTCAAGACCCCGTCGGGCATCATCGGCAATGTCTTCACCTATGAACATGGCGGCAAGCAATATGTCGGCGTTCTGTCGGGTGTCGGCGGCTGGGCGGGCATTGGTCTGGCCGCGGGTCTGACCAACTCGAATGACGGTCTGGGCGCCGTGGGCGGCTATGCGGCCCTGTCCGACTATACCGCGCTTGGCGGCCAGCTGACGATCTTCGCCCTGCCGGACTAAGCCCGGCCCGACGAAACCCGGCCGACAGGCCCATGCGATGGCGCCGTCCCTTCGGGGGCGGCGTTTTCCTGTGCGTGTTCCTGTACGGGCGCACGCGCCCCCGCGGCGAACCCCGCCGGAACCCGCCGGAACGCCCCACGCCAGACTAAAGTTTGAATTGCCGCAGCGGCCCTTCAGACTAGGCTTGCCCCATACTCTTTGGGAGGAGAGACCCCATGATCAAAGCCGCGCCGCTCGTGGCCGTTGCCCTGCTCTGTGCCACTGCCGCCCGTGCCGAAGACCCGCCGGATGTCGCGCCCGCCAGCAATGACGGCGTCCGCTGGTTCAATGCCGAAGAGGTCCCGACCTTCAAGATCGAAGAGGACGGCACGGTCGACTGGAACACCTTCTCGGGCTTCCGCCGCTATCACGCCGAATGCCATGTCTGCCACGGGCCCGATGGCGAAGGCTCGACCTATGCGCCGGCGCTGAAGGATTCGGCGATGCGGATGGATTATTACGATTTCGTCGGCGTGGTCGCCGCCGGCCGGCAAAAGGTGGGCGCGGCCGAGAACCAGGTGATGCCGGCCTTCGGGATCAATCCCAATGTCATGTGCTATCTGGACGATATCTACACCTATCTGCGCGCCCGCGGCAGCGATGCCATTCCGCGCGGCCGCCCGGCCAAGAAAGAGGCCAAGACCGAAGCCTATAGCGCGGCCGAAGCCGCCTGCATGGAGGGCTGAGATGCGCGGGCTTCTGGTCGCGGCGCTGGTCGCTGCGGCCGCCCCGGCGGCGGCGCAGGTGGCCGATCTGGTGGACCGCACCGCCTTTCGGGTCTGCGCCGATCCGGCCAATCTGCCGCTGTCGGCCGAGGATGGCAGCGGCTTCGAGAACCGCATCGCCGACTTGTTCGCGGCCAAGCTTGAGGTGCCGCTGCACTATACCTGGTTTCCCCAGGTGATGGGCTTCGTGCGCAAGACCCTGTCGGCCGGGAAATGCGACGTGGTGATCGGCTTTGCCCAGGGCGATGAGTTGGTGCTGAACACCAACCATTACTACACCTCGACCCATGTGCTGGTGGTGCGGGCCGACAGCGATCTGGCCGGGGTGGACCATCTGTCCGATCCCGCGCTGCAGGGCCACAGGCTGGGGGTCGTGGCGGGGGCACCGCCCGCAACCCATGTGGCGCGGCTGGGGCTGATGAAACTGGCCAAACCCTATGATCTGATGACCGACCGCCGGGTCGAGGATCCGGCCGGGGCGATGCTGCGCGATGTCGAGGCGGGGGTGACGGATGGCGCGCTGATGTGGGGGCCGATCGCCGGGCCGCTGGTCAAGGCGCATCCCGATCTGAAGCTGATCCCGCTGTTGAAGGAAACCCAGCCACCGCGGCTGTTCTTCCGCATCACCATGGGCGTCCGCGCCGGCGAGGATGTCTGGAAGCGCGAGTTGAACAGCATGATCCGCCGCAATCAGGCCGAGATCGACGCGATCCTGCGCGACGCGGGCGTGCCCTTGGTCGATGATTACGGCACGGCGCTGAAAGCGCCTTGATCGGGCGGTAATGTCGGGCGGCAATGGGCCGGATCGTTCATCTGGCCTTTACTTTCGGTCCATATGGCCTATCTTATGCCCAAGACAGGGCAAGGAGGCCCGAAATGCAGCTTGCGACCGCATATCCCCCCGTTCCGCCTTCGCCCAAAAGGGTGATTTCGGTTGCGCTGAAGGCCTATGCCCGCGTGGCCGAAGCCTGGGGTCTGGGTCTGAAAGAGGCGGCCGCCCTGGCCGACATGTCGGAAAGCACCTGGAAACGCGCCCGCAAGCCCGGCTTTGCGGGGGAATTGACGAAGGACCAGCTGCTGCGCCTTTCGGCGCTGATCGGCATCTACAAGGCGCTGGAATTGTATTTCTCGGAACCGCTGGCGCGGGTCTGGTTCACCCGGCCGAATGCCGGCCCGCTGTTCAACGGCGCCCGGCCGGTCGATGTGGCGATCGAGGGCGGTCTGCCGCAGATCCTGGCCGTGCGCAGCCATCTGGACGCGCTGCGGGGCGGCGCATGAGGCAGACGGACCTGTCGGATCGCGCCCTGGTGCGGCTGATCCCGGCGACCTATCACAAGCCCCCGGCCTTGCGCGGGCTGGTCGACGACGACGACGAGATGGAAATCCTGGCCGGGATCGAGGCGATGACCAGCGCGCGGCTGCAGGCCGAACGCGGCCGCAGCCCGCATCTGGACCCGCGGGAATTGGCCTGGCTGCGCCGCAGTCGCGATCTGCGGCTGTATGGCGAAAGCCATGTCAACGCCGCCTTCACCTATACCCGCGCCACCGGCAACCGCTTCAACCCGCCCGAGCGTGGCGCCTGGTATTGCGCCTGGGAGGTGATGGTCTCGGTCGCCGAAGTGGCCTTTCACCGCACCCGCGAATTGCGCTTTGCCGGCTGGTTCCATGACCGCGCCCGCTATGTGGAATTGCTGGCCGATTTCATCGGCACCTTCGACGATCTGCGCGACGAGCCGCTGCATCCGGCGCTGAACCCCGATCCGGCCCTGGGCTATCCCGAAGGCCAGGCCCTGGCCGAGCATCTGCGCCGCGGCGGGTCGCGCGGGCTGATCTACCCGTCGGTGCGGGCGCCGGCGGGCGGGGTTTGCCTGGTCTGTTTCGCGCCCACCGCGATCCAGAACGTCCGGCCCGGGGCCAGCTGGGATCTGATCTGGGACGGGACCGAGGATTATACCTTGCAGGCAGTGGGTTAGCGGTCACGGACCGCCGACGAAGGCGCCAAAGGCGCGCGGCCCCTCGGGCATGTCCAGCGTCTGGTTCACCTGCAGCGCGACCGGGTCGATCACCTGCAGCGTGTCGGAAAACCAGTTCGCCACCAGGATCTGCCCATCAGTGGTGGCGGCAATGCCCTCGGGATAGTCATCGGTCGCAATTTCGGCAATGACCGCAAGGCTTTGCGCATCGAAGACGGTCAGGCTGGCGGCATATTGGTTGGTCACAAAGCCCCGCCCGGCGGCGAAGGCGACCGCATAGGGGCGTTCGCCGGTCGGGATCGTGGCGATCACCGCCGCGCTTGCCAGGTCGATGACGCTGACCTGATCCGACAGGACATCGGTCACGAAACCGCGGCCGTCGTTCAGGGTCACGCCGAACGGGTGGTGGCCGACCGGGATCTGCTGCTGCACCGCGCCCCGGATCAGCGTCACGCTTTCACCGTCCCGATTGGCGACCAGGATCACCCCCTCGGCCTCTGCCACGCCCGAGGGCAGGGCGCCGGTCTGCCACTGGGCAAGCTCTTGCCCGGTGACGGGGTCGATCTCGCGCAGAAGGTTGCCGGCCTGATCGGTGACCAGCGCCATGCCCGTCTGGGGCCGGATCGCCAGACCGAAAGGCGCGCCCGAAAGCGGCCAATCGGCCAAAGGCGCGCCGGCCAGATCGAAGACATGCAGCCGCGCGGTTTCCACCGCCACGGCCAGGATCCGCCCCCGCCGGCCATCCACCGCCACCGCGGCGGGTTTGCCGGGCAGGGGCAGGGTCGCCAGAACCTGAAGACTGCCGGTGTCGACCAGCGTCAGTGCCCCGGCATTCTGCGAGGTCACCGCCGCCACCTCAGCCCCTCCGGCGCCGGCCAGCAGACACAGCGCCAGCGCCACCCCCGCCGTCGCCGCGCGGATCACCCCCCGGCGCCGAAGCGCGCCACCAGCGCGTCGATCAGCCCCTGATGCAGCGCCTCGACCGAGGCGGTGGAGGCTTCGTCATTCTGGTCGGCGGGCGGGTCATTCTGCGGATAGGCGCGATAGAAAGCGCCCTTCAGATCGACCACGGCCTTGCCGCCTTCGTCCTTTACCGTGATGTGCAGCGCGTAATTCGTGGCCTTCACATAGGACAGATTGTCTTCGGTCAGCCGGGTCGAGATCGCCATCTTCTTGGCGTCCAGCTTCAGCAGCTCTTCCTTCAGCACGGTGCCGTCTTCCAGCGTCCGCACCCGGGTTGCGCCCTTTTCATTGCCCGTCGCCTCGATCGAGGTCACGCCGGGCAGCCAATCCATCGTCTGGAACGACCCGATCGCCGCCCAGACCTCATCCGGGCTGGCATTCAGCGTGACCGTCTGATCGGTCTTCAGCCGCGACGGCCCATGCGCCTCGGCCCTGGTGGCAATTCCAGCCGCAAATGCCAGAACCGCCACCAGGGCAATCAGAATCTTCTGCATGTCATCCTCCCTTCCGCTGCCGCGGTCTTTTTCGAAAGATGCGGCGGCGCCGGGGAATTGGGAAATCAGCCAAAAGTAGTATAAGCTTTGAAATCATTGCCTTATGATAATCTTATCATGCAATAGCGCTTTGCCCCCCCGCCCTGCCATGCCTGAATGCCGGCAGGGAGACGATGATGAGCAAGTTGAATGGGGCAATCTGCGGCCTTGGCCTTCTGGCGCTTGGCCTGCCGGCATTGGCCGAAAGCGTGGAATATCGCGTCGCGGTGATCCGCGTCGATGCGCCGGGCCCGATGCCGATTTCCCGGCTGGACTTGCCGCCCGACGATCTGGGCCTGGCCGGCGCCGATCTGGGCACGGCCGACAATGCCACGACCGGCAGCTTCCTGGGCCAGTCCTTCGTGACCGAAACCGTGGTGGCAACGCCCGAGACGGTCGAGGCCGAACTGCAGCGGCTGCTGGATGCCGGGATCACCTATGTCGTCACGCTGGCCGATGCGGAAACGACGGTGCGGCTGGCCGATATCGCCGGCGACCGGGCGCTGGTCTTCAATGCGCTGGCCACCGATGATGCGCTGCGCGGTGCCGATTGCCGGGCGAACCTGCTGCATGTCGCGCCTTCGGACGCGATGATGACCGATGCGCTGGCGCAATATCTGGCCTGGAAGCGCTGGGACGAGGTGGTGCTGATCGCCGGCAGCCACCCCGAGGATCAGGCGCTTGCCGCCGCCTATCGCCATTCGGCCGAGAAATTCGGCCTGCGCATCGTCGAGGAACGCGTCTACGAAGACACGGGCGGCGCGCGGCGCACCGATTCCGGCCATGTGCAGGTGCAAAAGCAGATGCCGGTCTTCACCCAGGGGCTGCCTGCCCATGACGTGGTGATCGCCGCCGACCGCGCCGGGGTTTTCGCCGATTGGCTGCCCTATCACACCTGGGATGCGCGGCCCGTCGCCGGCTCGGCCGGGCTGGTGCCCGAAAGCTGGAACCCCGCGCAGGAAGCCTGGGGCGGCACGCAGTTCCAGACCCGCTTCGAGAAATCGGCCCATCGCCCGGCGCGGCCCGAGGATTTCCAGGCCTGGATGGCGCTGCGGGTGATCGGCGAGGCCGCGACCCGCACCAAGGGCGGCGATTACGGGGTGATGCATGACTTCATCCTGTCGGACAAGTTCGACCTGGCCGCTTTCAAGGGCCAGAAGCTGACCTTCCGCGACTGGGACGGTCAACTGCGCCAGCCAATCCTGCTGGTGGCCGGCAATGTCGTGGCCTCGGTCAGCCCGCAGGACGAATACCTTCACCAGGTCAGCCAGCTGGACACGCTGGGCACCGACCGGCCCGAGACGGAGTGCAAGAAATGAAAGCAGTTTTCGCAGCCCTGGCCTGCAGCACGGTTCTGGCGGGGCCGGCGCTGGCCGACAAGATCTTCGTCTCGAACGAGAAGGGCAACAGCGTGACCGTGCTGGATGCCGCCACGCTGGAGGTGATCCACACGATCCAGGGCATGCAGCGCCCGCGCGGCATCACCGCCTCGCCCGATGGCAAGCATATCTATGTCTGCGCCTCGGATGACGATCTGGTGCGGGTCTACGATTCCGCGACCTATGAGGAACTGCCCTCGCTGCCTTCGGGACCGGACCCGGAACTGTTCGTGCTGCACCCGTCGGGCAACCCGCTTTATATCGCCAACGAGGATGACAACATCGTCACCGTGGTCGATGTGGTGACCCGTCAGGTTCTGGCCGAAGTGCCGGTGGGGGTGGAACCCGAAGGCATGGGCGTCAGCCCCGACGGCAAGATCGTGGTCAACACCTCGGAAACCACGAACATGGCGCATATGATCGACACCTCGACCTACGAGATTGTCGCCAATGTGCTGGTCGACAGCCGCCCGCGCTTTGCCGAATACACGCCCGACGGGCATCTGCTGTTCGTCACCGCCGAAATCGGCGGCACGGTCAGCGTGATCGACACGGCGACGAATGAGATCACCAAGAAACTGACCTTCGAAGTGGCCGGCATCCTGCCCGAGGCGCTGCAGCCGGTGGGGCTGCGTGTCACCGCCGACGGGGCCAAGGCCTATGTCGCGCTGGGGCCGGCGAACCGGGTGGCGGTGATCGACGTCGCCAACCTTGAGATCACCGATTACCTGCTGGTCGGACAAAGGGTCTGGCAGCTGGGCTTCTCGCCCGATGGCAAGTTCCTGTACACGACCAACGGCAATTCCAACGACATCTCGGTGATCGACACCGCCACGGACGAGGTCACCGTCTCGGTCCCGGTGGGCGAACAGCCCTGGGGCGTGGTGGCCGTGGCCACACCGTAAGCGATAAAACAGGAGGATGACATGAAGGCAGGGATTCTGGCCGCGGCACTGGCCGCGCTGGTGGCGGGGGGGGCTGCCGCGCAGCAGTTTGACTATGGCTTTGCCGGGCTGATGGGCAAGGCGAACCGGGTCGAGCTGGCGCCCCTGACGCTGGGCTCGGGCAAGCCGGTGGCCGAGGCGCCCTATGACCTGAAATCCGGCACCTATTACAAGATGAAGATCGTCGCCGACGGTTCGGCCGAGCTGGCGCTGTCGGGCGGCGATTTCTTCCGCGCGATCTGGATCAACGAGATCGTCATCAACGGCATCGAAGTGCGCCCGATGGGGGTGCATTCGCTGGAATTCGACAATGCGGGCGAGGCCGAGGTCAGCTTCATCGCCATCGTGCCGGGCAGCTACACGCTGTCGATTCCGGGCTCGCATGGCGACAGCCAGAAGGCCCAGTTCAACATTCGCTAACCAGAAGGGAGAGAAGACATGAAACGCATCGCAATCGCCGCCGTGCTGGCTTTGGTCGCCGGGCCGGCTCTGGCCGAAGACAAGGCCACCGCCGAGCAGATCGCCAAGATCGACGAGGTGCTGGCCGCCATGACCTGCGAGGTCGATCCGGCGAATATCGAAGTCGAGGCCGATGGCGGCTTCGATCTGGATGACGTGATCTGCGCCGATGGCCAGTATGACATCAAGCTGAACGCCGATTTCACCGAAGCCGAGCGCCGCAAGGAATGATCGCAGACCCGGCACAGACCCCGCCCGCCTTGGAGATCGGCGGGGTCAGCCACCGGTTCGGCCGGGTCGAGGCGTTGCGCGACGTGTCTTTCATCGTGCCGCGCGGCGCCTTCTGCGCGCTTCTGGGGGTGAACGGGGCGGGCAAGACCACGCTCTTCTCGCTGATCACCCGGCTTTACGACAGCACTTCGGGCAAGATCGCGGTGGCGGGCTTCGATGCGCGCCGCCAGCCTTCGCAGGCGCTGGCGCGTCTGGGGGTTGTGTTCCAGTCGCGCGCGCTGGACGGCGATCTGACCCTGCGGCAGAACCTGTCCTATCACGCCGCCCTGCACGGAATCGGCGGCGCCGCCGCAAGGGCGCGGATCGCCGAGGTTCTGGATCTGGTCGATCTGGCCGACAAGGCGGGCATGCGCGCTTCCACCCTGTCGGGCGGCCAGCAGCGCCGGGCCGAGATCGCCCGCGCCCTTCTGCACCGGCCGCAACTTCTGCTGCTGGACGAGGCGACGGCGGGGCTGGATCTGCGTGCCCGGGCCGAAGTGGCCGCCCTGGTGCGCCGGCTGATCGCCGAAGAAGGCGTCTCGACCCTGTGGGCCACGCATATCTTCGACGAAATCGACCCCGCCGATCATGTCGTGGTCCTGCATCGCGGCGCGGTTCTGGCCGATGGCCGGGCCGAGGCCCTGGCCGGCGGCGACAGCCTGTCCCAGGCCTTCCTGCGCCTGACGGGTGAGCCGGCATGAAGGGCTGGTCCATCGCCCTGGCCGGAATCGCCACGCGCGAATTCCTGCGCTTCGCCCGCCAGCGCGAGCGCTTTCTGGCCGCGCTGGTCCGCCCGCTGGTCTGGCTGTTCATCTTCGCCGCCGGCTTCCGCTCGGTCCTGGGCCTGTCGATCACGCCGCCCTACAAGACCTATGTCCTGTACGAGGTCTATGTGACCCCGGGTCTGTGCGGGATGATCCTGCTGTTTTCCGGCATGCAATCGTCGCTTTCCATGGTCTATGACCGTGAAACCGGCGCGATGCGCAGCCTGCTGGTCAGCCCTTTCCCGCGCTGGTTCCTGCTGGGCGCGAAACTTCTGTCGGCCGTGCTGGTCGCGGTGGCGCAGGTCTATGCCTTCCTGATCATCGCCTGGCTGTGGGGCATCCGCCCGCCGCTGATGGGCTATCTGACCGTGCTGCCGGCACTGGTTCTGGCGGGGCTGATGCTGGGCTCTTTGGGCCTGCTGATCTCGTCGGCGATCCGCCAGCTGGAAAACTTTGCCGGGGTGATGAACTTCGTGATCTTCCCGATGTTCTTCGCCTCGTCGGCGCTTTACCCGCTGTGGCGGATGAAGGAATCCAGCGTGCTGCTGCATGCGATCTGCGCGGTGAACCCCTTCACCCATTCGGTTGAGTTGATCCGCTTCGCGCTTTACGGCCAGATCGACCCGCTGTCGCTGGCGGTGACGCTGGGCTGCACGCTGGTGTTCTTCGGTGGCACCGTCTTCATGTATGATCCGGCCAAGGGCCTTTGGCGCGGCCGGAAAGGGGGGGCTTGATGATCCGTCCGCTTCTGCTTTGCGCGCTTCTTGCCGCGGCGCCCGCCTGGGGCGCGGGCTCGACCGATCCCGACTGGCCCTGCATCCAGCGCCGCCAGCCGGCGCTGTCGGTGGGGCAGGTCTGGGCCGGCCCCCCGCCGGACGAGGCCGCCCAGGCCCTGGCCAAATCGCCCGAGATCGAAAGCCTGGCCCAGATCATCGCCCTGCGCCGCACGCCTTTGGACGAGGCGCAGGCCCTGATCGCCGATTTCGCCGCAACCCATGATCCGGCGGCGCTGCCGGCGCTGTTCCTGGCCGCCTTCGACCATATCCAGCTTCGGCGCGACCGGGTGATGGCGGCGATCACCCGCTATGCCCATAAGCAGGAAGCGCTGGATGATGAAATCGTCGCGCTGCGCCACGGCTTCGACGCGCTGAACGCCGCCGACCCGCCCGATTTCGACGCGATCGACGCGGCCGAGGCCAAGCTGGATTGGGCGGTCCGCATCTTCCAGGACCGCCAGCAATCGCTGACCTATGTCTGCGAGGTGCCGGTGATCCTGGAACAGCGCGCCTTCGCGCTTGGCCGCGCCATTGCGGGCCATCTGCCGAAGTGACGGCACCCGGCGCCGGCAAGGCCCTGCCGATGCAAAGGATTTGCCGGACAGGGCGAAATTACCCTGTCGATTTCTGATAAGAATCTCTTAACATGACCGCAGCGCCAGGACGGGGAGGTCCGCAGGCGCTTTGGGGAGGACTGTGGCATGGAACAGCGCGTGACGCGACACGGGGCCGGCAGCGATGTTGCACGGCTGGGCAGCGGCCAGGTGCGCGACGTTCTGATCGTCGACGACCACCCGCTGATGGCCGAGGCGCTTTCGGTCACGCTGAACCTGGCCTTCGGTCTGCGCCGGGTCCGCGTGGTCTGGAGCCTGGCCGCCGCCGAGGCCAGCATCCAGGCCGAAGGCCCGCCCGATGCGGTGGTCCTGGACCTGAACCTGCCGGATGTGGCCGGGATCGAAGGCGTGGTCAGCCTGTGCAACAAGGTGCCGCGCGGCACGGTCACGGTGATCTCGTCGGAAATCGAGCCCTCGATCGTCTCGTCAGTTCTGGCGGCGGGGGCGCGCGGCTATATCTCGAAAAGCCTGCCGCGGGCCGAAATGGTCGATGCGTTCCGCCGGATGTGGGCGGGCGAGACGATCCTGCCCGACGGGTTCGAACAGGAAGCCGCCGAAGACGAGGAAATGACGGCGCTGATCCAGAATTTCGCCACGCTGACGCCGCAGCAGATGAACATCCTGCGCCAGATCTGCCGCGGGCGGCCGAACAAGATCATCAGCTATGAGCTGTCGATCACCGAGGCCACGGTGAAGACCCATATCGCGGCGATCATGCACAAGATCAATGTGCGCAACCGGACGCAGGCGGCGCTTCTTGCCAACAAGGCGCGTCTGTTCAGCCGCTGATGGAAAAGACCGCCGCCCCCCGGGCCCGCGTCGCCTCGGCCGAGGGCGATCTGGCGCGCGTCGCGCTGACGCTGACCCAGGCCTTCAGCGAAGACCAGCCCGCGCTGATCCTGATCTTTGCCGCCGATGGCACGATGGTGGCCCCGCTGTCGCAGCGCCTGTCCGACTGGTTCGGGCCCGGCTGCACGGTTCTGGCCTGTTCCTCGGCCGGCGGCTTTGCCTTCGACGGCTACAATGACGACCGGGTGATCGGCATCGCCCTCTCGGCCCGCGCCTTCCGGGCCGAGGCGCTGTGGCTGTCGCGGCTGCGCCAGCATGCGGCGCTGGACTGGATGCGCGCGCTGCGCACGATCTCGGACCGGATGCCGGAAACCGAGGGAAGGTCGCGCTTTGGCCTGTTGCTGATCGACGGGATGAGCGGTCGCGAGGAACTGGTGACGACGACGGTCGATGCCACATTGCCGGGGCTTCTGGTCCTGGGCGGCTCGGCCGGCGACGGGCTGCGCTTCGGGCGCACCCATCTGGCGATGAATGGCGAGACCCGCGACGAAAGCGCGCTGTTCTGCCTGATCGACACCGATTTCGCCATTGAAGAGGTGGTCTTCGACCATTTCGTCCCCGTGGGCGAGAAGATGGTGGTGACCGATGCCGACCCGGAAAACCGGGTGATCCGCGAGATCAATGCCGAACCCGCGGCCGAGGAATATGCCCGCCTGATCGGCCTTGCCGACAGCGCGCTTGGCCCGCGGGCCTTCGCGGAAAATCCGCTGCTGGAACGCGCGGGTGGGCGGCATTTCGTGCGCGCCATCTCGGGCGTGACGCCCGAGGGCGGGCTCAGCCTGATGTCCTCGCTGCAGACCGGCGCGATCCTGACGCTGGGCCGGCCCGAAAGCCTGACCCAGGGCCTGCGCCACCGGATGGAGGCGCTGGGGCCGGCGCAGCTGGTGCTGGGCTTTGACTGCATCCTGCGCCGGATCGCGGTGGAACAGGCGGGCGAGCAGGAAACCGTGGCGCAGCTGTGCCGCGACCACCGCATCGCGGGCTTCAACACCTATGGCGAACAGCATGGTGGCATCCATGTGAACCAGACCTTCGTGGGCCTGGCGATCCTGGACCGGGGGCTGCCCTGATGGCCGATCTGCCCGAAGATCCTGCCCGCACCATTGCCAAGCTGACGCGCATCAACCAGGCGCTGATGCAGCGGCTGGAGCGGATCGAGGAAAACCGCGGCCCCGCCTATGCCGCGACCCGCGCGGCGGCGGTGCTGGAACGCGAAGTCGTGGCGCGCAACCGCGATCTGGAACAGGCGCTGTCCGATCTGGCCAAGATCAATGCCGAACTGGCCAAGGCGCGCGAAATCGCCGACGAGGCCAACCGCGCCAAATCGCGCTTCCTGCGCGCGGCCAGCCACGATCTGTTGCAGCCGCTTTCGGCCGCCAAGCTGTTCCTGTCGCATCTGACCGAACTGGCCGCGCTCAGCGGCGATACGATGCAGCGCGATCTGGTCTCGCATCTGACGGCCACCTTCGAATCCGCCGAGGAACTGATCCGGGCGCTGTCCGACATCGCCCGCTTCGACAGCCAAAGCTTCCGCATGAACCCCGCGCCCCTGGCGATCGGCCGGCTGTTCCGCCGGCTGATCATCGACATGCAGCCCCTGGCCACCAGCCGCGGCATTGACCTGCGCTTCGTGGCCTCGTCGGTCACGGTGGAAAGCGACCCGGTCTATCTGCGCCAGATCGCGCAGAACCTGATCACCAATGCGCTGAAATACACCACCAAGAAGAAGGTTCTGGTCGGCATCCGGCGCGCGGGCGACAGCGTCTGGCTGGAAGTGCTGGATGCCGGCCCCGGCATCGCCGCCAAGGATCAGGACCGCATCTTCCAGGAATTCGAGCGGCTGTCGCGGCAGGACCAGCCCGGCACCGGCCTGGGCCTGTCGATCGTGCGCCGCGCCTGCCAGCAGCTGGGCCACGCGCTGGAACTGCGGTCCGAACGCGGCCGCGGCTCGCGCTTCCGGGTGCGGCTGGCGCGCTATGGCGGGGCAGGGGCGCCGGCGGCGGGGCCGCCCGCCGTGGCCCATCAGCGCCGCACCGCGGGCGATTTCAGCGGGCGCCGGGTGCTGGTGGTTGAAAACGATCCGGTCATGCGCCGCGCCTATGACTTCCTGCTGGGCGGCTGGGGGATGGAGGTGCAGGCGGTCGACAGCGTGGGCGCGGCCCGCGATGCCGTGGCCCGCAGGGTGCCCGACCTGTTGTTGACCGATTACCGGCTGGATGGCGAAGAGACCGGCCTTCAGACCATCACCGCCCTGACCGAGGATCTGGGCCGCGCGCTGCCGGCGCTGATCGTCAGCGCGGAATCGGCCAAGGCGATCCGGGCCGAGGCCGGCAATATCGCCGTGGCGATCCTGGAAAAGCCGGTGGCCGAGGGCGACCTGCGCCGCGCCATGCAGGCCGCTTTGGGCCAAGCTGGCCCGGCGGAGCCACCGGGGGCGCAGCAGGCGGGGCTGGAAAAGGCATGACGCGGCGGCGCCCGCCCCTTCGCCTGGGCCTGCGGGCCCGGCTGGCGCTGGGGGCATTGCTGCTGGCGCTTCTGGCGGTGGCCGCGGCGGGGATGGCGGCCTATGGCTTCAGCCGCACCCGGGCGCTGGCGGCCGAGGCCATGGCGGCCCAGCACCGGATCGAAGCCTATGCGACCCTGTCGATGCGCGCCAATGAATGGATGCTGGGCTGGCTGACCACCGGCCAGCGGCCCGGCGATGCGGCGGTGATCGGCGCGCTGGATGTGCTGGACCGGCTGGTCGCCGAAGACGTGGCCGCCGCCCCGGACGAGGTCGAAGCCACCCGCCGCGCCCGCCAAAGCATGGCGCCGGCCCGGCTGCGCGCGCAGTTCCGCCAGTTGGATGCGGCACTGGCCCTGGCCACGCCGGGCTCATCCGCGGCCGAGGCGGCGCTGGCCTTCTACGCGGCCCAGGCCCCGGGCGTCGCCGCGGCGCAGATCGAGCAGGAAGTCCGCCGCCGCGACCAGGCGCTTTCGGCGATGGAGGCCCTGCGCCGCCCGCTGCTGAGCGCTGCGATCGCCGTGGCGCTGGCGGCGCCGCTTCTGTTGCTGGCGCTGTATTTCTGGCTGTTCCGGCCGCTTTTCGCCCGGCTGGGCCAGGCCACCGCCTCGGCCGAGGCGCTGGTGCAGGGCGCCCTGCCGGAACAAGCGCGGGGCCATGACGAATTGGGGCTGATGTTCGCGCGGCTGCGGCAGATCTCGGCCCGGATCGACCGCCGCCGCGCCCGGCTGGCGCAGGATTTCGGCCGGCTGGAAGGCATTGTCGAAGGCCGGACCGCCGAATTGTCGGCCGCCAATGCACGGCTTGCCGGCATCGACAGCGCCCGGCGCCGGTTCTTTGCCGATGTCGGCCATGAATTGCGCACCCCCCTGACGGTGATCCTGGGCGAGGCGGAACTGGGCGAGGCCTCGCCCGATCCGGCCGCGCGGGCCGCCTTCGCGACGATCCGCGCCCGGGCGCAGCGGCTGTTCCGCCGGATCGAGGACATTCTGCGCATCGCCCGCTCGGAAAGCGGCCATCTGGACCTCGCGCAGGACCGGGTCGATCTGGCCCAGGCCGCCACGGCGGCGCTGGCCGATCTGGCCCCGGTTCTGAAACGCGCAGGCGTGACCGCGCGGGTCGATCTGCCGCCCCTGTCGGTGCGGGGCGATGCCGACTGGCTGCGTCAGGTCTTTGCCGGCCTGTTCGAGAATGCGGCGAAATATGCCGGGCGCGGCGCCGAGATCTCGGTGACCGGCGCCGCCGTTGATCACCGCGCCAGCGTGCTGATCGCCGATACCGGCCCCGGCCTGCCGCCCGATCAGGCCGAGCGGCTGTTCGCCCGCTTCGCCCGCGGCTCCGCCGCGGTGGACGGTTTCGGCGGCCCCGCCGCCGGGGCAGGGTTCGGTGTCGGGCTTGCACTTGCGCGCTGGGTGGCCGAGGCTTCGGATGGGCGGCTGATGCCCGAACCGGGCCCCGGCTTCCGCCTGCGCCTGGATCTGCCGCTGTGGAAGGAGGAAGCTTGGCCCGTATCCTGATCGTCGAGGATGACCCCGATATCGCCTCGGTCCTGTCGCGCGGTCTGGGGGCGGCCGGCCATGCCGCGCTTTGGGCCGAAACCGTCGCCGAGGCCGAGCTTGCCGTGCGCGGCGCCGAAAGCTTCGATGCCGCGATCATCGACATGATGCTGGGCGACGACAGCGGTGCCGCGCTGCTGGCCAATCTGCGCGCCCAGGGCCAGCGCCTGCCCGCGATCATGCTGTCGGCGCTGGCGCGGGTCGAGGACCGGGCCGAGGGGCTTGAGGCCGGGGCGCAGGATTATGTGGTGAAACCCTTCCAGCTGTCGGAACTGCTGGCCCGGCTTGAGGTGCAACTGCGCCGCGCCGCGCCGCGTCTGGCGCCGCTGGCCCTGGGCCGGCTGGTCTACGATCCGGTGACGCGCAGCGTTCAGGGCAGCGGGCGGCCGGTGATCCTGACCGAGCGTGAGGGCGAATTGCTGGCGCTGTTGATCGCGCGCGCCGGGCAGGTGCTGACGCGTGGCGAATTGTTCGATGCGCTTTGGGCGCCGCATGGCGGCTCGACCGAGAATGTCGTCGATGTCTATCTGGGCTATCTGCGCCGCAAGCTGGCGAATTTCGCCCCCTATGGTCTGGCGCTGCGCACGCTGCGCGGCCGGGGCTTCGTGCTGTCGCTGGAGGAGATCGAATGAAAGCTTTTTTCATTGCCTTGTTTGCCAGCCTGCCGCTGCTGGCCGGCACGGCCCAGGCCGGGGCGTTCAGCGATCTGGTTCTGGCGCCGGGGGTCTGGGCGGAGGCGGCCGAAGGCCCGCTTGCCGCCTATGGCTTCCGCCGCGACCTGCCCGCCCCGGCCGAGGGCGCACCCGCCCCGTCCCCCGAAGGCAATGCGCTGCCCGCTGCGGTCGGCGATGGCCGGCTGGACCTGCTGGCCGCGCCGGCCAAAGATGGGATGCAGCTGGTCCTGAAGCGCATCGAAGACGGCAAGACCCTGCCCGATCTGTCGTTTTCCTCCGCAGGCCCGAACCCGGTGCTGCTGGTGTTTCTGGAAGATGTGGTGCGGGTGATGGCGGCCCAGACCGGCGGCAGCCCCTTCTACATCCGCAACCGCATCCGCGAGGCGCTTGGGGCAGCCGATCTGGCAGCGGGGCAGGGCCCGCACAGCCTGACGCTGACGCCCTTCGCACAGGATGCCAACCGCGCGCGGATGGGCGGCTTTGCCGATCTGGCGATCACCATCACCTATGATGCGGCCACGCCGGGCCGGGTTCTCGAACTAAAGGCGGATACTCCGGCCGGGGCCCAGGGCTATAGTGAGCATCTGCAGCTTCTGAAGGATTAGGCCCGATGCACCCGATCCCCTTCCGCCGGACCCGCCTGGTCCTGCCCGCGCTGGCGCTTGGCACTGCCCTGTCTCTGGCCGGTGCCGCCGCCGCCGCGCCCCAGGCCAATGACTATCCGACCGAGGCGCGGGCGGAATATGTCTTTGCCTGCATGGCAGTTAACGGCCAAAGCCAGGACGCGCTGCGCCGCTGTTCCTGCTCGATCGACGAGATCGCCTCGATCCTGCCCTTCGACGATTACGTCTCGGCCGAGACGGTGCTGCGCATGCGCCAGGGCGGCGGCGAGGCGGGGGCAATGTTCCGCGGCGCCCCGGCCATGCGCAACATGCTGGCCGATCTGCGCCGGGCCCAGGCCGAAGCCGAGATGCTGTGTTTCTAGCCGCGGCGCCCGGCGGTCATCCGAAAGTCTGACCCCCGTCCTTCTGGCCATGTGGCGGCAAGCCTGCCAGTCTTCCTGCCAGGACGACGCGTTGATCGGGGAGGAGAGACGTGGCGATGGATGGACAGGGCGAGGCTTCGGCCGCGCCGCCGGCCTTGCAGCCGGTGATTGCGCTGGCCGCGCAGGTGCGGCAGGGGCTTGTGGGCCATGAGGCGCTGGTCGAGCGGCTGATGACCGCGCTGCTGGCGGGCGGGCATGTGCTGATCGAGGGCCCGCCGGGCCTGGCCAAGACGCGGGCGGTCAAGCTGCTGGCGGCGGGGTTGGCGGGCAGCTTTGCCCGCATCCAATGCACCCCCGACCTGATGCCCTCGGACATCACCGGCACGCAGATCTTCCGCCCCGATGGCGGGCGGTTCGATTTCCTGCCCGGCCCGATCTTTCACGAGCTGGTGCTGGTCGACGAAATCAACCGCGCGCCGCCCAAGGTGCAATCGGCCCTGCTGGAGGCGATGGCCGAGGCGCAGGTGACGGCGGGCGGCACGACCCGGAAACTGCCCGATCCGTTCATGGTCGTGGCGACGCAGAACTCGATCGAGCATGAGGGAACCTTCCCCTTGCCCGAAGCGCAGCTGGACCGGTTCCTCTTGCATCTGGACCTGGCCCTGCCGGGGGCCGAGGCGGAACGCGCGATCCTGGATCTGGTCGAGGGCGAGGCGCAGCACCAGCCCGCCCCCCCGGCCGAACGCCTGCCCGGCACGGCGATTGCCGCGGCGCGCGATGCGGTGGCCGGCATCTTCCTGGCGCCGGCGCTGAAGGATTTCATCGTGCGGCTGGTGGTGGCAACGCGCGATCCTTCGGGCCCGCTGGAAGGGCTGGTCGCGCATGCCGTGTCACCGCGCGGCTCGCTGGCACTGGCGGCTTCGGCCCGGGCGCGGGCGGCATTGCTGGGCCGCAACCATGCCCTGCCCGAGGATGTCGAGGCTTTGGCGCCGGATGTTCTGTCGCACCGGCTGATCCCGGGCTGGCGGGCCACATCGGAAGGCCTGACCTCGCGCGATCTGATCGCCCGGCTTCTGTCCCAGGTCCGGCCCTGGTGATGTCGGGCCGCAGCGACCCCGCCCATATCGGTGCCGCGGGGCTGATGGCGCTGGAAGGGGCCGCCCTGCGCATCGGCGGCGAGGCGGCAAGCCTGGCCGAACGCCCCGGCGCCACCGCCACACGGCGGCGCGGACAGGGCCATGAGATCCGCGAGATAAGGCCGTTTTCCGAAGGCGACGACCCGCGCCATATCGACGCCGCCGCCTCGGCCCGGTCGGGCAGCCCGCATGTGCGCAGCTTCCACGAAGACCGCGAACGCAGCCTGCTGCTGATCGCCGATTTCCGCGCGCCGATGCTGTGGGGAACCAAGGGCCGCCTGCGCTCGGTCGCGGCGGCCGAGGCTTTGGCGCTGGCCGGCTGGCGCGCGGTCTTGCAGGGCGGCGCGGTGGGCGTGGTGGCGCTGACCGATGCCGGCCCGCAGGTGCAGGCGCCGCGGCCGCGCCATCGCGGCATGGCGCTGGTCGCATCCTGCCTGGAACG
>NZ_JAICBZ010000025.1 GCF_020179405.1 Xinfangfangia pollutisoli | reverse complement strand
CGATGCCGGCCCCTCCGGCCGAAATCGCGCCGCCGGTGGCAGGCAACCCGGCGCCGGCCCTGGCCGATTGCACCCCCGCGCTGGACCTTTCGGCCGCGCCCCGGGCGATGATCGCCGTCACGCTGACCGCGCCCTGTGCTGCGGGCGACCGGGTGGTGCTGCGCCATGCCGGCCTGACCGTGGCCGAGCGGCTGGACGCGCAGGGCAAGCTTGTGCTGGACCTGCCGGCCTTCGATCCGGCGGGTGAAGTCTCGGTGCTGTTCGCCGATGCGACGCAGCTGCATTCCGCCGTTGCCGTGCCGGATGCGGCGCAGGTTCACCGCTTTGCCGTGCAATGGATGGCCGAGGATTCCTTCCAGATCCGGGCGGTGGAATCGGGCGAGGCCTATGGCGATGCCAGCAATGTCTGGGCCGAGGCGCCGGTCTCGGCCCATGGCGGCTATCTGATGGCGCTGGGCGATCCGGGGCTGGATCTGCCGATGATGGCGCAGGTCTATACCTGGCCGGCCGATCCGGCGATTTCCGCCGATCCGGTGGTCGAGGCGGCGGTGACCGACCTGACCTGCGGGCGTGAGCTTCTGGGCGAGACGATCGAAACCGCGCCTGCCGGGCCCGTGGTCAGGGATCTGACCCTGGCCATGCCGGGCTGCGACGCGCTGGGCGATATTCTGGTGTTGAATAATCTTGCCGGGGACGTGACACTGACCGCCGGCAACTAGAGGCGCGCAGGCGGAACCATCATGCGAAGTCTGGCAGGATGCGCGGCGGGTCTCGCCGCGCTTTTCCTTTGCGCCGCGGGCATGGCCCGGGCGCAGGACATCACCCTGATCTCGCGCGAGGGCAATATCGTGCTGTCGGGCAGCCTGCAGGGCTTTGACGGGGAATTCTACCGGATTTCAACGAAATACGGGATGCTGACCGTCGACAGCCAGGGGGTGATCTGCGAAGGCCCGGCCTGTCCCGATCTGGTGGCGCCCAAGGCGGTGATCCGTCTGGTCGGGGCGGCCGATGCCGGGCAACGGCTGTTGCCGGGCCTGATGCGCCGCTTTGCCGAGGGGCGGGGCCTGGTCTGGCGCGACGCGCCGCCCGCCGCCGATCAGGCCTGGGCCGCGCTTGTGCTGGACCCGGAAACCGACCAGATCCTGGCCGAGATCGCCTTTACCCCGACCGATCCCGCCACGGCCCAGGCGGCGCTGCAGGCGGGGGCGGCCGAGCTGGCGGTGTCGATGCTGGCCGTGCCCGGGCTGCACGCCGAGACGCTGGCGCTGGATGCGCTGGTGCCGGTGATGGCGCCCGGCAATCCGACGCCCGAAGTGTCGACCGTGGCGCTGGCCGGCGCGCTGTCGGGCGAATTGACCAATTGGGCGCAGCTGGGTGGGCCCGACATGCCGATCGTGCTGCATGGGCTGGCGCCGGAAACCGACATGGCCCAGGCGCTGGCCAACCGGCTGGGCCGGGCGCCGGTGCTGGCCGTCAGCCATCCCGACATGGCTGCGCTGGCCCGGGCCGTGGCCAAGGACCCCTGGGCCCTGGCGATCACCGGCCAGGCCGAACTGGGGCCGGCGCGGGCGTTGCCGCTGGCCGACAGCTGCGGCTTTCCGCTGCTGCCCACGCCGATCGCCGTCAAGGCCGAGGATTACCCGCTGTCCCTGCCGATCTACCTGCTGACGCCGCCGCGCCGCCTGCCGCTTTTGCTGCGCGAATTCCTGGATTTCCTGGCCACCCCCGCCGCCGATGCCGCCATGGCCGGCGCCGGGCTGATCGACCGCTCGGTCGCGCGGGCGCCGATGACGCAGGACGGCTTGCGGCTTTTGAACGCCATCCAGGGCGCGGGCGAGGATGTCACGCTGGCCGATCTGAAGGCCTTGGCCGCGGTGATGGACGGGGCCGACCGGCTGTCGCTGACCTTCCGTTTCGAAGAGGGAACCTCGGCGCTGGATGCGCCCTCGCAGACAAACCTGGCCACGCTGGCCCGGTTGATCGGCGCGGGGGGCTTTCCCGATCAGGCGCTGATCCTGGCGGGGTTTTCCGATGGCACCGGCGATGCCAGCGCCAATCGCGCGCTGTCGGCCGAGCGTGCGGCGCGGGTGGCGCAGGATCTGGCGGCGCTGGCGCCCGATCTGCGGCCCGATCAGCTGCCGCGGGTGGAAGGCTTTGGCGAGGCGCTGCCGATGGCCTGCGACGAAACCGCGATCGGCCGGCGCCTGAACCGGCGGGTCGAGCTGTGGGTGGTGCCCGATTTCACCCCCGAGCCCGTGGATCAGGCCCCCGATCTGGTGCCCTGAGGGCGTTCGCGGGGCCGCAGGCTACAGATAGCCGCTGGTCCGAAAGCTTAGCTCGCGCGATTTGCCGATGATCAGATGGTCATGCAGGGTGATGTCCAGCGCCCGCGCGGCCTCCTGCACCTGCAGGGTCATGCCGATATCGGCCTCGGACGGGGTCGGATCGCCGGAAGGGTGGTTATGCACCAGGATCAGCGCGCTGGCATTCAGTTCCAGCGCCCGCTTCACCACTTCGCGCGGATAGACCGGCACGTGATTGACCGTGCCGCTGGCCTGTTCCTCATCGGCGATCAGCACATTCTTGCGGTCCAGAAACAGGACGCGGAACTGTTCGGTTTCGCGATGCGCCAGGGCAGTGTGGCAATAGTCGATCAGCGCATCCCAGGAGGAAAGGATCGGCCGGTTCATCACCCGGGCCCGCATCATCCGCTGCGCCGCGGCCTCGACGATCTTCAACTCCTGAACCACCGCCTCGCCCACGCCCTTGACCATCAGAAGCCGCGGCACGGTGGCGGTGATGACGCGGTTGAAATCGCCGAACGTGTCCAGCAGCAGCCGGGCAAGCGGTTTTACATCCTGCCGGGGCAGGGCGCGGAACAGCACCAGTTCCAGCAATTCGTAATCCGGCATGGCGGCCGCGCCGCCTTCCATGAAGCGGCTGCGCAGCCGCTTGCGGTGATCGGCGATATAGCTGGGCAGCCGGCCGGGCAGGGCCGCCCCGGCTGCTTCATCGGCATCGCCCAGGGGCGGAAACAGCGGCAGACTTGATTCTGAAAACCCTTTCGCCATCCCCGCAGCCTGCCGCAGGGATGGTGAAGGATGGGTTAACGTTTTTTGGCGCAGCGCGCCCGCCTTGGCCAGAAGACCCGGCGGGCGCCTGGATCAGCCCTTCATCCCGTCCCAGAACCCTTTGACCTTCGAGAAGAAGCTTTTGCCCTCGGGATTGTTCTCCTCGGACAGTTTCTCGAATTCGCGCAGCAGATCCTTCTGCTTCGCGGTCAGGTTCACCGGGGTTTCCACCGCCAGCTCGATCACCATGTCGCCGGTGCCGGGCCCGCGCAGGGCGGGCATGCCCTTGCCGCGCAGCCGCATCTGCTTGCCCGACTGGGCGCCGGCCGGCACCTTCACCCGGGCGCGGCCGCCGTCGATCGTGGGCACCTCGACCTCGCCGCCCAGCGCGGCGGCCGGCATCGAGATCGGCACGCGGCAGAACAGATGCACGCCTTCGCGCTGGAAGAGCGCATGTTCCTTGACCTCGATGAAGATGTACAGGTCGCCCTGCGGCCCGCCGCGCAGACCCGCCTCGCCCTCGCCCGCCAGCCGGATCCGCGTGCCGGTTTCGACCCCGGGCGGGATGTTCACCGACAGCGCGCGTTCCTTTTCCACCCGACCGGCGCCGTGGCAGGTCTTGCAGGGGTTCTTGATCGTCTGGCCCATGCCGTTGCAGGTGGGGCAGGTGCGTTCGACGGTGAAGAAGCCCTGCTGGGCGCGCACCTTGCCCATGCCCGAACAGGTCGGGCAGGTCACGGGTTCCGCCCCGCCTTCGGCCCCCGAGCCGCGGCAGGTGTCGCAGGTGACCGAGGTCGGCACGTTGATCGTCTTCTGCGCGCCTTTCCAGGCCTCTTCCAGACTGATCCGCAGGTTGTAGCGCAGGTCGCTGCCGCGCTGGGCCCTGGCCCGCGCGCCGCCGGCGCCACCACCGCGGCCGCCCATGAAGTCGCCGAACAGATCTTCGAAGACATCCGAGAAGGCCGACGAGAAATCGCCCTGCTGGAAGCCGCCGCGCGGCCCGCCGCCGCCGCCCATGCCGCCTTCGAAAGCCGCATGGCCGAACCGGTCATAAGCCGATTTCTTCTGCTCGTCCTTCAGGACGTCATAGGCCTCGTTCACTTCCTTGAACTGCGCCTCGGCCGTCGGATTGTCGGAATTGCGGTCGGGGTGCAGTTCCTTGGCCTTGGTGCGGTAGGCCTTCTTGATCTCTTCGGCCGAAGCCCCTTTCGAGACCCCGAGTACATCGTAGAAATCGCGTTTTGCCATTGCAAAACCCCCTTCTGAACCGGCGAAGGGCGGCCCGTCGGCCGGACCGCCCCCCTTTCCGGTTCAAGCGGCATTACTTCCGCTTGTTGTTGCCCAGATCCTCGAAGTCGGCATCGACGATGTCGTCTTCGTCCACCGGGCGCGGCCCGTCGCCATCCTCGGCCCCGCCTTCCGCCTGGCTGGCCTTGTAGATGGCCTCGCCCAGCTTCATCGCGGCTTCGGTCAGGTTCTGGATCGCCGAACGGATCTTGCCGGGATCTTCGCCTTTCAGCGCGTCTTCCAAGGGGCTCATCGCCAGTTCGATCGCCTCGACGGTCGAGGGATCGACCTTGTCCGAGTGATCGGCCAGCGACTTCTTGGTCGAATGCAGCAGGCTTTCGCCCTGGTTGCGGGTTTCGACCAGCTCCTTGCGGGCCTTGTCGGCGTCGGCATTCGCCTCGGCGTCCTTGACCATCTTCTCGATATCCTCATCCGACAGCCCGCCCGAGGCCTGGATGGTGATCTGCTGGGCGCGACCCGTGCCCTTGTCCTTGGCCGAGACCGACACGATGCCGTTGGCGTCGATGTCGAAGGTCACCTCGATCTGCGGCACGCCGCGCGGGGCCGGCGGGATCTGCTCCAGGTTGAACTGGCCCAGCATCTTGTTGTCGGCCGCCATTTCCCGCTCGCCCTGGAAGACGCGGATCGTCACCGCGTTCTGATTGTCCTCGGCGGTCGAGAAGACCTGAGACTTCTTGGTCGGGATCGTGGTGTTGCGGTCGATCAGGCGGGTGAAGACGCCGCCCAGGGTTTCGATGCCCAAGGACAGCGGCGTCACGTCCAGAAGAACCACGTCCTTGACGTCGCCCTGCAGCACGCCGGCCTGAACCGCCGCACCCAGCGCCACGACTTCATCGGGGTTCACACCCTTGTGGGGTTCCTTGCCGAAGAACTTGGTCACTTCTTCCACGACGCGCGGCATCCGGGTCATCCCGCCCACCAGCACGACTTCGTCGATATCGTCCTTCGACACGCCGGCATCCTTCAGCGCGGCCTGACAGGGCTTGATCGAACGCTTGATCAGATCCTCGACCAGGCCTTCCAGCTTGGCGCGGGTCAGCTTCATCACCAGGTGCAGCGGCTGCCCGGTGTTCTTGTCCATCGAGATGAACGGCTGGTTGATTTCGGTCTGCGACGAGGAGGACAGCTCGATCTTCGCCTTTTCGGCCGCTTCCTTCAGGCGTTGCAGCGCCATCTTGTCCAGCGTCAGGTCGACGCCATGCTCTTTCTTGAACTCATCGGCCAGGTACTGGACGATGCGCATGTCGAAGTCTTCGCCGCCCAGGAAGGTGTCGCCATTGGTCGACTTCACCTCGAACAGGCCATCGTCGATTTCCAGAATGGTGATGTCGAACGTCCCGCCGCCAAGGTCATAGACCGCGATCGTCTTCGATTCCTTCTTGTCGAGCCCATAGGCCAGCGCGGCCGCGGTGGGTTCGTTGATGATGCGCAGCACTTCCAGGCCGGCGATCTTGCCGGCATCCTTGGTGGCTTGGCGCTGGGCGTCGTTGAAATAGGCGGGCACGGTGATCACGGCCTGGGTGACAGGCTCGCCCAGATAGGATTCCGCGGTTTCCTTCATCTTCTGCAGGATGAAGGCCGAGACCTGGCTGGGCGAATACTTTTCGCCGCGCACCTCGACCCAGGCATCGCCATTGCCGCCATCGACGATCGAATAGGGGACAAGCTTCTTGTCCTTTTCAACCTCGGCATCGCCCAGACGGCGGCCGATCAGGCGCTTGACGGCAAAGATGGTGTTCGAGGCATTGGTGACGGCCTGCCGCTTGGCGGGCTGGCCGACCAGACGTTCGGATTCGGTGAAACCGACGATCGACGGGGTCGTGCGCGCGCCTTCGGAATTTTCGATGACGCGGGGGGCGGAGCCATCCATGATAGCCACGCAGGAATTGGTCGTGCCGAGGTCGATACCGATGACTTTGGCCATGTTATATCCCTTTCATACAGGCGATCTCCGCTTCGAGGCCCTCAGACTTTGGCACCCCTGGCGGGTTTACAAGGCGAAGGGCGGGTGCCCGCCGCCGGACTTGCCGTATATAGGGGGGTGCAATAGCGCCTGCAACGGTTGCGGGGCAGAGTCTGCGGCGAATTTTCGCTGCCGGTGCAGGGAAGAAACCGGGGAAAGGCGGCCATGGCCGAGCCGATCGAGATCAGGGGGTTCCGGCTGTGGCCGGGTTGGCTGGACCGGGCCGCGCAAGAGGCGATGGTGCAGGATCTGCGCGGCGTGGTGGCCGCGGCGCCGCTGGTCGCGCCGGTGACGCCGGGCGGGCGGCAGATGAGCGTGCGGATGACGGCGGCGGGGCGGCTGGGCTGGGTCACCGACCGGCGCGGCTATCGCTATGCGCCGCGCCATCCGCAGGGGATGGACTGGCCGCCGATCCCCGCTTCGGTCCTGGCGGTCTGGCGCGGGGTGACGGGGCTTGCCCGCGATCCCGATTGCTGCCTGGTGAACTTCTACGGCGAAGGCGCGCGCATGGGCCTGCATCAGGACAAGGACGAAGGCGATTTCAGCTTTCCCGTGGTCTCGATCAGCCTGGGCGACGAGGCGCTGTTCCGGCTGGGCGGGGTCGACCGGGCCGAGGGCACGCAAAGCCTGTGGCTGCGCTCGGGCGATGTGCTGGAGATGGGCGGGCCCGCGCGGCTGGCCTGGCACGGGGTCGACCGGATCCGCCCGGGCACATCGACGTTGCTGCCGCAGGGCGGGCGCATCAACCTGACCCTGCGGGTGGTGGCCTGACCCCTAGCGCTTGTCCAGCGTGCAGCAGCCCGAAAGAAGCCTGTTGCCTTCGGGGGTTTCGACGAACAGCCGCGCGGCAAAGCCATAGCGGCGGTCTGACATGCCATCGCCGCACAGGGCGCGCTGGATCGTCAGCGTATACAGCCGCTCGGCCCCGTCTTCGGCATGGATCAGAAAGCCTTCGGGCGCCACCGCCTCTTGTGCCACGCTCAGATCGCTGCGGGGCGTCTCGGGCGTCTGCCATTCGGCGCCCTGATCGAACAGGCCCAGCCGCCAGAACGGCTCGGTTCCCAGGCAGGTCATCGGCCGCGGCAGAAGCGCGGGGTCCAGCACCGGCTGGCGTTCCAGATAGCGCAGCGCGACCCAGCCATTGCGCTCGCCCCCGGCGGCGACCAGGCCCCATTTGCCATCGGGCGAAATCTCGGTCACCTCGACGTTCAGCGCCTGCGGCTCGATCGTGCCCAGGATCTCGGCCGAGGCGGTGGGTTCGGCGCGGATGTTCAACAGATCGTCGGCCGCCACGCCCTTGACCATGAAGGCCGCGGGCAGGGTTTCGGCACGGGCGGGCGGGGCAAGCACGGGCAGGGCGCAGGCCGCGGCCAGACCCAGCACCGCGGCAAGGCGATATCCGCTCACCGCCGCTTCCCCCAGCTGAGCGAGGCATAGCGCGAGGTGAAGAACTGCGCCATCAGGCCGATCAGGATGCAGACCAGCGCGCAATAGATCGGGTATTCGATCGAGGTATAGCGCGGGTGATAGTTCAGGAACGTATAGCCGCGGCCCTGGTCGATGGTGTGGAACAGCGGGTTCCATTCAAACCAGTTGCGCAGCTTGGCCGAGGCCATGTTGGCGACGATCATCTTGCCCGAGGCGATCATGTTGGCGCGCTGGTAGATGGTCGACAGAATGCCCACGACCTCGGGCTGCCAGGGCTTGGCGGCATAGAAGATCAGCCCGATCGACGCGCCTGAAAACCAGGACAGCACGAACATGCCGACCATCCCGGCCGGATCGTGAAAATGCAGCGGCGCAATCAGCGTGTGGTAGAACAGCATGATCACCGCGGCGGCGAAGGTCTGCTGATACAGCGCCGCCAGCGCCGCGGCCGACACCGCCACGACCGGGTTCATCGGCGCATGCATCATCATCGGCGAGGCCGGCGCATCGGCGCCCGACACCGCGCCCAGGGCCTTGGTGTGGGTCAGGAACATGAAGACGCCCGACATCACGTAAAGGATGAAGTCGCCGCGGATCGCGATCTTCTTCAGCCCCAGAAGCTGGAACATGACGACGAAGATCACCAGGATCAGCGCCGCCTGCACGACGTTCATCACCATGCCGAACACCGCATTGCCATGCGACTTGCGCAGGTTGCGCACGGTGGTGTGATAGATCAGCTCCAACAGTTCGAACCCGGTGCGCAGCCGTGTCGACCTTGCCGCTTCTGCCCGGAACATGTTCAGCTCCCGCCTGGCTGCCCGTATTGTCTGCAATCTTGCCGGGAAATCTTGCCGTTCCCTTGCGCCCGAAGGATAAAAGGGTAGGGCTTTCAAAGCAACTGCCGCCCTGAAGGAGAGACCATGGATTTCGACCGCCTTATCCCCGTGCTGCGCAGGCTGGCGCTGGAAGCCGGCGACCGGATCATGGAGATCTACGAAAGCCCCGATTTCGCGGTGAGATCCAAAAGCGATTCCAGCCCGGTGACCGAAGCCGATGAAGCGGCGGATGCGCTGATCTCGGCCGGGCTGCGGGCGGCATTTCCCGATGTGACGCTGATCACCGAGGAACAGGCCGACAGCCATGCGCTTTCGGCCGCGACCTTCCTGATCGTCGATCCGCTGGATGGCACGAAGGAATTCGTGCAGCGGCGCGGCGATTTCACCGTGAACATCGCCTATGTCCAGGACGGCGTGCCGCTGCGGGGCGTGGTCTATGCCCCGGCACAGGGCCGGCTGTTCTATACCCAGGCCGATGGCGCCGCGGTCGAAGAGACCGGCCCCTTCGACAAATCGGCCCCCGGCGCGCTGAAGCCGATCGGGGTTTCGACCCCCGACAACCGGGCGCTGATGGTGGTGGCCTCGAAATCGCATCGCGACCGGGCGACCGACGACTATATCGGCCGCTATGCGGTGGCCGACATGAAGTCGGCCGGCTCCAGCCTGAAATTCTGCCTGGTCGCCACGGGCGAGGCCGATCTTTACCCGCGGCTGGGCCGCACGATGGAATGGGATACCGCGGCGGGCGATGCGGTGCTGCGCGGCGCCGGGGGTCAGGTTGTCCGCTTTGACGACCATACGCCGCTCGCCTATGGCAAGGCGGGCTGGGACAACCCGTTCTTCATCGCCTACGCGCCCGGAGTGCTGCTGAAGTGAAGACGCTGATCGCCATCCCGGCCCGCTACGGCTCGACCCGCTACGAGGGCAAGCCGCTGGTTTCCCTGCGCGGCCCGGATGGCGACAAGACGCTGATCCGGCGCAGCTGGGAGGCGGCCTGCCAGGTGCGCGGCATCGACCGGGTGGTGGTGGCAACCGACGATGCGCGGATCGCCGAGCATGCGGCGGGCTTCGGGGCCGAGGTGGTGATGACCTCGTCCCAGGCGCGCAACGGCACCGAACGCTGCGCCGAAGTGGCAGCCCTGCTGCCGGGATATGACGCGATCGTCAACCTGCAGGGCGATGCGCCGCTGACGCCGCCCTGGTTTGTCGAGGATCTGCTGGCCGGCCTTGCCGCCGATCCGCAGGCGGATATCGCCACCCCCGTCCTGCGCTGCGACGGCGCGGCGCTGGCGGGGCTTCTGGACGACCGGCGCGCCGGGCGCGTTGGCGGCACGACGGCGGTTTTTGGCGCAGGCCATCGCGCGCTTTATTTTTCCAAAGAGGTGATTCCCTTTACCGCTGCGGCCTATTCCGCCGATGCGGAAACTCCGGTCTTCCATCACGTTGGCGTCTATGCCTATCGTCCCGCCGCGCTGGCCGCCTATCCGGCCTGGCCGGTTGGAGTGTTGGAAGTGCTTGAGGGGTTGGAACAATTGCGTTTTCTGGAACAGGGACGCCCTGTCCTTTGCGTGCCGGTCGAGGCGCGTGGACGGCGGTTTTGGGAACTGAACAATCCGTCCGATGTGGCGGTGATCGAATCCATCCTGGCCAGCGCCGCGGCGCCGGGGGCATGGGCTGTGGCCGAAGGTGCGGGCAATCGCTAAGGCAATTGCCTGTCCGCGGCGTTTTTTTTGGCGAGTCGACTAAAACCGTCAAACCACTGCCAGATTGTACTGGAATGAAACAATTCCCGCGCTACCCTTGGGTAAGCCGGCACATCACGCGAGCCAGAGCATGAAAATCAAAAAAGTCACCAAAGCCGTTTTCCCCGTCGCAGGGCTGGGCACGCGCTTTCTGCCTGCAACCAAGTCGATCCCGAAAGAGATCATGACCTTGGTCGACCGTCCGCTGATCCAATATGCGATCGACGAGGCGCGGGCCGCGGGCATCAAGGAATTCATCTTCGTCACCGCCCGCGGCAAGTCGGCGCTGGAAGATTACTTCGATTCCGCGCCCGAGCTGGAATCGGAGCTGCGCAAGAAGGGCAAGACCGATCTGCTGGAAGTTCTGAAGGACACCAACATGGATTCGGGCGCCATCGCCTATGTGCGCCAGACCCGTCCGCTGGGCCTGGGCCATGCGGTCTGGTGCGCGCGCCGGCTGATCGGCGACGAACCCTTCGCCGTGCTGCTGCCCGATGACGTGATCGCGGCCGAAAAGCCCTGCCTGCAGCAGATGGTCGAAGCCTATGCCGAAACCGGCGGCTGCATGGTCGCGGCGATGGAAGTGCCGCCGCCCAAGGCCTCGGCCTACGGGGTTCTCGACATTGCCGAAGACCATGGCGCCATCGTCAAGGCCAAGGGCATGGTCGAAAAGCCGAAGATGGAGGATGCGCCCTCGAATCTGGCGGTGATCGGCCGCTACATCCTGTCGCCCGATGTGCTGACCAGCCTGAACCGGATGAAGCAGGGCGCCGGCGGCGAGATCCAGCTGACCGATGCCATCGCCGAACAGGTCGACAGCGCCGAAGGCGTCTATGGCTTCCGCTTCCGCGGCTTGCGCTACGATTGCGGCTCGAAGGCAGGCTTCCTGCAGGCGACCGTGGCCTTCGGCCTGTCGCGCCCGGATCTGAGCGAGGAGTTCTCGGCCTATCTGTCCGACATGATGGCGCAGCAGAAGGCGGCGCAATAAGCGCATGGCGGCCAGGCCCCAGGCCTTTCCGCTTGGAACGCTGCCGGCGCCCGGGCGGTCTCTGCCCCGGCTCTGGCAGGACTGGCGGCTGCGGCTGCGCCGCCGCATCCTGATCGCCCGCGCCATCCGCAAGCGGCGCGACCTGGCGCGGGTCGCCGACCGGACGGGGGCGATCCGCCGCGGCGACATCCTGTGCTGCATGGTGGTGCGCGACGAGGCGATGCGCCTGCCGCATTTCCTGGACCATCACCGGCGGCTGGGGGTCGACCACTTTCTGATCGTCGACAATGGCAGCAGCGACGGTACGCTGGCCTTGCTGCGCGACCAGCCCGATGTGTCGCTTTGGCAGACCGGCGGCAGCTACAAGGCCAGCCGCTTCGGGCTGGATTGGCAGAACTGGCTGCTTCTGCGCTATGGGCGGCGGCATTGGTGCCTGACGCTCGATGCCGATGAGCTGCTGGTCTATCCCTATCACGAGACGCGCCCCTTGCCGGCGCTGGTGCGCTGGCTGGAAAGCCAGGGGCGCGACAGTTTCGGCGCGCTGATGCTGGACATGTATCCCGAAGGCCCGCTGTCGGCGCAGGCCTATCGGCCCGGCGAGGATCCGGTCGGGCTGCTGCGCTGGTTCGACAGCGGCAATTACAGCGTGCAGGTCCAGCCCCGGATGCGCAATCTCTGGATCCAGGGCGGGCCGCGGGCGCGGGTGTTCTTCGGCCAGGATCCCCGCCGCGCGCCGACGCTGAACAAGATCCCGCTGGTGAAATGGCACTGGCGCTATGCCTATTTCAACTCCACCCATTCCGCGCTGCCGGCCCGGCTGAATGCGGTTTTCGACGAGACGGGCGGCGAAGTAACGTCGGGCGTGTTGCTGCACACCAAGTTTCTGCCCTCGATCCTGGCGAAATCGGCCGAGGAAAAGGCCCGTCGCCAGCATTTCGCCGATCCGGCGCGCTATCAGGATTATTACGACGGGCTGATCGCCGATCCCGTTCTGCATTGCGCCGCCGCGCGCGAATATACCGGCTGGCGCCAGCTGGAAGCGCTGGGCCTGATGTCGCGCGGCGGCTGGGTGTGACGGCGCCGTCGCAAGAATATGGGGCGGATTGTTTACTTCTTTCGTACAAGTCTCTAGATTCAAGGCAACATTTTCGGGTCCGGGGAACAATGGCGGTCGCGCATCGGGGGCATGAACCGGGCAAGGATGCGCGGGCTGCAACGGTCGGCGCGGCGCCTTGCGTCCGATCGGGGCGGGTGTCGGCAGCCTGGGGGGGCGTCTGGTGTCGGTGATCGGCTCATACCGGCTGCGCTGGCGGCGCAAGCGGCTTCTGGCCCGCGCGCTGCTGCGTCGGCGCGATCTCCGGTCGGTCAAGAACCGCACCGCTTCCATTGGCGCCGAACCGATCCTCCTGTTTGCCACTCTGCGCAACGAACGGGTCAGGCTGCCCTATTTCCTGCGCTATTACCGTGAGCTGGGCGTCGAGCATTTTCTGATCGTCGACAATGGCAGCGATGATGGCAGCGCCGACTATCTGGCGCAGCAGCCCGATGTCTCGGTCTGGTCGACCGGCGCCAGCTACAAGGCCAGCCGGTTTGGCATGGATTGGATCATGGGCCTGTTGCGCCGCTATGGCCATGGCCATTGGTGCCTGATCGTCGATGTCGACGAATTCCTGATCTACCCGTTCTGCGAAACGCGGCCTTTGCGCGCGCTGACCGACTGGCTGGATGCCAGCCAGATCCGCGCCTTTTCGGCCATGCTGCTGGACATGTATCCGAAGGGCCCGATCCAGGATCAGCCCTATCGCGAGGGGCAGAACCCGTTCGAGATCGCCGAATGGTTCGACAGCGGCAATTATTCGATCAGCCGCAACTGGGCCTTCGGCAATCTCTGGATCCAGGGCGGCCCGCGCAGCCGCGCCTTCTTTGCCGACCGGCCCAAGGCCGCGCCGGCGCTGAACAAGATCCCGCTGATCCGCTGGCATCGCAGCTATGCCTATGTCAGCTCGACCCATATGCTGCTGCCGCGCGGGCTGAACCTGGTGTTTGACGAATGGGGCGGCGAAAAGGCCTCGGGCTGCCTGTTGCACGCGAAGTTCCTGGATACGTTCGCGGTCAAGGCCGCCGAGGAAATGGCGCGCGGCCAGCATTATGCCGAAAGCCGCGAATACAAGGCCTATCTGGAAGGGCTGCAAGAGCAGCCCGATTTCTGGTGCAAGTGGAGCGAGAAATATATCAACTGGCGTCAGCTGGAAATTCTGGGTCTGATGTCGAAGGGGAACTGGGCATGAGGGCGGCGGGATGAGCCTGGGCTTCGTCATGCTGTGCCATACCGCACTGGACCGCGCGGCCCAGGTTGCGCGCTATTGGGCCAGCCGCGACTGCCCGGTGGTCATCCATGTCGACAAGCGCACCCCGAACGACCAGGCCGACCGGCTGCGCCGGGATCTGGCCGATCTGACGAATATCCGCTTCTCGCCGCGCCATGCCTGCGAATGGGGCACCTGGGGCATCGTCGCCGCCACCCAGGAGGCCGCGCTGATGATGCTGCGCGACTTTGCCGAGGTGCGGCATGTCTTCCTGGCCTCGGGCTCGTGCCTGCCGCTGCGCCCGGTCGAGGAGTTGCGCGATTATCTGGACGAAAGGCCGCGCACCGATTTCATCGAAAGCGTCACCACCTCGGATGTGGGCTGGACGATCGGCGGGCTGAACACCGAACGCTTCACCCTGCGCTTCCCGTTTTCCTGGCGCAAGCACCGGGTGCTGTTCGACAGCTATGTCACCCTGCAGCGCCGGCTGGGCGTGCGGCGCAGCCTGCCCAGCGGGCTGGTGCCGCATCTGGGCAGCCAATGGTGGTGCCTGACCCGGCAGACCCTGTCGGCGATCCTGGAAGGGCCCGAGCGCGCCGAGCTGGACCGCTTTTTCCGCAAGGTCTGGATCCCGGATGAAAGCTATTTCCAGTCGCTGGTGCGGATGGTGTCGTCCAGTGTCGAAAGCCGGTCGCTGACGCTGTCGAAATTCGACTATCAGGGCAAGCCGCATATCTTCTACGACGATCACCTGCAGCTTCTGCGCCGGTCTGACTGTTTCGTCGCCCGCAAGATCTGGCCGCAGGCCGACAAGCTGTATCAGGCCTTCCTGTCGCCCGATGCCGCCGCCCAGCCGCGGGCCGAACCCAATCCCGGCAAGATCGACCGGCTGTTTGCCAAGGCGATCGAACGGCGCACCGCCGGGCGGGCCGGGCTGTACATGCAGTCGCGCTTTCCGAACCGCGACCGCGAACATGGCCGCACCGCCGCGCCCTTCTCGGTTTTCGAGGGGTTTTCCGAGCTGTTCGAGAATTTCGAAACCTGGCTGGGCAAGGCGGCCGGCACGCGGGTGCATGGCCATCTGTTCGCGCCCGACCGCGTGCATTTCGCCGGCGGGGCCGAAGTGTATAACGGCGCCCTGTCCGACAGCGCGGCGCTGCGCGATTACAACCCGCGCAGCTTCCTGACCAATCTGATCTGGAACACCCGGGGCGAGCGGCAATGCTTCCAGTTCGGCCCCGATGACAACCAGAAACTGACCCAGTTCATCGCCGGCGATCCGCATGCCCAGATCTCGGTGATCTCGGGCGCCTTCGCGATTCCGCTGTTCCAGTCGAACCGCAATTTCGGTGAGATCCGGGCCGAGGCCGCGCGGCTGCAGAAGATCGAATCCGAATTCCTTCAGCTGCTGCGGTCGAACTGGGTGAAGGCGCGGGTCCGGGTCTGGACGCTGGCCGAATTCATCGAAAGCCCGATGGAGCCCCTGCAGACCATCGTCGACGAGATCAGCCCGCGCTCGATGCGGCGGCTGACCGAAGTGCCGCGCATGGCCGATCTGGCCGGCTTCGGCCAGTTCCTGCAGAACCTGCGCAATCAGGGCATGCAGCCCGTGCTGATGGGCGATTTCCCCGCCGGCGCCGATCTGCCCGCCCCGGGCGGCCGGCGGGCCCGGCCCTATCTCGTGAAGTGATCCCGTGACCCAGCGTTTCACGTCTTTCGTGCTTCTGGCCGGCATGCGGACCGGCTCGAACTTTCTTGAGGCGAACCTGAACGCGCTGGCGGGCGTGTCTTGCCTGGGCGAGGTGTTCAACCCGCATTTCATCGGCAAGAAGGATCAGGTCGCGCTGTTCGATGTCGATCTGGCCATGCGCGACCAGGATCCGCGGCTGTTGCTGCGCCGGCTGCGCGACCGTACGCCGGGCCTGGCGGGGTTTCGCTATTTCCACGATCACGACCCGCGCATCCTGCCCGAGGTGTTGGACGATCCGTCCTGCGCCAAGATCGTGCTGACCCGCAACCCGATCGAATCCTATGTCAGCCTGAAGATCGCCCAGGCCACCGGCCAGTGGAAGCTGACCAATGCGAAGAACCTGAAGACCGCGCAGGCCCGGTTCGATGCCGCCGAATTCGAGACGCATCTCGAGGCGCAGCAGGCCTTTCAGATCCAGATCCTGCACGGGCTGCAGGTCACCGGCCAGACCGCCTTCTATATCGACTACGAAGATATCCAGGATCTGGCGGTGCTGAACGGGCTGGCGGCCTGGCTGGGGGTCGAGGCCCGGCTGGAGGCGCCCGATGCCACGTTGAAGAAGCAGAACCCGGAAGAGATTTCCGACAAGGTGGCGAACGCGGCCGAGATGGAACGCTCGCTGGCGCGGCTGGACCGGTTCAACCTGTCGCGCACGCCGAATTTCGAACCGCGGCGGCCGCCGGCCATTCCGTCCTTCGTGGCGCTGGAAGGGGCGGGGCTTCTGTACATGCCGGTGCGCGGCGGGCCCGAGGCGCAGGTGAAGGCCTGGATGGCGCGGCTGGACCGGGGCGAGCTGATCGGCGGCTTCGTGCAGAAAAGCCTGCGGCAATGGAAGAAGGCCCATCCGCGCCATCGCAGCTTTACCGTGCTGCGCCATCCGTTGTTGCGGGCGCATGCGGTGTTTCTGGACCTGGTGGTCTCGGGCAAGCTGGCCGATCAGCGCCAGCAGCTGATCCGCAGCCAGAAGGCCGATCTGCCGCCGCCGGGCCAGCCCTTCCTGGATCCGGCCCAGCACCGCGCCGCGTTCCACGCCTTTCTGCGCTTCGCGAAACTGTCGGCGGGCGGGCAGATGGGGCTGAAGGTCGATCCGCACTGGGCCAGCCAGGCGGCGGTGCTGCAGGGCTTTGCCGGGTTTCAGGGCCCCGATCTGGTGATCCGCGAGGATCGGCTGGCCGAGGGTCTGGCCTGGCTGGCCGATGAACTGGGCCTGACCGATCCGCCGCCCGCGATCCCCGACCGTGCCGCGGCCGAGGCGCTGGATGCGATCTGGGATCCCACGCTGGACGAGGCCGCGGCCGAGGCCTGGCCGCGCGATTACATGGGGTTCGGATTTCCGCGCTGGCGCGGCTAGCGCGCGGCCGCTCAGGCCGCCTGCGGTGCCTTCGATTCGGTCAGGATCGCGTGCAGCTTGGCCGGATCGGTATTGGCGCGCAGCTTCGTCACCACGCCCTGATCGCGCATCGTGCGGCTGACCAGCGCCAGTGCCTTCAGATGGTCGACGCCCGAATCCTTCGGCGCCAGCAGCGCGAAGACCAGATCGACCGGCTGGCGGTCGACGCTGTCATAGTCCAGCGGCTTTTCCAGCCGGATGAAGACCCCGGCAATCCGGCCGAGGTCTTCCAGTCTTGCATGCGGCAGCGCGATGCCATGGCCGACGCCCGTCGGGCCCAGCGTCTCGCGTTCCTGCAGACCGTCCACGGCGCTGGCGGCCTGCAGCCCATAGGCTTGCTGGGCGATTTCGCCCAGTTCCTGGAACAGTCGCTTCTTCGAAGTGAACTGGCCGACCACGCGAACGGCGGCGGGTACGAGTAGGCTGGTAAGGTCCATGCGTCGGGTCTGTCCTTCGGGCCGCGTATGCCGCGGCGCTTATCTGCTGTTGCGAGGGTCGATCCAGCCGATATTGCCGTCTTCCCGACGGTATACCACGTTCACGCCCCCATGTCCTTCATTGCGGAAGACAAGCATCTTCTGGCCCGCAAGCTCCATCTGCATCACAGCTTCCCCGACCGTGATCGACGGGATCTTCGTCTCCATTTCGGCGATGACGACCGGGGCCAGGCTTTCAGGCTCGGCCGCGTCTTCGGCGTCATCAGATGCGGCGAGGATATACTGGGCAGCCCCGTCGAATTCAACCGGGCCCTTGCGGTTGGCATTGTGGCTGCGGATGCGGCGCTTGTAGCGGCGCAATTGCTTGTCCATCTTCTCGCGGCAGGCTTCGAAGGCGGCATAGACTTCGGTCGCGGTGCCCTTGGCCTGGGCGTTCAGCCCGGTCGACAGGTGGATCACCGCCTCGCAGACAAATTCATGCGCCGACTTGGAAAAGACGACGATGCATTCGGTCGGGCGCTGGGCGTATTTCTCGACCACTTCGCCCATTTCCGCTTTGACATGGGTTTGGAGCGCCTCGCCGACGTCGAGCTGTTTTCCGCTGATCTGGTAGCGCATGGTTTCTCCTCTTCATGCATTCCCGGGGCGTGGCGACTTTGCGTCACGGAAACCGGGTCTTCCAATTCTGCTGGCTGAGTCCGGCAAGTCCGCGGCGGGGCGGGGCGCCATCTGGGCCGCGGCAGGCAGGATGCAAGGGGCGTGCGTCGCTGTCATTTCGACCATTTGGTGACAGGCCGCTGGCGCTGTCAACCGAATCGCAGCGATGGCTCAGATGATGCGGAAATTCTCGCCCAGGTAGACACGGCGGACCATCTCGTCGCGGACGACTTCGTCGGTCGTTCCGCTCATCAACACCTTGCCATCATGCAGGATATAGGCCCGATCGACGATCTCCAGCGTCTCGCGCACGTTGTGATCGGTGATCAGGACGCCGATCCCGCGGCTTTTCAGATCCGAGACCAGATGGCGGATTTCCGCAACCGCGATCGGGTCGACCCCGGCGAAGGGTTCGTCCAGCAGCAGGTATTTCGGATCGGCCGCCAGGCAGCGCGCGATTTCCACCCGCCGCCGCTCGCCACCCGACAGGGCCAGGGCCGGCGTGTGGCGCAGATGGGTGATCGAAAACTCGCTCAGAAGCTCTTCCAGACGTTCGCGCCGCTTGTGGCGGTCGTCATGGGTGATCTCCAGCACGGCAAGGATATTGTCCTCGACCGACAGGCCGCGAAAGATCGACACTTCCTGCGGCAGATAGCCGATCCCCAGCCGGGCGCGGCGGTACATCGGCAGCGCGGTCACATCCTTGCCGTCGATCAGCACCTGCCCGCCCTCGGGCGTGATCAGCCCGGCGATGGCGTAAAAGCAGGTCGTCTTGCCCGAGCCGTTCGGGCCCAGCAGGGCCACCACCTCGCCGCGGTGCAGATCCATCGACACTTCGCGGATCACCGGACGCTTCTTGTAGCTTTTGCGCAGGTTGCGGATCTGCAGGCCCTGAGAGCCCGCGGTGACGGTCAGTTCCGGGCGCTGCGACGACATCAGTTGCCGCCGGGGATGAAAGTGGTCGAGACGCGCCCCTCCATCACGCCCGTGCCGTCCTTCAGCTGGATCGTCAGCTTCTGCCCGGCCATGGTGCTGGCGCCCTGGGTCAGCAGCACCTCGCCGGTCATCACCACCGTGCCGCTGTCGATCGTATAGACGGCTTCCTGCGCGCGCGCCGCGTCGTTCTGGTTGGCCAGCGTGACGCCGCCCGTCGCATGCAGCCGGGAAATGCCCTTGCCGTCGGCGCCGTATTCCACCTTCACCTCGGCCGCCTTCAGCCGCATCTCGCCCTGCACCACCTCGACATTGCCGGTGAAGACGGCGGTGCCATCGCTGTTGTTCACCGCAAGGCTGTCGGCCTCGACATTGACGGGAAGGGAGGTGTCCTGTTTCAGCCCGCCGAAATCGACTTTCGCCTGCTGGGCCGCAAGCGGGCCGGCCAGGGTGAAGGCAAGAAGGACAAGGGCCACTCGGCGAAGCATGGGATCTGTTCTATGTCAGGGAGCGGCGGCGCCGCCCGGTTGATATACCAGCTTAACCCGGCCGGTGAAAACCAGAAGATAGGGATCCCCGGATGCGGCGTCAGCCCCGGCCTGCTGGGTCAGGCGAAATCCCGTTGCGGTCAGGGTGCCGGCGGGGCCTTCGGCCTGGACGGGATCGTCGCTGGAGGCGCCCGAACGGTCAAGCTGCGCCACCATGCGCTCGGTCACCAGCCGGTAGCCCGACGAGGACAGAAGCGTGACCCCGCCCGTCATGCGCAATTCGCCGCTGCCATCGTCGATCTCGGCCTCGGCCGCGTCGATCTCGGTCGATCCGCCATCGGGCATCGTCATCTTGGCCTTCACGCCCGCAGCACCGGCGGTGCGGTTGGCACTGGCCGGCCGCGCCTCGGTTGCGGTCACGGTGATCGCGGTGCCGTCCTGGGTGGTGCCGGCATAGGCGGGGGCGGTCATCCGCGGGTCGCGGGCCAGATCCTCGACATCGACATCGGCATAGGGAATCGCGGCCGAAGGGTCGATCCGCTCCGACAGAAGAAACAGCGTCGACAGCAGCACCAGCGCGGTCAGCGGCAGCACAAGCTTCAGCCAGCCGACGATCCGCGTATGGGTGTCCGAGCGCGGCATCGGCCGGGTCTCCTCAGGCCACGCCGGCGCGCAGACAGTCGTGGATATGCAGGATGCCGGCCACCCGATTGCCGTCGGCGGTGACCAGAAGGCAGGTCTTCTTCTTGCCGTTCATCAGCGCCAGCGCCTCGACCGCCAGCGCATCGGGCGCGATGGTCACAGGGCCGCGCGTCATCACATGGCCGGCGGTCAGCGACAGAAGTCCGTCCATATGCCGCCGCAGATCGCCATCGGTGACGATGCCGCGCAGATTGCCCTTCAGATCGGTCACCGCCACGGCGCCGAAGCCGGCATGGGTCATGGTCAGCAGCGCCTCGGACATCGGCGTCGTCTCGGATACGGTCGGCACATCGGCATGCATCAGATCATGCACCCGCAACAGCCGCGCGCCAAGCTTGCCGCCCGGATGGAAGATGCGGAAGTGATCGGGCGTGAAGGCGCGTTGTTCCATCAGCGCAATGGCCAGCGCATCGCCCAGGGCCAGCGTCATCGTGGTCGAGGTCGTGGGCACGATCCCCTGTTCGCAGGCCTCGGGCGCGGGCGGCAGCACGATGGCGATATCGCTTTCGCGCAACAGCGTGCTGTCGGGGCGCGAGGCCACGCCGATCAGCGGAATGCCGAAGCGGCGGGCATGCGCCACCACATCGGCCAGTTCCGGCGTCTCGCCCGAATTCGACAGCACCAGCAGCACATCGGACTGGGTGATCATGCCCAGATCGCCATGGCTGGCTTCGGCCGGGTGAACGAATTGCGCCGGCGTCCCGGTCGAGGCCAGCGTGGCCGCCACCTTGCGCGCGATATGGCCCGACTTGCCCATGCCCGAGACGATCACCCGCCCCTGGCATTTCAGCATCAGCTCGAAGCATTCGGTGAAGCCCGGCCCCACAGCATCGGCCAGGATGCTGAGCGCCTCGGCCTCGCGCCGGATCACCCGGCGGGCGACGGCCAGCGGGTCGAAGGCCAGCGTGCCGCCCTTGACGGCCTTAATGGGTGTAGATGTCATGCGTGTCGTCCCACCCCATGAGATCCAGTTCGGCCCGGGTCGGCAGGAAGGCGAACAGCCGTTCCGCCAGCGCCAGCCGGTCTTCGCGTTTCAACCGCTCTTCCAGCGCCGCCTTCAGCGCGTGCAGATACAGCACGTCCGAGGCCGCGTAATCCTTCTGCGCCTCGGTCAGCACAGCCGCGCCCCAGTCGCTGGTCTGCTGCTGCTTCGAGACATCGACGCCCACCAGATCGGCCAGCAGATATTTCAGCCCGTGCCGGTCGGTGAAGGTGCGGATCAGCTTCGAGGCGATCTTGGTACACCAGACCGGCGCGGTGGTGACGCCGAAGGCGCGTTTCATCGCGGCAATGTCGAAGCGGCCGAAATGGAACAGCTTCAGCACGGCGGGATCGGTCAGCAGCCGCTCCAGATTGGGGGCGCTGGTCTGGCCACGGGCGATCTGCACCAGATGGGCATCGCCATCGCCGGCCGACAGCTGCACCACGCACAGCCGGTCGCGGCGCGGGTCCAGCCCCATGGTCTCGGTGTCGATGGCGACGACAGGGCCCAGGTTCAGCCCGTCGGGCAGGTCGTTTTGGTGCAGGTGAATCGCCAAGCGACCGCCCCTTCTGATCGGAAATGCTGGGGCAGGGCTTAGACCCAAGGTCCGGTGCGGTCAACTGCGGGGGCGGAAATCGGCCGGGGCACCGGCCGGATCCGTGGGTCCGGGGCTGGGCGCGGCTAGGCGGCCATGGCGGCGCTTTGGCGCAGATGCTGCGCGATCCGCCAGCCCATGACCATGGCGGGGCCGATCGTGGTGCCAGGGCCGGGATAGGTGCCGCGAAACATCGAGGCCGCATCGTTGCCGCAGGCATAAAGCCCGGGGATCGGCGCGCCCGCGCGGTCCAGGACTGCGCCATCGGCATCGATCCGCAGGCCGCCGCTGCCGGCCAGATCCACCGGCACCACTTTCAGCGCGTAGAAGGGCGCCTTGTCCATCGGGCCAAGGCAGGGATTGCCGGCCGCCTGCGCATCGCCGTTGAAGCGGTTCATCACCGAGCTGCCGCGGCCGAAATCCGCATCGACCCCGGTCTGGGCGAAGGCATTGTTGGCCGCGATGCTGGCCGCCAGCCCGGCCGGGTCGACGCCGATCTGCCGGGCGAGCGCCTCGGCCGTGGCGGCGCGGGTCAGATAGCCCTGCCGCAACAGCCGCGACAAGCCGCGCCCGCCGGGCAGGACCAGGCCCAGCCCATAGCGCTGGATGAAGCGGTCATCGACGATCAGCCAGGCCTCGGACAGGCCGGCGCGCACCATGCCCATGCAGAAATCGTGATAGCTGTCGGATTCGTTGACGAAGCGTCGCCCGTTGGCCCCCACGGCGATCAGCCCGGGTTTGGCCCGGTCCAGCAGGATATGCGGCCAGATCGCGGTCGTGCCGTCCTTCTGGCGCAGCATGGAACAGGGCATCCACAGGCCGGCGCTGTCGCAGCCGTCATCCACCGCGGCGCCCAGCTGCGCCTCGGCGCGGGCGATGCCGTCGCCGGTATTGCCGTCGGGCGTCTGGCTGACGGGGGCGATCTGGGCGGGGAACAGCCGGGCGCGCAGGTCCTTGTTCCAGCCGATCCCGCCAGTGGCCAGCACCACGCCCCGCCGGGCACGGATGCGGCGCGGGCCCTGCGGTGTGGTGACGACGGCGCCGATGATCCGGTCGCCCTCGCGCAGGAATTCGGTCAGCGGGCTGTCGAACCAGATCGGCACGCGGCGCTGGCGCAGGCTGTAGAACAGCCGCGCGGCCAGCGCATTGCCCATCAGAAGCCGGGTGCCGCGGGCATGGCTCAGCCGGTCACGGAAATAGGGCAGCACGATGCCCAGCGTGGTGCGCAGATTGGCAAGGCTGGCAAAGGGCGACAGCAGCGCCGGCAGCTCGGCCCGGCCGACCATCATCCCCCCCAGCCCCATGAACACCGCCCGCGGTGGCCGCAGCCGCGCGAAATCGGCGCCCAGCTTGCGGCCATCGAAGGCCAAGGGCGCCAGCGCCCGCCCGCCATAGGCCGCGCCGGGCCCGTCAAGATAGTCGGGATGGGCGGCGGCAGCGACGAATTTGACCTCGGACTGTGCCTCAAGATCGGCAATCGCCTGCGGGCCCGATTCAAGGAAAGCCGCACGCAGCGCGTCGCCGCCGCGATTGCCCACGACATGGCGCAGGAAGGCCGCGGCATCCTCGGTGCTGTCGGGCGCGCCCGCGGCCTGCGACAGGGCCGTGCCCGGAACCCAGGTCGTCCCGCCCGAGGTCGAGGTCGTGCCGCCGACCATGTCGGTCTTTTCGCACAGCAGCACCGACAGCCCGCCGATCGCGCCCGCCAGCGCCGCGGTCATGCCGCCCGCCCCCGCGCCAAAGACCAGAAGATCCACCTCTGCGTCGAATGCCTCGGCCATGCCGTCCTCCCTGTCGCGACCGGGCCGGACCTTCGCATGGCCGGCCATAAATTGGAAGATGTTTTGATAATTGAATGCAATTCCATTATTGTTATGATCCCCCGGAACACGGAGGATGGGATGTCAAGATTTCTGCTGGTCGGGGGCACCGGATTCATCGGCCGGCGGGTGTTGCGCGTGCTGGCCGCCCAGGGCCATGCCTGCCGCCTTCTGGACCTGCCCCAGGCGCTGGCCCGCTTTGATCTGCCCGCCGGGCATGAGGCGGTGCCAGGCGATGCGACGCAGCCCGATATCGTGCAGGCCGCCGCCCAGGGCTGCGACGGAATCGTGCATCTGGCCGGGATCATGACCGTCGATTGCGCGGCCGATCCGGCCCGGGCGGTGCGCATCAACGTAATGGCCAGCCTGAATGTCCTGCAGGCCGCGGCGGCGCGGGGCATTCCGGTCGCCTATCTGTCGACGGCCGGAGTCTTCGGCCCGCAGGACGCGCAGCACCCCCAGCCGATGACCGTCTATGGCGTGACCAAACTGGCGGTCGAGGGCCTGGCGCGGGTCTTCGCCGCGGATCATGGCGTGCCCAGCCTGGGCCTGCGCCCCTATATCGTCTACGGCCCGGGCATCAGCAGCGGCATTGCCGCGGGGCCGTCGATCGCGCTGGCGGCCTCGGTCCGGCGCGCGCCGGCGGTGATCCGGTTCTCGGGCCGGGTCGGCTTTGTGCATGTCGACGACGTGGCGCGGATGCTGGTGGCCGGCGTTACCCTGCCGCGACAGGGGGCCGAGGTGCTGACCCTGGCCGGCGACACCCGCGACATGGCCGAGTTCGTCGCCGAACTGGCGGCGCAATCGGGCTGGAACGGGATCTCGGTCGAGGGGCCGGCCCTGCGCATCCCGGCCGATCTGGCCTCAAGCCCGGTGCCGGACTGGATGGGCCCGCAGCCGGTGACCCGGATCGAAGCGGGCATCGCCGCCGCCCTGGCCGAGCTGCGCTAGAAGCGCGGCATGCCGGCGGGGCGCGCGTCGCGCTTTTGCGCGGCGATGCGGAAGGGAGCGTTGGGCGCGCCATAGCCGCGATAGGCGCCGATGCGCTGGACGAATTCCAGAAACAGCCCACCCGGCCGGGCCTGGCAGTAGAATTGCAGGAAGCGGCCGCCTGCATCTTCGTCATAGAGCAGATTGGCCGCCCGCAGCCGTGCGGTGAACGCCGCGTCCAGGCCGAAGCGTGCCTCGACATCGGCATAGTAATTCGCGCCGATCTGCAAGACCGGCAGGCCGCGCCGCGCCATCTGGGCGGCGGTGGCGAACAGGTCGTCACTGGCAAAGGCCAGATGCTGAACGCTGGCGCCGAACGTATCGGCGATGAACTGGCCGGCCAGGGTGCGCGGCGCCTCGGCCCCGTTCAGCGTGACGCGCAGGCCGCCGGTCTCGATCGCCTGGCTGCGTACGATGCCGTCGGGGTCGATCACATCGGTGATCGGGCTGCGGCTGGCCTGAAACAGCGTGGTGTAGAACAGCGCCCAGCTGAGCATCTGGTCATAGGCCATGGTCTGGCCGACATGATCCACGGCGGTCAGCCCGGCCCCCGCATCTGCGCCAGGATCTGCCCCGGCATTCTCTTGCCGTTCGGCGGGCGCTGTCAGGTCGAAATCCACCTGCCAGATCCGCGCCAGATCCGACTGCCGGTCCAGAAGCCGGATCACGCTACCCCCGGGCCCGCGCAGCGCCGGGATCTCCAGCTCGGCCTGACCATGCGGTTCATGATGCGCCGGCGCGCCAAGGGCCAGGGCGCGGGCATGGCCGGCGCGGGCATCGGGGACCATCAGGCCCACCTCGGACACGGCCGTGCCATGGCTGGCCCAGGCGGCATGGGAAAAGCCCTGGGCGGCGGTGTTGATCAGCAGGTTCACCCCGCCCTGCTGCCACAAGGTCACGGGCTTTGTCCGGTGCCGCCCGGCCCTGGCGAAGCCGGCAGCGGCCAGCAGCGCCTCCAGAGGCGCGGCCTCTTCGGCGCTGGTGGCGAATTCGACGAATTCCACCCGCTCGACCGGCGCGGGCGGCGGGAAGGCGGGCAGGTCGGGCTTCAGGGCGGGTTCGGCACGCCGGACCCGGTCCATCAGCGCGATCAGGCTGCGATGCCCGTCGCGCGCGGTCTGGCGCGCGGGGCCGGCGCGGAACTGGTCGTTGAAGATTTCCAGGCTCAGCGGGCCGGAATAGCCCGTCGCGATGACGGCGCGGGTGAAGCCGGTCAGGTCCAGATCGCCCTCGCCGGGCATGTTGCGGAAGTGGCGCGACCAATACAGCAGGTCCATCGGAATCGCCGGCGCATCGGCCATCTGCACGAAGAAGATCCGGTCGCCGGGGATGCGGCGGATGGTTTCGGGGTCGATGCCGCGGCCCAGCGTGTGGAAACTGTCAAGGATCAGCCCGACATTGGGGTGATCGGCGCGGCGCACCACTTCCCAGGCGTCGCGATGGTCGTTGACATGGCGGCCCCAGCACAGCGCCTCATAGCCGACGCGCAGGCCCCGTTCGGCGGCGATTTCGCCCAGTTCGTGGAAATCGGCGGCCGCGCGGTCGATGCCGCCCATCGCCTCGGGATGGGTCGAGGAACAGACCAGCACCAGATCGGTGCCCAGCTCCGCCATCAGATCGAACTTGCGCCGCGCCCGGGCGAAGGCGCGGCTGCGCAAGGGTTCGGGCAGGCCCTCGAAGTCGCGGAAGGGCTGGAACAGGGTGATCGCAAGCCCGTGGTCGCGCACCATCTGCCCCGCCGCGCGCGGCGAGAAATCCGAAGCCAGGAAATCCTGCTCGAAAATCTCGATTCCGTCGAAGCCGGCCTCGGCGATCGCCGTCAGCTTGTCGGCGAAACTGCCGGAAATCGACACGGTGGCGATCGAGGTTTTCATGGCGGTCCTCCGCGGGGCGCGGCCAGTATCACCGCAGTTTCCCGCCCCGGAAAGGCTTGAATGGGCCCTAGTAGGGCAGGCCTACATAATTCTCGGCCAGGGCGGTCTGCGCCGCCTGCGAGCCGGCCAGATATTCAACCTCGGTCGCCTGCATCCGGGCCAGGAAGGCGCCCTCGGCCGGGAAACTGTGCAGCATGCGCGTCATCGACCAGGAAAAGCGCGAAGCCTTCCAGACCCGCGACAGGGCGCGGGCGGAATAGGCTTCCAGCGGCTCGGCATCGCCCGCATAGCGCGCGATCAGCGCCTGGCTCAGATACCAGACATCCGAGGCCGCCAGGTTCAGCCCCTTGGCGCCGGTGGGCGGCACGATATGGGCGGCGTCGCCCGCCAGGAACAGCCGGCCCCAGCGCATCGGCTCGGATATGAAGCTGCGCAGCGGTGCGATGGATTTCTCGATCGACGGGCCAGTGACCAGCTGATCGGCCAGATCGGCGGGCAGGCGGCGGCGCAATTCGGCCCAGAAGGCAGCGTCGGACCAGTCGCCGACCTCATCGGTCAGCGGCACTTGCAGGTAATGGCGGCTCAGGCCCGCATTGCGCATCGAACACAGGGCAAAGCCGCGGTCATGGCCGGCATAGACCAGTTCATGCTGCAGGGGCGGGGTTTCGGACAGGATGCCCAGCCAGCCGAACGGATAGACATGTTCGAACTGCCGGCGCAGCTTTTCCGGAATGGTGCGGCGGCTGGGGCCATGGAACCCGTCGCAACCGGCGACATAGTCGCAGTCGATGCGGCGATCCTGGCCGTCATGGCGGAAGGTGACATGCGGCGCATCGGTAGCGGCGCCGTGGATCGTCACGCCTTCGGCCCCGTGCAGGACCGGCGCGCCGATGCGGTCCAGTTCGTCGTAAAGGTCGCGGGTCACCTCGGTCTGGCCGTAGATCGTCACCGATTTGCCGGTCAGCGCCTTGAAGTCGATATGGACGCGCTGGCCATGGGCCACGATCAGCGTGCCGTCATGGGTGAAGCCCTCGGCCTCCAGCCGCTTGCCGACGCCTGCGGCGCGCAGGATGTCGACCAGGCCCTGTTCCAGCACGCCGGCGCGAATGCGGGCCAGCACATAGTCGCGGCTGCGCTGTTCCAGCACGATGGCGTCCAGCCCGGCGCGGCGCAGAAGAAGGCACAGCAAAAGGCCCGAGGGGCCGCCGCCGATGATGCAGATCTGGTTACGCATGGGGTCCCCCGGGTCAGAGTGGCGAAAAGGCAAGCGGGCGCAGGACGAAATGTTGCGCGCCCTGAGGAAGCGGAGCGGCAGGCACCGGATCGTCCCCGCGCGGCAAAAGCGCCATCGGGCGTGGATCGCCCGAAAGCGGCGTCCAGCGGGCCAGTGCGTCTTGCGGCGCGGCGCCGATCACCAGCCCTGCGCAGTCGGGTGCGTAAAGCGGCGTGCCCGGCGCGCGGGCCGGATGGGCCATGCGGCGGGTCGCAAGCGCCGAATGATAGGCGGGCAACCCGTGATCCAGCCGCAGGAAGCGGTTTTCCTGTTGGTCGACCAGCGCGAAGGCCCGCGGGATGAAGCCCTGGGTCCAGTCGGTTTCGCAGGCCAGCGCGGCCCGGCAGGCTTCGCGCTCGGCCCAGGTCTCATAGGCCCAAAGGTGGTGGATCACGTTCAGCCCGCCGGTTTCGGCCAGCCAATAGCCCATCAGCGGCAGGTGGCGGGTGACCAAAGGCAGGCCCTGATCGGCCAGCAGCGCCAGATACGTGCCCGCGGCGCCGGGCTTCAGCCGATAGCTGCGCCATTCCTGGATCATGGCTGCGGATCCGCGGCATCGCCGAAATCGCCAAACGCGGTCCAGCCGCCATCAACCGGCAGCACCGCGCCGGTGATGCCGCTGGCGGCGTCGGACGCCAGAAAGACCACCGCCGCCGCGACCTCTTCGGCCCGGATCAACCGGCCGATGGGTGTGCGCCGGGCGATGGTGGGCAGGTCGATCCGGCCGGCATCCGCCAGCTTGCGCACCAAGGCTGTTTCCACGAAGGCCGGGGCCACGGCATTGACCCGCACGCCCCGGCCCGCCCATTCGCAGGCCATGGCCCGCGTCATCGCCACGATTCCGGCCTTGGCCGCGCCATAGGCGTTGCGCTTGGGCAGGCCGGTCAGCCCGGCGATCGAGGACAGGTTCACCACCGCCCCGCGCCCGCGCGCGACCATCCCCCGCGCCACTTCGCGCGTCATCAGGAAGCTGCCCGACAGATGCACGTCCAGCACCCGGCGGAAGGCGTCGATCCCCTGATCCAGCGTCGGCAGATGGCTGTCGCCGATGCCGGCATTGTTCACCAGCACCTCGAAGGGCGCCGTCGCGGCCGCGGCCATGGCCTGCGCTTCGTCGGTGATGTCGCAGGCAAGACCCCGATGGCCCGCGCCCAGTTCAACCGCCCGCTCGGCCGCCTTCGCGCCGTCCAGATCGGCGATGGTGACGCGGTATCCCGCCGCCGCCAGCGCCCGCGCGATGGCAAGGCCGATGCCCTCGGCGCCGCCGGTGACCAGCGCCTCACGCATAGCCGGGCCTCGGCACCTGGCCCATCAGCACCTGGCTCAGCCCGCCATCGACCACCACATCCTGCCCCGAGACATAACCCGCCCGGTCCGAGGCCAGGAACAGCGCCACATCGGCCATGTCTTCCGGCGAGGCGATCCGGCGCAGGGGCACCATCGCCTCGCGCTTCGCCTTCACCTCGGGGTCGGCATAGAAGGCGGCCGACATCGGCGTCATCACCAGCCCGGGTGACAGGCAGTTCGACCGCACCCCGCGCGGGCCCCATTCATAGGCCAGCTGGCGCGACATCATCACCGTCGCCGCCTTGGACGCCGAATAGGCGCCCGAGGCCGGCTGCGGCTGGGTTCCGGCGATGGAGGCCACATGCACCAGCGCGCCCTTGCCGCGGTCCAGCATGCCGCGGCCAAAGGCCTGCGCGGCGGTCAGGTAGCCAGTCAGGTTCACCGCCAGCATCGCCGACCAATCGGCGGTCGACACCGTGTCCAAGGCGCCGGGCCGCAGGATCGCGGCCGAATTCACCAGCACATCGGCGCCGCCTTCGGCTTCGACGCGGTCTGCCGCGGCCGTCACGCTGGCCGCATCGGCCAGATCGCAGATCAGCGCGAAGGCGCCGCCGCCCAGTTCATCCGCCAAAGGCCCCGAGCGGTCGATGTCGCGATCAAGCAGCACCACCCGCGCGCCCTGCGCGGCAAAGCCCCGCGCCAGCGCCTGACCGATGCCGCCCCCGGCGCCGGTGATGACCACCCGTTTGCCTTCCAGCCCAAGCCAGCTCATGCCGCCCCCTCCTTCTGTTCCGAAATCCCGATCCCGGCCAGATGCCGCCCGGTGATCCAGCCGAAGACCATTGCCGGCCCCAGCGTGATCCCGGCGCCGGGATAATTGCCGCCCATGATGCTGGCCCGGTCATTGCCCACCGCATAAAGCCCCGGGATCGCCGCGCCGGCGCGGGTCTGCACCTGGCCCTCGACCGTGGTTTTCAGCCCGTCAAACGTGCCCAGATCGCCCATTTCCAGCTTGACCGCGTAGAAGGGGCCCTGGGCCACCGGCGCCACGCAGGGGTTCGGCTTGTTGTCGGGGTCGGCGAGGTAGCGGTTGAAACTGGTCTCGCCGCGGTGGAATGCGTCGTCCCGGCCCTGCACCGCGCCGCGGTTATAGGCAGCGACCGTCGCCTCCAGCCCCTTGGCATCGATGCCGCAGGCGCGGGCCAGATCGGCCAGGGTGCGGCCCTTTTTCAGATAGCCGGTGCGGGTCCACATCCACAACGGCATTGGCGCGGGCTTCGCGTGGCCAAGCCCGTATTTGCGGATCGTGCGGTGATCGCAGATCAGCCAGCAACTGGCATCGCCACCCGCCCGCATCTGCGCCACCATCGCCGCGCCGACATCGTGATAGCTTTCGCTTTCATTGGTGAAGCGGCGGCCATCGGCGCCGACCGCGATCATCCCCGGCTTGTAGCGGTCCAGAAGATGCGGGAACACGCCCTTGCCGGGCACGCGGCTGACCGGCATCCAGGCGGCGGGCTGGGCAAATTCGGCATCGAAGGCGCCGCCGACCTGTTCCCCCAGACGGATGCCGTCGCCGGTATTGCCTTGCGGCACCGGGCTGAAATGGTCTCCACCGGCTTTCAGATGCGCATAGATCCCCGCGCGGCGGGCCAGATCCTGGGCGTATCCGCCGCAGGCCAGCACCACGCCCTTGCGCGCGGTGATCCTGCCGCCGGGCACTTCGGCCCCGGTCACCCTGCCGTCTTCCAGGGTCAGCCGCAGGGCAGGGGTCTCGGTCAGGATCGGGATCTGCAGATCGAAACAGCTTTTCGCCAGCCGCGCGGCCAGCGCATTGCCGCTGGTCACCTGTACCCCGCGCCCGTGCCGTGCCACTTCCAGCGCATGCGCCGCCAGACGCTTGGTCACATAGGCAAAGCTAGTCAAGGACTTGGTGGCGTTGAAGAAATGCTTGATGTCGGCATTCGAGGAATTGAACATCATCCCCATGAAGGTGATGGTCGCCAAAGGCGGCCGCAGGCGTTTCAGATCGGGCCCCAGCGCCGAAGTATCGAAAGGCGCGGCCAGGACCGAGCGGCCCACATCCACCCCGCCTTCGACCGTGGGGTGATAGTCGGGGTAAAGCGTCGGCACAAAGCGCACCGCGGTTTCCCGCTCGAACCAGTCCAGCATCTGCGGCCCGGCCTGCAGAAAGGCGTCGATCGCCTCGGGCTGAAAGAAGTTTCCGGTCTCGGCCTGCAGATAGGCGCGGGCGGCGGCGCGGGTGTCGCCGGGATTGGCTTCCTTGCCATGCCGGTTGCCGGGCACCCACAGAACGCCGCCCGAAAAGGCGGTGGTGCCGCCGAAGACCGGCTCTTTTTCGATCACCAGAACGGAAAGCCCGTGCTTCTTCGCCGTGATCGCCGTCGCCAGACCCCCGGCGCCCGAGCCGATCACCAGCACATCGCAATCGCGCTGCATCGTCGTCCTCCCTTCATTCCCTGATCTGGAAATAGCGGGCGGGCGGGGGTGGAACCAATGGACGATGCCCGCCATTTCTTGCACAATTCGTCAGCGCGCAGGGGGGCGCGGCAGATGTCATCAACCCGGCAAGAGACGATCCCGCACTATTATCTGTATGGAGATCAAGGCGCGGATGTCGAATTGGACCTGCTGCAGATCGAGCCGATCCGCGATCGGTCGGGGCCGAACGATTGGAGAATTCGTCCGCATGCCCACCCGGACCATATGCAGGTGCTGCTGGTGCGCGAGGGCGGCGGGACGATCCGCATGGAAGAGCGGCAGCTGCCGATCCCGGCGCCGGCGGTCATGGTCATTCCGGTCGGCGTCGTGCATCAGATCGACTTTTTGCCGGGCACGGACGGGTTCGTCGTCACGGCGGCGCTGGGCTGCCTGCGCCGCGCCGCGGCCGAGGATCTGCGGCTGGCGCAGGTGGCGGCGCAGCCGGCGGTCTATGGGCTGGCGGGGTCAGGGCTGAACCTGCCGGCGGTGGCCGATACGTTCGACTGGCTGCACCGGGAATTCATCTGGTCGGCGCCGGGCCGCCGCAGCGCGATCATCGCGCAGTTCACGCGGGTTCTGGTCATCGTGCTGCGGCTGTCGATCACCCAGGAAACCCAGGCTCAGGCGGTGCCGGACCGCGATCTGGACCTGCTGACCCGCTATCGCGCGCTCTTGGAAACCCATTTCCGCAGCCAGCGCGGCCTGGGCTTCTATGCCGGCGCGCTGGCCGTGACGCCGGCGCGGCTGAATGCGGCCTGCAAGGCGCGGGCGGGCAAGACGGCCTCTGGCCTGCTGCATGACCGGCTGTTGACCGAGGCGAAGCGCTATCTGGTCTATACCGAAAGCAGCGTGGCGCAGGTGGCGCATCTGACCGGCTTTGACGACCCGGCCTATTTCAGCCGCTTCTTCACCCAGCGGGCCGGCGTTTCGCCCGGCGCCTTCCGGCGCCAGGCCCGGGCCGAGGCTTAGGCTGCATCCTCGATATGGCCGCCCAGGAACAGCTGGCCCACCCGCGGGTCGGCCAGAAGCTTGTCGGCGCGGTCGAACATGCGGGTCTGGCCCAGTTCCAAGACCAGCCCGTAATCCGACATGGCCAGCGCGGCCTTGGCGTTCTGTTCCACCATCAGGATGGTCACGCCCTGATCGCGCAGCTTGATCAGGGTCTGGAACACTTCCTGCACCAGATTGGGCGACAGGCCGATCGACGGCTCGTCGATCAGCAGAAGCTTCGGGTCCAGCAGCAGCGCGCGCGCGATTTCCAGCTGTTTCTGCTGGCCGCCCGACAGTTCGATCGCCTTCTGATCCTTCCTTTGCCGCAGCATCGGGAACTGGTCCATCACCTCTTCCATCCGGCGCCGCACCCGCGCCTGATCGGGCGAGGTGATGCCGCCCAGTTCCAGATTGTGCCAGACCGACAGCTGCGGCACCACGTTGCGGCCCTGCGGCACATAGGTGACGCCGCGGGCGATCATCTGGGCCGGGCGCTGGCGGGTGACATCCTTTCCGTCCAGCAGGATCTGGCCGGAATGGATGTTCAGAAGCCCGAAGACCGCCTTGAAGACGGTGGATTTCCCCGCCCCGTTCGGCCCGATCACGGTGGTGATCGAGGCTTTGGGGATCTTGAACGTCGTGCCGTTCAGAATGGTGATGCGGCCGTAACCGCCGGTCACGTTCTTCAGTTCCAGCATCTCAACCCCCCAGATAGGCGTCGATCACCATCTGGTTCGACCGGATTTCCTCCGGGCTGCCCTCGGCGATGATCTCACCCTGCGCCAGCACGATGATCCGCGTGCACAGCGACATGACGAATTCCATATTGTGTTCGATCACCACGAAGGTGGTGCCGTGTTCGCGATTGTAGGTCTGCAGGCGTTCCTTCAGGTTCGCCAGCATGGTCAGGTTCACGCCGCCCGCCGGTTCGTCCAGCAGCACGATCCCGGGGCCGGCCATGAAGGCCATCGCGGCATCGACCAGCTTCTGCTGGCCGTAAGACAGCGACCCCGCTTCGGTATCGCGATAGGGGGTCAGGCGGAAGAACTCGATCAGCTGCTCGGCCTTGCCGGTCAGCCCGGCATCGGGCTTGCCGAACAGGCGCGACAGCATCGTGCCTTCATGTTCCTGGCCGGCCAGGATGACATTGTCCAAGACCGTCATCTTCGGGAAGACCGACAGCTGCTGGAAGGTGCGGCCCACGCCCATCAGCGACAGATCGGCCGGGCGGACGCCATCGGTGGACTTGCCGTTGATCTCGCAATGGCCGGTCGTGGGTTTCAGCTGGCCGAGGATGCAGTTGAACAGCGTCGACTTGCCCGATCCGTTTGGGCCGATCAGCCCCAGGATCTCGCCCTTGCGGACCTCGAAGCTGACATTGTTCACCGCGCGGATGCCGCCGAACTGCTTCGAGATGTTGTGGACCGCCAGGATGGGGGCCCGATCGGAAGGGGTATGTGCATTCACAGCTGGAACCCTTTCTGCATGTCGCGCCGCGCCTCGTGCTTGGGTTTGAACTTGAGCCAGATCTTCTGCCCGGCGCCGATCAGCCCGTTGGGCGAGAACACCATCAGGACGATCACCAAGGCGGCATAGATCATCAGGTAATAGCCTTCGGTGAAGCGCAGCAGTTCCGGCAGCAGGATGACCACCGCGGCCCCCAGCATCGGGCCGAAGAAGAAGCCCGAACCGCCGACCACCACCATCAGCAGGATCTTCAGCGAATGGATCAGCCCGAAGCTGCCCGGCTCGATGAACTGCACCAGCGGCGCCTGCATCGCCCCCGCCAGCCCGCCAAAGGCCGAGCCGATGGCGAAGGCCAGAAGCGTCTGGCGGCGGATCTTCAGCCCCAGGCTTTCGGCGCGGATCGGGTTTTCCCGCAGCGCCTTGAAGGCGCGCCCCCAGGGCGAGCGCAGGATGCCCCACATCACCGCCACCGCGATCAGGAAGCAGACCAGGCTGAAATAGTAGAAGTTCAGGTTCGACATGGTCGAAAGGCCGAAGAAGTCGGGCCGCGGCATGCCGACCAGGCCGAAGGACCCGCCCGTCACCTCTTCCTCATTGCGCAACACCAGGAACAGCAGCGTGTTGAAGGCCAGGGTCACGAAGGCCAGGAAATGGTGCTGCACGCGCAGCGCCGGCCAGCCCAGCAGCAGCCCGACCGCAAAACAGCTGGAGATCGACACACCGGCCGCCACCACCCAATGGATGCCCGCAAGGGTCATCAGCGCGGTGATATAGGCGCCGATCCCCATGAAGCCCGCCTGGGCCAGGCTGACCTGCCCGGCATAGCCAAGCGTCAGGTTCAGCCCCATCGCCGAGATGGAAAACAGCAGCCACGAGGACAGGGTGTAGACGATGTAATTGCCTTGGCCGATGGGGGCCAGGATCAGGGCGACCAGCGCCAGTCCCAGCAGGATGAGCGTAAGGGGTTTCATACCGTCCGGCCCTCCTTGGTGCCGAGCAGGCCCTGCGGGCGCAGAAGGATGATGGCGATCAGAAGGATCATCGGCATGGCCGAGCGGTATTCGGCCGAGATGTAGACGGCCGACAGGTTGTCGATCACCCCGATCAGCAGCCCGCCCACCAGGGCGCCGCGGATCTGGTTGAAGCCGCCGACAATGGCCGCGATGAAGGCGACAAGGCCCAGCGTCTCGCCATTCGAGAATTTCGCCAGATAGATGGGCGAGATCAACACCGAGGCGATCGTCGCCAGCGCGGCGTTGATCAGGAAGGTGTACATCACCATCCGCTTGACATCGACGCCCAGAATCTCGGCCACGGCAGGGTTCTGCGCCGAGGCCTGCATGCAGCGCCCGGTGCGGGTGCGCGACAGGAACAGCTGCAGCCCGCCGATGGCCAGCATCGAGACCACCAGGTTGCAGATGTCCTGCACCGAAACGCTGGCGCCGAAGACGTTGTAGACGGTCTGCGGGAAGATCGCCGGGAAGGGCTGGGCCGTCGCGCCATAGAGTTCCTTGACGCTTTCCTTCATCAGAAGGCCCAGCGCGATGGTGGCGATGACCAGGGGCAGCGTGCCATGCGGCAGCATCGGCTCGACGATCAGCTTCTTGAAGGCGACGCCCAGAATCAGAAGCGAGGCGCCAAGCCCCAGAAGGATCGCCGCCCAAAGCGGCAGGCCGAAGCCCAGCCCCACCAGCACGAAAAAGGCGGGCAACATGACGAATTCGCCCTGGGCGAAGTTGATCGTCTGCGAGGCTTGCCACAGCAGCGTGAAGCCGACGGCAGCAAGGGCATAGATCGAGCCGGCAGCCAGGCCGGAGATGATGATCTGAAGAAGCTCAGCCACGGGAGTATCCTTGAAGCTGGGGGCCGGAACGCTGACTCCGGTCAGGCGGGAAAACGGGGCAGGCGCGGGAGCGGCGCCTGCCCCGGTTGCGGCCCCGTCACAGGCGGGGCCGTCGGTTCGGGATCAGTTCGGCGGCAGGATCGCCTTGATCGTCTGCTTGCCGTCCTTCACTTCGACGAAGAAGCTTTCGCGCGACATCTCGCCGTTTTCGTCCCAGCTGACATCCATCAGCACGCCGGGGCATTCGGCGGCGGTCAGGGTCAGCCCATGCATCGCATCGGCCAGCGCCTGGCTGTCGACCTTGCCGTTCTTCTCGGTCACGCATTTGATCGCATAGGCCGCGGTATAGCCTTTGATCGCGTTGTGATCGGGGGTGTATTTGAACTTCTCGGTGAACTTGGTGACCATTTCCTGCACGGCCGGAATGTCGGCCGCCGCGGTCAGGCCGACATGGCCCATCGCGCCATTGGCGGCATCGCCCGCAAGCTCGATCACCTTGGCGCCGATCAGCGTGGTCTCGCCGATCAGGGGCAGGCCGATCGACTGTTTCTGCGCCTCGCGCAGGAAGCGGGCCGATTCCTCTTCGGTCACATAGACGAAGACCGCATCGGCGCCCGAGTTCTTGGCCTTCAGCACATCGGCCGAGAAATCGGTCTGCGCCTGTTCGGTCGGGATGTCGGCGACGATCTCGATGCCGAAATTGCCGATCTCGTCCAGGAAGGCCGAATGGCCGCCCTTGCCGAATTCGGTATTCGCCCAGACGACGGCGACCTTCTTGATCCCCATTTCCTCGGCCATGTACTTGGTCATCTTCGGAATGCCCTTCTGCGATCCGAAGGCGGTGCGGAAGATGTAGGGGTTGTTCATCTGGGTGATCTTCGGCGCTTCCGAGCCGGTGAATTGCGGGATGCCGGCCTGTTGGGCCACCAGCATGTTCACGATGGTCGAGGACGAGAACACCGTGCCGGTGATGGCATAGACGCCGTCGTCGATCGCCTTCTGCACCATGGCGCGGCTGACCTGCGGATCGGTCTGGCTGTCATATTCGGTGATCGCCACCTGCTCGCCCAGGATCCCGCCGGCGGCGTTGATCTCTTCGAAGGCCATATGCACGCCGTCACGGAAATTGGTGCCGGATGCGGCGCCCGCGCCCGACAGTTCGACGATCGAGCCAATCTTGATTTCGGCCAGGGCCGAGGTGGCGGTCAGGGCCAGCGCCAGCGCGGCCGTTCCCAGTAGGGTCTTGAACATTCTTTCCTCCCATGTTCGCCGGAGTTCTTTCCGGCGCGCGCGGCCATCCGGCAACCGCTGCGGCCCGGGCCCCGCCTGACGGCGGCGCCACATCCTCCCATCCGGTCGCGGTCCCCTCAGACCTCGACCTTGCGTGTCCCCATCAGCAGTTCCGCCAGCAGCAGCGCCTGCGCGTCGAACATTCCCGACCCGGGCATGGTCGCGCAACCCTTGGCGCGCGCCGCCGCAATCAGCGGGGGTACGGCGGGGCGGGTGACGACATCGGCCACGAATTGATCGGCGGTCAGCAGATCGACCTGAACCGGCAGCGGATCGCCCTCGCGCATGCCCAGGGGCGTGGCATTGGCCACCAGCGCAAAGCCGCGCGGATCGGTGCCGCCGATGCGGACCTTGCCGGGGAAATCCTTGTCCAGCCGCGCGATCAGGCTGTCGCGCCGGGCCGTGTCGATATCGTGCAGCGCCAGGCTGGAGGCGCCGCGGGCCAGGATCTCGTAAGCGATGGCCGAGCCGGCGCCGCCGGTGCCCACCAGAAGCGCGGGCTTGCCCGCCACGTCAAAGCCTTCGGCGGCGATGCCGTCCAGATAGCCATGGCCATCGGTTGCGTCGCCGATCCAGCCCTCGCCGTCGCGGATCATGATATTGACCGCGCCCGAGGCCCGGGCGCGGGCCGTCGCCTTGGCGCAGAAGGCCAGGCAGGGCACCTTATGCGGCACGGTGACAATGATGCCGTCACAATTGCGCATGGTCCGCGCCTGGGTCAGCCAGGCCGCCAGATCCTCGGGCTGGATGTCGACGGGCACGACCATGCCGTTGAAGCCGCGATCGGCCATGATCTGGCTGAGCGAGGCGGGGGATTTCACCTGTCCGATCGGATGGCCGAGGATCGGGAAGATCCGGGTCTCGCCGTCAATGCGCAACGGGGCGGTCATGCTGCGACATATCCTGAATCGCGTTCAGCATCCGCGCCGCGACGGGCAGGGGCCTTGGGGCTGTAAAGGCTGCTTCGGGTCATGGTTTCCTCGCTCCTGTTGCAAGCTGACACAACAAAATTGACATTGATAATGCAAAATTCAGCAGAAACGATAACTGCCTGATTATGCATTCTCGGCCTGTTCGCCCCATGTCGCCCCGGACCCCGCCGGATGAGCATGGGTGGCGGGCTTCTGCAACAAAGTTGAACTGAATTCCAGAATTAAATTGCATTCCTTATCGACCGGCCGTTATCCTTGCCCCAAGGCGCAGGGAGGCCGTTGGAAACATGTCGACACGTCTGGAAGTTGCGGTCATCGGCGCGGGCGCCATCGGGCGAACGCATGTCGAGACGCTGGCGCGCATGCAGGGCATGCATCTGGCGGCGCTGGTCGATCCGACGCCGGCGGCGCGGGCCTATGCCGACTCGCTGTCGGTGCCCTGCCTTCCCGATGCCCAGTCGCTGATCGCCGCGGGCCTGGCGCAAGCCGCCATCGTCGCCACGCCGAACGAAACCCATCTGCCGATCGCGGCCGCCCTGCTGCGCGCGGGCCTGCCGGTGCTGCTGGAAAAGCCGGTGGCGGAAAGCCTGGACTCGGCGCTGCAATTGATTGCGGTGGCGCGGGAAACCGGCGTGCCGCTGCTGGTTGGTCATCACCGACGCCACAACCCGATCATCCAGGCCGCCCGCGCGGCGGTGGCCAATGGTGAAATCGGCGATCTGGTCATGGCGACGGTCACTTGTAGCCTGGCCAAGCCCGACAGTTATTTCCAGGCCGAATGGCGGCGCAGCCCCGGTGCAGGCGGGCCCCTGCTGATCAATCTGGTGCATGAGATCGACCTGCTGCGCCACATCTTCGGCGAGATCGCCTTCGTCCAGGCTGTGGCCTCGAACGCCCGTCGGGGCTTTGCGGTCGAGGATACCGCCGCGGTCTGCCTGGGCTTTGCCGCGGGCGGGCTGGCGACGCTGTGCATTTCCGATGCCGCAACCGGGCCCTGGGCCTGGGATCTGTCGGCGGGCGAGAATCCGGCGCGTTTTCCGGCCCATCCGGTGCAGGCCCATCTTTATGCGGGCACCAAGGCTGGCCTGTCGCTGCCCGATCTGACGCTCTGGCAGCCCCCCGGCACGCCGGACTGGACCGTGCCCCTGGCCCCGCGCCGGATCGAGATCGCGCCGGGCGATCCCTATGCCGCGCAGCTGTCGCATTTCGCCGATCTGATCCGGGCTGGCGGCAGGCCGCTGGTCTCGGCCCGCGATGCCACGGCCAATCTGATCGTTCTGGATGCGATCCGCAGCGCCGCAGCCACGGGTCAAAGGGTCGCCATTGACCTTTCGCCGCTGGGTCCCGAAACCTGAAGCAGGTTCAAAAGCGGAAGTCGGGTCATGAGCAGCGTCATTGAGAAATCCCTCGCCATCGTCGAACTGCTGGTCGGTCATCCGACCGGCCTGCCGGTCTCGGCCATCGCGGCGGCGACGGATCAGCCGGCCAGCGGCGTGCATCGCACGCTGCAGGAACTGGCGCGGCTGGGCTATGTGCGCCAGCTGCACCAGCAGGGCGATTACGCGCTGACGATCAAGCTGCCGGCGATGGGCCTGGGCTTTCTGGGCCGGGCCGGGATCACCGATATCGCCCAGCCGGTGCTGGATGCGCTGGCGGCCGACAGTGGCGAGCTGATCCGGCTTTCGGTCATTGACGGCGACAATCTGATCTGGGTCGCGGTGGCCCAGGGGGCGACACGCGGGCTGCGCTATGACCCCGGTCAGGAACAGGGCGTGGTCGTCCACCTGGCCAGCTCGGCCGGCGGCAAGGCCTGGCTTGCCTCGATGAGCGATGAAGAGGCGCTGGTGCGCGTGGGCGCCCAGGGGCTGATGCGGCAGGCCGACGGGCAGGGCCAGAACGCGCCGCGCAGCCTGGCCTTGCTGATCGAGCAGCTGGCCGAGGCGCGGGCGCGCGGCTATGCGACCGCGGTCGACAGCTATATCGCCGGCATGGCCGCCATGGCGGTGCCGGTGCGCTATGAGGGCGAAGGCCCGGTGCTGGGCTGCCTGTCGATTGCCGGCCCGGCGGTGCGGATGACCGCGCAGCGCATGTCGGAACTTGCGCCGCTTCTGCAGCAGGCGGCCGCCGAACTGGGCGCAGCCGCGGCCGGATCGCGGTTCTTTGCAGCCAATCTGCGGGCCCTTGACGGCCTGACTGACCGAAAAAGCGCATGATGCGGGGGCCGTTCCACAGGGCCGCCGCTGGAAAGCGGGGGTGAATGGAACGGCAGGACAGCCGCGTCCTTGACTGTGACGTGCTGGTGATCGGATCGGGCGCGCCGGGGCTGACCGCCGCGGTGACGGCCGCGGAATTCGGGCTGAAGGTGATCGTGGCCGAGAAGGCCGCGGTCTTCGGCGGCACTTCGGCCTGGTCGGGGGGCTGGCTGTGGATTCCGCGCAATCCCCTGGCGCAAGAGGCGGGCATTGACGAGCCGCCGGAAGACCCGATGCGCTATCTGCAAGCGGAACTGGGCAACCGCGCCGGCGATCCGCGCCTGCCGGTCTTCCTTGAAATGAGCCCGCGCATGGTGCGGTTCCTGCGCGACCGCGCCGGGATGCGCTGGATCGATGGCAACCGGATTCCCGATTTCCATGAAACGCCCGGGGCCGGGAAGGGCGGGCGGTCGGTCTCGGTCGAGCCGTTCGACGGCCGCGCCCTGGGCCCCTGGATCAAGAAGCTGCGGCCTCCGCTGGAAGTGGTCAGCCTTTGGGGCGCCGGGATCGGGCCTGCCGCCGATATGCGCCAGTTCTTCGATGCGACGCGCAAGCCCAGGGCCGCCGCCTATGTGGCGCGGCGGGTGCTGGCGATCTGGCGCGACCGGCTGATCCATGGCCGGCCGATGCGGCTGGCCAATGGCAATGCGCTGGTGGCGCGGCTGATGCGGGCGGCGCTGGACCGGGGCGTCACGCTTCTGGACAGTGCGCCGGCGGTGGGGCTGGTCGGCGAGACGGGGCGGGTCACCGGCGCCCGGCTGGCAACGGCGGGGGGCGAGGTGCTGGTCCGGGCGGCGCGGGGCGTGGTTCTGGCCTCGGGCGGGTTCCCGCATGATCCGCAGCGCCTGGCCGATTGGGCCGGGGCGGCGGGCGGGCGCGACCATGCCTCGGCCGCGCCGCGCACGAATACCGGCGACGGGCTGCGGCTGGCCGAAGCGGCAGGCGCGGCCACCGATGGGGCGCTGGCTTGGAACACGGCCATGGCCCCAGTCTCGCTTGTGCCGCAGAAAGATGGCCCGCCAGCGCATTTCCCGCATCTGGTCGAGCGCGCCAAGCCCGGGATCATCGCCGTCACGCCGCAGGGCCAGCGCTTCGTGTCCGAGGCCGACAGCTATCACGGCTTCATGCAGGCACTGATCGCCGCCACCCCGCCCGGGCAAAAGCCCCGATGCTGGCTGATCGCTGACCACAAGGCGCAGCGGCGCTGGGGGCTGGGCTGGGCCAAGCCCTTCCCCTTCCCGCTGGGCCGCGCGCTGCGCGCGGGCTATCTGAAACGCGGCCGGACCATTGCCGACCTGGCCCGTGCCTGCGCCATTCCGGCGGCCACGCTTGAGGCGACCATCGCCCGCTTCAACCAAGGCGCCGCGCAGGGCCGCGACCCCGACTTCCACCGGGGCGAAAGCGCCTATAACCGCGTGCAGGGCGATGCCGCGCATGGGCCCAACCCCTCGCTTGCGCCCTTGACCCGCGGGCCCTTCTACGCGGTGCAGATCGTGCCCGGCAGCCTGGGCACTTTCGCGGGGTTGCAGACCGATCCCGCCGCCCGGGTGCTGACACAAGGCGGCGCGCCGATCCCGGGCCTGTTCGCGGTCGGGGCCGACATGGCCTCGATCATGGGCGGCCATTATCCCGCCGGGGGCATCACCCTGGGCCCCGGCATGACCTTCGGCCATATTGCCGGCCTTGTCCTGGCCGGCCAGCCCGTTGCGGGCCTGACAGAAAGGAAAGACACATGAGCTATTATGAACTGTCCACGCTGGACACGGTGATCTTCGGCGCCGGCAAGGCCAGCCCCGGCATCGAGGCCTGGGTCGGCGCCGGCAAGGGCCGCCTGCTGGGCGCCTGGGGCACCGATATCGGCAGCCTGAACCGCGTCTTCCTGCTGCGCGGCTTCGACACGCTGGCCGAGATGATGGACGAACGCGAGCGCGCCCTGCGCAGCGACAACCCCTTCGGCTGCACGGAACTTCTGACCCGGCTGACGATGGAAAGCTACCGCGCCTTCGACTTCCTGCCGCCGGTCGAACCCGGCAGCTTCGGTCCGGTCTATGAATTCCGCACCTACAAGACCAAGATCAACGGCATCATGCCCACCATGGGCAAATGGGCCGAGGCCGTCCCCCCGCGTGAGGCCTATTCCAAGCTGACCGTCGCCATGTACGGGCTGGATGGCGAGCCGCGCGTGACCCAGATCTGGCCCTATGCCAGCCTGGCCGCCCGGGCCGAGGCGCGGGCGAAATCGGTGGCCGATGGCAAATGGCCGCCCAAGGGCGGGCCCGACTGGCTGTCGCCCGAGATGACCAGCCAGATCGCGCTGCCTCTTCCCTTCTCGCCCTTGAAGTGACTGCCATGGCCCATCCGATCTCGCTTGCTTTCCTGACCACTTTCGATGTCGGCCCGGTCGAGGCCGTGCGCATCGCGGCGCAAACCGGCTATCAGATGGTCGGCCTGCGCATCCTGCCCGCCGCCGCCAGCGGCGAGCCGGACTATCCGCTGCTGACCGACGACGCCGTGCTGGCCGAGGTGCTGGCCGCGCTGGACGAAACCGGCGTGACGGTCGGCGATGTGGAAATCATCCGGCTGAAGGCGGAAAACGACTGGGGCCTGTTCGACCGCTTCCTTGACCGCTGCGCCGCCCTGAAGGCGCGGCATATCCTGGTGGCGGGCGATGACACCGATCGCGCGCGGCTGACCGACAGTTTCGCCCGTTTTGCCGGGCTGGCCGCGCCGCGCGGGCTGACCGCCGATCTGGAATTCATGCCCTGGACGGCGGTGCCCGACCTGACCGCCGCGGCTGCGATTGTCGAGGCCGCGGGGGCGCCGAATGGCGGCGTGCTGGTCGATGCGCTGCATTACGACCGATCCTCCACCACGCTGGACCAGATCGCCGCCCTGCCGCGTGCCCGGGCGAATTACGTGCAGTTCTGCGATGGTGCCGTGCCCTATGACCCGTCGGACGAGGGCCTGATCCGCATCGCCCGCGGCGAGCGGCTTTTCCCCGGCGAGGGCGGCATCGACCTGATCGGGCTGGCGCGGGCGATGCCCGAAGGCGTGACGGTCAGCGTCGAGGTGCCGCATCGCGCGCTGGCGCAAAAGCTGGATCCGCTGGCCCGGGCCGAAATGGCGCTGTCGGCGACCAAGGGCATCCTGCGGGCGGCGGGGCGGGCCTGATCAGGCCGTCTCGCCCGCGCGCGGCATCGCCGCTCCGATCTCGCGCGTGACCTCTTCCAGGGTGGCCAGACCCGGCGCCGCAGCGCTTTGGCGCCGGGTGATGCCGACCGCGCCCGACAGGAACCGCGCGCCCAGCTTGATCTCGTGGATCAGCCCGCGTTCCAGCTCTTCGATGATCACCCCGCGCGAGATGAACCACAGCGCGTCCGAGGCCAGGCAGATGCCGCGCCCCACCGCCAGCGACACGGTTTCCACCGCGGGCACGATGCCGAACAGGCCCAGCGAGGCCAGATAGTCATCGACCGGCCGGCGGATCAGCGCCGTCGCGGGCGGCAGGATCAGCGGCACCGAGGCCAGCGCCTCGGCCGGGGGGCGACCGGCCAGCGGGTGGCCGGTGCGGCCGACCAGCACGACATCCTCTTCATACAGATGTTCGAAGCTGAGCCCCGGCATCTCCGACACATCGGGCAGGCGGCCGATCATCAGGTCGATCCGGCCTTCGCGCAGCAGGCGGATCAGATGGTGATGCGGGCCGGTTTCCACCTTCAGCAGGATCTCGGGGCGCAGCGCGCGAAAGCGCAGCACCACGGCGGGAAAGACCCGCGTGGCGGCCGTGGGCAAGACCCCCACCCGCAGCGATCCGCCGCTGCCCGGGCGCAGCGCCGCCGCCCCGGCCTCCAGCGCCTCCAGCGCCTGGGCGGCATGGCGGCGGAAGATCCGCCCGCTCTCGGTCAGGACCAGCCGCCGTCCCTGACGCAGGAACAGCGGCTGGGCCAGCAGGTCCTCCAGCTCGGCCAGGGTGCGCGACAGCGCGGGCTGGGTGATGCCCTGCGCGCGCGCCACCACCGACAGGCCGCCTTCCGCCGCAATGTCCAGAAAAGCCCGGATATGCCGCAGCTTGACCCCCGGGTGCATAACCGAGCGCTTATCCATTCTGGTCCACTTTGCATTATCCAAACAGAATTCGACGTGCCAGATTATGGAAGAGTGGAGGAAGCCATGCAAGTTCTGACCCGCCCCTGGGGGGCGATGCATTGCCAGGTCGATGGGCCCGCAGACGGGATTGCGGTGGTTTTCGCCAATTCGCTGGGCACCGATCTGCGGCTGTGGGATCCGGTTCTGCCGCGCCTGCCGGGCGTGCGGGCGATCCGCTTCGACAAGCGCGGCCATGGCCTGTCCGACCTGTCGGGGCCGCATGACATCCACGATCTTGCCGCCGATGCCGCGGCCCTGATCGAGACCTTTGCCGATGGTCCGGTGATCTTCGTCGGCCTGTCGGTCGGCGGCGCCATCGGCCAGGCGCTGGCGGCCACGCGACCCGATCTTCTGCGCGCGCTGGTCCTGTCGAACACCGCGCCGAAGATGGGCACGGCCGAGGCCTGGCAGGCGCGCATCGCCGCCATCCGCGCCGGAGGTCTGGCCGCGATCACCGATGCGGTGATGGAGCGCTGGTTCGCCCCGGCCTTCCGCGCGACGCCGGAATTCGCGCTGTGGCGGACCATGTTCCTGCGCTGCGATCCGCAGGGCTATATCGACACTTGCGGCGTCCTTGCCGGCTGCGACCTGACCGGATCGACCGCCGGCCTGCGCCTGCCGGTGCAAGTGATCGCCGGCGGGGCCGACGGCGCCTCGCCCCCCGATCTGGTGCGCGCGACGGCCGGGCTGATCGCCGGCGCCCGCTACGATGAAATTCCCGGCGCGGGCCATCTGCCCTGCGTCGAGACCCCCGATGCCTGGGCCGCGCTGGTCGCCCCTTTCCTGCAGGAGCATGCCTGATGAACGACACTTATTCCGCCGGCATGGCAACCCGCCGCAGCGTGCTGGGCGAGGCGCATGTGAACCGCGCCGAGGCCGACAAGACCAATTTCGACGCGCCCTATCAGGCGCTGATCACCGAAGCCGCCTGGGGCCATGTCTGGTCGCGCAAGACGATTCCGCCGCGCGAAAGGTCGATGCTGACCATCGCGCTGCTGGCGGGACTGGGCAATGATCACGAACTGGCCATGCATATCCGCGCCACGGCCAATACCGGCGCCTCGCCGGATGACATTCTGGAAGTCATGCTGCATGTCGCGATCTATGCCGGCGTGCCGCGGGCCAATCACGCGATCAAGATCGCCAAAGAGACCTTCGCCCAGATGAAGGCCGAGGAGGAGGGACAGAAGTGACCAAACCGAATTCCGTCGACCGCGGGCCGCTGTTCTTCCGCGACCGCGACTGGCATCCGGCCGCCTATACGCCGGGCTACAAGACCTCGATGACCCGCGCGCCGCATCGCGCGCTGGTGGCCATGGGCTCGACCCTGTCCGAGGAAACCGGCCCCGCCTTCGGCCATTCGATGATCGGAGAGCTGGACAACAATCTGGTGATGAACTTCACCGGCCAGCCCGCGATTGGCGAGCGGATCATCATGCATGGCCGCGTGCTGGATGAAAACGGCCGCGGCGTGCCGGGCGTGCTGGTCGAGATGTGGCAGGCCAATGCGGGCGGCCGCTACCGGCACAAGAAGGATGGCTATCTGGCGCCCTTGGACCCGAATTTCGGCGGCTGCGGCCGCACACTGACCGGGCCGGATGGCAGCTATGAATTCCTGACCGTGCGCCCCGGCGCCTATCCCTGGCCCAACCATGTGAACAACTGGCGGCCGATGCATATCCACTGGTCGATCTTCGGCTCGGGTTTCGGCCAGCGGCTGATCACCCAGAACTATTTCCAGGGCGATCCGCTGATCGACCTGTGCCCGATCGTCAACACGATCGGCAAGCAAGAGGCGATCGACGTTCTGGTCGCGGCGCTGGACATGAACCGGGCGATTCCGATGGATTGCCTGGCCTACAAGTTCGACATCGTGCTGCGCGGCCGGCGCCAGTCGTTCTTCGAGAACCGCAAGGAGGGCATGTGATGGTGCAGCGCCTCGACTATCTGAAGGAAACCCCCTCGCAGACCGCCGGGCCCTATGTGCATATCGGGCTGGTGCCCAATGCGCTGGGCAATCCGGGCATCTATCCCGAAGATCTGGGCCGGTCCCCGATCCTGCCGGGTGCCAAGGGTGAGCCGATCACCCTGACCGGCCGCGTGATCGACGGGGCGGGCATGATCCTGCGCGATGCGCTGTTCGAATCCTGGCAGGCCGATGCGGCAGGGATCTATCCGGGCAACGACCCGCGCGGCACGGCCGATCCGAAGGTGACCGGCTGGGCGCGGGTGGCGGCCGATTTCGACAGCGGCATCTGGCGGCTCGACACGATCAAGCCGGGCCGCGTGCCCTTTCCCGATGGCCGGCTGATGGCGCCGCATATCGCGGTCTGGCTGGTGGCGCGCGGCATCAATCTGGGCCTGCAGACCCGGATCTATTTCGAGGACGAAGCCGAAGCCAATGCGCAATGCCCGGTGCTGGCGCGGATCGAACATGTCGAGCGCCGCGCCACGCTTCTGGCCCGCAAGACCGGCCCCGGCGCCTATGAGATCGACTTCCGCCTGCAGGGCGAAGGCGAAACCGTCTTCTTCGACATGTGACCGAAGCGCGAAGGGGGCAAAGCGGCTTTCCCCTTCCTTTCGGCTTCACTACGTTCAGGGGCCCGGGGCAGACATTCCCCGGGCTTGCCGCAAGACCAAAGGCCCGCCATGCCCGCATCTCCTGCCGACAGCGCCCTGTATCGGGGCCTGTTCTCCGATGACGAAACCGCCGCCCTGTTCTCCGACAGCGCCGAGATCCGCGCCATGCTGCTGGTCGAAGGCGCGCTGGCGCGGGTGCAGGGCCGGCTGGGCCTGATCCCGGAAACCGCCGCGGCCTTCATCGACCGCGCCGCGCGCGAGGTGCAGATCGACCCGGCCGGGCTGGCAGCGGGGGCGGCGGCCGATGGCGTGCCGGTGCCTGCGCTGGTTGCGGCCTTCCGCAAGGCGATGGCAGCGCCCGAACACGCGCAATATCTGCATTGGGGCGCCACTTCGCAGGATATCGTCGAGACGGCGCAGAACCTGCGGCTGCGCCGGCTGGTTGAAATCTGGGACGGCAGGCTTCTGGCGCTGGCGCAGGCGCTGGGCCGGCTGGCGCAGGAGCATGCCGATCTGCCGATGGCCGCGCGCACCTATGGCCAGGCCGCGACGCCCACCAGTTTTGGTGCCGTGGTGGCGGGCTGGGGCCATCCGATCCTGCGCCACCGGGCGCGGCTGGCCGCGCTGGCCCCCGATCTGGCGCTGGTCTCGCTGGGGGGGGCTGCCGGCACGCTGTCGGCCATGGGCCCCGAAGGCCCGGCCGTGCGCGCCGGTCTGGCCCAGGCGCTGGGCCTGGGCGATCCGGGCCACAGCTGGCATGCCGAGCGCGACCGGATCGGCGCCTTCGGGGCATGGATGGCGGGGCTTTGCGCGAGCCTGGGCAAGATGGCCGAGGATCTGATCCTGATGGCCCAGTCCGGCATCGGCGAGATCACCATCGCGGGCGCCGGCGGGTCCTCGACCATGCCGCAGAAGCAGAACCCGGTCGGGCCCTCGGTCCTGGTGGCGCTGTCGCGCCAGGTCACGGCGCTGGCCGCGGCGCTGACCGGGGCGGGGCTGCACCGCCAGCAGCGCGATGGCGCGGCCTGGTTCGTCGAATGGCTGACGCTGCCGCAGCTGTGCATCTCGACCGGGCGGGCGCTGGCGCTGGCCGTGCAGCTGGCGGGCCGGATCGCGCCGGTGCCGGCGGCGATGGCGCGCAATCTCGATGATGGCAGCGGGCTGATCCATGCTGAG
>NZ_JAICBZ010000024.1 GCF_020179405.1 Xinfangfangia pollutisoli | reverse complement strand
AGCAAAGGCAGAATATAGGTGATCAGGATGCCGTGATTCAGATAGGCCAGGCCAAAGGCCAGCGTGATGGCCCAGAAGGCGGGCCGGCGCAGCGCCGCCCGCAGCGCGCCGGGCGGATCGGGCGGGCGCTGCAGCGCCGCCGCCCTTGCCCGCCGGCGCAGCCGCAGCACCGCCAGCGCATTGACCGGCACCACGCCCAGCGCCACGATCGCGGCAAAGACCGCAAGCGCGCCCTGCCCGCCGAAGGCATGGCCCAACACCCGGCCCAGCGGGAAGGCCACCGTCCCGGCAAAGCCCGCGACCAGCGTGACCCTTGTGATCGCGGCCCGCGCGCCCGTGCCCAGCCTGCGGGTCAGGAAGGAAAAGCAGGTCTCGTACAGCGCGCCCGCCTGGGCCAGTCCGACCAGCGCCCAGCCCGCCATCCAGCCGGCAGGCGAGGTGACACAGGACAGGATCGCCAGCCCGGCCGCCGCCAGAACCGGCGCCACGATCAGCACCTCTCCGCCCAGGCCGCGGTCGATCAGCCGGCCCGACAGCGGCGTCAGCAGCGCCATGACCAGAAAGGCCGTGGTCGGCCCGGCGGCCAGCATGGCCTTGGTCCAGCCGGTATCCGCCTCAAGATCCGGCAGCAGGGCGGCAAAGGAATACAGCGTGCCGGCATAGATCAGCGTCTGGCCCAGCGCCAGAAGCCAGACGGCAAGGGAATCCCCCGCCGCCGGCCCTTCGGTCTGCCCCGCGCTGGACCCGGGCGCTTGCAGATCAGACCCCGTAGATCGCGCCGAACTTGGCTTCCAGATAATCCAGCAGCGGGCCCGCCGAGGGCGCGAAGCCGCAGGCCTGGCTGATCACCTCGGCCGGCGCCATCAGCGAGCCGTGCCGCTGCACCTTCTCGCGCAGCCAGCCGGTCGCGGCCGACAGATCGCCCGCCGCCATCTGCGCATCCAGATCGGGCAGATCGGCGCGCAGCGCCTTGTGCAGGCAGCCGGCATAAAGGTTGCCCAGCGAATAGGTGGGGAAATAGCCGAACAGCCCGATCGACCAATGCACATCCTGCAGCATGCCCTGGCTGGGCCGCTCGACCGCCACGCCGAAATCGGCCTTGAAGCGGTCATTCCAGGCCGCCTCCAGATCGCCCACCGCCAGATCGCCCAGCATCAGCGCGCGTTCCAGATCGAAGCGCAGCATCACATGCAGGTTGTAATGCACCTCATCGGCTTCGGTGCGGATGAAGCCGGGCTGCACCCGGTTCACCGCGGCGAAGAAGGCGCGCGCATCGCCGATGCCGAAGGCGCCGAAGCGTTCCAGCATCTGGGTATACAGCCAGGAGGTGAAGGCCTGGCTGCGGCCCAGCTGGTTTTCGTAGATCCGGCTCTGGCTTTCATGCACCCCCATCGAGGCGCCCTGCCCGATCGGCGTCAGCAGATAATCGGGATCGACATTCTGCTCGTAACAGGCATGCCCGGTTTCATGGATGGTGGAGTAGAAGCAGTTGAACGGCTCGCTTTCCACAACGCGGGTGGTGATGCGCACGTCATTGCCCGAGCCCGAGCTGAACGGATGCACCGCAATGTCCAGCCGGCCCCGGCTCCAGTCATAGCCGAAGGCGGTGGCCAGATCGCGCGACAGGCGGATCTGCGCATCGGCGCCGAACGCGCCGTCAAGCGGTTTCGGCTGATGGGCCGCCCCCAGAACCTTTTCGCGCAAGGCCACCAGACGCGGGCGCAATTCGCCGAACATCCGCGCGATATCGGCGCCGGTCATGCCCGGCTCGTAATCGTCGACCATGGCGTCATAAACATCGCCACCTGCCGCCAGGGCCGCGCCTTCCTCGCGCTTCAGGCGGATCACTTCGGCCAGGGTCGGCAGGAAGGCCGCCACATCGTCGCGCGACCGCGCCTCGGCCCAGATTCCCTGCGACAGGCTGGTGACGCGGGCGATTTCCTGCGCCAGCCGGGCCGGAACCTTCACCGCGCGGGCATGGGCGCGGGCGATCTTGGCCAGCTGCGCCGATGCCACCGCGTCGGCAGGCTCGACCGCCGCCAGCCAGTCGGCCAGGCGCGGGTCGGTGCGGCGGGCATGCAGGACCCCCTCCATCGCCGCCATTTCCTCGCCCCGCTGCTCGGCCGCGCCGCGGGGCATGGTGGTTTCCTGATCCCAGCCCAGCCGGCCCGAGACCTGTTCCAGCGCCGCGGTTTCGCGCGCATGCGCCATCAGGGCCTCGTAAGCATCGTTTCGCATCATGCCGTTCCTTTCCGGATCGACCCCTGAACGGGGTATTGCGCCAGGTGCCGGGCCCGCAGGATCAGCACCCAAAGGATCACCGCACCGATCTGATGGGTGATCGCGACATGCAGATGAACGCCGGTCAGGATCGTCGCCACGCCCAGCGCCGCCTGGGCCAGCAGCATGGCCATGACCATATGGAAGGCAAAGCGCGTCTGCGCATGGGCCGAGCGGCGGCCGCGCAGCCAGACGATCACACCGAAGATCACCAGAAGATAGCCCGAGACGCGGTGCATGAATTGCACGAGCCCCGGATTTTCAAAGAAGGCATGCCAGACCGGCAGGCTGCCGCCCGCACCATCGGGCACATAGAAAGCGTCAGCCGGGAAGAAGCTGTCGCCCATCAGGGGCCAGGTCGGGAAGGCAAGCCCCGCGTCGATGCCCGCGACCAGCGCGCCCAGAAGGATCTGCAGGAAGGCGAAATGCATCAGCCCCGTCGACATCGAGAACAGCTTCGCCTCGCGCCCGCGCCGGGCCGTCATCAGGGCCGCCTCGCTGCGGCCCAGAAGCATCGCATACCAGGCCAGAAGCCCCAGGATCACGAAAGCCACGCCCAGATGGAAGGCCAGCATGTAGCTTGCGACGCTGACCATCTGGCCGACCAGGCCGGATTTGACCATCAGCCAGCCGACCCCGCCCTGCAGCCCGCCCAGCAGGCCGACCGCCAGCAGCCGCCCCGTCCAGCCGGTGGGGATCTGGCCGCGGGCCAGGAACCACAGGAATCCCAGCGCCCAGACCAGGCCCACCGCCCGGCCCAGCTGCCGGTGGCCCCATTCCCACCAGAAGATCGACTTGAACTCTTCAACCGTCATCTGGCTGTTGACCAGGGCGAATTGCGGGGTGGCCTTGTACTTATCGAACTCGGCGGTCCAATCGGCCTCGGACAGGGGCGGCACCATGCCGGTGACCGGCTTCCATTCGGTGATCGACAGGCCGGATTCGGTCAGCCGGGTCAGCCCGCCCACGACGATCATCGCCGCCACCATCAGGAACAGCGCGACCAGCCACAGCCGGATCGCCCCGCGCGCGCCCTTCGGCCGCTGGTCGATCAGCCCGCCGCCCGCCAGGGACCGCGCCGGGCCCTCGGCCCCCACCTCTTCGAAAATGCTGCGCTTGCCGGCCATGCCTCGCCCCACCCTGATTGCCGGCGGAGACTAGGCGCCCCGTCCGGCAGCTTCAAGGCCGCCCGAGGTCAGCGCAGCAGCGCCAGCAGGTCCAGCGAGGGCTCTCCGGTCACCGCAAGGCCGCGCGCGGCCTGATAGGCGCTGATCGCCGACTTGGTCTTGGCGCCGATCACCCCGTCATGCCCGCCGGTATCATAGCCCGCCGCGGTCAGGCGTTCCTGCAATTCCTGCCGGTCGGCCTTGGTCATACCGGCCTTATCCGGCCCGAAAGTCCCGACCAGCGGCCCGCCGCCCCGGATCCGGTCCGACAGCGTGCCGACGCCCAGGGCGTAATTCTCGGCATTGTTGTAGCGCAGGATGGCGTTGAAATTCTGCGTCAGCAGGAAGGCGGGGCTTGCCAGACCCATCGGCGCGATGATCGACCCCGACTGCAGCCCGCCGCCCTGTGCCGCCCGCACGCCCAGGCCCGACCAGTCGGCTGCCGAGCGCCCCTTGCCGCGGCCCAGAAGGCCCGCATCAAAGCCCGCGGGCAGGATCACCTCCATGCCCCAGGGCAGGCCATGCACCCAGCCCGCCCGCTTCATGTAATTCGCGGTCGACGCCAGGGCATCGGTCGGATCGCTGGACCAGATGTCGCGATGCCCGTCGCCGGTGAAATCCACCGCATATTCCAGGAACGAGGTCGGGATGAACTGGGTATGCCCCATGGCGCCGGCCCAGCTGCCGGTCATCCGGTCGGGCGCGATGTCGCCGGCCTGCAGGATGCGCAGGGCCGCGGTCAGCTGCTGTTCGAAGAACGCCCCCCGCCGGCCGTCAAAGGCCAGCGTCGCCAGCGCCGAGACCACGGGCACATTGCCCTGCCGCGTGCCATAGAAGCTTTCCAGCCCCCAGAAGGCAGTGACGACATGGCCTTCAACCCCGTAGCGGCTTTCGATCGCCGACAGCACGGGGCGCAGCGCGGCATAGCGCTGGCGGCCCATCGACACCCGCTCCTCCGACATGGCGATGTTCAGATAATCTTCGGTCGTGCGGCTGAATTCGGTCTGGTTGCGGTCCTTCTCGATCACCTCGGGGATATAGCCCGCATGGCGGAAGGCGGCATTCATCGTGCCTGCGCTGATCCCCCGCACCGCGGCGCGGTCGCGGAAGCCCGCCAGCCAGGCGTCGAAGGCCGGATTGGCGACGATCCGCGGCGGTGCCGAGGGGCTGGCGCCGCCCCCGCCGCCCGAGACCCCGCCCACACAGGCCGACAGGCCCGAGCCAAGCGCCGCAATCGTGAAGAACCGCCGTGAAATCATCTGCCTGCCCGCCTTTGCCTGTTTCCAGTCAGGTTAGACGACAGACCCCGCCGACGGAAGCCTTTGCCCTTGGCCTTTGGCAGCGGATGGGCGGCGATCAGCCGTCGGCCTGATCCTGCTTCTTCAGCCGGAAGGCGATCTGGCGCAGCATGCCGTGAAAGGTCTGCACCTCGGCCTTGGTCAGCGCCAGGCGGCCCCACATGTTGCGCAGGTTCAGCTTCATGCCCGCGGCCTTGGTCGGCGGAAAGAAGAAGCCCGCCGTCTCAAGCCGTTCCTCGAAATGCCCGGCCAGGCGCTGGATATCCTCGCGGCTGGCCAGTTCCGTCCGCGCCAGTTCCATCGCCGAAGCCGGCACCTCGCTGCCCTGCCGACCCCATTCATAGGCCAAGAGAAGCACCGCCTGCGCCAGGTTCAGCGAGAAGAATTCGGGGTTCACCGGCACGGTCACGATGGCATTGGCATGGGCGATGTCGTCATTCTCCAGCCCCGCGCGTTCGGGGCCGAACAGGAAGCCCAGCTTCTTGCCCTGCGCCGCCATTTCCCGCGCCATGGCCATGGCCCGCTCGGGCGTGACGATTTCCTTCACCAATTCGCGCGAGCGCGCCGTGGTGGCGAAGACGAAATCGCAATCGGCCACCGCGGCGCCCAGATCGGGGAAGATCCCGGCGTGGTCCAGGATCCGCCCCGCGCCCGAGGCCATCGCCACCGCCTTGGGGTTCGGCCAGCCGTCGCGCGGATCGACCACGCGCATCCGCGTCAGGCCGAAATTCAGCATGGCGCGGGCGGCGGCGCCGATATTCTCGCCCATCTGCGGGCGCACAAGGATGAAGGCGGGTTCGATCATCCCGCCCTGATACGGCGCGCGCGCGTTGGGAGCAATCCCGCCAGGGGGCCAAGGTAGCCAAGCCGCCCCGATGCTGCTAGGACAGGCCGGATTTCCCTTGGAGCCCGCCCGAGAATGGCCGCTGAAGACCGCCCGCAGATCACCCTGATCACCCCCGCCGTTCTGGACCTTGAAACCTTCCCCGACCGTCTGGCCGCGGTGCTGGACACGGTCGAGGTCGCCTGCCTGCGCCTGTCGCTGGCCAGCCGCGACACCGACCTGCTGGGCCGCGCGGCGGATGCCTGCCGGCTGGTGGCGCATGCCCGCGACGTGGCGGTGGTGATCGACAACCACCTGCTGCTGGCGGAACGGCACGGGCTGGACGGGGTGCATCTGACCGACGGCGCGCGCCAGGTGCGCAAGGCGCGCAAGGATCTGGGCGCGGATGCGATCGTCGGCGCCTTCTGCGGCACCAGCCGGCACGAGGGGATCTCGGCCGGCGAGGCGGGGGCGGATTACGTGGCGTTCGGGCCGATCGGCGGCGCGGATCTGGGCGACGGCAGCCTGGCGCCGTTCGAGCTGTTCGAATGGTGGTCCGAGATGATCGAGGTCCCGGTGATCGCCGAGGGCGGGGTGAGCGAAGAGCTGGTGGCCCGCTTCGGCCCGGTCACCGATTTCTTCGCGGTGGGCGAGGAGATCTGGGCCGCAACGGATGCGGCCCAGAGCCTGAAGCGGCTGGTGTCCTGTCTGGGGTGAGGGGGTGTCCCACGGTGGGACAGGGGGGTGGCGTGAGGGATTTCAAGGGGTTAGGTGGGTGGAATTAAGGGGTTGTTAGAGGTTGATGTGTTTCAAAATTGCATGGTCGGGTATGCCATGGGCACAGAGCGGCCTGAATTTCGATGCGGCAACAGAATCGCAGAAAACATAAAAGCATTCACTCGCCAATGCAGCCGAGTTTCGCATTCTTCATCGCGAAGTGCTGCAACATTCGCGCCCCAAAACGAAATCAATTGGAATTGCCAATCTTTCGTTTTTACATCCATTTGGCTGATATATCTTATGGATCAATACGATCAACGACACTGTCTACTGCATCAAGGCCGGCTTTGAGCTGACTTTTATTCACCTTTACATCTGGATCGCTGTGTACGGGGTAGTAGTCTTGGCGCATCCTAGACATCGGCGTCCCATGGTGCGCAGCGACTACCCCTGCAGTATTGAAATCTCGAAGTTCACCAACATAATCCTTAAGGAACAGGTCTCTATTTCCAGGGATGACCGCGCGAGCTGTAAATCGATGAGGATTGGACTGGAACTCCGCCCATAACTGATCAGCTGTGGCGTCCGAAAAAGCTTGAAATGCCGCAGCCGCGCCTTTAAATTGTGTGAAGCGGTTTCCTATAGCAAGATGAACCTGCGGGATCGTTATTTTTCGGTTATCAGCCTTAGCAGCAAATGTGTAGTTTCCGAAGAACGGATGTGGCGGAACGGTGCCATAAAGTAAAGCGAATAGCGCCTTCACTGCAACGCGCGATGAATCGTCCGCATTAACGGGCACCAGAATGCGCGACGAGCCACAGATAGCCAGCTCTGTATAAATCGAGAACGAAGGATTGGTGTCAAAAAACACGGTCCATTTCTGACCGTCGAGTGCATCCGCCATTCTCTTGAATATGAGATGGACCCACTCCCACGGATCCGCCAACCCAGGAAATGGAGTTCGATTTGCTTCATCGTTGATGGCTGGCGCCATCAGTTCCAAATTTCCATCCCCACAAAGAAGGAATAGATTTTTCGAAATATTACCATTGATGGAGGAAACTTGAACTGAATAGTTATGAATCTGCGGAGTAGCTCTATTCAGAATAGCATCAGATATGTACCCCACCACGCTTTTCGGCGTAGCGAGTGAGCACAACTTGAGAAGCTCGGTCTCACCGGCCACACCGCCCCCCAATAACAACATCGAGCTATTGGCCTGAGGGCACAGATCCACAACTAAAACGTTGCGATCAGGATGAGTCTCCGCAAAGCGAGATGCAATATGGAAGGTAATCGTACTCTTCCCAGTCCCGCCTTTGTTGTTCCAAATAGAGTACGATTCCAAATTTTGCCCCCAGACTTACATTTGCACACCACCGCCGAAGACCACACAAAACACCTGCATCGTCCAGCTAGTGCAAGCTAGTTTCGTGCGTTTAGCACTCAGACGCAAGGGTGACGGAGATTATATAGGACAGATTTATTTCTGCCTGATTGTCCGGAACATGTCTAGTTGGTGACCTTGGGCCACGCGCTGTCCACGCGCTGGCCACACGCTGCGCCAGACAAGAACGTCTATTCTGGGCCGTCCCCTACCCTCCATGCGACGCCCGCACGACCCGCTCGCAATGGGCCGCCAGCTCCTTGCGGGTCGCAAAGGCGTCCACCGGGACCGGGGGGTGGTAGATCACCTCGACGCGGCCATGCCGCCTTGCGGCCAGCATCCGCAGCAGATGCGGGGCGAAATCCATCTCTCCCCACCAGCCATAGAAACGCGGGTCGGCGCCCGCAGGCGCGCGGTAGATCACCGTGACGGGCTGGATCTGCAATTCCCGGTACAGGTCGGGGGCGAAGAAGGCCTGGAACAGCGTGGGCTTGAAGGGCAGCACGCGCGCGGAATCGGTCGAGGTGCCCTCGGGGAAGAACAGCAATTGGTGGCCGGCCAGCAGGCGGGTCTCGAACAGGCGTTGCTGATCGCGCGCCTCGGCGGCGTTTCTGCGGATGAAGACGGTGCCGGTGGCGCGGGCAAGCCAGCCGATGAAGGCCCAGCCCGAGACCTCGGCCTTGGCGACGAAATAGATCCGCTGGCCGGCATTCAGCACGAAGATATCCAGCCAGGAGGAATGGTTGGCCACCACCGCGCCGCGCGCCGTCATCGGCCGGCCGGTGACGCGAAGCCGCAGGCCCAGAAGCGCCAGGTTCATCCGGCAGACCGCCTGGGTCAGATGCGGCGTCCAGGGCCGGACGGGGCCGAACAGCGGCGCCTCGACCAGCCGCAGCAGCAAGAGCAGCACCAGACCCAGATAGGTCAGGATCGCCATCGGAATGCCCCGGGCCAGCGCGCGCAGCCAGCCAGCCGGGCCGATGCGCGGATGCGGGGGCGGCGCGGTCAGCCAGTCGCTCAAGCCGAGCCCTTCTTGCGGGTGTAGAAATCGCGGTGGCGCGACGACATGCGGCCCGTATCCATCACCAGGCAGACATCGGTGGTGTTGAAGGGCCGGTCGATGAAGGCGCCATCGCCCACCGTGCCGCCCAGCCGCAGATAGGCCTTGATCAGCGCCGGCATCGCCTTCATCGCGGCGGCGCGGTCCAGCTGCTCGGCCGGGATCAGGTTCATCTCGGCCCGCCCCGGCGGCAGGGCGCGCACCCGCATCTCGGGCGGCGACAGATGGGTGTGGTACAGATAGCTCAGCGGCATGGCCAGCGCGGCCACATCGGTGCCATGGAACGAGGCCGCGCCGAACAGCACTTCGATGTCGCGTTCCAGCACATAATCGGCCAGCCCGTTCCACAGATGGAACATCGCCGCCCCGCCGCGATGGTCGGGATGCACGCAGGTGCGGCCCAGTTCCAACAGCCGGCGCCCCGAGGCTAGCAGCGCGGACAGATCGTATTCGGTCGAGGAATAGAAGCGCCCCGCCCGGTCCAGCCGGTCCGAGGGCAAGAGCCGGTAGGCGCCGACGACATGGTCGGCGCTGGCCGGGTCGACCCTTGTGTCGATCAAGACCAGATGGTCGAAGACCGGGTCGAATTCGTCCCGCTCCAGCCGCTGGGCATGGTCGACCAGCGGGCCCTCGGCCCCCAGTTCCTCAACGAATACGCGATAGCGCAGCCGCTGGGCCCCCCGCAGGTCGGCCGGATCGCTGGCAAGGCGCAGCGTATAGACTGTGTCTTCGGCCAGTAGCATGGACCCCATCCCGTCGCGCGCCTATGGCTTAAAGTCCCGGGCCGGGCAATGCAACGACAACCTCCCCTTCCGCGGGTGTTGCGGGCGCGCGGCCATCACAGGTTGCAATGCCGGCGGGAATGCCCAGTATGGAATTTACGACGGAAATTCGGCCAGAAGGTCGATCTGTCGCATGTCGATGACCTGCTTGCCCGCGTGTTCGAAATTCACCGTGCAGCGCCAGGCGATCACCGACTGGACCTGACCCAGGCCCCAATCGGGGCGCCCGGGATGCCGGACGAACATGCCGGGTTCAAGAAACGAATTCATCGCGCAGACCCCAGAGGCCAAAGATGCAAGACAAGCCAGACCTCGCCGCCCTGATCGGATCGCGAATCTGCCACGACCTCATCAGCCCGATCGGCGCGATCGGCAATGGGGTCGAGCTTCTGATGATGGAGCGTGGCGCCGCAAGCCCCGAACTGGCGCTGATCGCCGAAAGCGTCGCCCATGCCAATGCGCGGATCCGGTTTTTCCGCGTGGCCTTCGGGGCGGCGGGGCAGGATGCGCGGATCGCCCGGGGCGAGGTGGTCTCGATCCTGACCGACATGATGCGCGGCGGGCGGCTGCAGGTCGAATGGATCAGCCCCTCGGAACTGGCGCGCAGCGAGGTGAAGCTGGCCTTCCTGCTGCTGCAATGCCTGGAAACCGCGCTGGCCTATGGCGGCCGGATTAGGATCGAGCGGGGCGAGACGGGCTGGCTGATGCAGGCCGAGGCGGCGCGGCTGAAGATCGACCCGGCGCTATGGGAGGTGCTGACCGAACGCCACCCCCCGGCCGAGATCGGCGCCGCGCAGGTGCATTTCGCCCTGGTCCCCGAGGCCTTGGCCCAGCAGGGCCGCCGGCTGGTGGCCGAACTGAAGGAATCCGCGATCCGGCTGAGCTTCTGATCCGGGCGCCGGCCTGCCCGGGCCGCGCGGCATGGGCAGGGTCAGGGGCAAGGTCGCGGGCAGGCCGGTGCCGATCTGCCGGATTTTTGGGCAACTGCGGCGCAAATGCCGGGAGATGCCGAAAACTTCACCGCTCTTCCGGAGCCAGACTTTCTTTCACCGCCCGGCCGCGACAGGTTGGTCCGAACCGTCAGAACGTCGGACCCGGGACATGTCGATCAAGGCCAGCATCTACCACCTTACCCATTATCGCTACGACCGGCCGGTGATGCTGGGGCCGCAGATCATCCGCCTGCGCCCTGCCCCGCATTCGCGCACCCGGGTTCTGTCGCACAGTCTGAAGGTCAGCCCGGACAAGCATTTCGTGAACCACCAGCAGGACCCGTTCGGGAACTGGCTGTCGCGCTTCGTCTTCCCCGAACCCGTGCGCGAGTTGAAGATCGAGGTCGATCTGGTCGCCGACATGACGGTCTACAACCCGTTCGACTTCTTCGTCGAGGAACAGGCCGAGCATTGGCCCTTCGACTACGCGCTGGATCTGGCCGAAGACCTGGCGATCTACCGCAAGACCGAAGCCGTCGGGCCGTTCTTCCAGAAATTCCTGGATGCCGTGCCGCGCGACCGGGTGCGCACCGTGGATTTCGTGGTCAACCTGAACGCCGCCATTGCCGGCAAGGTGGCCTATACGATCCGGATGGAGCCCGGGGTGCAGACGCCCGAGGAAACGCTGGGCATCGGCTCGGGCTCGTGCCGCGATTCGACCTGGCTTCTGGTGCAGGCGCTGCGGCATTTCGGTTTCGCGGCGCGCTTCGTGTCGGGCTATCTGATCCAGCTGAAGCCCGATCTGAAATCGCTGGACGGGCCCTCGGGCACCGATCACGATTTCACCGATCTGCATGCCTGGGCCGAGGTCTATCTGCCCGGCGCGGGCTGGATCGGGCTTGACCCGACCTCGGGCCTGCTGGCGGGCGAAAGCCATATCCCGCTGGCCGCGACCCCGCATTACCGCTCTGCCGCGCCGATCGTTGGCGGGTTTTCGGCCGCGGGCACGCCCGAGACAAAATTCGCCTTCGACATGAAGGTCGCGCGGGTGGCCGAACATCCGCGCATCACCAAACCCTTCTCGGATACTGCCTGGGACGAGTTGAACGCCCTGGGCCAGAAGGTGGACGAGGCACTGGTCGCGGGCGATGTGCGGCTGACCATGGGCGGCGAGCCGACCTTCGTGTCGATCGACGATTACGAAAGTGCCGAATGGAACACCGCGGCGGTCGGCCCGACCAAGCGCATCCGCGCCGATCAGCTGATCCGCCGCCTGCGCAGCCGCTTCGCGCCGAACGGCTTTCTGCATTACGGCCAGGGCAAGTGGTATCCGGGCGAAACCCTGCCGCGCTGGACCTTCAGCCTGTATTGGCGCAAGGACGGGCTGCCGGTCTGGCAGAACCCCGATCTGATCGCCGATGAGGGCGAGGATTTCGCGGCCACCCCGCTGCAGGCGCAGGAATTCCTGCGCGAGATCGCGGCCGAGCTGGACCTGCCGGAAGACAATATCGAACCCGCCTATGAGGATCCGGCCGAATGGCTGGTGAAAGAGGCGAACCTGCCCGACAATGTGACGCCGGAAAACTCGCAACTGAAAGACTCCGAGGAACGCCACCGCCTGGCCACGGTCTTCAACCGCGGCCTGACCGAACCCGTGGGCTTCGTTCTGCCGGTGCAGCCCTGGCAGGCGCGGTCGGGCGGTCGGAAATGGCATTCCGAGAAATGGCGGCTGCGGCGCGGCAAGATCTTTCTGGTGCCCGGCGACAGCCCGGCGGGCTACCGGCTGCCGCTGGCCAGCCTGCCGCATCTGACGCCCGCGCAATATCCCTATATCAACCCGATGGACCCGACGGTCGATCTGCCCGACCTGCCCGATCCCCTGGATCACGATGCAAGGCGCAAAAGCCCGCCCTTGGCCCGTTTCCTGCCCGCAGCCCCGGCCCAGACGCAGGTGCCGCAAGAGATCTCGGAAGTCGACGGCTGGGTGCGCACCGCCCTGTCGGTGGAACCGCGCGACGGGCGGCTATGCGTCTTCATGCCGCCGGTGCCGATGCTGGAGGATTACCTCGACCTTCTGCACGCGGCCGAGGCGGCGGCGCTGCGGCTGGGGCTGAAAGTGCATATCGAAGGCTATCAGCCGCCGCAGGATTCGCGGCTGAACGTGATCCGCGTCGCCCCCGATCCGGGCGTGATCGAGGTGAACATCCACCCCGCCCACAGCTGGGACGACTGCGTGGCGATCACCACCGGCGTCTATGAGGAAGCCCGGCAAAGCCGGCTGGGCGCCGACAAGTTCATGATCGACGGCAAGCATTGCGGCACGGGCGGCGGCAATCATGTGGTCGTGGGCGGCAATACCACGCTGGACAGCCCGTTCCTGCGCCGGCCGGACCTGCTGAAATCGCTGATCCTGCACTGGAACCGCCACCCTTCGCTGTCCTATCTGTTCTCGGGCCTGTTCATCGGCCCCACCAGCCAGGCGCCGCGGATCGACGAGGCGCGGCATGACAGCCTGTACGAGCTGGAAATCGCCCTGGCGCAGATGCCGGCGCCGGGCTCGGGCCTGCCGCCCCTGCCCTGGCTGACCGACCGGCTGTTGCGCAACATCCTGACCGATGTCACCGGCAACACCCACCGGGCCGAGATCTGCATCGACAAGCTGTATTCCCCCGACGGGCCCACCGGCCGGCTGGGGCTGGTGGAATTCCGCGGCTTCGAGATGCCGCCCGATGCGCGGATGAGCCTGGCCCAGCAATTGCTGCTGCGCGCGCTGATCGCGCGGTTCTGGGTCTCGCCCGCGACGGGGGATCTGACCCGCTGGGGCACGGCGCTGCATGACCGTTTCATGCTGCCGCATTTCGTCTGGGAAGATTTCCAGGACGTGCTGCGCGACCTGAACCGCCACGGCTATCCGATGCGCGAGGAATGGTTCGTGGCCCAGCAGGAATTCCGCTTCCCCTTCTGCGGCGAGGTCTCGGTCGAAGGCGTGACGCTGGAGATCCGCCAGGCGCTGGAGCCCTGGCATGTCCTGGGCGAAACCGGGGCCATCGGCGGGACGGTGCGCTATACCGACAGTTCCACCGAACGGCTGCAGGCCCGGCTGACCGCGGCCCAGCCCGGCCGCTACGAGGTTCTGTGCAATGGCCGCCGCATGCCGCTGACCGATATCGGCGGCGGCGCTTCGGTCGCGGCGGTGCGCTACAAGGCCTGGCAGCCCGCCAGCGCCATGCATCCGGTCGTGCCGGTCGACACACCGTTGCATTTCGACATCTATGACAGCTGGTCAGGCCGGGCGATTGGCGGGGCGACCTATCACGTCGCCCATCCCGGCGGGCGGAATTACGAGACATTCCCGGTGAATGGCAACGAGGCCGAGGCGCGACGGCTGGCGCGGTTCGAACCCTATGGCCATCGTCCGGGCCATTGGCACCGCCCGCCGGCCGAACGCCGGTTTGCCGAATTCCCGTTCACGCTTGACCTGCGCCGCTCGGCCGGGGTCTAACCATCGCATGCAACCGCAGCAGGGCAAGGCTTTGGCGTCGGAGGGCGGCCTTCTGGCCTATCGCCCGCTTCCAGGCGTGCCCGATGAAATGGCCGATGCCCAGGGCCGGATCCGCCCGTTGTGGCAAGGGCTTGCGCGCTGGCTGGACAGTCTGACCCCGACCGAGCGGGTGCTGCATTTCGCCCGGGCCGACCAGTATCTGAACGATTCGGGCGTGTTCTACCGGATGTATGGCGCCGAGGGCTCGGTCGAGCGGCGCTGGCCCTTGTCGCCTGTGCCGGTGCTGGTGGACGAGGACGAATGGCTGGCGCTGGTGCCGGCCCTGGCGCAGCGCGCCGATCTGCTGGAACGGGTGATGGCCGATCTATACGGGCCGGGCGATCTGGTCGCCTCGGGCCGGCTGCCGCCGGATCTGGTGGCGGGCAACCCCGAATGGCTGCGCCCCCTGGTGGGCGTGCGCCCGCGCACCGGGCATTTCCTGCATTTCATCGCCTTCGAGCTGGGCCGCGGCCCGGATGGCAAATGGTGGGTGCTGTCGGACCGCACCCAGGCGCCCTCGGGCGCGGGCTATGCGCTGGAAAACCGCGTCGCCACCTCGCGCGCGCTGTCGGAATTCTACGCGACCGAGAATGTCCACCGCCTGGCCGGCTTCTTCCGCGACTTCCGCGACGCGCTGCTGGCCCATCGCACCGACCGCGAGGGGCGGGCCGCGATCCTGACCCCGGGCCCGCTGAACGAGACCTATTTCGAACACAGCTATATCGCCCGCTACCTGGCCTTCAACCTGGTGCAGGGCGACGACATGAGCGTCCAGGACGGCCGGCTTCTGTTGCGCACCGTCTCGGGGCCGAAGCCGGTCGAGGTGCTGTGGCGGCGGCTTGACAGCGCCTATGCCGATCCGCTGGAACTGGATCAGGGCTCGCGCATCGGCACGCCGGGGCTGATCGCCGCGCTGCGGGCCGGGCAGGTCAGCCTGATCAACGCGCTTGGCTCGGGCGTGCTGGAGATGCGGGCGCTGATGGCCTTCCTGCCCCAGCTTGCCCCCGAGCTGGTCGGCGCGCCGCTGCTGATCCCAAATGTCGCGACCTGGTGGTGCGGTGCGCCCGCGGCCCGCGCCACCGTGCTGGCCAATCCGGGCCGGATGATCCTGGGCGGCGCGCTGTCGACCGCCCTGCCCTTCGATCCGCATGCCGGGCGCGTGCCGGCCGATACGCTCAGCCGCGAGGCGCTGGCGCGCAAGCTGGACCGCGAGGGCGCGCAGCTGGTGGCGCAGGAATCGGTCACGCTGTCGACCACGCCCGCGCTGATCGACGGCACGATCCTGCCCCGGCCGATGACGCTGCGCGTCTTCCTGGCGCGCACGCAACAGGGCTGGCAGGTGCTGCCCGGCGGCTTTGCCCGCATCGGCGCCACGCCCGACCCAGCCGCCATCGCCATGCAAAGGGGCGGCAAGGCGGCCGATGTCTGGATCGTCGCCCGCCACAAGGTCGAAACCCTGTCGATGGTGCCGGCCCGCCCCGAAGCCTATCGCCGCCCGCTGCCCTCGGCCCTGCCCTCGCGCGCGGCCGACAACCTGTTCTGGCTCGGGCGCTATGTCGAACGGGCCGAGGGGATCATCCGGCTTCTGCGCGCGCGCAACACCCGTATGGCCGAAGCCGGGCTGGCCGCCGCCCCGCTGTTCGACTGTCTGGCGCCCCTGTTCGCAGCCCAGGGCGTGAAGCCCGACGAAGGCATTCCGAAAGGGCTGCTGGCCACGCTGGATGCGGCCATCACCAGCGCGGCCCAGGTGCGCGACCGGTTCTCGCCCGATGCCTGGTCGGCGCTGGCCGATCTGCAGAAGACCGCAAGGCGGATGGCAACCCGCGTCACGCCCGGCGACGATGCCGCCCGCGCCCTGTCGGCGCTGCTGCGCAAGCTGGCCGGGATCTCGGGCCTGGTGCATGAGAACATGTATCGCTTCGTCGGCTGGCGCTTCCTGTCGATCGGCCGGCTGCATGAACGCGCGCTGTCCATGGCCGGCTGGCTGTCGGTACTGGCCGATCCCGAGGCGCCGGTGGGCGCGCTGGAACTGGCGGTCGAGGTGGGCGATTCCGTCCTGACCCATCGGCGGCGCTTCTCGGTTTCGACCGCGCGCGCAACGGTGATCGACGTGCTGGCGCTGGACCCGATGAACCCCCGCGCGCTGCGCCATCAGATCGACGGGCTGCGCAGCCAGATCGACCTTCTGCCCGAGGCGCGCGACCATGGCGTCCTGTCGCCCATCGCCCGCGACATCCTGCGCATGCAGACCGATCTGGCGGTGGCCGATCCCGAAACGCTGGACACTGCCGCGCTGGAAGACTTCCGCGACCGGATCGCCGCCCTGTCGGACCGGCTGACCGCGACCTATCTGATCTGAACCGAGCCCCCGCCCCATGCGCTATCAGCTGCATCTTGCGATCCATTACGCCTTCGAGCGGCCGCCCGGCTCGGGCCGGCAGCTTCTGCGCGTGCAGCCGGCGCAGATCGCCCGGGTCCAGCGTGCCGACCAGATCGCGCTCAGCATGCAGCCGCCGCCGCAGGACCAGGACCGCTTCACCGATTTCTGGGGCTTCCAGGTCACCAGCTTCACCCTGCCGCCGGGCCTGTCCGAGCTGCGCTTCGACCTGACCGCCCGGGTCGAGCGGCAAGAGCCGGGACCGCGCTTTGACCTGTCGGTCCACCCGGCCGAATTGCCGGCCGAACTGGCCGCGGCGCCCGGCCTGGGCCCCGCCGCGCCGCATCATTTCCTGGCCGCCTCGCCGCATATTCCCGCGGTGCCCGCGATTTCCGCCTTCGCCGCCAGCGCCTGTGCCGGCGCGCCCACCGTGGCCGCCGCGGTCGAGGCGCTGGGGCAGGCGCTGCATGCGGCGATGACCTTCGATCCCCGCGCGACCGAGGTGGACACGCCGATCGCCACCGCCTTTGCCGCGCGCCGCGGCGTCTGCCAGGATCTGTCGCAGATCATGATCGCCGGACTGCGCAGCCAGGGCATTCCGGCCGCCTATGTCTCGGGCTATCTGCGCACCCTGCCGCCGCCGGGCAAGCCGCGGCTGGTGGGCGCCGATGCGATGCATGCCTGGGTGCGCGCCTGGACGGGGGTCGAGGGCGGCTGGCTGGATTACGACCCGACCAATGCCTGTTTCGTCGGCGGCGACCATATCACCGTGGGCGCGGCGCGCGACTATTCCGAAGCGGCGCCGGTCATCGGCATGCTGCGGATGCAGGGGCTGCAATCGGGCAGCCACGCGGTCGACATCGTGGCGCTGTAGCCCGCGCGCAGCCAGCCCTTGCCGCACGGGATGCGCCCGTGCTTTCATCGCCCAGCCGCGCCGGATGCGGGCGGCAGGGGGGGGCAATCCATGCGCATGATCCGGTCACTGGCCTGTCTGGCCCTAAGCCTGACCCTGACCTGCGGCCTTCTCGCCGCGCCGGCGCGGGCGGGCGATCCGGCCGAGGTGATGCAGCAATGGTACCGGCTGGTGCTGGAACTGGTGCGCCATACTGCCACCTATTCGCCCCCCGTCGCCGCGCGCGCCTTCGCCTATACCGGCATCATCGCGCATGAGGCGCAGGTCGGCGGCCCCGGCGGGGGGGTGACGCTGGCGGGTCAGGTAAACGAGCTGACCGCGCTTCCCGCCCGCGACCCGGGCCTGGCCTATGACGAGGCCATCGTCCTGAATGCCGCCCTGACCGAGGCGGTGGACGCGTTCTTCTTCAATACCGGCCCGACCGGGCAGCGGGCGATGGAAGCGATGGACAAGGCCTTGTCGGCGCAACTGGCCGAAGGCGTCGACCCCCAGGTCCTGCGCCGCAGTGTTGATCATGGCCAAGCCGTCGCGCGCCATATCATCGCCTGGTCCGATGGCGATGGCGGCGCGGTGATCGACAATATGGGCTTCCCCGAGACCTGGGTGCTGACCCCGGGCCCTGCGCATTGGGTGCCCACCTCGACCGTGGCGCTGCAGCAGAAACCGCTTCTGCCCTATTGGGGCAATCTGCGGCCCTTTGCCCTGCCCGATGGCGCGACCTGCGGCCTGCCGCCGCCGCCCGACTATTCCGAAGATCCCGGCTCGGATTTCTACCGCGAGGCGAAGGAAGTCTATGACGCGGTGAATGCGCTGACGCCCGAGCAGACCGCCATCGCCCGCTTCTGGTCGGATGATCCGATGCTGTCGCCCACGCCCCCCGGCCATTGGATTTCCATCGCGATGACCGAATTGCAGATCGAAGGCGCCGATGGCCCGCGCTGGGGCGCGGTGATGGCGCGGCTGGGCATCACCCTGGCCGACAGTTTCATCGGCTGCTGGCATACGAAATTCGAATACGATCTGGTCCGCCCGGTGACCTATATCAATCGGGTGATCGACCCGAACTGGCAGCCGATCCTGATCACCCCGCCCTTCCCCGAATACCCGTCGGGCCATTCCACCCAATCCGGCGCCGCGGCCGAGGTGCTGGCCGCGGTCTTCGGCGCCGATCACGCCTTTGTCGATGGCACGCATCTGGATGACGGCATCCCCGAACGCGCCTTCGCCTCGTTCCAGGCGGCCGCCGAAGAGGCCGCGATCTCAAGGCTTTACGGCGGCATCCATTTCCGCGCCGCCATCGAGCGCGGCCTGACCCAGGGCGCCTGCATCGGCGCCTATGCCGTGGCGCTGAGGATGTCGGAATGAAGGGCATCGTCCTGGCGCTGGCGCTGATGACCATGGCTCTGGCTGCGGCGGCGGCCAGCGGCGAAACCGCGATTCCGCGCTTTGCCGAGGAAACCGCGCCCTCGGGCCTTGCCCACAGCTTCACCGGCGAATGGACCTTCATGGTCGGCGGCGGGGCGGCGGTCTTCGACTGCAACGGCGATCTGCGCCCCGAGGTCTTGCTGGCCGGCGGCACCGCGCCCGCGCAACTGTTTCGCAATGACAGCGCCCCGGGCGGCGCGCTGGCCTTTGCCGCCCTGCCCGACAGCGGGCTTGCCATCGACCAGGTTTCGGGCGCCTGGCCTTTGGACATCGACGGCGACGGGATCACCGATCTGGCGCTGTTGCGCGTGGGCCCCGACCGGCTGATGCGCGGCCTGGGCGATTGCCGCTTTGAAGAGGCCAGCGCGGACTGGGGGTTCGACGGGCTGGATCTCTGGTCCACCGCCTTCGCCGCGACCTGGGAAAAAGGCCAGTCCTGGCCGACACTTGCGGTCGGAAGCTACATCGACCGCAGGCAAGAGGCCTTCCCCTGGGGCTCTTGCACGCCGAACCATCTGTACCGGCCTGCGCCGGGCGGCGGCTATGGCGCCGCCCTGCCGCTGAGCCCCGGCTTCTGCGCCCTGTCGATCCTGTTCACCGATTGGAACCGCTCGGGCAGGCCCAGCCTGCGCGTGTCGAATGACCGGGAATATTACAAGGGCGGGCAGGAACAGCTTTGGCATTTCCCCGCAGACGGGCCGCCGCGTCTGTACACGCCCGAGGAGGGCTGGGCGAAGCTGCGGATCTGGGGCATGGGCATCGCGCAATCCGATGTGACGGGCGATGGCTATCCCGACTATTTCCTGACCTCGATGGCCGACAACAAACTGCAGGTGCTGAAAGACCCCGCTTCGGGCAAACCGCAATATGCCGATCAGGCCTTCAAGCGCGGCGTGACCGCACATCGCCCCTTCACCGGCGGCGATCCGCGCCCCTCGACCGCCTGGCATGCGGAATTTACCGATGTCAACTTGGACGGGCGAGTCGATCTTTACGTCGTCAAGGGAAACGTCTGGCAGATGCCGGATTTCGCCGAGAAAGATCCCAACAACCTGTTGATCCAGAACGAAGATGGCAGCTTCACCGAAGCGGCGGAAACCGCCGGAGTGTTAAGCTTTGCCGAAGGCCGCGGCGGGGCGGCGGTGGATCTGAACGCCGATGGCCTGCCCGATCTGATCGCGGTCAACCGCAATGCGCCGACGCAAGTCTGGCGCAATCTGGGCGGGCCCGGCATGGGGCATTTCCTGGCGCTGCGCCTGTCGCAGCCGCAGGGCAACCGCGATGCAGTCGGCGCCATCGTCGAGATCCGCGCCCCGGGCCTGCCGGTACAGACGCGCGAGATCACCGTCGGTGGCGGCCATGGCGGCGGGCATCTGGCGCCCCTGCATGTCGGCCTGGGCACGGCCGAGACGGCCGAGATCCGCATCACCTGGCCCGGCACCGCCGGTCCCGGCCCCTGGCAAAGCCTGGCCGCCGACCGGGTCTGGCTGCTGGCAGAACAGGCGAAGCCGGTGCCGATCGCCCCCTGATGCCGCGCGCGCAGGACAAGCCCATTGACAGGTCCCCCCGGCAATTGTCCAACTGGTCAAAGAACCGGCCCCGTTCCCGAGGGCCGGACAACATCAGGGAGTTCCGAGATGATCCTTACCCGTGGGATCGGCCGCAGCGCGGCCCTTGCAATCCTTATGGCCGGCGCCGCCCCGGCCGCGCTTTTCGCCGAAACCCCGGCCGATACGCTGGTGATCGCCGATGCGATCGACGACATCGTCTCGATCGACCCGCATGAGGCCTTTGAATTCTCGGGCCTCGACCTGAACAACAACCTCTATGACACGCTGGTCGAATTGGATCCGACCAAGCCGGGTGAGCTGATTCCGGGCCTGGCCGAAAGCTGGTCGGTCTCGGAAGATGGGCTGACCTTCTCGTTCAAGATCAAGTCGGGCATCACCTTTGCCTCGGGCAATCCGCTGACCGCCGAAGACGCCGCCTATTCGCTGAAGCGGGTGATCAAGCTGGACAAGACCCCGGCCTTCATCCTGGCCCAGTTCGGTTTCACCAAGGACAATGTCGACGAGAAGATCACCTTCGACGGCGACACCGTCTCGTTCACCACCGACAAGGTCTATGCGCCGTCTTTCGTCTATAACTGCCTGACCGCGGGTGTTGCGAATATCGTCGACATGAAGACGGTCGAGGAGCATGCCGTCGATGGCGACATGGGCAATGAGTGGCTGAAGTCGAACTCGGCCGGGACCGGCGCCTATGTGCTGAAAAGCTTCAAGCCGAACGAGGGCTATATCCTTGAGGCGCGGCCGGGCTATTGGCGGGGCGATGCGAAGATCAAGAACATCTTCATGCAGCATATCCCCGAAGGCGCGACCGAACGGCTGCTGTTGGAAAAGGGCGATATCGACATCGCGCGCAAGCTGACGCCGACCGATGTGGAAGGGCTGTCCGGCAATGCCGATGTCACCATCACCAGCGATGTGGGCGGCCAGATTTATTATCTGGCGATGAACCAGAAGGTCGAGGCGCTGGCCAATCCCGATGTGCTGGATGCCATGCGCTATGCCGTTGATTACACCGGCATGGCCGACACGATCCTGAAGGGGCAATGGGGCGTTCACCAGGCCTTCCTGCCCAAGGGCTTCCTGGGGGCGCTGGATGACACGCCCTTCACGCTGGATCTGGCCAAGGCCAAGGAATTGCTTGAAAAGTCCGGCGTTCCGCTGCCCTTGAAGGTCTCGATCACCGTGCGCAACACCCAAGACCGGATGGATATTGCCCAGTCGATCCAGAACACCTTCGGCCAGATCGGCATCGAGCTGACGCTGGATGTGGGCGATGGCAAGCAGGTGTTGGAAAAGTACCGCGCCCGCCAGCATGAGATCACGCTGCAGACCTGGGGCCCGGATTATCCCGATCCGCATACCAATGCCTCGACCTTCGCGCAGAACCCCGACAATTCCGACGAGGCGAAGGCGACTGGTTATCTGGCCTGGCGCACCGCCTGGGATCCGGGCGAGCTGGGCGCGATGACCGAAGCCGCGGTGGTCGAACCCGATTCGGCCAAGCGCGCCGAGATGTACAAGGAAATCCAAGAAAAACACCGCCAGGATTCCGCCTTCGTCCTGATGTTCCAGGAAATGAAGGAGACCGGGCTGCGCACGAATGTGAAGGATTTCTACACCGGCGGCGCGGTTGATTCCGCGTCCTACTGGCTGGTCACCAAGTAAGCGAAGCGGCCCGCCCGTCGCAGAGCCTGCGGCGGGCGGGTCCCTTTCCCGATGGCAAATACCTCCTCCCCCGCCCCCGTCCCCCTCTCTGGCCCCTCGCCCTGGCGCGGTCGCCTGTTCGGGCTGGGCACCAGCCTTCTGTCGCTGATGCTGACCCTTCTGGGCCTTTTGACGATGACCTTCATCATCGCCCGCGTCGTGCCGATCGACCCGATCCTGTCGATTGTCGGCGAACGCGCGACGCCGGCGCAGATCGAGACCGCGCGCCAGCATTTCGGCCTGGATCGGCCCTGGTATGTGCAATACGGCATCTATCTGTGGGATGCGCTGCAGGGCGATCTGGGCGTGTCGATCCGCACCCGCGAGCCGGTTCTGCAAGAGGTTGCAAGGTATTTCCCCGCCACGCTGGAACTGGCCACGCTGGGCACGCTGTTCGGTGTTCTAGCGGGCGTGCCGGCGGGGGTTCTGGCCGCGACAAGGCCCGGCAGTTTCGCCGATCAGATCGTGCGGATCGTCGGGCTTGTGGGCTATTCCATGCCGGTCTTCTGGCTCGGGCTCCTGGGGCTTCTGGTGTTCTACGGCCAGCTTGACTGGGTGGCGGGGCCGGGGCGGCTGGATGCCAGCTATCAGATGCTGCTCGAGTTCCAGATGACGCAATATACCGGCATCATCCTGATCGACGCGGCGCTGAACGGCGCCTGGGACATGTTCCGCAACGCGATCAGCCACATCATCCTGCCCTCGGCTTTGCTGGGCTATGTCTCGATGGCCTATATCAGCCGGATGACCCGCAGCTTCATGATGAATGAACTGGGGCAGGAATACATCACCACCGCCCGCGTCAAGGGCATGCCGGAATGGCGGGTGATCTGGGTCCATGCGATGCGCAACGTCATGGTGCCGCTGATCACCGTCATCGCCTTGAGCTATGCCTATCTGCTGGAGGGCGCGGTGCTGACCGAGACGATCTTTGCCTGGCCGGGCCTGGGCCGCTACATCACCGATGCCTTGTTCGCCAATGACATGCCGGCGGTTCTGGGCGGCACGGTCGTGGTCGGCCTGGCCTTCGTCACCCTGAACATGATCAGCGACATCCTGTACCGGCTGGTCGACCCGAGGGCGCGCGCATGACCAGCCTTCCCGCAAGACAGGGCTGGCGCGGCTGGCTGACCGATCCGAACCCGCGTTCGCGCCGGCAGGCGCGGCTGGGACAGGCCTGGCTGGCCTGGCTGCGCATCCGCAGGAACGGGCTGGCGATGCTCGGGCTGGCGATCGTCGGGCTTTTGCTGCTGACGGCGCTGCTGGCGCCGCTGATCGCCCCGCATGATCCGGTGGTGCAGGATCTGTCGCGCCGCCTGCAGCCGCCCGGCACGCCCGGTTTCCTGCTGGGCACTGACGATTTCGGCCGCGACATCCTGAGCCGGATCATCTGGGGCAGCCGCGTCACCCTGTATATCATCGCGCTGGTCGCGGTGACGGCGCCGGTGCTGGGGCTGATGATCGGCACGGTCTCGGGCTATTTCGGCGGCTGGGTCGATGCGGTGCTGATGCGGCTGACCGATATCTTCATGGCCTTCCCGCGGCTGATCCTGGCCCTGGCCCTGGTGGCCGTTCTGGGCCCCGGCATCTTCAACGCCGTTCTGGCCATCGCGCTGACCGCCTGGCCGCCCTATGCCCGCGTCGCCCGGGCCGAGACGCTGACCGTGCGCAATTCCGACTATATCGCCGCCGTCCGCCTGCAGGGCGCCAGCCATCTGCGCATCATCGCCGGCCATATCGTGCCGATGTGCCTGCCTTCGGTCATCATCCGTGTCACGCTGGACATGGCCGGGGTGATCCTGATCGCCGCCGGGCTGGGCTTCCTGGGCCTGGGCGTGCAGCCGCCGATGCCGGAATGGGGGCAGATGATCTCGGCCGGGCGGAAATTCCTGTTCGAACAATGGTGGATCCCGACCATGCCGGGCCTGGCGATCTTCCTGGTCTCCCTGGGCTTCAACCTGCTGGGCGACGGGTTGCGCGATGTGCTGGACCCGCGGAGTGCCCCGAAATGAGCCCGCTGCTTGAGGTGCAGAACCTGCGCGTCACCTTCGACACCGAGACCGGCCCGGTCGAGGCGGTGCGCGGCGTGTCGTTCAGCCTTGGCCGGGAACGGCTGGGGATCGTGGGCGAATCGGGCTCGGGCAAGACCATGACCGGACGGTCGGTCTTGCGGCTGATCCGCCCGCCGGGCCGGATCCAGGCCGACCGGATGGTCTTTGACGGGCACGACCTGATGACGGCGGGCGAACGCGAGATGCGCGCGCTGCGCGGCAAGCGGATCGGCATGGTGATGCAGGATCCGAAATATTCGCTGAACCCGGTGATGAATGTCGGCGATCAGCTGACCGAGGGCCTGCGCCGCCGCGACGGTCTGGGCCGCGCGGATGCCCGCGCCAAGGCGCTGGCCGCGCTTGAGGCGGTGCAGATCCGCAACCCCGAACGGGTGCTGACCGCCTATCCGCATGAATTGTCGGGCGGCATGGGCCAGCGGGTGATGATCGCGATGATGCTGATCCCCGAACCCGACCTGCTGATCGCCGACGAACCCACCTCGGCGCTGGACGTGACCGTGCAGGCCGAAGTGCTGTCGATCCTGGACCGGCTGGTGCGCGATCGCGGCATGGGGCTGATCTTCATCAGCCACGACCTGCGGCTGGTGGCGCGGTTCTGCGACCGGGTTCTGGTGATGTACAAGGGCAAGATCGTCGAGGAAATCGCCGCCGGCCGGCTGATGCAGGCGCAGCACCCCTATACGCAGGGCCTGCTGAACTGCCTTCCGCGGATCGGCGGCAGCCGCGCCGCCCTGCCGGTGCTGGACCGCTCGGGCGGCTGGGCGCAGGAGGGCACGCAATGACCCCGCCCCTCGCGCCTCACCGGAATTTTCGAAAATTCCGGTCCGGAGCCTTCAAAGGCTCCGCTGCGATTTCTTCGAAGAAATCGCTTGCCCCGCAGCTGGGGGGCCCGCAATGGCGATGATCGACATCCAGGGCCTGTCCGTCACCTTCCGCTCGAAAGGGCATGAGGTGCGCGCGGTCGAAGACGTGTCGCTGTCGGTCGCGGCGCAGGAAAGCTATGGGCTGGTGGGCGAATCCGGCTCGGGCAAATCCACCATCCTGCGCGCGATCTGCGGGCTGGCGCCGGTCTCGGCCGGGCGGATCCTGATCGACGGCAAACCCCTGCCCCAGGGCCGCGCCTTTTCGCGCCAGGTGCAGATGGTGTTCCAGGACCCCTATGCCAGCCTGCATCCCCGCCACACCATCGACCGCACCCTGTCCGAGCCGCTGGCCATTCACGGCCTGCCCGGCTCGGATGCCAAGGTGGTGCAGGCGCTGCAGGATGTGGGCCTGCCGCCGGCCTTCCGCTTCCGCTATCCGCATCAGCTGTCGGGCGGCCAGCGCCAGCGCGTCGCCATCGCCCGCGCGCTGATGCTGGAACCGAAGATCCTGCTGCTGGACGAGCCGACCTCGGCGCTGGATGCCAGCGTCCAGGCCGAGGTGCTGAACCTTCTGAACCGGCTGCGCGCCGAACGCGGGCTGACTTTCCTGATGGTTTCTCATGACCTTGCGGTCATCGACCATATGTGCGACCGCGTGCTGGTGATGCAGCACGGCCGTGCCGTCGAAGAGCTTGCCCGCGCCGATCTTGCCAATGCCAGGATGCAGACCGGCTATGCCCGCAGCCTGTTCGAGGCCTCGGCCGACCGCCTGATGGAGACAAAGTGATGATCCCGGTTTTCGACGGCCATAACGACTTCCTTCTGCGCCTGCTGCTGGACCCGGCCCGGCGCGAAGAGATCTTCCTGACCGGCGAAGGCATCGGCCATCTGGATCTGCCGCGGATGCAGCAGGCGGGCTTCGCCGGTGGCTTCTTCGCCGTCTACCTGCCCTCGCCGCATGACGATGACGGCCCCGATTTCATGGCGATGATGGCGCACCCGCCCTTCGCCCTGCCCCTGCCCGACCCAATCCCCTTCCCGGCCGCCATCGGCCCGGCGATGCAGGCGGTCGGGCATCTGTACTGGATGGAACGCGCAGCCAAGGGCGCCTTGAAGATCGTGCGCTCGGCCGATGATCTGGATGCCTGCATCGCCACCGGCACCATCGCCGCGATCCTGCATTTCGAAGGCGCCGAGGCGATCGATGAAAGCCTGGATTCGCTGCATCTGTTCCATGCCGCCGGCCTGCGGTCCTTGGGCCCGGTCTGGTCGCGCCCAACGCTGTTCGGCCATGGCGTGCCCTTCGCCTTCCCCTCCTCGCCCGATACAGGCCCCGGCCTGACCGAGGCCGGACAGCGGCTGGTGCGCGAATGCAATGCGCTGAAGATCATGCTCGACCTCAGCCATCTGAACGAAAAGGGCTTTGACGATGTCGCCCGCCTGTCGGATGCGCCGCTGGTTGCCACCCATTCCAACGCCCATGCGCTGACGCCGTCGTCGCGCAACCTGACCGACCGGCAGCTGGCCATGATCCGCGAGTCGAAGGGCATGGTCGGGCTGAACTTCTCGACCTCGTTCCTGCGGGCCGATGGCCAGCAGAATGCCGCCACCGGCTGGGATCCGGTGCTGCGCCACATGGACCATCTGCTGGAACAACTGGGCGAGGATCATCTGGGCTTCGGCTCGGATTACGATGGCTGCACCACGCCCGAGGTGATCGGCGATGTGCTGGGCCTGCCCCGGCTGCTCGAGGCGCTGGCGGCGCATGGCTATGACCGGCCGCTGCTGCAAAAGCTGGCGCATCGCAACTGGCAGGCCGTCCTGCGCCGGACCTGGGGCGGCGCTGCATGATCCTGCACGCACCTGCCCTGCCTGCGCGCCCCCTTGCGGCGGGCCAGGACCTGCCGCCCGCGCCCCGAGGCTGACCGATGTGCTGGAGTGGCGAAGCCTCATACGCGCTGGCGGCGGCCGGCCTGGCGGCAACCGGCTATGCGGCCTGGAAGAAAGACAGCCCGCTTCTGTGGCTGCCCCTGATGTATTTCTCGGGCATGGAACTGCTGCAGGGCTATACCTACAGCGTGATCGACCAATGCGGGCTGGGCGCGAACCGCTTTGCCACGCTGCTCAGCTATCTGCATATCGCCTTCCAGCCCTTCTTCGGCGCGATGATGGCGCTGTATTTCGTGCCGGCCGCCGTGCGGCGCCTGGCCTGGCCGATCTGCCTTGCCGCCTGTTCGATCTCGGCCGCGGTGATGATCGTGCAATTGCAACCGCTTGAGGCGGCGGGGCTTTGTACGCCCGGCCGGCTGTTATGCGGGCCGCAGATGTGTTCGGTGACGGGCAATTGGCATATCGCCTGGCAGGTGCCGGTGAATGGCATGTTCGAGGGGATGGCCGCCGCAAGCCAGGGCTGGCCCTGGCACAGGCTGTTCGCCGATGCCTTCCCCACCTATCCGATCGCGATGTTCCTTGTCCCGTTCCTGCTGGGCTCGTGGAAGCTGGTGATCTACCATCTGCTGATGGGCCCGGTTCTGGCGCGGCTGACCACCTCGAACCCCAACGAGATTCCCGCCGTCTGGTGCCTGTTGTCGATCGGCTTCCTGATGATCGCGATCAAGACGCCGGTGCGGCGCTATCTGCAGGTCGAAAGCTGGCCGCTGTGGCGGATCTGGCCGGGCCTGTCGGGGGCGCGCGCCGCATGATCGCCGAACGGCTGTTCCTGGGCTTCCTGACCCGGATGCTGCGGGTCGGAGAGCTGACCCTGACCCTGCCTGACGGCACGACCCGCCGCTTCGGCCCTGGGGGCGAACCGCGCGCCGCGCTGGTCGTGCATGATGCGCGCGCCTTTGGCCGCATCCTGAAGAATCCTGATCTCGGCTTGGGCGAATGCTATATGGAGGGGCTGATCTCGGTCCCGGCCGAGGATCTGCGCAGCCTGATCCGGCTGGCGATCCTGAACGAGCAGGCCGGCGATTTCCCGCTGGCGCATCGGCTGGTCGAAGGCTTGCGCCTGGTCTGGCGCCGGGCGGTGCAGCGCAGCCCGATCCATGTCTCGCGCCGCAATGTCGCCGCGCATTACGACATTCCGGCCGAATTCTACGGGCTCTTCATGGAGCCGGGGCGGCAATATACCTGCGGCTATTTCCCGAAAGGCGACGAGACGCTGGAGGAAGCGCAGGAAAAGAAAAAGGCCCATATCGCGCGCAAGCTGCTGCTGCGGCCCGGCATGCGGGTGATGGATATCGGCTGCGGCTGGGGCGGGCTTGCGGTCACGCTGGCCAAGGATTGGGGCGTCCATGTCACCGGGATCACCCTGTCGGCCGAGCAGAAGGCCGCGGCCGAGGCCTTCGCGGCTGAAAATGGCGTGTCCGACCAGGTCGAGATCCGGCTTTGCGATTATCGCGAAGTGGCCGAACCCTTCGACCGCATCGTCTCGGTCGGCATGCTGGAACATGTGGGCGCGCCGCAATACCGCACCTATTTCCGCAAGTTGCATGACAACCTGACCGAAGACGGGCTGGCGCTGATCCATTTCATCGGCCGGGCGACGCCGCCGGGCGTGTCTTCGCCCTTCTTCATGAAATACATCTTCCCCGGCGCCTATACGCCCGCTTTGTCCGAAGTGCTGGCGGCGGTGGAAAAGTCGGGGCTTTACAGCTGCGATGTCGAGGTCTGGCGCGGGCATTACGAACGCACGGTGCGGCATTGGCAGCAACGCTTCGAGGCGAACCTGCCCCGCGTGCGCGAGATGTTCGATGAAGGCTTCGTGCGGATGTGGCGCTACTATCTGACCGCGGCAGAGCTGGTGTTTTCCGAACGCTACAACCTGTTGTTCCAGGTCCAGCTGGGCCGTGGCCGCTATGCCGCGCCCCGCACGCGCGACTATCTGTATCCCGATGCCGATCCGGTGCCGCGCTTTGGCCCGGGCGAGCCAGCCTGAAAGACGGGGCCTGAAAGACGGGGCCTGACGCGGGCACTTGAGCCGGGCCCCGCCGGGCGGCTAGGACTGATGCAGCGGCCCTGTGCCGCGAGGGGGAGCCTGTGGAATGACCGATCTGCCGCTGAAGCCATTGTTCGACCTGCCCGAGGGCGTGATCTATCTGGACGGCAACTCGCTGGGCCCGCTGCCGCGCGGCGCGGCCGAACGCGCGGCCGAGGTGATCGGCGCGCAATGGGGGCAAGAGCTGATCCGGGCCTGGAATTCGGCCGGCTGGATCAGTCTGCCGCGCCAGGTGGGCGACCGGATCGGCGGGCTGATCGGGGCGCCCGAAGGCTCGGTCGCAACGGGCGATACGCTGTCGATCAAGGTCTATCAGGCGCTGGCGGCGGCGCTGGCGCTGCGCCCCGACCGGCGCGTCGTGCTGTCGGACCGCGGCAATTTCCCGGCCGACCTGTACATGGCGCAGGGTCTGATCGACACGCTGGGAAAGGGGCATGAGTTGCGGCTTGTCGATCCCGACCAGGTGCAGGACGCGCTCGGCCCCGATGTGGCGGCGGTCTTGCTGACCCAGGTCGATTTCCGCAGCGGGCGGATGCATGACATGGCCGCGATCACCGCTGCCGCGCATCGGGCCGGCGCGGTGATGATCTGGGATCTGGCCCATAGCGCCGGGGCGGTGCCGGTCGACCTGACCGCCTGCCAGGCCGAATTCGCGGTGGGCTGCAGCTACAAGTTCCTGAACGGCGGGCCGGGCGCGCCGGCCTTCATCTATGCCCGCCCCGATCTGATCGCGGATCTGCGCCCGGCCCTGGCCGGCTGGATGGGCCATGATGCGCCCTTCGCGATGGAGCTGGCCTATCGCCCGGCACAGGGCGCCGAAAGGCTGCGCGTCGGCACGCCGCCGATCCTGCAGCTGGCGGTGCTGGACCGGGCGCTGGACGTCTGGCAGGGCGTTTCCATGGCCGATCTGCGCGCCGCCTCGATCGCGCTGTCCGAACGTTTCATCGCCGCGGTCGAGGCGCAATGCCCTGCCCTGCGCCTGGTCTCGCCCCGCGACCCGGCCCAGCGCGGCTCGCAAGTGTCTTTCGCCTTCCCGCAGGGCTATGCCGCCATTCAGGCGCTGATCGACCGCGGGGTGATCGGCGATTTCCGTGCCCCCGACATCATGCGTTTCGGCATCACGCCGCTGTATCTGGACGCCGCCGATATCGACCGCGCCGCGGCGCTGATCGCCGAGGTGATCGGCAGCGAAATCTGGCGCGATCCGAAATATCAGGTAAGGTCGCGGGTGACCTGACCGCAGCCCGAGATCCTGGATGCCCGCCGGCTTTGCCACGCCCCCGCCGCCCCGCGCCCGCGATCTGGGCCTGCCCTTTCCGGGCACGCCCGGGCCCCTGAACGCCATCACCGATGTCGAAGGCGTCGAGGTCGGCTTCTGCACCCTGACCGATCCGGCGCAAAGGCTGCGCAGCGGTGTGACGGCGGTGCTGCCCCGCGGCCACGACCCGCGCCCCCGCCCGGTCTGGGCCGGCCATGCCGCGCTGAACGGCAATGGCGAGATGACGGGCACGCATTGGATCGACCATGCCGGGCATGTCCTGGGCCCGATCCTGATCAGCAACACCCATGCCATCGGCGCCTGCCACAGCGGCGCCGTGCGCTGGATGATCGACACCTATGCCAGCCATTTCCGCGACCGCCACGCCTGGGCGATGCCGGTCGTGGCCGAAACCTATGACGGGGTGCTGAACGACATCACCCGGCTGGCGGTGACCCCCGATCATGCGCTGGCGGCCCTGGCCGCGGCCCGGCCGGGCCCGGTCGCCGAAGGCTCGACCGGCGGCGGCAACGGGATGATCGCCTATGAGTTCAAGGGCGGCACCGGCACCGCCTCGCGCCGGGTCGATCTGGGGGCCGGCTATACGGTCGGCGCGCTGGTTCAGGCCAATCACGGCATCCGGCCCTGGCTGACGATCCTGGGCCGGCCGGTCGGGCAGCTGATGCCCGAGGGCCGGCTGATCAAGCGCGAGACCGGCTCGATCATCGTGATCCTGGCCACCGACGCGCCGCTGTCGCCGCTGTCGCTGCAGGGCCTGGCGCGACGGGCGGCGATCGGCATCGGCCGCGGCGGCACGCCGGGCGGCAACAGTTCGGGCGATATCTTCCTGGCCTTCTCGACCGCCAATCCGCAAGAGCTGCCACAGACCGCCCTGCTGCGCCGGATCGACGAGCTGGCGCCCGACCATATCGACCCGGTCTATCTGGCCGCGGTCGAGGCGGTGGAAGAGGCGGTGGTGAATGCGCTTGTCGCGGGCGAGGATGTGCCCACCGTCAAGCCCGAGGGCGGCATCTGCCGGGCGATCGACCGCGCGCGGCTGGCGGCGCTGTTTCGCGACGGCGCGGGCTAAGCGGCCCCGGCGGCCTTGGCCTACCGGCGCGGCAGACCGATCCAGCGCGGCACCCGGCGCTGATAGGCGGCATAGGCGGGGCCATGCGCGGCCAGCATCAGCCGCTCTTCGCTGCGGATCTGCAGGCTTGCCGCGGCCAGAACCAGCAGCAGGGCAATCAGGGTCGGCAGCGCGGGCAAGGCCAGCGCCAGACCGAGCAGCAGCAGCACCTGGCCCAGGAAGGTGGGGTTGCGCGACAGCGAAAACAGCCCGCCCGTCACCAATTGCCCCGCAGCACCCTGCGCCACGCCGACCCGCCATGAGGCCCCCATGCCCGATTGCGCCACCAGCGCCAGCCCCGCCCCGGCCCAGGCCAGCAGCGCCGCCAGAACTGCGCCAAGCCCGGTTTGCGGCAGGTCGCGCCACAGCGGATCGGCCCTGTGCAGCGCGGGGACCGCCCGCCACAGAAGCGGGCCCAGGACCGCCAGTGCAAAGCCCGCGCGAAAGCCCAGCGCCGCCAGCCGGTCGGCCCCTTTGGCGCCGGGAAACAGCCAGACCCGCTGCCCCGCCGCCCTCAGCCGCAGAGTGCCCAGCGCGAACAGCGCCAGATACAGGCCCAGCGCCGCGAAAGCGGCCCAGCCGGAGGGCGCGATCATCCTAGCCCTCCCGCGTCGGATCGAAGCGCAACAGGCGCAGCGCGTTCAGCGTGACCAGCACCGTTGCGCCGGTATCGGCCAGGATCGCGATCCACAGACCCGTCAGCCCCAGAACCGAGGTGACCAGAAACACCGCCTTCAGCCCCAGCGCCACGGCGACATTCTGGCGGATATTGCCCATCGTCGCCCGCGCCAGCCGGATCAGCGCCGGCACATCCTGCACCCGGTCGCGCAGGATCGCCGCATCGGCGGTTTCCAGCGCCACATCGGTGCCCGAGCCCATGGCGACGCCCACGCCCGCCTGTTTCAGCGCCGGGGCGTCGTTGATGCCGTCGCCGATCATCATCACCCCGCCCTCGGCCGCCATCTCGCGGATCACGCCCAGCTTGTCTTCGGGCAGCATCTCGGCGCGGAAGGCCATGCCCAGCTGCCCGGCAATCGCCTCGGCGGTGCGGGGATTGTCGCCGGTCAGGATGACCGGAGCGATCCCCATCGCCCGCAATTGCCGCATCGCCTCGGCCGCATCGGCGCGCGGCTCGTCGCGCAGCGCGATCAGGCCCAGCGGCTGGCCTTCGCGGAAGACCGCGACCACCGTCTTGCCCTCGGCCTCCAGCGCGCGCGCCACGTCCTGCTGCGCCGGCGCCAGCCCGCCCGCCTCGGCCGCATGGCGGGGCGAGGCGACCCAGGCCTGGGCGCCTTCCACAAGCGCCTGAACCCCCTTGCCGGGGATCGCCCGCGCCTCGCGCGCCGGCAGGGGCGCCAGCGCCTGTTGGTCCGCGCGGCGCAGGATCGCCTGGGCCAGCGGATGGCTGGACCCGGCCTCGACCGCCGCCGCCACCGCCAGCAGATCGCCTTCCGCCACATCGGGCGCGGGGCGCAGATCGGTGACGACGGGCTTGCCATGGGTCAGCGTGCCGGTCTTGTCAAAGGCGATGCGCCGCACCGCCGCCGCCGCCTCGATCACAGCACCACCCTTCATCAAAAGCCCGCGCCGCGCCCCCGAAGACAGGGCCGAGGCGATCGAGGCCGGAACCGAGATCACCAGCGCGCAGGGGCAACCGATCAGCAGAAGCGCCAGGCCGCGATAGATCCAGACCTGCCAGTCCAGCCCCAGCGCCAGCGGCGGCAGCAGGACGACCAGCGCCGAGACCGCGACGATGGCGGGCATGTACCAGCGGCTGAACCGGTCGATGAAACGCTCGGTCGGCGCCCGCGCCTCTTCGGCCTCTTCGACCAGGCGGATGATCCGCGCGATGGTATTGTCGGCGGGTTCGCGGCTGACGCGGATCCGCAAGGCAGCCTCGGTGTTGATCGCGCCGGCATAGACCGCCGCCCCCGGGCCGCGGGTGACGGGCACGCTTTCGCCGGTGACCGGGCTTTCGTCGATGCCGCTTGTGCCCTCGACGATCTCGCCATCGGCGGGGATCCGGTCGCCCGGGCGCACCAGTACGGTCTGGCCGATCAGCAGACTGTCGGCCGGAACCTCGCTTATGCGTCCGTCCTGTTCCAGAAGCGCGGTCTTCGGCACCAGATCGCCCAGGGCACGGATACTGTCGCGCGCCTTGCCGGCCGCCACGCCTTCCAGCACCTCGCCCACCGCGAACAGGAACACGACCAAAGCCGCCTCTTCGGCCGCGCCGATCACCAGGGCACCCAGCGCGGCGATGGTCATCAGGCTTTCGATGGTGAAGGGCTGGCCCAGACGCAGCGCCGCGAAAGCCCGCTGCGCCACCGGCGCAAGGCCGATGACACAGGCCAGCGCGAAGGCCCAGCCGCCATATTCGGCCGAGACGAACAGCTCGAACCCCCAGGCCAGCGCCAGAAGCAGCCCGGTGCCCAGCACCAGCCGCCCCTTGCCGCTGCGATACCAGGGCTTGCCGCGATCGGCCGGATCGTCATGCAGATGGCCCGCAGCCGCAGGCGCCGCGCCGTGATCGTGGCCGTGGTCATGATCGTGATCATGGTCATGATCCGCCGTCGCGCCATGACCGGCGCAGCCCGGACCATGGACATGCGCGCGCGCGCCGCTGCGCGCCCCCGCCCCGTCGGACAGCGGCGCGATCTGATAGCCCAGCTTGCGCACCGTCTCTTCCACCTGGCCCGGCGCCGTCGCCCCCGGGGCAAGCGCCAGCGACAGACGCTCGCTCATCAGCGCGACCTTCACCTCGCTGACACCCGGCAGCCGCTCGACCGCCTTCGTCACCTTCACGGTGCAGGCGGCGCAATCCATGCCGCTGACCGTCCATTGATATTTCGTCGCTTCGCGCATCGCGGCCTCCTGCCCGGACTTGGGTCCGGTCGACTTGTCTGCATCGATTCGCAGGGATACATGCTCTAGCAACTAGAGCTTCAAGAGGTTTCTCATGCTGACGATCGGAAAGCTAAGCCAGGCCGCCGGGGTGAAGGTGCCGACCATCCGCTATTACGAACAGATCGGCCTTCTGCCCGAAGCCGACCGCAGCAGTGGCAACCAGCGGCTTTACGGCCAGAAGACGCTGGAGCGGCTTTGCTTCGTGCGCCATGCCCGCGACCTGGGCTTCCCGCTGGACGCGATCCGCGAATTGCTGCGCCTGGCGGACCAGCCCGACATGCCCTGCGCCTCGGCCGACGAGATCGCGCGGCGGCAGCTGATCGCGGTGAAGGAACGCATCCAGCGCTTGCAGGCCCTGCAGACCGAGCTGCAGCGGATGGTGGCGCAATGCGCCCATGGCACGATTTCGGACTGCCGGGTGATCGACGTTCTGGGCAATCACGACCTGTGCCTGCATGCCGATCACGGGCACTGACCGGCGGCGCAGTGCCTGACCCAAGGGGGGTGGCGATCGCGGAAGAGCAGGAATTTGCGTGCGATTCCAGAGGCATGGTCGGTATATCAGCCCAGAACCGAGCCTTGAGAAATCAAGGGGTTACAGTCGCGACTGTAAACGGGTGAGGCTTTGAATCCACGCCCCCGTGAAGGGGCGACCGAAGTGGAGCCAGAAGGTGATCCCCTCGCGCCTGTTTCGATCCACGCCCCGCGAAGGGGCGACCAGCGACCCCGGTGGCGATCGAGGGCGCCACCGGGGTTTCGATCCACGCCCCCGCGAAGGGGCGACCGGGCGACTATTGGGAAAACGACCCGTCCTGCTGGGTGTTTCGATCCACGCCCCCGCGAAGGGGCGACCATTCATGCGGCCTCCTTGAGCCAGCTGGTGACGGTGTTTCGATCCACGCCCCCGCGAAGGGGCGACGCTGGAACAGCTCGACGCCTCGGCTCTGGAGGTGTTTCGATCCACGCCCCCGCGAAGGGGCGACGGCGCGGCAGATCGTCCAGACAGAGAGACATGTCGTTTCGATCCACGCCCCCGCGAAGGGGCGACACGCGGTCGGCCTGATCGTCCAGGCCGCGGAGGTGTTTCGATCCACGCCCCCGCGAAGGGGCGACGGACCCTGCCAAGTCCATGCCGGCGCGCGAATTGTTTCGATCCACGCCCCCGCGAAGGGGCGACGCGGCGCACGATCTGGCCTATCACCTCGGCAAGTTTCGATCCACGCCCCCGCGAAGGGGCGACTGCCGGGGATGTATTCCTTCGTCCGGTTCGGCGACGTTTCGATCCACGCCCCCGCGAAGGGGCGACGGCGCGCGGCGTCCCTGAGGGGCCGGGCAGCGAGTTTCGATCCACGCCCCCGCGAAGGGGCGACCGCCGAAGGTGCGCGACCCGCGGCTGGACTGGCAGGTTTCGATCCACGCCCCCGCGAAGGGGCGACGTCGGTTCCTTTGGCGCGCCCGCGCCTCTGAAGGCGTTTCGATCCACGCCCCCGCGAAGGGGCGACGTGCAGCCGCCGGCGGTGCGGCAGGCATGACCATGTTTCGATCCACGCCCCCGCGAAGGGGCGACCTGCAGCCGCGTATGACCGGGCCGGTATCCTTGCTGTTTCGATCCACGCCCCCGCGAAGGGGCGACCGGCTGCGTCATCATCCGGTCCGGCCGTTCCAGCTGTTTCGATCCACGCCCCCGCGAAGGGGCGACCTTTCGTTCGGCTTCGACGGTCATGCCATTCCGGGGTTTCGATCCACGCCCCCGCGAAGGGGCGACGACTGCGGCCCGGACGGCCCGAGGCTAAAGGCATGGTTTCGATCCACGCCCCCGCGAAGGGGCGACGCGCCGATCCTTGCCAGGCCCTTGCCACCACGCCGTGTTTCGATCCACGCCCCCGCGAAGGGGCGACCGGCAACACCTTCTACAATGTCCCCACCGGGTTGTTTCGATCCACGCCCCCGCGAAGGGGCGACGCGCGGGTCTTGGCCGCGGCGGTTTCGGTGCCGGTGTTTCGATCCACGCCCCCGCGAAGGGGCGACCAACCTCGCCGCGCTGAATGAAGTTTTTCATGAGTTTCGATCCACGCCCCCGCGAAGGGGCGACTCTGGTCTCGCACACCGAAGGGGACCTTCGGCCGTTTCGATCCACGCCCCCGCGAAGGGGCGACCCACCGAATACCTGCTTTGAGCCCTTTATCATCGGCGTTTCGATCCACGCCCCCGCGAAGGGGCGACTGGTTGCCCCCACGGATGGCGGCATTGGTGTCGGGTTTCGATCCACGCCCCCGCGAAGGGGCGACCGGCATCGCAGGTTTGCGACGCCAACCAGAACTGGTTTCGATCCACGCCCCCGCGAAGGGGCGACCCAGCACAGCCCGGTGCGCGGCTCGGCCAATGTCGTTTCGATCCACGCCCCCGCGAAGGGGCGACCTGAGCGACGGTACCAAAGAGCGTCGGATCTGCGGCGTTTCGATCCACGCCCCCGCGAAGGGGCGACAGGAAACGCGGGAGTTTGCAATGCAGATTGAAAGGTTTCGATCCACGCCCCCGCGAAGGGGCGACTTGACCCGGCTTCCACTTCTGATCTGGATTTGGGTTTCGATCCACGCCCCCGCGAAGGGGCGACGCACAGGCGACCGGCAACGGTGATGCTGTCGATGTTTCGATCCACGCCCCCGCGAAGGGGCGACATCGGCAGCCCCGGTGGTTAGATGTGGTCGTAAAGTTTCGATCCACGCCCCCGCGAAGGGGCGACCGGATGGGGCCATTGCGGCAACCCAGATCGGCCTGTTTCGATCCACGCCCCCGCGAAGGGGCGACCGCCGCTTCCCGTTCTCTCGCTTCCACCCGAACAGAGTTTCGATCCACGCCCCCGCGAAGGGGCGACAAACCCCAGCCCGCCGTCTTGCCGCTCGTAGAAGTTTCGATCCACGCCCCCGCGAAGGGGCGACCATGGTGCGCCGCTGGGAAAAGCTGACCGGCCGGCCGTTTCGATCCACGCCCCCGCGAAGGGGCGACACCCCGTCCGGCGCGATCGGCGCCAAGCGCATGGTGTTTCGATCCACGCCCCCGCGAAGGGGCGACAAACACTCGCTGCCCGCGTTGCCGTTGGAACAGTGTTTCGATCCACGCCCCCGCGAAGGGGCGACCTGATTGATCAGCGCCTCAGTTGCGCCGAAGGTCTTGTTTCGATCCACGCCCCCGCGAAGGGGCGACTCTCGTGCCGACAGAACGAATGGCAGAAAAGCATCGCGTTTCGATCCACGCCCCCGCGAAGGGGCGACACCCCGAAGCCGAGAATATGCACGGTGTCCGGCTGTTTCGATCCACGCCCCCGCGAAGGGGCGACGACAGGGAGGACCGGCGGCGGAAATGGGAGGACGCGTTTCGATCCACGCCCCCGCGAAGGGGCGACCGCGGCACAGATATGCGCGACCGCGATGATGCGCGTTTCGATCCACGCCCCCGCGAAGGGGCGACGCTCCCCGGGCCTCTGAATGGCGGTGTTCATCAAGTTTCGATCCACGCCCCCGCGAAGGGGCGACACGGGGAGAGCAACCACCTCGCAATATAGAAGGCGGTTTCGATCCACGCCCCCGCGAAGGGGCGACCACATCTATGCTAAACGCTTCTCGAAACGGAGAGAAACAGCACAAAAATGCGAACTGCCCCCCCCTGCGACGCAATTTGCAGTCATACGGAGTTGCCGCGGTTTTTTATCTCACGTTTTCAAAGATCTGCCGCTCTGCGAACCTGGCGAAACTAGCGAACATGCTTGACCTTCGCAACATCGACCCGGAATCAGACGATGAGAGGCCCGTTCAGATCGGTCGACGGTTTCGCCCCGACATGCTCGACTTTCCGAGACCAATTGCTGCCAAGATAATAATAGCGAAGGCTGTCGACGTCCGAACGAATAATCCCCTCGATCCTGGCCTTCAGTTTCGCCCATTGCGCGGGGTCGATCTCGATTTCAAATACCGAAAACTGAACCCGCTGGCCGAAATCTTCGCAGGCGCGGGCCAGGCGCCGCAAGCGCTTCTTACCGCCGTCCTCCAACGTGTTCACATCATAGGTGACAAGCACCAGCATCTCAGCTCCAGAACCAGGGCGGATAGGCGTCGATATCGCCGCGCAAATGGCGGGCCAGCATCTGCGCCTGAAGATAGGGCACCAGACCGAAGGGCGCCTTTTCCTGCAGGAAAGGATGCAGACGCTCTTCCCTTTTGCGCTCTTGCCAGGCGGTCAGCACCAGTCGGCGCGCGTCATCGGTCATCAGAACCGCGCCGCCCTCCATCCGCCGAAAGTCGCCAGCCCGCAGCTGGCGGCGGTTGACCAGCGACAGCGCCAGCCGGTCGGCCAGCGGCGCGCGCAATTCCTCCATCAGATCAAGAGCCAGGCTTGGCCGGCCGGGCCGGTCGCGATGCAGGAAGCCGACGGCAGGATCCACCCCGATCGCTTCGCAGGCGGAACGGCAGTCATGGGTCAGCAGCGTGTAAAGAAAGGATAGAAGCGCGTTCATCCCGTCCAGCGGTGGACGGCGCGAGCGGCCGGTCCAGCGCAACTCGGCATCTGGAGAACGGATAAGATGGCCGAACACACCAAAATACAGCGTCGCCGCCTCGCCTTCCGAGCCGCGCATGAGATCGACTGTCTCATCCTTCAGCTGCACCCGTCGCAGAATCATCGCCATGCGTTCAGTCGCGGCAGCAAGGGCGTCGCGCGTCTCGGACGGCATCTCGTCACCATAGTCGCGCAAGGCGCGACGGATCACCGCGCGCTGATTGGCGATCTTTCCCATGACGATCGAGCGCACCACATCCTCGGCCCGGTCGGCCAGGCGGTACTGCGCGCGGCGCAAAAGGACATTGCCGCTGACCGGCCCTTCGATCCGGGCCTGGAACCGGCCGGCACGATCCAGAAGCGCCAGCGTGATCCCGCGTTCGGCACAAACACCGATCAGCGCCGGCGAGACCAGGATCGGCCCGAAAACCACAATCGAGGCCAACATGTGCAGCGGCACCCGCGCCTTCTCGGCGCCTTCGACCTCGGCCACCAGGTTTTCGCCGTCCTTTTTCAGGGCGGCACCTTCGCTGGTCACATAGACGGTATTGAGAAGCTTCTTCATTCCGAGGCCCCGGGCGCCAGCGCCTTTTCGACCATTCGGTCGCGCCATTGCCTGACCGGCCGGGCGAAAGTTTCGGGCCGGCATAGGTCAATCAGCGAACAGGCGCGGCAGCGGCTTTTATGCGGTGTCGGCGGCGGCGTCATGCGGCTGGCAAAGAGGGCGGCCAGATCGGCCACGGTGGCTTCGGTCAACCGGCGCAAATCGGCGTCGAAGGGCACGGTCACGCGGCGGCGGGTTTCAGCATAGTACAGCGCGCCTTCGGGAACGGGCTGACCGGTCATCTCTTCCAGACACAGGCCCTGCGCGCACAACTGCACCTCATCGGCGCGATGCAGCTTCGGCTTGCCGCGCTTGTATTCGACGGGAAAAGCCGTCTCGCCCGCCGGGCCCGGCAGGAACTCCACCAGATCCGCCGTGCCAGAAAGGTTCAGCCGCCGGCAGGCAAGCGGCAGCGCCAGAACCCGCCGCAGCCCCCGCATCTTCCGACTGCCGCCCTTGTCGGCGACCGCATGCAGGACATCGCCTTCTGCGGTGAAGCGGTTCTCGGCCCAAAGCCTTTCGATATGGATCAGCGCGGCCTGGCGCAGGCAGTAGACCGCATGTTGCAAGGCCGAGAGGGGTATGGGGTCCTCTTCGGCCGGCATGTCTAGGCCAGGTCCAGGATCTCGACGCCCGACGGCAGATCCTCCTGGTCGATCTTCACCATGTAATCCGAGAACTTGCGGGCCGGCGCCAGGTTGCCAAGCCCCTTGTCGTCAAGATCTCGAAACGCGCCATCCACGTTGCGGCCGATCTTCACCCGGTCGAACAGCACATGCGCCGGGGCATTGCCCAAGGCGTTCTCGTGGCGGAAGACGACCAGCTTGCGGGTGGTCATCTCGCCGCGCGCGGCCGAGCGGTCATGTTCGAACATCGAGACCAGCGCCTCGAACAGAAGATCGAGATCGGCGTCGGAAAAGCCCGTCCGTTCGGCGAATTTGGCCGAGATGAAGCCATGCGCGACGTAAAGGCCATAGGGAACGATATGTTTGCGGCCCATGGTACGATTGTCGCTGCGCTGGTCGCCATCGGCGCCCTCGGCCGTTTTCTTCTTTTCGGCCTCGTTCGTCGCGGCCATCCGGGTCACGGTGATCTCGACCGGCAGGATCGGCTCGACTGAACTGGCGAAGGTCATCTGGACCGGGCCCTTGACCTGGCCGCAATTGATGCCGGTGGACATCACCGCCCCGAAGGTGCGCACGTCGAAGAAGTTCCGGCACATGAAGTCGCGCAGGCGGATCGCTTCGGCATCATCTTTCGGGTTCAGCTTCGGCTCTTTCTGCGCCTTCGGGTCGTCAGGGCGCAGCGCGACATAGGCCTGACGATGCTTATCGTTCAGGATCGCACCCTCTTCCACGTAGATGTGGAACCCATCCTGGCCGGTGCGGGCAAGTTCCACATAGTTGCGGATCTTGCGTTTCAGGCTGACATCAGAGACCAGGCCGTGATTGGTCTCGGGGTCAAGCCGCGGCAGATTGCCGGCGTCGGGATCGCCATTCGGATTGCCATTCGTCACGTCGAAGATCAGCACGAAATCGTGGCGGCGGGAAAGCGTGGTCATTCTTCGGTCTCCGTCGAGGGGGTGGCGCCGGCGTCATGCTTGCGGAAAAAATCGCTGCGCTGGTGGTAATATCCGATGCCGAACAGCGCCTGTTCCTGACTGGACAGCGAGGCGGGGATCGGGTCGTTTCCCGCCTCCATCAGATCGGTGATCGTCATCAGAAGCCGCTCCAGATTGACGGCGCGGCCGGGGCTTTGCTTTTTCAGCTTCGAGAAATGCGGCTGAGAGCCTGAATTCAGCGCGGCAAACACCTTTTGCGGGGCGGCCGAGGCCGCGCCATAGAATTTGTCCTTGATGGTGGCATTCACATTGCCGCCCAGGGCGGCGCGCTGGACTTCCTCGTAGACGGCGAACAGCCGGCCAAGGGCATAGCCCTTGTTCGTATTGGCGGGATCGAGCGCCACGGGAACCTCCAGTTTGAAATTGCGGATCAGGACGGATTTCAGCAGCGCCACGCGCAGCGCATTGGCATCGCCATCGGCGCGCAGACGCATCAGCGCCGCCGTCATCAGCGTTAGGGGATAGGGCGTGCCGGTCAGGATCGCGCGCATCCATTCGCCAGCCAGATTGGGCGGCACGTTCTCCGATTTCCCTAGCACCGCGATGTCGCGCAAGTAGCGCCAGAGCGCCGGCCAGCCATCACGAGGCGGCGGCTCAAGCCGGGTGTCGGAGAGGAACCTTTGATAGTTCGCGGTCAGGGCGCCGAAATCATCTTCCCAGTAGAAGCGCACCGCCAGCCGGGCGGCATTGGGGGCAAGCCCCAGAACGTAAAACCGTACCCCCTTGTCCAGCCGCGGGGCGATCTCGGCCAGCCGCCGGCCGTCCCTGATCTGCGCAAGCCTGTCGGCGACGATCGCCGTCGCGGCCCTGTCTTCGCCGGCCGAGTCAAAAAAGGCCGCAAACATGACCTCAGCTTCGGCAGCATCTTCAAGATCGCTGGCATCCGCCCAGAACACCGTCGAGGCATCGCCGATCTGGATGCGATGACCGCTGCCCTTTTCCAAATAGCGGTTGAGCGCAGTGGTATAGGCAAAGACCGCTGCCTCTGAGACCGGGGCATTGTCGCCCTGTTCGTGGCCGTAAGAGGTGAAGGCATCGAGGTTAAAGGAAACGAGGCTGGCGCCCGAGGATTGCGCGCCCCAGACCCCTTTCACGGACGGGTGCAGACGCGCGACCGGCCCCGGCTCGCCCGTCACGAGGCAGATCTGCGGGTCCGAAGCCGCTTCGGCACCGATCTGCCGCCAAAGCGCCTTCGCTGCGGGCCGATCCTGAAGGAAGCGGTCTCGGTATTCATCAGCCAGCGCGAAAACCAGGTTCTGGTCGCGCAAATCGTCTGGCCAAAGCGGCGGCGCGAAGGTTTCGGGTGTCCAGGTTTCAAGAAACCGCAGGAAGGCCAGCAGGCCCGGATCCTCGGTCCCGGCAAGCCATTCCGAGTGCTGCGCGCGGAATTTCGCATGTTCTTCGGCGGTGCGTTTGCCCTCGCCCGCGGTCACGCCGAGGACATAGGCGGTCTTGTCCCACAGAAAATTCGGGGCGATGCCGACCGTGCGCTTCCGGGCCTGCGGCACCATCAGCATCCTGGGGCTGCGTTTCTTGTCGCTGTCGCGCAGGTCGACCACCTCGGCGACCGCGCCATCCCGGGCCAACACCACGCAGAATCCGATCTTTTCGGAAGAAAACCCGAAAGGCGGCGCGTCCGGCAGGCGGTCATAGGCGCGGACCAGCGCGGCAAGAAGGCTCATCGCCGCACCTCGGCACTGTCTGGCCCCGGCACCTCCATCACGCCATCGCGCAGGCCGGCGCGGAAGAAAAGCGAGGGGCGGCCCGGGGCGGCGTGGTCGATATCCCAAAGCATGAAGCCCAGATCGCGCGGCGTGCCGAAGCCAAGATCGGCGGTTTCGGCCTGGGGATCGCGGAAAGGCAGCGGCGCATCGGGCGGGATCAGGGCGAAGCTGGCGGCGAATTCCCGGGTGCCGAGGCAAGGCTGGTGAAAGCACTGCCCCCGCGCCGCCCGGCGGTTGAATATATCAAGATGCTTGCCTTCCGTATCCTCGGCACCCGCCTTTGCGGTCAGCTCGAAATGCGCCTCGATCACATAAGCGGGCGCGACAAGAACGGTCGAGGCACGCTGCTGGCGATCTTCATCGACAAGGATCTGCAGCCCTTCCAGATCGCCACGGTTCATCGCCCGCTTGATATTCCCGGCCGGGGCCTTGTGCCCCACCTCATTGCGCCGGATCGACTGGAAGCGGATCGGCTCCAGCACATGGATCCGATCAATCACCCAGCGGATCGCCGGTTTCCAGTGGATCGCCTCAAGCACGCCGCGCGCGGCCGATGGCGTCATCACGTCATAGGAAACCCGTTCCACCTTCATCTCGGGGCGCGTGAAAAGGCCGTAGCGGCCCCATACATGCAGGCGTATTCCGTAAGCCATGTTCCCCCCGCTCTTCCTGCCAAATTAGCCAGAGGCAGGAATCATACAAGCCGAATTTCCCGGAACCAGGTAGATTCCCGGCATCACCCCGACCGCGGCGCGCAATGGAAAACTTGCATTCTGGATGCAAAAAATCCCACTCAATTCCCGTTCAAATCACACTTTCTTCCAGCGACAGATATTCGGCACTTTCCCACCAAAGCCCAATATCCTCGCGGTAAAGCGACGGATCGCACAGGACGAAAAACTGATCGCCGCGCAGATCGGGATTGCGGAAGGTTCCCTTGCCGTTTTCCCGCATGATCGCCCGCGCTTTCGCCGGCACCTGCACCGTATGAGCCTGAAGCTTGCGGGCGATCAGGCTGGACGGGATCTGCGCAAGCCCCAGCTTCTCCACCCAGTCCGCGGCCTCGGGATCAAGGGGGACGATCACCGGGACCATCGCGCTTTCGATCATGCGGAACTGCGCCGCAACGCTGCGAAAAGCAAAATCCGTTCCGCTGCGGGAAAGACCGAATTGCTCAACCATCAGCTGGCCAAGCTATGTAACGCCGGCGCGCCAGTAGACATGCTCAAACCAGTCGCGGATCGCCTCAGGCGCCAGCAGATCGCCCGCAAAGCGCGCGGCCGTGCCAGTCATCGCCTGAGCAAGTACCCGGATCTCGTTCGGCATCGGCCGACCGGGTGCCGAGAAGATGGTCAATGTGCTGGTCATCACCGGCCGCTTGCCTTCCCGGTTGACCCGCCCCGCAGCCTGCACGCAGGAATCGAGCCCGGCTTCCGCGCGCCACCCGATCGGAAAGTCCAGGTCGATCCCCGCCTCGATCAGGCTGGTCGCAATCAAGCGACAGGGTAGGCCTGCGTCCAGCCTCTGTCGGATCTCGGCGATAACCCGGCGCCGATGGGCGGGATATTGGCGGGTCGTCAGATGGATCACCCCGTCCAATCCCGCAGCCCTTGCCGCTTCGAAGAGATCCAGAGCATGGGCGCGGCTGTTGACGATGACCATGCCCTGCGGCGCGCCACCAAGTGCCTCAACCAATGCGGCATCGTCCATCTCGCCAGCCCGAAGGATCGTCACCCGGCGCAGCTGGCGGGCCAGCTCTTCGGGGTCGGGCGCCAGCTCGCGGCCAGCCAGAGGCAAGCCTCCGGTCTGCAACTGTCGACTGTCGAAAGCGGGCTGCGTGGCGGTGCAAAGGACGATCGAACAGCCATACTGCACCGCAAGCGCATCAAGCATCCGCAGCACCGGCAGCAGCAGCTTGCGCGGCAGGCATTGTGCCTCGTCCAAAACAATGATCGAGCCCGCGATATTGTGCAGCTTGCGGCAGCGTGAGGGGCGGGCCGCGAACAGGCTTTCGAAAAGCTGCACATTGGTCGTGACCACGATCGGGGCGGCCCAATCCTCCATCGCAAGGCGCAGCTTGTCGCGCTGTTCAGCCCCCGGCTTTTCCTCGTCGATGCTGGAATGATGCTCCAGGACGACATCACCGAAGAGATTTCGGAAGATCTCGGCGGTCTGGTCGATCACCGAGGTGTAGGGAATTGCATAGATAATCCGGCGGTGGCCATACTTTGCCGCATGGTCTAACGCAAACCCCATCGAAGCCAGCGTCTTTCCGCCGCCCGTCGGCACGGTCAAGGTAAAAAGGCCGGGCGCCATCTCGGCTTTGGCGCGGACATGCGCCAGGATTCCGGCGCGAAGGCGGTTCAGATCGCCTGTGGCTGAGAAGCCGGCGATTTTCGCGTCGAAGGCCTGCGTCAGTTGCGGAAGGATGCTCTGCAGCACGGGCCAGTCCCGATCACGCAGACGCGCCTCAAGACGATCGTAAAAAGCTTCGGTATCGCGGAAGTCGGCATCCACCAGACAGGAAAACACCATACGCCCGGCGACCGACAGATCGAAAGCCTCCTGCTGCGTCCGCTGCTTCAGGTCTGCTGGTGAAAGGGAACGCGGATCGCGCCGGTCGCGGAAGCTCCGCGCCGACAGTTCTTTCAGCGCGGGCATTAGATCGACTGGTGCGGCGGCGATGTCGGCAGGAAGCTTGTCGACAGAACTGTCGATCCGGTTCTGGAGGCTCGCCTCAGACCCACGCCGGTCTGGCAAACCGGCGTGATGCCCGAGAATGGCATAGGCCAGAACTTCGGCGGCGTAGCGCGTCAGGGGCGTCGCCCGATCCAGAACCAACCGCCCGCCGGCAGTCGAGTGATCGACGCGCACCGCTTCTCCGCAGAGGATTCGATCGAAGGCCGGGTCATATTTCCCGAGATCATGCCATCGGGCCGCAAGCCCTGCGGTTTTCCCCAGACCAAATCGGGAGCCGCGGGCTTCGGCAAGTTCTGCTGTCGCCTGAAGGTGTTCTTCAAGATCTTGCCAGTCGCTTCGCGCAACAAGGTCATATCCAGAATGTGCAAATGCCTTTCTTGGTGGCATTGCTCTACTCCGCCGGCCTGTGTTTCAATTGGTCTGAGAGACGATGCATGGTGGATATTTCCGAAGCGCTGTTCCAGTTCAGCCCAGGCAAATGAGATCACCTAGGTTCAAAACAACGACCCACCCAGCATGCTGGCACGGATTTCGGTGTCAAGTGATCGGCGGCGCCTGAGTCGATCGGTCGCCTGTCAGGGTCCTTCCTGCGTCCTGCTCGCCGGTCATCGCCCCTTTCGACTGCGCCAGGAACCTGCGATTTCGGGCGCTCAGCTGCGGCGAGAGTTACGCGTGGCATTTGCGACTAGATCCGAATGCCTTCGCCAATCGACCTCGCACCTGTAGCCCTTCGTCGACAATGCAACACATGATAACTACAAGCGACATATGCCGAACGAAATCCGCCTCATCTCCACCTTCTGCGAATAGCTGGGCAGCCTCAAAGACCTCAAGGCCGTCGCCCTGGTGGCCGCCCGGTTCGAGCGGCTTGGCCCAGGTCTGATCAGGGATACCAAGGTTTTCGAAGGAATTGGTGAGCGTCGGATCTACCATGGCCCTGGCTATCGGGTGTAATTCTGCCGCCAGGACGGGATGCTTGACATCCTGCTCTGCGGGGCACGAAGCGGACACAGGATCGAGACATCAAGCGCGCCAAGAAGGTAGCGCAGGAGATCGGTTATGACCACCAAGACCACCCCTTTTGACGCGGCCATATATCTGGGTGACCCTGAGGCTGAGGCGGCTTTCCTCCGCGACGCGCTGGAGACCGGGGATGCGGGATATGTGGCCCACACCCTGGGTGTGATCGTGCGCGCCCGCGGCATGTCTCAGGTCGCGCGGGACGCAGGCCTGAGCCGCGAGGCGCTTTACAAGGCCCTGTCGCCGACCGGCAACCCGACGCTTTCCACCCTTCTTGGCGTGACCAAGGCGCTAAACATCCGCCTTGAGGCCTCGACCATCCCGGGCGGCTGACAATTGGAGACACCAGATGCGATACTATACCGCCATCGTGCATAAGGACGCAAACAGCCCCTATGGGCTGAGCTTCCCGGATCTTCCGGGCTGCTTTGCGGCTGCTGACGACTGGAACGAGATCCCGGCGGCAGCGACCGAAGTGCTGGATCTGTGGTTCGAGGATCAGCCGGACGTCGCCCCTGCCCCGCTCGACACCCTGCGCCAGCGCGCCGATGTTGCGGCTCAGATCGCCCAGGGCGCGACACTGATCCCGATCCCCTATATCCCCGCCGACCGGGGCCCATCTGGCGATAAAATGCGGAAAACTGCGCGCCGTTAGTCCGCCCACGAAGGCCCAGAGGATAATCAGGCTGTCCCTTTCTGGCTCTGCAGGTCACCAGCGCCGCACAGACCGGGCCCCGGAACGCGTCCACCTCGGCCCGGGGCCAGATCCCGCGCGGGCCGCTGCACCGGCCTTCTCATGTTGAGAGAATCGCTTCACCCTCCTAGCCTTTCAGAACTTTCACGCAAAAGTCAGGTCGCATCCTCGGTCTTCTTTGGGGGCGGCACTGGTGCTGAAAAAGAGAGGTGACGAAGATGAAAGTGATCTTGCCTATAGCCCTCTGCATGGCCATGGCGACCAGCGCGCAGGCCTCATGCGACAAGGCCTTTGACGGGCTTTGGGGTTGGGAAGCCGAAGTGCAGGGCCAATGCACCGTGATGACCTTCGCAAACGACAGCCGCAAGAAACAGGTCGGGTCTGGAACCTGGACCAATGTCGGCGGCAGCTGCGATTACCAGTCGCCAAACAAGATCCTCGAAGCCGAATATGACAATCTGCGCTACAAGAATTTCTCGGCCAAGATGATCAACGCCGAGACCTGCGAGCTGACTTTCGGAACTGCGCGCGTGGCGGTGGACACTTATGGTGTCTGGGCGCCGGTCTCCAAGAAAGCCTGGGTAAAAAAGTCCGGTCGGAACGCCGTTTCCTTCTGTTTCGAAAATTCCGGGCATCAGCTGGCCCAATGCACCGACCTGTCCTATTCCGGCGCATGGAATTAGGTGGACCCTGACCCTTCTTCCGGCAAGGCCCCAGCCGATGATCGAAGCCAGGATCTGCCGGCCCTTTTGAAAGCCCCCTACCCCGCCGGATCCACCCCCGCCGCGGCGGCGTGCCTTGCCCTGCAGGTCACCAGCGCGGCGCGGTCCTGGGCCCAGAAGGCGACCACCTCGGCGCGCGTCAAATCCCGCGCGGGCAGCAGCACCGGGCTTTCGCAATCAGCGAAGGCGGTTGAGGTTTTCGGCGTCGCGCAGGCCGAGGCCGCAAGCGCCAGCGTCAGGGGCAGCAT
>NZ_JAICBZ010000023.1 GCF_020179405.1 Xinfangfangia pollutisoli | reverse complement strand
CGCCGCGGCCTGCGCCCAGAGCGCGCGGGCCAGATCCTTGGCGCGCGGCAGGCAGACCAGCGCCGCCGCATGGGGGGCCTCCGGGCCCAGAGCCAGGCCGCGGGCGGCGAAAGCCTCGTGATCGGGGCGGAAGCCGGTAATCACCCGCAGCCGGTCGCGCGGCAGGGCCGACAGATCGTCTGCCGCCACGGGCCGATAGACCGCGACCGGCCCCTCGGGCGGCAGCACCAGCGCGCCCTGGTCAAGCGCCATCTCAAGCCGTTCGGATTGCATTGGAAGCCGGGCGCGCGCCCTATTCCTTTTCCATCGTGCATTGCAGCGGATGCTGGTGGCGGCGGGCGAAATCCATCACCTGCGCCACTTTCGTCTCGGCCACTTCATGCGAGAACACCCCGACCACCGCCAGCCCCTTCTTGTGGACCGTCAGCATGATGTCGAAGGACTGGGCATGCGACAGGCCGAAGAACCGTTCCAGCACATGCACCACGAATTCCATCGGGGTGTAATCGTCGTTCAGCAGCAGGACCTTGTACAGCGGCGGGCGCTGGGTCTTGGACTTGGGCTTGGTCAGCAGCGAGGTATCATTCCCCGGGCCATCGGTCTTGCCCGACAGGATGGGGGGATGCTGCGACACCGGCTGAACTCCGTTCCTGAGGGATTCGCATTGCGGAAAGATGACGGGAATATAGCGAAAATTCCCCTAACGAAAAGGGGTGGGCTTGCGGGAATTCGCGCGGCGCGCGATCAGGGGCACCAGGAGACCGCCACAATGACCGCCCCAGCCCTGACGACGATCGGCTTTGATGCCGATGACACGCTTTGGCAGAACGAAGCCTATTTCCGCCTGACCCAGGACCGTTTCACCGCGCTTCTGGCCGATCATGCCGCGCCCGAACACCTGCAGGCGCGGCTGCTTGAGGCCGAGCGGCGCAATATCGGCGCCTATGGCTTCGGGGTGAAGGGCTTCACCCTGTCGATGATCGAAACCGCGATCGAGGTGACCGAGGGCCGCGTTCCGGCCTCGGTGATCCAGGAACTGCTAGGCGCCGGCCGCGCCATGCTGGATCATCCGGTCGAATTGCTGCCCCATGCCCGCGATGCGGTGGTGGCGCTGGCGCAAAGCCACCGCATCGTGCTGATCACCAAGGGCGATCTCTTGCATCAGGAACGCAAACTGGCCCAATCGGGCCTGGGCGACTATTTCCACGCGGTCGAGATCGTCTCGGACAAGCGGCCCGATACCTATGCGCGGGTCTTTGCCCGGCACGGAACGGGCGCAGATCAGGCCGCGATGGTCGGAAACTCGCTGAAATCCGATGTGATTCCGGCGCTGGATGCGGGGGCTTTCGGCATCTACGTGCCCCAGGGCGAGACCTGGGCGCTGGAGGCGGCCGAGGAACCGGCGGGCCATCCGCGCTATGCGCAGATTCCCGACCTGGCCGGCTTGTCGGCGCTTATCGCCCGCTTTGGCGGTTGACGCAACCTATGGGGGAGACCCCGGCTCAGCCCCCCAGATCTGACGCGGCGCGGCGGCGGGTGCTGCCCCTATGCCACAACGCCGGGATTTCACTGGAAAGTATTGGAAACTGGTGGTTTTCCGCGGCCGGATCGCGTGCTAGCGTGACCGCGGCAGAAACGAGGCCCCACAAAGGGGCCCGAGACTACAGGCAAGGGGACAGGTGACGTGACAACGTTCATCGGGCGGTCTTTCCGCGGCATTTTCGCAGTCCTGGGCCTTGCGGCCTTTCTTCTGGCCCAGCCCGCAGCGGCAGCGCCTTTCGCAGCCATCGTGATGGATGCGCGAACCGGCGAGGTTCTGTACGAAAAGAACGCGGATTCCCGGCTTCATCCGGCCTCGCTGACCAAGATGATGACGCTGTACATCATCTTTCAGGAAATCGAGGCGGGCCGTCTGTCGCTGGATCAGAAAGTCACGATCTCGGCCCATGCGGCCTCGCAGCCGCCGTCACGGCTGGGGCTGAAGGCCGGCCAGAAGATCGCGCTGCGCTATCTGATCCGTGCAGCGGCAGTGAAATCGGCCAATGATGCGGCCATGGCGCTGGGCGAGTTGGTGGGCGGCGGGTCCGAGGCGGCCTTTGCCAAGCGGATGACCAAGACCGCCAAGGCGCTGGGCATGCGCAGCACCACCTTCAAGAATCCGAACGGTCTGACCGCCGAGGGCCATCTGTCGACCGCGCGCGACATGAACATTCTGGGCCGGCATCTGTTCTACGATTTCCCTCAATATTACAACATCTTCTCGCGTCGCACCGCCGATGCGGGCCTGGCCAAGGTGACGAATACCAATTCGCGCTTCCTGGATGGCTATGAAGGCGCGGACGGGATCAAGACCGGCTACACCGTTGCTGCGGGCTTCAACCTGACCGCCTCGGCCAAGCGCGGCAATGTGCGGCTGATCGCGACGATCTTCGGCTCCACCTCGACCGCGGCGCGCAATGCGAAGATGGCGGAACTGATGGATATGGGCTTTGGCCTGGCCAAGAAGGGCGTGCGCGAGAAGAAGCCCGAAGCGGCACCGCTGCCCGATGACGCGCTGATCGCCGCAGCCAACGGGGCAAGCCTGGTGGACGAGCCGGGGGTCGAAGGTGGCGCCGGGAAGACGATTCGCATCTCGGGTGCGGTCAGCCGGTCCTTGCGGCCGAAGGCCCGGCCGGTGATCGGCGGGGTGGTCGAAGGCGTGGCGGTTGCGGTGGCCGAGGCGACCGTGGCGCCCGAAGTGCCCGACGCCCTGGCCGCGGCGATTGCCGAAGGCGTGGAAAGCGCGCTGGCCGAGGCCACGACGCCGCCGCCCTCGGGCACGCTTGAGGCCCAGGCCATGGCCCTGGCCGAAGCGCCGGCCCTGGCCGATGCGGCCGAGGCCGAGGCCCCCGCCGTCGCCGCGGTGATCGAGGACACGACCGAAGAGCCGCAGCTGGCCGAAGCCGCCACCGATGGCCCGGTGGTCCCCGATGGGCTGGACGCGCCCGCAGGCTCGCTGGAAGCCCAGGCTGCCGCCCTGGCCGCGGCGCCCCCGGCGCTGGTGAAAGACACGCTTGACGCCCAGGCCGTGGCCCTGGCCGAAGCCTCTGCCGTCGCCTCGGGCACTCGCCCGCAGCCGCGCCCCGAAGCCGTGGCCGCCGCCGCTGCTCCGGCAGAACCCCCGGCCGCGCCCGAGATGCTGGCCGAAGCCGCCCCGGCGCTGGAAACCGTCGCCCCGGCGGCAGATCCGGTGGCCGAGCCCGTGGCCGAAGCCGCAACCGCGCTGGCCCTGATCGACACCCCGGCCGCGCCCGCCGACGAGGCGCCGATCGCCGGCCTGACCTCGGTGCAAGAGGCCGTGGCCAGCGTCACGCCCGAAGCGCTGATCCCGCCCGAAGCGCCGGTTGAAACCGGCCGCGCCGCACCGATCTTCGAGCCGGTCCAGATGGCCGAAGCCACGCCGGAAGAGGCGAAGGAACTGGTCGTGGTGTCGAAATCCACCTCGGGCGGCCGGCATTGGGGGGTGAATGTGGGCGCTTACAGCTCGCGTTCCGAAGCCGAGCGGGCGCTGCTGAAGACCGGGCTTGCCGAAAGCGCCACCCTGACCGAAGGGCTGAAGAAGATCACCGAGAAGGGCGGCAAATACCGCGCCTCGTTCCTTGGTCTGTCGGAAGACCAGGCCGATCTGGCCTGCCGCCGCCTGCGCGCCCGCGGCATGCTGTGCGAAACCATGGGCCCGGCCTGAGCCGCGGGAAAACATGAGCGACTATCTCTTCACCCCGCCCCCCTGCCCCTCGGCCCCGGTCCAGGGGCATTCGGCCCGTTTCCCTGTGCGCCGGATCTTCTGCGTCGGGCGCAACTATGCCGAACATGCGCGCGAATTCGGCAATGACCCGGATCGCGAGCCGCCGTTCTTCTTCACCAAACCCGCCGATGCGCTGGTCGACAGCGGGTCGGTGATCGCCTATCCGCCGGCGACGCAGGATCTGCAGCACGAGGCCGAGCTGGTCGTGGCCCTGTCGGGCGGTGGCGCCGATATCGCCCCCGAGGCGGCGGCGGGGCTGATCTTCGGCCATGCCGCCGGCAATGACCTGACCCGCCGCGACCTGCAGGCCGAGGCCAAGGCGATGCGGCGGCCCTGGGACATGTCGAAAGGCTTTGACGCCTCGGCGGTGATCGGGCCGATCCGGCCCGGCCCGCTGGCCGATGGCGCGATCCGTGGCCTGGTCGATGGGGTGGTGAAGCAAGAGGCGCGGCTGTCCGACATGATCTGGCCGGTCGCCGATGTGATCGCCTATCTGTCGCGGCTGGTCACCCTGGCGCCGGGCGATCTGATCTTTACCGGCACCCCCGCCGGCGTGGGCCCGATCACGCGCGGTCAGACCTGCCGGATCGAGATCGACGGTCTGGCCCCGGCCACGATCACCCTGCGCTAGGCGCGGCCGCCCCGGCGGCCGACACGCCCAGCCCTAGGGCCGGGGGCGGTCGTCCCAATCCTTGGTCAGGATCCGGTTGGCATCGCCATCCGGGTCATCGAACTGCCGCGATCGCATCGCCCAGACGAAGGCCAGAAGCCCGATTCCGCCCAGAAACAACGAGACCGGGATCAGCAGTCCGAGGATTTCCATTACTTCAACCTCAGCGCATTCAAGGAAACGGTGATCGACGACAGCGACATCGCCAGCGCCGCGGCCAGGGGCGTGGCCGCCCCGATCAGTGCCAGCGGCACGGCGATCACGTTATAGCCGCCCGAGATCATGAAATTCTCGACCATGCGGCGGGTGGACTGACGGCTGATCCGCAGCGCATCGGCCACCGGAGCCATGTCCTGGCCCAAAAGCACGATATCCGAGGCGGTGCGCGCCGCATCCAGCGCGGTCGCGGGCGAGATCGACACATCCGCGGCGGTCAGCGCGGCCGTGTCGTTCAGCCCGTCGCCCACCATCAACACATGCGCGCCCTCGGCCTTCAGCGCCGCGACCCGCGCGGCCTTTTCGGCCGGCAGGCAGCCCGCCGTCCATTCCTCGATGCCCAGCCGCGCCGCCAGCGCCGCGACAGCGCCCTGGCTGTCGCCCGACAGCAGGATCACCCGCATCTTCTGCGCCTTCAGCGCCGCCATCACCTCGACCGCGCCCGGACGCAGCCGGTCGGCGAAGGTGAAGGCGCGCGGCGCGGCGCCGTCGTCGCCGGTGCAAAGCCAGGTCGCGGTGACGGGCAGCGTCTCGGCCGCGCCGCACCATTCGGCCCGGCCCAGCCGGACCTTGCGGCCCTTCCACAGCCCCTCGATCCCATAGCCCGGCACTTCGCGGATCTCTTCCACCCGGGCGGGGCGCAGGCCCTCGGCACGGGCGGCCTCGGACAGCGCCAGGGCCAGCGGATGCGACGAGGCCCCCGCCAGCGCCAGCGCCACTTCGCGCGCCACTTTCGGATGCTCGGCCAGATTGGTCACTTCAGGCTGGCCCAGGGTCAGCGTGCCGGTCTTGTCGAAGACCACCGTATCGACCTTTGCCAGCCGTTCCAGCGCGGTGCCCTGCTTGATCAGCAGACCCTTGCGGAACAGCCGCCCCGAAGCCGCGGTGACCACGGCCGGCACAGCCAGGCCCAGCGCACAGGGGCAGGTGATGATCAGCACCGCGGCCGAGATGTTGACCGCATAACGCAGATCGCCGCCGGTCTGCCACATCCAGAAGCCGAAGGCCGAGAAGGACAGCAGATGCACCAGGGGCGAATAGGCGCTGGCGGCCCGGTCGGCCAGCGAGGTGTAGCGCGTCTTGGCGCTTTCGGCGACGGCGACCAGATCGGCCATCCGATGCAGCGACGAATCGCGCCCCGCCGCGGTGACCCGCAGCGTCAGGGGCCCGGTCAGGTTGACCTCGCCGGCCGAAACCTGCGTGCCCTCGCCCGCCCAGACCGGCAGGCTTTCCCCGGTCAGCAGGCTGCGGTCCAGTTCCGACGTGCCCGCGACCACGACCCCATCGACCGGCATCCGCCCGCCCGGCCGCACCAGCACCAGATCCCCCGCCAGCACTTCAGAAATCGGCTTGGTCACTTCGCTGCCATCGGTCACCACGATCGCCCGCGGCACTTCCAGCGCCGCCAGTTCCTGCGCGGCAGACCGCGCCACGGCGCGGGTGCGGTGGTCCAGATAGCGGCCCAGCAGCAGGAAGAAGGACAGCATCACCGCCGCATCGAAATAGGCGTGATGGCCGGAATAGATCGTCTCGAACAGCGAGATCGACGAGGCCAGGATCAGCGCCAGCGAGATCGGCACATCCATGCCCAGCCGCCCCACTTTCAGCGAGGCCCAGGCCGAGCGGAAGAAGGGCTGGCCGGCGAAAACCACGGTCGGCAGGGCGATCGCGGCGGAAATCCAGTGGAACATGTCGCGCGTCACGCCCTCGGCCCCCGACCAGACGGCGACCGACAGCAACATGACGTTCATCATGGCGAAGAAGGCGACGCCCAGCCGCATCAGCAGCTCGCGCCCCTGACGGTCGGTCTCGGTCGCCGACAGAAGGCCCGGGTCCAGCTCATGGGCCTCGTACCCGGCCTTGCGGCAGACCTCGATCATCTGCGCCGGCGTCACCTCGGGCGCGGCCTCGACCGACAGGCGCTTCAGCGTCAGATTCAGCCGGGCCGAGCGCACGCCCGGCACGGTCTGCGCCGCCTGTTCCAGGGTCGAGATGCAGGCCGCGCAATGGGCGGCGGGCAGCGACAGCATGATCCGCGCATCGGCCGGCGCCGCCATCGCGGCGATGCGTTCGGCCGAGGGGGCCGCCACGCAGGCCGGGCAGGCCGACAGTCCGACCGGGGAGGCCCCGTCAAGACCGCGCTCCAGATCGGGTTCCGCCAGCGCCATGGTCTTAGTCCTTCACCTGCAGGTCGATGCGCTTTTCGAACAGCGTGCCGTCCTGCGCATGGGCCTTGATCTTGAACATCCAGTAGCCGCGGTTCAGCGGCACCTCGGCCTGATAGACATTGTCCACGAAGACAAAGCTGGGTGTGGTGTCATCCTTGGCCTCGGTGGTGCGGCCGATCAGCACCGACAGATCCTTGACCTCGACCGGACGGCCTTCGGCATCGGTAAAGGCCAGGCGGGCAAGGCCGCGGTCATAGCTGGCCTCGACCTCCCAGCCCAGCGCCTCTTGCGCGGCGCGGCGGATGTCGAATTCCTGGCTGGCCACATAGGAATTCTCGACCTCAAGCCCCGGAAAGGTGGTGACAGCCTTGTAGGCCATCACCAGGTTGACCGCGATGATGATCCCGAAGGCCCCCACCGAGAACCCAAGCACATGCTTGCCGGTGATCTCGCCCATGGTCATTTGCCCTTTCCGTTGAAGATCGTCTCTTTCTTGACCCGGTCATTGCCCGGCTGATCGGCCGTGCCTTCATCCGAGATCCAGAAGTTCAGCTCGGTCTTGTCGCGGGTCGCGGCTTCCGAACCCGGCGCGGCGGTCACATAGACCCGTGCGTCGAAGGTCTGGTTGGCCGGCACCAGCACCCGCAGATCATCGCGGCCCTCGATGGCAAGTTCAAGCCTGGCCTCGGAGGTCACGGTGATGTCAAACCAGCGGTCTTCGCCATGCTTGTTCAGCAGCCGCAGATCATAGGTGTTGCGGATCGTGCCATCCGACAGCGTGACGAAGGTCGGGTTGCGCACCGGGGTGATGTTCACGTCGATCGAGGTGCGCAGGAACAGCGCCGCGACCAGGCCGATGCCGATGCCGGCCCACAGCACCGTATACAGCACCGTCCGCAGCCGGAACACGTGCTTCCAGACCGATTTCGGCGCTTTGCCCTCGCGTTCGCGGGTTTCGTCGGTCAGGGCCAGATAGCCGATCAGGTGACGCGGCTTGCCGATCCTGTCCATGACATCGTTGCAGGCGTCGATGCAAAGCCCGCAGGTGATGCAGGCCAGCTGCTGGCCGTTGCGGATGTCGATCCCCATCGGGCAGACGTTCACGCAGGCCTTGCAGTCGATGCAGTCGCCGTTCGGCGTGCCGTCTTCGGCATGGCCATCCTGCTTGCCGCGCGGCTCGCCCCGCCATTCGCGATAGGCGACGGTGATCGTGTCCTCGTCCATCATCGCGGCCTGAATGCGCGGCCAGGGGCAGGCGTAGATGCACATCTGTTCGCGCGCGAAGCCGCCGAAGACGAAGGTCGTCAGCGTCAGGATCAGCATGGTCGTATAGGCGACGGGATGGGCCTGGCCGGTGATCAGATCCCAGAACAGCGTCGGCGCATCGGTGAAGTAGAATATCCAGGCCCCGCCGGTGGCCAGGCCGATCAGGAACCAGACCGTCCATTTGACCGCCCGCTTGCGGATCTTCTCGGCATTCCAGTCCTGGCGGTGCAGGCGGATCCGGGCGTTGCGGTCGCCCTCGATCCAGCGTTCGACCAGGATGAAAAGATCGGTCCAGACGGTCTGCGGGCAGGCATAGCCGCACCAGACCCGGCCCGCGGCCGAGGTGAACAGGAACAGCCCAAGCCCCGCCATGATCAAAAGACCCGCGACGAAATAGAATTCGTGCGGCCAGATCTCGATCATGAAGAAGAAGAATCGCCGGTTCGCCAGATCGATCAGCACCGCCTGATCGGGCAGGGCCGGCCCACGGTCCCAGCGCAGCCAGGGGGTGATGTAATAGATGCCCAGGGTGATCGCCAGGATCCACCATTTCAGCGTACGGAACTGGCCATAGACACGGCGAGGGAAGATCGGCTCACGCGCGGCGTAAAGGCTGGGCGGGTTGGCTTCTGGCGTGGACACGGAATGTCTCCGGTTTCTTGAATTGCTGCGGCAGGCGTATCGCAGGGGTTGCGCTCCTGCGGCCTTGACCTGCATCAATAATCCCATCGGCGATGCGGATTTCGAAGCCCGGTCAGTGTCGCGGCGCCTGTCGCGGGCGGTTTTGCCGCAGCGAGGGGCGCCCTGCCCGGCAGGCGTGAACGGCCGGGCCTTGCAGCCCGGCCGATGGATCAGAAGACGCCGGCACCCCGAAACGCGCGAACAGGAGGGGGCGCCGGCGCCAGTCCCCGGAGACGAGGGGCCACCGGGGGTTTCACGGACAGGCTGCGATCACTCGCCGCCGCCCAGGCTGTGGACGTAGTAGGACACGGCGCGGATCTCGTCTTCCGACAGACGCTTGTTCCAGTTCGGCATCACGCCGAAGCGGGCGTAGAACACCGATTCGTGGATGGACTCACGCGTGCCGCCATACAGCCAGACCGCATCCGACAGGTTCGGAGCGCCCTGGGCCCGGTCGCCCTCGCCCTTTTCGCCATGGCAAGAGGCGCAGTTGTCGGCATAGACCGTGGCGCCTTCGGCGGACAAGGCCGCGTCATGCTCTTGCCCCGACAGCTGCAGCACATATTCGACCACCTGGTTGATCTGCGCGGGTTCAAGCAGTTCATCCACGCCCCATTTCGGCATTTCCGAATAGCGCGCATCGGCGTCGGTCGTGTTGCGGATGCCATGGGTCACGGTCGTATGGATGTCATCCATCGTGCCGCCCCACAGCCAGTCATCGTCCAGCAGGTTCGGGTAGCCCAGCGACTGGACCCCCGCCGCACCGGCGCCATGGCATTGCGCGCAATTGGTGCGGAACACCGCCGCCCCGGCGTTTTCGGCGTAAGAGGCCAGTTCGGGATTGTCCTTGATCCCGTTCAGGTCGGCCGCGACCAGCTTTTCCTTGATCGGGCCCAGCTTGCCATTCCAGTCGGCGATCTCGGTGGCCACTTCCTTGCGGGTGTCATAGCCCAGAACGCCCTGGGTGGCGCCATGGATCAGCGGCCAGGCCGGATAGGCGATGGTGTAGCCCGCGGCGAAAAGGATGGTCGCGTAGAAGGTCCAGACCCACCAGCGCGGCATCGGATTGTCGAGTTCGGCGATTCCGTCCCAGGAATGACCTGTGGTCGGCACTTCGCCGGGGGCGGCTTTCGTCACTTTCTTGGCGCACATGTCACGCCTCCGTCCGGTTGGAGTTCGGGGCTCCCGCAACGGGCGCCGCATCGCGTGCGGGGCGCTTTTCGTTGCGGAAGATCGAATTGGCGGCCTCGTCGTGGGATTTGCGGCTGCCGGGGCGGAAGGCATAAAGGCAGACGCCCAGGAACAGCGCGGTCATCGCCAGAAGCCCCCAGCTGTCGGCCAGCTGGCGCAGGAAGGTGTAGAATTCCATCTTCACCTCCCTCAGCGGTTCGGGTCAGGGGTGAAGGTCGAGAAGTCGACCATCGTGCCCAGCACCTGGATATAGGCGATCAGCGCATCGGCTTCGGTCAGCTGAGGCTGGCCGTCGAAGTTGCGCACGTTCACCGCATGGCCGAAGACATCGGCGCCATAGCGTTCCTCAAGCCCCGCCGCATCGGCATTCGGATCGGCCTGGGCCTGGAAGTCGGCCTGGGCATTGGCGATCATGTCATCCGAATAGGGCACGCCGACCATGCGATGGGTCTTCATGACATCCTGGATGTACTGGCCGTCGATCACCTTGTTGAACAGGAAGCCATAGGGCGGCATCACCGATTCCGGCACCACCGACTTCGCCTTGGTGAAGTGGTCCTGATGCCATTCGTCCGAGTAGCGGCCGCCCACACGCGCCAGGTCGGGCCCGGTGCGCTTGGACCCCCATTGGAACGGGTGGTCATACTTGGATTCCGCCGCCAGCGAGTAATAGCCGTAGCGTGTCACTTCGTCACGCATCGGGCGGATCATCTGGCTGTGGCAGACATAGCAGCCTTCGCGGATATAGATGTCGCGCCCGGCCAGCTCCAGGGGCGTGTAGGGACGCACGCCCTTCACGTCCTCGATCGTGTTCTCGATGTAGAACAGCGGCACGATCTGGACCAGACCGCCGATGGTCACGACCAGGAAGGCCAGAACCATCAGAAGCGTGGCATGCGTTTCGATTGCCTTGTGCTTGTCAAGGAGAGCCATCTGTTGCCCCCTCCCCTATTCGGCCGGAACGGCGTTGTTGGCATTCACCGCCGCTTTCGCGGGCTGTGCCTTCACCGTCATCCAGAGGTTGTAAGCCATGATGATCCCACCGGCGAGATACAGCACACCCCCCAGAGCCCGGACCACATACATCGGATATTTCGCGGCCACCGTGTCGGCGAAAGCGTTCACAAGGAACCCGTTCGCGTCGACTTCACGCCACATCAGGCCTTCCATGATGCCCGTGACCCACATGGCCGAGGCGTAAAGGACGATGCCGATCGTGGCGAGCCAGAAGTGCCAGCTGACCAGTTTCAGCGAATACAGGCCCGCACGGTTCCACAGCCGCGGCGTCAGGAAGTACAGCGCACCGAAGGTGATCATGCCGTTCCAGCCCAGCGCGCCCGAATGCACGTGGCCGATGGTCCAGTCGGTATAGTGCGACAGCGCGTTGACGGCCTTGATCGACATCATCGGGCCTTCGAAGGTCGACATGCCGTAGAAGCCGACCGAGACCACCATCATGCGGATGATCGGATCGGTGCGCAGCTTGTCCCAGGCGCCCGACAGCGTCATCAGACCGTTGATCATGCCACCCCAGGACGGCATCCACAGCACGATCGAGAAGACCATGCCCAGCGTCTGCGCCCAGTCGGGCAGCGCGGTGTAGTGCAGGTGGTGCGGACCGGCCCAGATGTACAGGAAGATCAGCGCCCAGAAGTGGATGATCGACAGCTTGTAGCTGAAGACGGGACGTTCGGCTTGCTTGGGGATGAAGTAGTACATCATGCCCAGGAAACCCGCGGTCAGGAAGAAGCCCACGGCATTGTGGCCATACCACCACTGGATCATCGCATCCTGCACGCCCGAGGTGACCTGCACCGACTGGCTGCCCAGAACCGAGACCGGAATCGCCAGGTTGTTGACGATATGCAGCATGGCAATGGTGATGATGAACGACAGGTAGAACCAGTTCGCCACATAGATGTGGGGTTCCTTGCGCTTCATGATCGTGCCGGCATAGACGATCAGGAAGGCAACCCAGACCACGACGATCCACCAGTCGATATACCAGACCGGCTCGGCATATTCCTTCGATTGCGTGCCGCCGAAGAGATAGCTCGACGCGGCAAGGACGATCACCAGCTGCCAGCCCCAGAAGACGAAGTTGCCAAGCCCGCCCCCGAACAGCCGCACCGCCGAGGTGCGCTGCACCACGTAGAAGGCGGTGGTGATCAGGGCGGTGCCGCCGAAGGCGAAGATCACGGCCGAGGTGTGCAGCGGGCGCAGCCGGCCGAAGTTGCCGATGCCTTGCAGCACTTCAAAGTTCAGCCAGGGCCAGGCCAGCTGGCTGGCGATCACGACGCCCACCAGGAAGCCCACGACACCCCAGAACGCGGTCAGGCCCACGCCCCAGCGAATCACGCCATCCATATATTCATTTTCATTGACGGCCTTCGGCGTTCCCACGCCGCGCAACACGAAGACGAAGGCGATGGCCGCGGCCAGCATCACTTCGATCGCGTTGACCATATAGGCCAGATCGCGCGCGTAATTGGCGGCGATCGCGGCCAGGACCGCGATCACGCCTAGCGCGATCAGTTTCACATAGTCCCACATTTTGCGTCCCTTCGTCTCCTAAGACTGTCCTGGCGGCGAGACCGACTCGACCCCTGGCAGAGTTTTCGACTATGCCGCTTTTGCGCCGGCTCCGATCACCATACATTGATCTGGGTCAACAATCGACTGCGACACCTTTGACTTTAGTCAATGTTTCCCCGTGACTGTCCGGTTAAGCTGATCACGCAAAGCACTCTGCAGGAGGCAGAAATGGCCTATAAATCGCTGCTTACGCTGGCCGCCGCGCCCGACCGGCTCGGTCCGGCCGTCAATGCCGCCGGGGTTCTGGCGCGCAAGTTCGACGCCCATCTCGATGCGCTGGCGCTTGGCGTGGACCGCACGCAGGTCGGCTATTCCTATGTCGGCTCGGGCGCCGTGGTGCTGCAGGTCGCGCTGGAACGCGCCGAGGAAGATGCGCGCAAGGCCGAGGCCGCGCTGAAGGCGGCGCTGGATGGCCAGGGCGCGGATCTGCGCTGGGCGCTGGATTCCGCCGTGACCCAGATCGGCGCGCTGACCGATCTGGTGGCGACGCGCGCGCGCTATGCCGATCTGGTGGTGCTGCCCAAGCCCTATGCCGACACGGCCGGCCCCGAGGATGAGGCGATCATCGAGGCGGCAATGTTCGAAGGCATGGCGCCGGTTCTGGTCGTGCCGGAGAAGGGCCCCGAAATCACCGGCAATTTCAAGCATGTCGTCCTGGCCTGGAACCAAAGCCGCGAGGCGATGGTGGCGGCGAAACAGGCGCTGCCCTTCCTGAAGGCGGCCGAGCGGGTGACGATCACCGTGATCGACCCGCCGACCCATGGCCCGGAACGCTCGGACCCGGGCGGCTTGCTGTGCCAGTTCCTGGTGCGGCATGGCGTGAAGGCCGAAGTCGCGGTTCTGGCGCGCACCCTGCCCCGGATCTCGGACGTGCTGGCGCGGCAATGCACCGATACCAACGCCGATCTGCTGGTGATGGGCGCCTATGGCCATTCGCGCTTCCGCGAAGCCATTCTGGGCGGCGCGACGCGCAACATGCTGGAAGCCGCCGAACTGCCGGTCTTCATGGCGCATTGACCGCCCGTCAGCCTGATCTGACCTGACCTGACATTGCCCGGGCCGCCCTTGCGAAAAGGCGGCCCGGGCTTTTTCGTCAGCCCGGCTGGTGCAGGCCGAAGGCCGGGTGATGGATCAGCTCACCCTCGGGCGCCGCCCCGCCGAAGGGCAGGGCCAGCACGACCTCGGGCGGGCAGCCCGCGACGGTCAGCCCGGGCCAGGCGCGAAAGCCGAAGCGGCGGTAATAGGCCGGATTGCCGACCAGCGCCGCGCCACGGCAGATCGGGCGCAGACGCCGCAAGGCCTCGGCCATCAGGGCCGAGCCGATGCCCTGGCGGTGCCGTTCCGGCGTCACGGCCAGGGGCCCGATCAGCCCCCAGCCGTCCTGCCCGCCGATCCGCGCGGCCGAGACCGCCAGATGGCCGACGGGCACGCCTTCGGCTTCGGCGACCAGCGACAGCATCAGCGCATCGGCGGCACGCAGCCGCGCGACAATGGCGGCCTCGGTGCCGCTGGCCTGCGGCAGAAACCGCATCGCTTCGGTGATGATCCGGCCGATATCGGGGATATCCCCGGGGCGCTCGTCGCGGATCTGCAGAGTGTCCCGGCCCGCAGGCGGGTGGGTTTCGGAGAATGTCATGACGATCTCATGTGACAGATGTGCAGGATCGCCCCACGCGCGTCGCGGGGCGGTGCGATCAGCGGGACGGCTCTCTGCGATCAGAGAGCCTTCTCACACAAGCTCTGACATCCACTCTCCATGGCTGCGCGGCAGATCCCCGCCGCGCCTGCGCCAAGTCTAGCCCGGAAGGCGCGCCGGTTCCAGACGGCTCGGCTCAGCCCATGCGTTCCGAGGCGTAGCTGCCGGGCGAGGCCGGGAAGACGACGGTCTTGTTGCCGTTCAGGAAGACGCGGTGGTGAATATGGGCATGGATCGCGCGGGCCAGCACCTGGCTTTCCACATCGCGGCCCAAAGACACGTAATCCTCGGCCGATTGGCCATGCGTCACGCGGATCGTGTCCTGTTCGATGATCGGGCCCTCGTCCAGATCTGCGGTCACGTAATGACTGGTCGCCCCGATCAGCTTCACCCCGCGTTCGTAGGCCTGCTTGTAGGGGTTCGCGCCCTTGAAGCTGGGCAGGAAGGAATGGTGAATGTTGATGATCCGCCCCGACATCTTCTGGCACAGCGCATCCGACAGGATCTGCATGTAGCGCGCCAGAACCACCAGCTCGGCCCCCGTCTCTTCGACGACGTCCAGCATGCGCTTCTCGGCCTCGGGCTTGTTCTCTTTCGTCACCCGGATGTGGTGGAAGGGAATGTCCTGGTTCACCACCACCTTCTGATAGGTCAGGTGGTTCGAGATCACGCCGACAATCTCGATCGGCAGGGCGCCGATCCGGGTCCGGTACAGAAGATCGTTCAGGCAGTGCCCGAAATTCGACACCATCAGCAGAACCTTGGTCCGATGCGCCCCGTCATGGATCGCCCAGTCCATGCCGAAGGGCGCGGCCACTTCGGCAAAGCCTTCGCGCAGCGCGGCCAGCGAGGCGCCGGTTTCCGACACGAAGGAGATGCGGGTGAAGAACTGGCCGGTCAGATCGTCGTCGAACTGCGAGGCATCGGTGATGTTGCAGCCGTTCGAGGCAAGATAGGTCGAGATCGCGGCCACGATCCCACGCCGCGAGGCGCATTGCACGGTCAGCACATAGACGGTCATCGGAGTTCCTGTGGATTGGCGGTTCTGTCGCGTCTTCGGCGCAAGTTCTAGGGCCGGATCGGCGGGCGGCACGGATGAAAAACGACAGGTGGCGGCGGATTTGCGCAATGCCCGACCCTGGCGGCAGGTCGCGCAGCGGGCCGGCCCGCCCAGGGGCACAACCCGCCCGGCGCGGCGGCCGGATCAGGCCAGCATGCCGCCGTCGCTGTCATCGCCGGCCTCTTCCAGAAGCCGGTCGAAATCGGGAATGGCGATGTGGCGCTTGCCTTCCAGATGGATGACCCCGTCCCGCTTCAGGGCCGAGATCTGGCGGCTGACGGTTTCCAGCGTCAGGCCCAGGTAATCGGCCATTTCCTCGCGCGTCAGCGGCAGGTCGACATTCAGCATGCCCTTGGTGCGGCGCAGGTTCAGCGCGGCATCGCGCCGGGCGATGATCGCGACCAGCGAGGCGATCTTCTCGCGCGCGGTCTTGCGGCCCAGAAGCAGCATCCATTCGCGGGCCGAATCCAGCTCGTCCAGGGTCATTTCCAGCAGCCGCTGCGCGACATGCGGGGTCTGGGTCATCATCTCTTCGAAGGGCTTCTTGCGGAAGCAGCACATGACCACATCGGTCGTCGCGGTCACGTCATAGGCCGCACTGTTGCGCCCCGGCCTGCCGACGAAATCCGACGGCAGCAGCAGGCCGACCATCTGGCGGCGGCCGTCTTCCATCGTCTGGGTCAGCGTGGCGATGCCCGAGACCACCGAGGCCACGAAATCCATCCGGTCGCCCGACCAGACGATGGTCTGCCCGGCCTGATAGCTGCGGTAATACTTGATCTGCTCCAGCCGTGCCAATTCATCCGCTTCACAGCGGGCACAGACGGCCCTGTGCCGGATCGGGCAATCGCCGCAATCCTGATGGACGAATTGAAGGTCTTGCAGAGACATACCCGCCTTTCACCGCTTGATCTGCGTCAAGGCAACTTCCCCACGCGCCCCTTAAGCCTAAGCGCATGAAGATAGATGTGCAACTCACACGGCTTGGGCTTTTTGACGCGCGGGTGCCGAGGTATACCTCGTATCCCACCGCGCCTCATTTTGCCGGCGGCGTCACGGGCCAGGATTTCACCTCCTGGATCGAAGCGATCCCCGAAGGCTCGGCGATCTCGCTGTATCTGCATGTGCCCTTCTGTCGGCGGTTGTGCTGGTTCTGCGCCTGCCGCACCCAGGGCACCACATCCGACGATCCGGTGATCGCCTATGCCCGCACGCTGCATGCGGAAATCGCGCTGCTGGCCCGGCATCTGCCGCGCGGCACCACGCTGTCGCGGCTGCATTGGGGCGGCGGCACGCCCACCATGCTGCCCGCCGACGAGATCCGCCGCCTGTCTGAGGCGATCTTCGCCGTGGCGCCGATGGCGCCGGGGGGCGAGTTCTCGGTCGAGATCGACCCCAACGAAGTGGACGATGCACGGCTGGATGCGCTGGCGGAAAGCGGCATGAACCGCGCCTCGATCGGGGTGCAGGATTTCGACCCCGAGATCCAGGCCACGATCGGCCGCGAGCAAAGCTATGAGCTGACCCTGCGCGTGGCCGAGGCGATCCGCGCCCGCGGCATCGGCAGCCTGAATGCCGATATCCTGTATGGGCTGCCGCATCAGACGCCGCAGCGCATCGCCGATTCGGTGCAGAAGCTGCTGACGCTGTCGCCCGACCGGGTGGCGCTATATGGCTATGCCCATGTGCCCTGGATGAGCCGGCGCCAGCAGATGATCCCCTCGGATGCGATGCCCACGCCCGAGGAACGGCTGCGCCTGTATGAAACCGCGCAGCAGCTGTTCGCCTGGGACGGCTATCGCGAGATCGGCATCGACCATTTCGCCCGGCCCGAGGACGGGCTGGCCGTGGCCCAGCGCCTGGGCCGGCTGAAGCGCAACTTCCAGGGCTATACCGATGACACCGCGCCGGCGCTGATCGGCCTGGGCGCCTCGTCGATCTCGCGCTTTCCGCAGGGCTATGCGCAGAACGCCTCGGCCACGGCCGCCCATACCCAGGCGATCCGCGACGGCCGCTTCAGCACCCATCGCGGCCACCGTTTCGCGGGCGAAGACCTGCTGCGCGGCCGGATCATCGAGGCGCTGATGTGCGATTTCCGCGTCGACCGGGCCGAATTGCTGCGCGATTTCGACACCACGCCCGAGCGCGTCGACACGCTGTTCAGCAGCGCGGCTGCGGGCTTCGAGGATATGGTGCGGATCGAGAATGGCGTCTTCACCATCCCCACCAAGGGCCGGCCGCTGACCCGGATGATCGCCCGCGCCTTCGACGCCTATGACCAGACGAAGGCGCAGCATTCCGCCGCCGTCTGACCTGGCCGTCTGACCTGACTGCTGACCTGGCCTGCACCGCCGGCTCACGCGCCGGCACAAAGCCGCGAGAGCGCGTCGGGGGGGATTTTTCGGCGCGCGATCCTGCCCTATATCTGGGCCATGAACCGCCGCACCGCATTCCTTGCCCCGCTCGCCTTCCTGGCCCTCGCCCCGCATGCGGCGCTGGCCGAGAAACTTTCGCTGTCGACGCTGTCGAAATATCTGAACAGCCTGGGCAGCGCCGAATCCGATTTTACCCAGGTCAATGCCGATGGCACGGTCTCGACCGGGAAGATCTATATCCAGCGGCCGGGCCGCGTGCGCTTTGAATATGCGCCGCCCGACAAGTCGCTTGTGCTGGCCTCGGCCGGGCAGGTGGCGATCTTCGACGGCAAGTCGAACCAGCCGCCCGAGCAATATCCGCTGAAACGCACGCCGCTGAACTTGATTCTGGCCGAGAATATCGACCTGGGCCGGGCAAAGATGGTGGTGGCGCACAAGTCGGATGCCACCTCGACCAGCGTTGTGGCGCAGGACCCGGAACACCCGGAATATGGCACGATCGAGCTGAAATTCACCGCCGATCCGGTGGCGCTGCGGCAATGGATCATCACCGACGATCTGGGCCAGCAGACGACGGTGATCCTGGGCGCGCTGAAGACCGGCGGCAAATACGGCACCAGCCTGTTCTCGATCACGAACGAGAAGGACAAGCGGGGTCTGTGACCCCGCGAGGGGCCAGAGGCGCGGCCTAAAGCGGCACCGCCAGCCGGGCGCCGGGCGTCAGCCGCGCGGCGATCCAGCGCAGATCGGCCGGATCCAGCGCGATGCAGCCCGCGGTCGGATAGCCGGGGCGCCGCCAGCGGTGCAGGAAGATCGCCGAGCCGCGGCCAGGCCGGGCCGGCGCCATGTTCCAGTCGGTGATCAGCACCAGATCATACAGCGGATCGGCGCGGCGTAACTGTTCATGCGAGAAACCATGCGGCGCGCGGACCGGCCGGTTATAGGCCGGATCGGCCGGATCGTCCGACCACAGATCGCCGGGCCCGATCGGCTGCGCCCAGCGGGGCAGATCCGCCCCGACCAGCCGGTCGGGCCGGTACAGGCAGCCGATGATCCGGTGCAGCCCGGCGGGCGTCGCCCCGTCGCCCTCGCGCTTGGCCTCGGCCGCGACCACGCCGCCCCGCCCCCTGCTGCAAGGAAACAGCCGGCCCTGAAAGCGCAGGCCCATCGGTGTCAGGCGAAGATCGGACTGGGTCATAGACCCTGTTTCTGCAACCACGCGGTGCGCCCGCGCAAGGGCATGACGCGATCGACCACCAGATAATTGCCCTCGACCTGCTGACGCCGCCCCTCGCCCAGCCGCGCCACGGCCAGATCCAGCTGCGCCTGCGCCGCGGCCTTGGCCGCGCCCTGGGCCAGCACCGCCAGGCGAAAACCCGGACCCACCCGGGTTTCGCGCACCGGATCCAGATGGTCGAAATGCGCCACCCCGTCGATCAGCTGCCGCGCCAGCGCCAGGGGCGCCAGCCCCGCCCCCGCGGGCTCGGTGACCTCGATCACCGCCAGATCATAGGCCAGGCCCGAGCGCAGCCGCGCCAGCGCCGTCTCGGCATCGCCGACCAGATCGACATGATTGCCCATCCGCCCGATCACGGTGCGGGCAAAGCGGCTGGTCTCTTCCGGCGCGGCGGAAAGCCACAGGATGGTCAGATCCCGGGTCTTCTGCGGCTCGGGCAGGGTGGCGAAGCGTTCGGGGGCCGCGGGCGACAGGCCTTTCAGCACCCCGTCAAACAGCCGATCAATCCCCGGCGCGCCGGGGCCGCCTGCGTCTTGCGCCGCCACCATCGCCCGGCGCAGGGCGGTCAGGTTGCTGGCCGCGCCATCGACCACATAATCCTGCATCGAGGCCAGAAAGGCGCCGATCTCTTGCGCGGCGGCCTCCAGCGTCACCGAAGACCCGCCCAGGGCAAGCGTCGCCGATTTCGGCCGCAGGCTGCGGAAATCATAGCGGGTCAGCACCAGGGCCAGAACCCAAAGCGCGGCCAGAAAGCTGCCCAGCGCCACCACTTGCGTCGCATGGTCCACCAGCCACGGCAGAAATCCCTTTGGCTGCAGGGCCTTGACCGATTTTTCCAGCGCGTCGATCCGCCCTTCCAGGGCCAAGAGACCGCATTCGGAACAGGTGACACAAGACGCGATGCATTCGGCCATGGCACAACCGCGATACTGGGAACCGCCGCCAGCCTAACCCGGCTACCGCCGGGGCCAAAGCGGAATAACCGGCAAGACCGCGCCAATCAGACCGGGATATTGTCGATCAGCCGCACGCCATCCAGCCAGGCCGCCGCCAGCATCCGGCGCGGACGGGCCGGATCGTCCGAGGGCATCAGCGTTTCGGCATCGCGCAATTCGATATATTCGACCCGCTCGAAACCCGCCTCGCGCATGGTCTCGGCCGCTTCCCGGATCGCCATCCGGTCGGTATGGCCGGCGCGGATCTCAAGGGCCGCGGCGCTGATCGCGGCATAAAGCACCGGCGCCTTGGCCCGGCCCTCGACCGTCAGGCGGAGATTGCGCGACGACATCGCCAGACCATCCGCCTCGCGCACGGTTTCGCAGCCGATGACCTGCACCGCCAAATTCAGGTCGCGCGCCAGCTTCTGCACCACTTGCAGCTGCTGCCAGTCCTTCTGGCCGAAATAGCCGCGATCGGCCAGGGTCATGCCGAACAGCTTCGTCACCACCGTCGCCACGCCGTCGAAATGGCCCGGCCGCATCTTGCCTTCCAGGGGCTCGGACACGCCCGAGACGCTGACGACGCTGCCGAAGCCTTCGGGATAAACCTCGTCCGGCTGCGGCGCGAAGATCGCGTCGACCGGCACCGTGGCCAGAAGGGCGGCATCGGCCGCCTCGGTGCGGGGATATTTCTTCAGGTCCTCGGGGTTGTTGAACTGCATCGGGTTGACGAAGATCGTGGTGATCACCCGGTCGCATTCCGCCCGCGCCCGCCGCGCCAGCGACAGATGCCCGTCATGCAGCGCGCCCATCGTCGGCACGACGCCGATCACCTCGCCCGCCGCGCGCCAGACCCGGGCCGCGGCGCGCAGCTCGGCCACCGTCCGATAGATGGGGATCATGATTTCGCCTTGCCCGGAAGGGTATCGGCAAAGCTGTGTTCCGGCGCCGGGAAAGACCGGGCGCGCACATCGGCGGCATAGGCGGCAATCGCCTCATCGGCGCTGCGGCCCAGTTCGGCATAGCGTTTCACGAATTTCGGCCGGAAATCGGTGAACAGGCCCAGCATGTCGTCAACGACCAGCACCTGCCCGTCGCAGCGCACCCCGGCGCCGATGCCGATCGTCGGGATGGCCAGGCCTTGCGTGATCCGCGCCGCCAGCCCTTCGGGCACCTTTTCCAGCACGACCGAGAACGCCCCGGCCGCCTCGACCGCGCGGGCATCGTCCATCACCTTCTCGGCCTCGGCATCGCGGCCCACCACCTTGTAGCCGCCCAGCGTGTTCACCGCCTGCGGTGTCAGGCCGATATGCGCCATCACCGGCACGCCCCGCGCGGTCAGGAAGGCGATGGTTTCGGCCATGTGCTGGCCCCCTTCCAGCTTCACCGCCGGCGCGCCGGTTTCGGCCATCAGCCGGCTGGCATTGCGGAAGGCCTGCTCTGGGCTTTCCTCATAGCTGCCAAAGGGCATGTCGATCACCGGCATCGCCTTCTGCGCGCCGCGCACCACGGCGCGGCCATGCAGGATCATCATCTCCATCGTCACGCCCAGCGTGGAGGGCAGGCCATGGATCACCATGCCGACCGAATCCCCCACCAGCACCACGTCGCAATGCGCATCGACCAGACGCGCCACCGGCGTGGAATAGGCGGTCAGCACCACCAGAGGCACTCCCCCCTTGCGGGCGCGGATGTCGGGGGGAAGGACGGGCCTCACGGGGGCTGTCGCGCTCATCAGCGTCACCTCGGGCGTTGCAACTTTGCCTGTCATAAATGCATGAGCCCGGCGGGGGTGCAAGAAAATTACGCCGCAGCGCAGCGGGCTTGACGGAAAGATCGGCTCCGGCGCCAATGGCGCAAAAGGAGACTGCCATGACCCAAAGCCTGATCCAGCGCGTCACCCCAGACGCCTGCCCGCCCGAGGAAAGCCGGCCCGAGCCCGGCAAGGTACTGGCCGGCGACCCGGTTCATACGACCTGGAACCTGGAAGAGCGCGACGGTCTGTATTGCGGGATCTGGCAATCGACGCCGGGCAAGTGGCGGGTCAGCTACGCCGAGTGGGAATATGTCTATATCCACAGCGGCCATTCGATCCTGACCGACGGCGCGGGCCGCGAAACCCATCTGCGCGCCGGAGACCGTTTCGTGATCCGCCCGGGATTCGAAGGCACCTGGGAAGTGATCGAGACCACGCTGAAGGATTACGTCATCCGCCTGTAAAGCGAAAAGGGCCGCCCTTGCCGGGGCGGCCCTTTCTGTCTGTTGCGGTGCCGCGGCTCAGCTTTCGCTATGCGCGTCCTGCGACTGGTATTCCTCGACCGACAGGGGCGGGCAATCCTCGGCCGGGATGCCCTGGCGCTTGCACTGGGCGAGATGCTTCTTCTCGGCCCGCGCGGCGGCCTTGGCCTCGGCCGCTTCCCAGGCCTCGATCGCCGCCTGGTCCTTTTCGCGCTGCGCGATGGCTTCGGGCGTCTGCTTCACGATCCGGCCGAAGGCATCGTCCATATAGGGACCTTCGATCTCAAGGCTTTCCGCCTCGGTCCGCACCTTGACCCGCGCGCCCATCTCGGCGCGGTTGAACAGGTCGATGGCATCCTGGTTGAACAGCCGGATGCAGCCGGCGCTGGTCGCCCGCCCGATCGAGGCATTGTCGATCGTGCCATGGATGCGGAACATCGTGTCGCGCCCGCCGCGATACAGATACAGCGCCCGCGCGCCCAGCGGGTTTTCCAAGCCGCCCGGCAGGCCGCCAGCATAGGCCGCGTACAGATCGGGCCGGGTGCGGATCATGTTCTGTGTCGGCGTCCAGGACGGCCATTCCTGCTTGCGCCCGACATAGCCCGTGCCCTTGAACGACAGGCCTTCGCGGCCCACGGCAATGCCGTAGCGGATGGCGCGGCCGCCTTCTTCCACCCAATACAGCTTGCGGGCGAAGATATCGACCACGATCGAGCCGGGCGGATCATCGGCGGTATATTCCACCTCCTGCCGGGTATTGCCCTCGATCAGGTATTTGGGCTTCACGGCGGGGATCAGGAATTCCCCATCCTGAACCGCCTCATAGCCCGGAAGGGTCGAGGGGGGGGCTTCGGTCCGCGCGGTTCCGCCACAGGCGGCCAGAAGCGGAAGGCACAGCAGGGCTGCAAGACGCAGGGGCAGGCTGATCACTTTCGAATCCTGAATCTTCTAAAACTTTGATCCGCGACCTTGCGCTGCCCAACCCCCTTGGCGTCAAGAGCCGAGATGGCAAATCGAGACAAAAGAACCCCGGGCGTTGCCCCCGGGGTCCAATTGCCAAATCCGAAGGGCAGGCTTAGTCCAGCTTGCCGATCGACCAGAACAGCGTCTCGCCCGAGCTGTCATCGACGCCGTCATTGTCGGTGACGACCCAGCCTTCCCCGGCCGCGTCGATGGCGAACCCTTCGATCTTGTCGACCGCATAGCCATGGGTCACCGCCAGATCAGGCAGGAAGTCATGCACCAGTTCCTTGGCGACGACCGGCAGTTCGCCCCCCAGCTCGGCCGGTTTCAGATCGGCCAGCTTCACCCGGTACAGCTTCTTGGTCGCGGCCTTGCCGGCGATCTGGTTGTCGCGTTCGATCACATAGGCCCAGTCGCCCTTGATCGTCAGTTCCGACAGGCCCATCCAGGCGCCTTCGGCCGGCTGATCCAGCGGGTAATGCACCGCCGCCCAGGCCTTTTCCTCGGGGTCATAGGCCAGAAGCTTGACCAGACCCTTGGGGTCGTCCTGCCATTCGCGCTGCATGGCCAGCCACAGCTTGCCCTCGGCCATGGCGACGCCTTCGAAACCGAAGCGGATTTCATTGTCCAGAAGCGCCTCGGGCAGGGCCACCTGTTCCTTGATCTCGCCCTTGTCGTTGACGTGATACAGCGCATGCGGGATCAGCTTGTCGCTGCGGCCTTCGCTGGCCAGCCAGAAGCCGCCCTTGCCATCGGTGGTGATGCCTTCCAGATCCAGAAGCTGCGCCACATCGCCGCCGCGGGTGATGTCCAGCGCCGCGGTGATCTTGGCCGGCTTTTGCGTGGCGTCGATCGTGTAGATCCGCGGCATCATGCCATAGACGCTGTCCGACACCGCATAAAGCTTGCCCGCGGTTTCCGGATCGGCCGCCAGACCCGACAGGGCGCCCCAGCCGATCAGCGGGTCGGTGCCTTCGCTGGTGATCATCGGATAGGCCGGGGTCCCCTCGGCCAGTTCATACAGCATCACATGCGCCGGCGCGCCGCCGTCTTCGCGCAGATCCGCCTCGTTCGCGGTGGCCAACAGGCCGCGCGCCGGGATCGCCACCATGCCTTCGGGGCTGATGCCCGAGGGCAGAAGCTGCGTCAGCACCGGATTGGCCAGATCGGTCAGGTCATAGACCGCAACGATCGAGGCGCGTTCCGAGGCGACGAAGAGATAGGGCTTGTCGCCGAAGGTTGCGACTTCGACCGATTCCAGCTCGGCGCCCTTCTTGTTGCGGTGTTCGGGGTAATGGCCGATGGCGGCAATCGCCAGTTCCAGCGACGGGCCGCTTTCGTAGACAACCGTGCCGTCCTTGTTCCAGATGGTGAAGCTGCGCGAGCCGCCCTTCCAGTCGCCTTCATTCGCGGCGACGAAATGGTCGGTGTCGATCCACTTCACCCCATCGGGTTCGCGCGCGACGCCTTCCATCTTGCCGGTGAAATCCAGCTTGCCGTTCTTCTTGGTATCGACGCCGTCCAGATCGACCGTGCCGGCCGAGAACTGGCGGGCCACCGCCCCATCGGCGCCGATCACCACGAAAGCGTTGTTTTCCTGCAGGCTGACGACGATCTCGCCCGCGTCATTGATCGAGACGAATTCGGGTTCCGGATCCTCGCCCGCCACGTCGGTCAGGCCGGTCACGTCGATCTTCTGCAGGCCCGCGCAATCCAGCGCGCCATCCGTCACCGGCAGCTTGACGACAAACCCCGCCGGCATCTGCGGCAGGTCGCCATCGTTCACCTCTTCGTCGCGCTCATTCTCGATCGCCACGGCGATGAAACGGCCATCGGGCGATTTCGCCACCGAATCCGGCTGCCCGCCCAGATCGCATTCCGCGACCACCTTCTTCGCCGCGATGTCGATGGTCACCAGCTTGCCCGACGGGTTGGTGTAGCTTTCCGAGGTGTTCACCCCGGCAAAAGCCAGCCCGCCATCCACGACCGTGGTCGTCGGCTCGCCGCCAACGTCGATATTGCCCAGGGGCTTCGGCGCCTTCGGGTCGGTGATATCGACCAGCCCGATCACCCCAAGCGGGCTGTCGGAATACAGAAGCGTCATCCCGTCTTCGGTGACAGTGATGATCTCGGCGCTGGTCGGACGGGCACGGTCCTCGCCCTCGGCCATATTGTCGGGCGTCGCGAAAGCGGCAATCCGGTTGAACACCATCTCGGCCTGCGCGGGCATGGCAACCGCCAGCGCAAGGGTCGAGGTCAGGCAGGCGGCACGAAGACGCATGGTCCATTCCTTCGGTCGGTTGAATCGGGCCGAGGAATGGCCGCCGCCCGTATCAGCCGGGCGACGGTTTGATGACGGTTTTGCTACGTCAGGATGTTGAAGCCCGGGCCATAGGGATAATGGGTCAGATCATCGGCCCCGTCCTCGGTGATGACCAGGATGTCATGCTCGCGATAGCCGCCGGCCCCGGGCTGGCCCTCGGGGATGGTCAGCATCGGCTCCATCGAGATCACCATCCCCGGTTCCAGCACGGTGTCGATATCCTCGCGCAGCTCCAGCCCGGCCTCGCGGCCATAGTGATGGCACAGCAGCCCGAAGGAATGGCCATAGCCGAAGGTGCGGTATTGCAGCAGGTCGCGCTCGGCCAGGAAGGCGTTCAGCTGCGCCGTCACGCCCGAACAGCTGGCGCCGGGCTTCAGCAGGCTCATCCCATATTCATGCGCGGCGATATTCGCCTCCCAGATCTTCAGGCTGGCCGGGTCGCAGTCGCCCAGAAACAGCGTGCGCTCCAGCGCGGTGTAATAGCCCGAGATCATCGGAAAGCAGTTCAGGCTTAGGATATCGCCCCGCTTCAGCGCCCGGCTGGTCACCGGATTATGCGCGCCATCGGTATTCGGCCCCGACTGGAACCAGACCCAGGTGTCGCGATATTCCGCATCGGGAAAGCGCTTGGCGATCTCGCGCTCCATCGCGTCGCGGCCGGCGATGGCGATCTCCAGCTCGGTCGCGCCCAGACCGATCGCCTCGCGGATCGCATAGCCGCCGACATCGGCGACGTTGCAGCCGTGCTGGATCAGCGCGATCTCGGCCTCGGACTTGCGCATCCGCTGCTCCATCGTCGCAGGCGAGATATCCATGCCGCGCTTGGGCTGCAGGAAGGCATTCAGCTTTTCGGCCCGCTCCATCGTCAGGTGATCCGCCTCGCAGCCAATCGCCTTGCCGGTGCCGGTGATGCCGGCGATGACGCGCCAGAAATTGTCGCGCGTCCAGTCGGTATAGGTGATGTTGTCGGCGATGGACCGGCGCCAGGGCTGGCCCGCGTCGATCCCGGCCGAAACGGTGATGCATTCGGTCGGGGTCACCACGCAGGCATAGGGCCGCCCGAAGCTGAGATACAGAAAGCCCGAGTAATAGGCGACATTCTGCATCGAGGTCAGGACGACGGCGTCCAGCCCATGCAGCTCCATCACGTCGCGCAGGCCGGCCAGCCGGTCGTGATATTCCTCATCGGCAAAGGGCAGCACGCCCTTGGCGCCGCCATTGTGGAAACGGTAGGATTCGGGACGGTTCGTCATATCAGACCCCATGGGACGGGGCCATGACGGACCCCGAAAGGTCCCGGCGTACAGGACGGCAAGCGGCGTCAGCCACGGGCGTAGGGGGTTGCCCCCTGCGTCGACGCCATCGCCGCAGCCCGACCCGACCATGCCGGCTTGCGGCTTTTCGCGCAAGGGGTTGCCGCGGCGCTTTTCGCCCCCATCTCGGGATGCACGCGCAAGCACAGGAGAGTTCAAGCATGCAATGCCCGGTGGATGGCGAGACGCTGGTGATGGCCGATCGCAACGGCGTCGAAATCGACTATTGCCCGAAATGCCGCGGGGTCTGGCTGGATCGGGGCGAATTGGACAAGATCATCGACCGCGCCGCCGCCCCGGCCGCGCCATTCGCGCCATTCGCACCGGTCGCCCCGACCGCGCCGGTGCAGCCGGCCGCGCCCCGCGCCTCGGCCCCGGTCTACCAACCCGAACCGCGCGATCCGCGCCGCGACGAGGACCGCCGCGACGAACGCCGCCGCTACAAGGACGATGACGACGACGATCATCGCTACAAGCGCAAGCGCAAGGACAGTTTCCTGTCCGATCTCTTCGACTTCTGACCTACCCCCTTCCTCTCTGCAAAAATATCCTGCGGGGAGGTCCGGAGGGGTGCAAAACCCCTCCGGGGCCCGCAACAGGCATCCCGCTCGGGGCAAGGCGGATTTCCCCTTGCCCTTCCGGGCGCCGGGGCCAAGCATAAGGCCCTGCAATCAGACACAGGGGCAGGCACATATGCGGCCGGGAAAGCGCAATCTGATCACCGATGTCGCGGGGCTTCTGGTTGGCAATGCCCAGGATGCCGGGCTGCGCTCGGGCGTAACCGTGCTGACCGCCGCGCAGCCCTTCACCGCCGCCGTGCAGGTGATGGGTGGCGCCCCCGGCACGCGCGAGACGGATCTTCTGGCGCCCGACCGCATGGTGCAGCAGGTCGATGCGTTGGTCCTGTCGGGCGGATCGGCCTTTGGGCTGGCCGCCTGTGACGGGGTGGCGGCCGGGTTGCGCGCGGCGGGGCGCGGCTTTGCCGTCGGGCCGGCACTGGTGCCGATCGTGCCCGGCGCGATCCTGTTCGATCTGCTGAATGGCGGGGCGAAGGACTGGGCCGACAACCCCTATCCGGCGCTTGGCCGCGCGGCACTGGCCGCGGCGGCCGCGGATTTCGCCCTTGGCACCGCGGGCGCCGGCTATGGCGCGATGACCGGCGCGCTGAAAGGCGGGCTCGGTTCGGCCTCTTGCATTCTGCCCTCGGGGATCACCGTCGGCGCGCTGGTCGCGGTGAATGCCTTGGGCGAGGCCTGCCAGGGCGACGATGGCCAATTCTGGGCCGCGCCCTTCGAGGAGGCGGCGGAATTCGGCGGCCGCGGCCCGGCGCCGGTCACGCCGCTGGATGCGCCCCTGCCGATGAAACGGCTGGGCGAGGCCACGACCATCGCCATTGTGGCGACCGATGCGGCGCTGACCAAGACCCAGGCGCATCGCATGGCGGTGGCCGCGCATGACGGGATGGCACGGGCGCTGGTGCCGTCGCATACGCCCTTGGATGGCGATCTGGTCTTCGCCGCGGCGACCGGCCAGCACGCGCTGCAGGATCCGGTTCGCGACCCCTACCAGATCGGCCATGCCGCCGCGACCTGCCTGGCCCGAGCCATTGCGCGCGGCGTCTTCCTGGCGCGCAGCCAGCCCGGCGATCTGCAACCCAGCTGGCACAGCCGCTTCGGTCAGGCCTAGGCGCCAGGGCCTACCAGCGGGTCAGCGCGGCCTCATCCGCATCGCGCGCCGCGACCCATTCGGCCCCATCGGCGCCGAATTCCTTCTTCCAGAACGGCGCCCGGGATTTCAGGTAATCCATCAGGAATTCGGCCGCGGCAAAGGCCTCGGCCCGGTGACGTGCGGCGGTCGCGACCATCATGATCGCCTCGCCCGGCAGCAGCCGACCATGGCGATGGATCACCAGCGCATCCTCAAGCGCCCAGCGCGCCTGCGCCTGATCCATCATCGCCCCGATCGCCTTTTCGGTCATGCCCGGGTAATGCTCGATCTCCATCGCCGACAGCTGGCCGGCATTGTCGCGCACCAGCCCGGTGAAGGTGACCACCGCCCCCGCCCCCGCCTGCGCTTCGGCAAAGGCCTGCGCTTCGGCGCCCAGTGCGAAAGGCTCGGCCTGAAGGCGCAGCCGCATCGCCTAGCCCCCGGTCATCGGCGGAAAGAAGGCCACTTCGCGCACCCCCGCCAGCGGCGCGTCGAAGGACGACAGCTCTTGATCCAGCGCCACCCGCACCGAGGCCAGATCGGCAAAGGCCAGGGCATAGCGGTCCTCGCGGGCCGAAAGCTCGGCCACCAGATCGGCAACCGTGGCGGCCGCGGTCTCAACCCGCTCACGCGGCAGGCCGATCCTTTCGCGCAGCCAGGCGAAATACAGCACCTCGATCACGGCTCTTCCCTCAGATGCGGCAGGGATTTGCGGAAATATTCCCAGCCCGTCCAGGCAGTCAGCGCCGCGGCCAGCCAGATCAGCACCAGCCCGACATGGTTCGCGGTCGAGGCGCAATCCTGCCGGCCGCAGGCGCGGATCGGGTCGACCGTGCCGGCCACCACCGCCTGGGCATATTGCTCGGGCGTCATGCCCTGCATCGCGACGCCGTTCAGATATTCCAGCCCGGTGCCCAGGAACAGCGCGGCAATCGCCACCATCTGCGCCGTGGTCTTCCACTTGGCCAGCTTCGTCACCTTGAGCTGCACCGTCTTGCCGCCCAGAAACTCGCGCAGGCCCGAGACGAACACCTCGCGAAACAGGATGATCGTCGCCGGCAGGATCAGCCAGGGATTCATGCCGTTATAGCCGGTGATCACCATGATCGCGATCACCACCATCGCCTTGTCGGCGATCGGATCCAGCATGGCGCCGAATTTCGATTCCTGCTTCCACAGCCGGGCCAGATAGCCGTCGAACCAGTCGGTGATCGCGGCGCCGACGAACAGGGTCAGCGCGAACCAGTCGGCCCAGGGGCGGTGAAAATACAGAAACATCACCGCCACGCCCGGGGCCGCGAGAAGACGCAGGAACGTCAATGTATTGGGAATGTTCCACACCATGGCGCATTGGTAGCCCATGCGCCCCTGCGGGGAAAGAGGGCCAAGACGCCGCAGCGCAGCACCGCTGATGCAGCACGCCGGTCCCGCCCCCCTTCGCCCGCGGCCCGTCGCTGCCGCGGCCCGCAACAAGTCGCGGCCCTGGGGTCATGCCGCCGTCAACCGCCCCTTTCCTGCCCCCGCGCCTATGCTGCACCGGGGTGCGGGCGGGCCGGTCACTGGGCGGCATAGACCTGCGGCTCCGACCCGGCCTCGGCCGCATCGACTTCGGCCAGCGCCTCGGCCGCGGCGGCGGAACTGCCGCGGCGGAGCGAGGCGAGCCCGGCCGTGATCGCGAAGGTCTGTTCCATCAACCGCTTCAGCGTTTCCGAGATCGACCCCTGCACCTCGTCGATCCGGTCGATCGTGGCGGTCAGCGCGGCCTGGCTTTCCGCCGATTTCCGGCTTTCGACCCGGGCCAGGATACGGATCGTGTCCAGCCCCAGGATCATCCGCCGCAGATCGACCGAGGCCTCGTTCAGTTGCGCGGCCAGGGTTTCGGCCTCGCGCAGCGCGGCCTGGGCGCGACCAAGCGAGCTGCGCATGACATCGGTCAGCTTCTGCAGTTCGATCCGGCGTTCCTCGCCGGTATAGCCATTGTTGGTGCGGTTGGAGTTCTGCGCCAGTTCGCCCTGCAGCCGCGCGCAGGCGGTCAGGATCAGGCTGTGGCGCACCGCCACCGCCATGCGGCCGCAGATATTGCCCTTGCCCGAAACGATGCCCGACAGGCGGCGGGCAATTTCCTCGGAGGCGAGCTTGTAGTTCACCGAGATCTGGCTGATCGGCCCGCCCTGCGGTTCCAGCCGTGCCGCGACCAGCCGCATGTTCACCGGCAGAAGCACCAGATCGCCGAATTGCGCCACCAGCCGCGACTGTTCGGCCAGCGCCTCGTGCAGCAGGGCCAGAAGCGAATCAAGCGCCTCGGTCTGGGCATCGGGGGGGCGGCGCAGGGCGCGGTCGCGCGCGCGGATTTCCAGCGCCAGCGCATGGGCCGCGAAAGCGTGGTAATCGGCATGGCCCAGCTGCGCCAGCCGATCCAGCAGCCGCTGCGACGAGGCTTCGGGCGACAGGCCTTCATTGCGCTCGCCCGCCACCAGATCGGCATAGATGCCGCGCATCGTGGCGAAAAGGTCGGTCGAGGGGCGCATGCGGACCGAGAAATAGCCGCCCTCGCAGGGGATGGCGGCGGCAAGAACCCAGTAATAGCCGCTGTTCACATTGCGGTTGCGCACATAGCCCACCGCCGGTTCGCCCGATTTCAGCATCGACCAGAACAGGTGGAAGAAGCCTTTCGGCATTTCCGGGTGGCGGATGACGCGATGCGGAGAGCCGATCAATTCGCGCCAGGGCACGCCCGACAACCGCTCGAACACGTCATTGCCCGACACGATCACCCCGCGCGGATCGGTACGGGAATAGATCAGCTCGTCGAAACCATAGATCAACTCACTGCCTTCGGAGTGAAGACTGGGCTTGGGGCTGGGTGCCGACATGTATCACCTTCTGCATTGCGCATGTCTTTGTCGCGCAGGATGCTTACCGAACCCTTAGGGACGGCCGGACTTTCGGCATTTTAGAAACTTGTCGGCGGCCCGGTCGCGGTGGACTCAGTCGCGGTGGAAGTAGTTGTACACCGTCTCGGCCATGGCGGCCGAGATGCCGTCGACCGCCATCAGATCGGGCAGGGCGGCCCGGCTGACCGCCTTGGCACTGCCGAAATGCGCCAGAAGCGCGCGTTTGCGCGCAGCCCCCACGCCCGGGATGTCATCCAGCGGCGTGGCCGAGACGGCCTTGGCGCGCTTGGCGCGATGGGCGCCATTGGCCCAGCGATGCGCCTCGTCGCGCAGGCGCTGGATGAAATACAGCACCGGATCATTGCGCTGCAGCGCAAAGGGCCGCTCGCCCGGACGGTGGAATTCCTCTTTCCCCGCGTCGCGGTCGATGCCCTTGGCCACGCCCACGATCGGCACATCCTCGACCCCCATCTCGGCCAGAATGCCGGCCACGGCCGAAACCTGCCCCGCACCGCCGTCGATCAGCAGAAGATCGGGCCAGGTGTCGCCCTGGCGGTCGGGATCTTCCTTCAACAGCCGGTCGAAGCGGCGCATCAGCACTTCGCGCATCATGCCGAAATCGTCGCTGTTCGCCCCGGCTTCCGAGCGGATGTTGAACTTGCGGTATTGCGATTTCAGGAAGCCTTCCGGCCCCGCCACGATCATGCCGCCCACCGGGTCGGCGCCCTGGATATGGGCGTTGTCGTAAACCTCGATCCGCTGGGGCGGGCCGTCCAGGTCGAAGGCCTCGGCCAGCCCGGCCAGCAGCTTGGCCTGGGTCGAGGTTTCGGCCATGCGCAGCGCCAGGCTTTCGCGGGCGTTGCGCGCCGCGTTTTCCACCAGTTCCGCCTTCTCGCCCCGCAGCGGCACGGCCAGTTCCACCTTGCGCCCGGCCCGCGCCGACAGCGCCTCGGCCACCAGATCGGGGTTTTCCACCGGATGCGACAAGAGGATCAGCCGCGGCGGATCCTTGTCGTCATAGAACTGGGTCAGGAAGGCTTCCAGGATCTCGGGTTCCTCGGCGCCCGACCCCGTGCGGGGATAGAAGTCGCGATTGCCCCAGCTTTGATTGGCGCGGATGAAGAAGACCTGCACGCAGGCCTGGCCATGGTCCAGATGCAGCGCGATCACATCGGCCTCGGCCACGCCGCGCGGGTTGATGCCCTGCGCCGTCTGCACCGCCGTCAGCGCCTTGATCCGGTCGCGCAGCGCCGCGGCGCGTTCGAATTCCATCGCATCGCTGGCCTCGGCCATGGCCTTGGCCAGATCGGCCTGAACAGAGGTCGACTTGCCCTGCAGGAAACGCTCGGCATCGGCGACCAGATCGGCATAATCCGCCTCGCGGATGCGGCCCACGCAGGGCGCCGAACAGCGCTTGATCTGGAATTGCAGGCAGGGCCGGGTGCGGCTTTCGAACATCGGGTCCGAGCAGTTGCGCAGCAGGAACACCTTCTGCAGCTGATTCAACGTGCGGTTCACCGCCCCCGCGCTGGCGAAGGGGCCATAATAGCTGCCCTTTTCCTTCTTGGCGCCGCGATGCTTCTTGATCTGCGGATAGGCGTGGTGCTTGGCGATCAGGATATTCGGGAAGGACTTGTCATCCCGCATCAGCACATTGTAGCGCGGCTTCAGCTGCTTGATCAGGTTCTGTTCCAGCAGCAGCGCCTCGACCTCGGTCCTGGTGGTCAGGAACATCATCGAGGCCGTTTCGTGGATCATCCGCGCGATCCGCGCCGAATGGCCGGTGCCGCGGGCATAGTTCGACACCCGCGCCTTCAGGTTCCGCGCCTTGCCCACGTAAAGCACTTCGGAGGCTGCGTTCAGCATCCGGTAGACCCCGGGCGAGGAGTCGAGATGGCGGAGGTAACCGGCGATCACCTCTTGCCCGCTGCGGGGGCTGTCGGTCATGCGAATTGAGCCATTCCGAATGTCGCGATTCTGCCCCCTCGCTGCACCGAACCGGGCCCGGGGGCAAGAGCAAAGCTGTCCACGGAATCTGTGGACAAGTCTGCGGAGAAGATTTCGCCAGCGCCCGATTTCCGTTGTTTTCGGGCTGTTTCGGTAGATTGCCTAAAAATTAGGCCAAAAATGAAGGCATTGATTTCATTGGAAAGATTCTTATCCATAAGACAAACGCTTGAGTTTCAAGGCCTTTTTGTAACGGGTTGGTGAAGAGCGGGCCAAAGGTGGACAACTTGGCCGCGGCTACTCGACGCCCAGCACATCCGGGGTCTGCCAGGCCAGGTGCTGGCCGCCATCGACGGCGATCATCTGGCCGGTCACGGCGGGGCTGTCGAGGAAGAAGCCCAGCGCCGCGGTGATATCCGCCGGGTTGGCGCCGCGGCCCAAGGGGGTGGCCGCACGCTGGCGGGTGAAATGCGTCTCGCTTTGCCGCGCGCCCTGCAGGGTGGGCCCCGGGCCGATGGCGTTCACGCGCACATGCGGGGCCAGACCCTGGGCCGCGCTGCGGGTCAGCGCCCAAAGGCCCATCTTGGCGATCGTATAGGTGGAAAACTCGGGCGTCGGCTTCCAGACCCGCTGGTCGATCATGTTGACGATCAGCCCGCGCGCCAGCGGCTCGCCCGCCGCATCGGGCAGGGCCTGCGGGCATTGCCGGGCGAAGCCCTGCGTCAGCACATAGGGCGCGCGCAGGTTCGATTCCATATGCCGGTCCCAGCCCCGGCGGGTGGCGGTGTCGATCCGGTCATATTCGAAGATCGAGGCATTGTTGACCAGCACGGTCAGCGGGCCCAGCGCCGCCGCGGCGCGGGGCAGCAGCGTCTCGACCTGGGACTCGTCGAGAAGGTCGGCCTGCAGCGCAACCGCCTGACGGCCCAGCGCGCGGATTTCATCCACGACCGCCTGCGCCTCGGACTCTGAGCTGGAGTAATGCACCGCCACGTCATGGCCGCGCTGCGCCAGATACAGCGCCATCGCCCGGCCCAGCCGCCGGCCCGCCCCGGTGACCAGCGCCGTCATCGGCGCCCCCTGCAGGAACAGGGGCCCTTGCCGATCAAGGGCTTGCCACAACTGCGGCAGGCGGTTGCGCGGCGGCGGCGGCCCAGAAGGCCGGGCCGGTCGGGAAACAGCAGCTTGCCCAGCATGCCGACCAGCGCCATGGCCAGCAGAAAGACGAGGATGACCTTGATCAGCATCTACAGCCCGTATCGCGCCCAGAGCGCCCGATCTTCCACCGCCGCAACCGCGCTGTCCACCAGCGAAAGCCCCAGCCGCTGCATCAGCCCGCGCCGCTGGCCCAAAGGCAGCAGCCGGACCTTGGGCCCGTACAGTTCCATCAGCTTCGGCTTCAGATGGCCGATCCCGTCGATCAGCCCCAACGCCTGCGCCTGCCGGCCGAGCCAGACATCGGCATTGAACAGATCGGCCGTCGCATCCAGCCGCGCCCCCCGCCGCGCCTTGACCTGGGCGATGAAGATTTCGTGCAAGGGTTCAATCAGCGCGCGGATCCGGGCCAGATCGGCCTCGGTCTGCGGCTTGAACGGATCGGCCAGGCTTTTCGACCGGCCCGCCGTCTGCACCCGGCGTTCGACCCCCAGCTTCGCCAGCGCCTCGGGAAAGCCGAAGCCCGCCGAAATCACCCCGATCGAGCCAAGAAGCGAACTTTCATCGGCCCAGATGTCATCGGCCGCCGTGGCCAGCCAATAGCCGCCCGAGGCCGCCACATCCTCGACAAAGGCATGGACGGGGATCTTCTTCTCATCGGCCAGCCGCCGGATCCGCGCCGCGATCAGGCTGGATTGCGCGGGCGAGCCGCCGGGCGAGTTGATCGCCAGCGCCACCGCCACGGGCTTGCCGCGCGAAAAGGCGCGTTCGATCACCGGGGCCAGGGCGGCATCTGACAGGGACCGCGCACCCATGCCGATCGTGCCTTGCAGGCGGATCACCGGGACGACGGGGGGCTTGGGCAGGAAGGGGATGAGGCGGCGCATGGGCCAGAGGTAAGCCCTGCCCCGCCCCGCGGCAAGCCCGGGCTGCGCGGCGGTCAGGGCGCCGGGACCGAAGCGGTCAGATCGGCCCAGCCGCAGCGCGCGGCCAGCGTCTCGACCGGGGTATCCGTGCCCACCGCCATGCCGGCGCGGAAATCGCGCGATCCGCGGGCGCGCCAGCGGTCGCGCAGCAGGTGCAGGCCCGAGCGGCTGATCTTGGTGATGGGAGAGCGCAGCGGCAGGGCATCGCGCCATTTGCGCTGCAGGAAGCGGTAGCATTCGGCGAAATCGTCGCCCAGCGCCTCGTGATAGCGGTCATTATGGACGGTGGGCAGCGCCCCGGCCCAGGCGCGCAATCCCCGCGCGCGGGCCTGGGCCACGATATCGGTGCCGTAGAAATGCCAGCCGGGCAGCGCCTCGTCCCAGCTTAGCCCCGAGCCGCGGCGCAGCACGATCAGCAATTCGTCATAGCTTTGCACCTGCACCGGCGCAGGCGGCACCCGGCCGACGATCTGGCCCAGCGAAGATGACCAGACCGGCCCGACATGCGCCGCATCCAGCCCCACGCCAAAGGCGCCGAACAGCGCCCAGTCCGGGTCCTGCGCCGCGACCTCGGTCAGCCGCGCGGCCAGAAGCGTCTCCCATCCCGGCGGCAGATAGACATCGTGATGCGCGAAGATCACCACCGGCGCCGTGGTCGCGGCCAGCGCGCGGTTATAGGCCGTGGCAGCCGAGGGCGCGCCGGTCTCGACCCGCAGGGGCAGCGTTTGGGCGCAGGGCGAGCGGGCCAGGTTGGCGGCCAGGATCGCGTCGGAATGGCTGGCGCAGGCCAGGGCGAAATCGGCGGGGGAATAGCGGGTCATGGCCGCCCGCCCGAGGCGAAAAGCCCGGCCAGATCCTCGGCCAGGCGGGTGATGTCATGCTGCGCCATCACGGCGGCGCGGGCATTGCGGCCCATCTCGGCCAGCCGCGCGCGCGGCAGGGCCGCCGCCGCGACGATGGCCTGGGCCAGCGCCTGCGGATCGCCCGCCGCCACCAGCCAGCCGGTTTCGCGGCTGACCAGTTCCGGCACGCCCATGATCGCCGAGGCAATGGCCGGGCGGCCGGCGGCAAAGGCCTCCATCACCACCATCGGCAGGCCCTCGGCGAATGAGGGCAGCACCAGCACATGCGCGGCGGCCAGACGGGCGCGGACATCGGCCTCTTCCAGCCAGCCGGTCAGCGTGACATGCGCGCCGATCCCGGCCCCGGCGATCTGGCGTTCGATCAGCGGGCGGAACGGGCCCTCGCCGATCAGGGTCAGATGCAGGTCGGGCACGGCGCGCAGCGCCTGCGGCAGCGCCTCGACCAGCAGGGGAAAGCCCTTCTGCTCGGCCAGACGACCGATCGCCACCAGCTTCAGCGGCCCCTCGGGCAGGGGTTCGGGTTCGGGGAAGCGCCAAGGCTCGATCCCGCAATGCACGACATGGATCCGGTCCCAATGGCCGACATCCACCCAGCGGCACAGCTGCGCCCGGCCATAGGACGAGATCGCCACGGTGAACTCGGCCCGCGCCACCTTCAGGGCCAGCGAATGGGCGCGGGGGGCATCGAATTCCTCGGGGCCATGGACGGTGAAGGAAAAGGACAGCCCGCCGATCTCGGCTGCCAGCATGGCGACGGTGGCGGAATTGGTGCCGAAATGCGCATGGATATGCGGCAGCCGGTCTTCATGGCAGCGCCGCGCCAGCTGCGCGGCTTCCAGCCAATAGACCAGATGCCGAAGCCGCCCGCCGGTTCCGGGCGCCCCGCCGGCCCCCCGCGCCCCGCAGGCCAGCGCCAGCCGCAGCGCGCGGAAGGCCGCGGCCGGGCGTTTCGCGGCAAAGGGCAGCGCCGTGCGCGCCAGCCGCCACAGGCCCGGCTTCAGCAGATGTTCGGTGCGCGAATCCTCGGCGATATCGGCCGGATCGACCAGCCGCGCCCGGTCTGACCGCAGCGCAAAGCGGTGGATCTGCCAATCCATCCGCTCAAGCGCCTGAATCTCGCGCCGGATGAAGGTCTGCGAGGGCAAGGGATAGGTGTTGACGAGATAGGCAAGTTTCACGAGCAGAGGCTTTCGCGGGGCAGCGCGGGGCCAGCATCGGTTGCGGTGGGGCGGACTGGCAAGGGGGAAGCACCGGGGACACCGCATCCGGTTGACGGGCGTTGCCGCAAAGCCTTAGCTGACAACGCCTCTGGCGGCGCCGGGGGTTTCACACCCCCGGACCCCCGTGGGATATTTCTGCAGAGAGGAAGAGGCGGGCGCACGGGGCATGGCACGGGGCATGGCACAAGGCGGGCTGCATCGCCGGGCATTAAGCGGCGGGGCGCTGACGGCGGGGTCTTACGCCGTGACCCAGGCGCTGCGGCTGGGGTCGAACCTGGTGCTGACGCGGCTTCTGTTCCCCGAGGCGTTCGGGGTCATGGCGCTGGTCTCGGTGGTGCTGGTCGGGCTGGCGATGTTTTCCGATACCGGCATTGGCCCCGCGATCAGCCGCAGCCCGCGCGGCGACGCGCCCGACTTTCTGGACACGGCCTGGACGATCAATGTCCTGCGCGGGGCGCTGCTGTGGCTATTGACCTGCGCCTGTGCCTGGCCGGTGGCGCGGCTGTACGGCGCGCCCGAACTGGCGGCTTTGCTGCCGGCGGCGGGGCTGACGCTGCTGATCGCGGGCTTCAACCCCACCCGAATCGACACGGCGAACCGGCATCTTCTGCTGGGACGGCTGACCGCGCTGGACCTGCTGGCCCAGGTGATCGGCATTGCCGCGATGGTCGTGCTGGCCTGGACGATGCGCAGCGTCTGGGCGCTGGTTCTGGGCGCGCTGATCGGATCGGCCGCGAAGCTTGTGCTGTGCTGGGCCTTCCTGCCGGGCCCTGCGAACCGCTTTCGCTGGGACAGCTCGGCCGCGGCCGAGCTGGTGCAGTTCGGCAAATGGATCTTCCTGTCCACCGCCTGCGGCTTTCTGCTGTCGCAGGGCGACAAGGCGATCCTGGGCGCCTATCTGAACCTGGCCGATCTGGGCATCTACAATATCGGTTATTTCCTGGCCTCGTTCCCCATGCTGCTGGCAGGCCAGGTCGTGGCGCGGATCATGATTCCCTTGTATCGCGACCATCCGCCCGCCGCCTCGGCGCAGAACGCGCGGCGGCTCAGCCGGCTGCGCTTTGGCCTGTCGCTTTCGGTGCTGGCGCTGCTGACGGTCATGGCGCTGGCCGGGGGGCCGGTGGTGCGGCTTCTCTATGATGACCGCTATCTGGCGGCGGGCGTGCTGGTGACCGCCATCGCCATGGCGCAGATGCCGGGGGTGATCGGCATGACCTATGACCAGTCGGCCCTGGCCGCGGGCGATGGGCGCGGCTATTTCCTGCTGATCGCCGCCAAGGCGGGGCTGCAGACCCTGGCCTTCCTGGCCGGTGCCGAACTGGCGGGGCTGGGCGGGGCGCTGCTGGGCCAGGGAATCGCCCTGGCGCTGGTGCATCCGCTGATCGCGCGGCTGGCCTGGCGGCATCGCGCCTGGGACATGCGCCACGATCTGGCCCTGGGCGCGCTGACGCTGCTGCTTCTGGCCGCGCTTGGCCTGCTTTACCGACAGGATCTTGCCACCTTGACCCCTTAGCCCCTGTGCCCGCCGTTCGTTCTGCGCTAGGAGCGGTGGCACGTTCGCTTTCCGGTGCCCGACATGCAGATTGACCCGACCGCCCTTCCCGAAGTTCTGATCCTGACCCCGCGCCGCTTTGGCGATGCCCGCGGCTGGTTCATGGAAACCTACAATGCCACCCGCATGGCCGAGGCCGGGATCGACATCGCCTGGGTGCAGGACAACCAGTCCTTCTCGGCCGCCAAGGGCACCTTGCGCGGCTTGCATTACCAGCGCCCGCCCCATGCGCAGGACAAGCTGGTGCGCTGTTCGCGCGGCGCGATCCTGGATGTGGCGGTGGATTTCCGCGCCGGATCTCCGCGCTTCGGGAAATGGGTCGGGGTCGAGCTTTCGGCCGAGAACGGCCGGCAGTTGCTGGTGCCGAAGGGCTTTCTGCATGGCTTCGTCACCCTGACCGACGACACCGAAGTGCAATACAAGTGCAGCGATGTTTACGCGCCCGATTGCGACGGCGCCGTGCGCTGGGACGATCCGCAGATCGGGGTGGATTGGGGCATCGCCGCCCCCGTCCTGTCCGACAAGGACCGGAACGCCCCGCTTCTGGCCGAGGCACCGCGGCCTTTCACCTGGGAGGGCGGCAAATGAAGCTTCTGGTCACGGGGGGCGCGGGCTTCATCGGCTCGGCGGTGGTGCGGCTTGCGGTCGGGCGCGGGCATGAGGTGGTGAACCTTGACGCGATGACCTATGCGGCCTGCGCCGAAAACGTGGCGCCGGTTGCGGGCTCGAACCTCTACAGTTTCGAGCAGGCCGATATCCGCGACCGCGCGGCTTTGGACCGGGTCTTTGCCACCCATCGCCCCGATGCGGTGATGCATCTGGCCGCGGAAAGCCATGTCGACCGGTCGATCGACGGGCCTTCGGATTTCATCGAGACCAATATCACCGGCACGTTCAACATGCTGGAAGCCGCCCGCGCCTATTGGACGCGCGAAGGCCGGCCCGAAGGGTTCCGCTTCCACCATATCTCGACCGACGAGGTCTTCGGCTCGCTGGGCGCCGAGGGGCAGTTCACCGAAGTGACGCCCTATGATCCGCGCAGCCCCTATTCGGCCTCGAAGGCGGCCAGCGACCATCTGGTGCGGGCCTGGCACGAAACCTACGGCCTGCCGGTGGTGCTGACCAATTGCTCGAACAATTACGGCCCCTATCACTTCCCGGAAAAGCTGATTCCGGTGGTGATCCTGAACGCCATCCATGGCCGCGACATCCCGGTCTATGGCAAGGGCGAGAATGTGCGCGACTGGCTGTATGTCGAAGACCATGCCGATGCGCTGCTGCTGGTGGTGCAGAAGGGCACGGTCGGGCGCAGCTACAATATCGGCGGCGAGAATGAACGGCGCAACATCGACCTGGTGCGCACGATCTGCGCGCTTCTGGACGAGATGAAGCCCAAGGATCAGGGCAGCTATGCCGATCAGATCCGCTTCGTCACCGACCGGCCGGGCCATGATGCGCGCTATGCGATCGACCCCGCGCGCATCCGCGACGAACTGGGCTGGCGGCCCAGCGTGACGGTGGAAGAAGGCCTGCGCCGCACCGTGCGCTGGTATCTGGACAACGAGGCCTGGTGGCAGCCGCTTCTGGCGCGCCAGGGCGTGGGCGTGCGTCTGGGCAAGGGCTGAGCCGGCTTGATGCTTGAAGATCTGTTCTTCATCGCCTCGAAGACCGTGGGCATGCTGGCCCGGGTGGAAAGCTGGCTGCTGATCCTGCTGGCCCTGGCCCTGCTGGCGGCCTGGCGCGGGCGGATGCGCGCCACCCGCGCGCTGCTGACGGCCGGTTTCCTGGCGCTGCTGGCGCTGACGGTCTTTCCCCTGGGCACGCCGCTTCTGGCCGCGCTGGAACGCCAATATCCACCCAATCCGCCCCTGCCCGATCATGTCGACGGGATCATCGTGCTGGGCGGCGCCGAGGATACCGGCGCCTTCACGCGCTGGGGCGTGACGGGGATGAATGCCGGGGGCGAGCGGATGACGGCCGGGGTCGAACTGGCCCGCCGCTACCCGCAGGCGAAGCTGATCTTTACCGGCGGCACCGCCAGCCTGATCTACAGCGACGCCCATACCATCCCGTCACGGATGACCAAGGCGCTGTGGCTGGCCCTGGGCGTGCCCGAGGCGCAGATCGTGCTGGAAGACCGCTCGCGCAATACGGCCGAGAACGCGATCTTCACCCGCGACCTGATCCAGCCGCAGCCGGGTCAGGTCTGGCTGCTGGTGACCAGTGCCTGGCACATGCCCCGGTCGATGGAGACGTTCCAGCGCAATGGCTGGACCGGGCTGGTGCCCTGGCCGGTCGATTTCCGCTCGGCCGGGCAGACGTTCCGGATGGAGTGGCGGCTCGACGACCATCTGCAAGAGGCGGATGTGGCGCTGAAGGAATATCTCGGGCTTCTGGCCTATCGGATGGCGGGGAAATAGTGCTGACCGCGCATCTTCCCTCGGGCTATGTGCTGGGGCGGCTGATGCCGCGACGCGTGGCCGCGGTGATGGGGGCAGCGCTGGTCGGGGCGATGCTGCCCGATCTGGACATGATCTGGTTCCATTTCGTCGATGCCGGCAAATGGCACCACCATGTCTATTGGCCGCATCTGCCCTGGGTCTGGGCGGTCGCCGCGCTTGTGGCGCTGCCGCTTCTGGCCTGGCGCGGGCTTCTTGTGCCGGGACTGGCCTTCTTCGCCGCGATCTTCCTGCATCTGGCGCTGGACACGATCGCCGGCGGCATCGCCTGGGCCGCGCCCTTCGATACCACCCTTTATGCGCTGGTCACCGTCCCGGCGCGCTACAGTCACTGGGTGATCTCATTCCTGCTGCACTGGACCTTCCTGCTTGAGGTTGCGATCTGGATCTGGGCGGCAGCTTTGTTCCTTGGCAGGAGGCGTGCTGCATGAAGCTGCTGGTGTTCGGAAAGACGGGTCAGGTGGCAACCGAGTTGGCGCGGCGGCTGCCTGTGGGCGTCACGGCGCGGTTTCTGGGCCGCGACGCGGCGGATCTGGCCGATCCCGCCGCCTGTGCCGCGGCGCTGATCGCGGCCGAATGCGATGCGGTGATCAATGCCGCCGCCTGGACCGCGGTGGACAAGGCCGAAACGGACGAGGCGGCCGCGCTGGTGGTGAATGGGGCAGCCCCGGCCGCCATGGCGCGTGCCGCGGCGGAAAAGGGCGTGCCCTTCCTGCATGTTTCGACCGATTACGTCTTCGACGGCACAGGCCAGGCGCCATTCCAGCCCGACAGCCCGACCGGCCCGATCAATGCCTATGGCCGCACCAAACTGGCCGGGGAACAGGGTGTCCGCGCGGTGGGGGGCACACATCTGATCCTGCGCACCAGCTGGGTCGTCTCGGCCCATGGCGCGAACTTCGTGAAAACCATGCTGCGCCTGGGGCGCGAACGCGCCAGCCTGAACGTGGTCGATGACCAATGGGGCGGCCCCACCCCGGCGGCCGCCATCGCCGATGCGCTGCTGACCGCCGCCGCCGCGCTGGCCGCAGGCGCCCCGGGCGGGACACATCACTTTTCCGGCGCGCCCGACACCACATGGGCCGAGTTCGCACGCGCGATCATGACGCGCGCCGCCCTGCCCTGCCGCATCAACGACATTCCAACCACCGACTTCCCCACCCCCGCCCGGCGCCCCGCCAATTCCCGGCTGGACTGCAGCGCCTTTGCCGCGGCTTTCGGCGTGGCGCGGCCCGATTGGCGGGCAGGTCTGGACGACATTCTCAAGGAGCTTTCGGCATGAAACGGAAAGGCATCATCCTGGCCGGCGGGACCGGCAGCCGGCTTTGGCCGATCACCATGGGCGTCTCGAAGCAGCTGCTGCCGGTCTATGACAAGCCGATGATCTATTTCCCGCTGTCGACCCTGATGCTGGGCGGCATCCGCGAGATCGCCATCATCACCACCCCCGACGACCAGCCGCAGTTCCGCCGGCTGTTGGGCGATGGCAGCCAATGGGGCCTTTCGTTCGAATGGATCATCCAGCCCAGTCCCGACGGGCTGGCGCAGGCCTATGTCCTGGCCGAGGATTTCCTGGCCGGCGCGCCTTCGGCGATGGTTCTGGGCGACAACATCTTCTTCGGGCACGGCCTGCCCGAGATGCTGGCCACCGCCGATGCCCGCGATCAGGGCGGTTCGGTCTTCGGCTATCACGTCGCCGATCCCGAACGCTACGGCGTGGTGGCCTTTGACGCGCAGGGCCGGGTCAGCGCCATTGTCGAGAAGCCGCAGCATCCGCCGTCGAGCTTTGCGGTGACCGGGCTTTACTATCTGGACGGCCGCGCCCCGGCGCTGGCGCGCGGCATCAAGCCCTCGCCCCGGGGTGAATTGGAGATCGTGGACCTGCTGGAGGTCTATCGCGCCGAGGGCAGCCTGCAGGTGGAACGCATGGGCCGCGGCTTTGCCTGGCTGGACACCGGCACCCATGCCAGCCTGCTGGATGCCGGCAATTTCGTGCGCACGCTGGAAGAGCGGCAGGGATTGCAGGTCGGCAGCCCCGACGAGATCGCCTTCCGCCAGGGCTGGATCGACGCCGCCGCACTGGAAACCCGCGCCCGGCTGTTCGGCAAGACCGCCTATGGCCGCTATCTGGGCGCCGTCGCCCACGAATAGGCCGCCCGCGGAAAGGCTTTATTCACAAAACGGATGCAAAGCTGCAATTCAGGGTGGAAAAGCCATCGATTCGTGATCAATATATCTCCTGAGGAGAGTTGGAGGGGGATCATTCGCCTATGATGGGGGGTATCCTGTTCTCGGCAGTCGGCGCGGGGGTGCTAAGCCTTGGGGTTTCGCTTCTGTCCGGGCATCCGCTGCTGGTTTCGCTGGGGCTGTACAGCCTTGCCGGCTGCTGCGGCATCCTGGCCTATGCGCTGCAAACCCTGACCCCGGACCGGGCCTGAGTTCGGCATCCGACGCCAGGCCCCAGGCCTGACGCCCGTAGGACCGTCGCCGGCTTGCCCTTCGGGCCAAGCAAGCGGGACCGGGCCGTTGATTGGCACCGTGGTGTCGGGGCCTGATCCAGCCTGTCGGCCCGACCGGGACGGAGGCACGGGAGGAAGGCGCGCGTTTGCCCCGCCGGCCCTACCGCTTTGCCGGGAAGGCCTTCCGTTACATCCAGACATCGCGGCGCCGGTCGCGGTGCATCGGGCTGCTGCCAGGCCCCTGTCACGGACCCTGCCCGGCCCGCGGCCATCGTTTCCAGATGCAAGACAGTCGGACCACCCGCGGATCAGCCCGCCTTTGCGCCTGCCCACAGCAAATCCGAAAAATTGCGCGCGAATCAGAACTCTTCGCAGGATTGCGGCGAAAATTAACCATTCAATCCTGAATTGAATTGCGCCTTCCGGCTGTTTTGCGCTGGGGGGAAAAACGCGATCTTGTGATCAAAAATGGCTTAAATAAGGCGAAGGCATGGCAGGCGCCATAGCCAAGACCCAAGGCAATTGCGTAAAATGATCCTTGGGGGCGTTCTAACCGAGTGCCAAAAATGTGCTGCAAATTTCGTGTTTTCCAGGCGACCTGCGCTCATTCAGCGGCGGTCGGTCGGCCCGTTCTGGCCGATCAACAGCTCGGATTGTTGGTAGGCTGCTGACAATGACTCTTACATTGCCCGAGTTTTCGGTCGGTGCCGGCATGGGCACACCGATCAAGGATCAGATTGGTGATCCGACACCCCAGATGGTTGCCACGGCGCCCCGGCGCTTTGGCCTCTATCGCCGCGTTTTCAAGCGCTTGCTGGATGTCTCGCTGGTTCTGGCCGCGGCGCCGATCGTGCTGCCCATGGTGGCGGCGCTGGCCTGCGGCGTGGCCCGCGACGGCGGCAAGCCCTTCTATGTGCAGGAACGGCTGGGCCGCAATGGCCGCAGCTTCCGCATGTGGAAGCTGCGCAGCATGGTGACCGAGGCCGACCAGCGGCTGGACGATTACCTGGCCGCCCATCCTGCGGCGCGGGCGGAATGGGACCTGACCCAGAAGCTGAAAGACGACCCGCGGATCACCCCGTTCGGCACCTTTCTGCGCCGCAGTTCGCTGGATGAATTGCCGCAGCTCTGGAACGTGCTGAAAGGCGACATGAGCCTGGTGGGACCGCGCCCGATGATGGTCAATCAGCGCGAGATGTATCCGGGCACCGCCTATTTCGTGCTGCGCCCCGGCGTCACCGGCTATTGGCAGACCGCGGGCCGCAACCGCACCACCTTCGAGGCGCGCGCCGAATATGACGCGGCCTATGAGGCGGATCTGACGATGGTGACCGATCTGCGGATCCTGACCCGGACCGTGGGCGTCGTGCTGAAGGGCACCGGCTACTGACGCCCCGCCACAGGACCGGAGCATGAAAAAAGCCCGCCGGATCCCGGCGGGCTTCTTTCGTTCGGGGCCCGGGGGCCAGGATCAGACCAGTGCCGCGGCGGCCAGCAGGCCCAGCGTCAGCCCGCCCGTCAGAACCAGAAAGCCCGGCAGCGCCAGGGCCTTCTGCCGCAGCGCCCGCGCCGCCGCAGCGGCCCGGTTGCCGCGCCGGCGCTTGCCCGGCAGCGACAGTTCGGGCAGGGCGATCACCGGGCGCAGGCCCATCTGCCGCTCCATCTGCGCGCTGGTGCGCACCACCGGCTGCATCAGGTCGCGCAGGAAGGCCAGCACGAAGGCGCCCATCACACTGGCCATCGCGCCCGCCAGAAACAGCTTCTTGCCGCTGGAGCCGGTGGGCGATTGCGGCGCCACCGCGCGGTCCAGCAGCGCCAGCCTCTCGCCCTGCTGCCGTTCGGCCAGGCGCAGATCGGTTTCCGCCGCCCCCCGCTTGACCTGCATCGCATCCAGACTGTCGCGCGCCTGATCCAGCTGGCGTTGCAGCGCCGAAAGCCCGCGCTCGTCTTCGGGCGCCGCCGAGGCCGCGGCCTGCAAGGCGCCGCGGCGGGTCTGCAGCGCGGTCTTCTGCTCGGTCAGGACGGCGATCTGCCGGTCCAGATCCTGAAGCCGGCGTTGCTCGGTGGCGCGCAGGTCGCGCCGCGCCGCCAGCTGGCGCTGTTCTTCGACCAGGGCCACCAGATCCTGCTCGATCGCGCGCAGATCGGTCTCGATCCCGCTGATCTCGTCGCGCCGCACCTCGGCCGCATCGGGCAGCGCATCGGGATGGTCGCGCTTGAAATCGGCCAGCGCCGCTTCCAGCCGCGCCACTTCGGCCGCCAGCCGGTCTTCCTCTTCGCGGTAGAAGGCCAGCGTGTCCTGCGCCCGGGCCAATTGCCCCGAGGCCGCCAGGTCCAGGACCCCCTGCGCCAGATCATTGGCGATGCGCGCGGCCTTTTCCGGGTCGCCATCGCGGGCCGAGATGATGATCGCCGAAATCTGCGCGGGCTGGCCATAGCTTTGGTTCCCCGCCGTCGCCACCCCGTCGAACGAGATCGAGGAAAGCAGCAGCGCCGTCTTCTGTTCGTCGCTCAGCCCCGGATGATCGGCATAAAGCCCGTGCCGGTCGATCATCGCCAGCAGGGCCTCACGCGTGGTCAGCCGCTGCTGGATCGTCTGCAACACCTGGGCCGAGCCGCCCGCCCCCGCCTCGCCGCCGATCTGCGCGCCCTGGGCCTGGATCACCGCCGTCGCCTCGAAAACCGCGGGGCGCATCTGCGCCAGCAGGGCCGACAGCAGAATGCCGATCGCCGCGACCAGGATGATCTGCAGCTTGCGGCGCGACAGGAAGTTCAGCAGGTCTTCGATCGACTGGATCTGTCCCATGGCCTAGCCCCGCCCCCGCCCGGCCAGCCGCAGCCGCTGCGCGAAGCTGCGGCGGAGCGCGCGGTCCTGCGCGCGGTTCAGCACAACGCCCAGAATCGGAATGCGCCCCTCGAACAGCCGCTCGGTCTGGGCGATCTCGTCGGGCGTGGTGGCGGTGCCATCGGTGACCAGCAGCACCGCATCGACCTGGCCCGCCAGCGACAGGACATCGTCAAAGGCCAGCGCGGGCGGCGTATCCAGCACGATCACATCGGGTTGCAGATAGTCGCGCAGCGCCTCAAGCGCGCGGGCGAATTCCGGGTCCTGGATCACCTCGGCCGCGCGCGGCACAGGCGTGCCATTCGGCGCCAGCGCCAGATTGCGGCCAAAGCGGCGGAACTGGCTTTCCATCGGCTGCTCGCCCATCAGGAAATCGACCAGCGCGCCGGGCGCGTCGATGCCGAACAGCCCGGCCAGCGCCGGCGCGCGCAGGTCCAGATCCATCAGCACCGTGCGGCACGAGGGCAGGCGCGACAGGGCCAGCGCCAGATTGGCCGCGACCAGGCTTTTGCCGCAGCCCGCCGTGGGCGAGGTGACCGCAAGACGCGTCCAGCCATGCTTGGCCATGGCCTGCAGCACCCGGGTGCGCAGCATGTCGAAAATCTGCGCCGCCGGTTGCTGTTCGCTTTCTGCGAACAGTCCGTTTCCGGCCAGAAAAGCCGCATCCGGGCGGATCCCGCCCAGCGATTCCCAGACCCGGGCCGGGTTGAACGGCGCCAGCGACAGCGCGCTTGGCAGGATCTCGCGGCCGGTCTTCTGGTCCAGCGTGACAGGGCGCACCCCTTCGGGCTGGCCGGGGCGGAACAGCGGAACATGGCCCGCGCGCGGGCGCCCGCTGGCCGGTCTCGGGTCGTCCTGATCAAGCCCCGACATCAGAAAACGCCCCTCATCTTGTGGTTCAACAGAGAACGCCCCCAAGATATTGTGTCCGTCCATCATCCCCGCGGGCCCCTGCCACAGCGCGCCCTCGCAGGAAGGCGCGGTGAAAACCAACACCGCCCGAAGGCGGAACACATCCGAAAGGGGTGCGTTTCCGGTCCGTGCGTGCTTGCGCAGCGGATCCAGGCGCAGGTCCATCCGGGCCCCCGCCCGAGGCTTTCAATTAGCAGAAATCGCTTGAAAAAGGAAGGCTCGGGCCGGCAGGCGCCGCAGTGCGGCGCGGCCGGTCTGGCCCGTAGAAATCCGCGCCAAGGCCGGCTAGGATCGGGCCATGCCGCCCGCCGCAGCCCCCCTGTCGCCGATGATCGAAGCCGTCGCCATCGGCCGGAACGAGGGCGCGCGGCTGCAGGCCTGCCTGATGTCATTGCAGGCCCAGGTCGGGCGGGTGATCTATGTCGACAGCGGCTCGACCGACGGGTCGGTGGCGCTGGCCCAGGCGCTGGGGGCCGAGGTCGTGGCGCTGGACATGACCCTGCCCTTCACCGCGGCGCGGGCGCGCAATGCTGGGCTGGCGCGGGTCTCGGGCGGGGCGGAGTTCGTGCAATTCGTCGATGGCGATTGCGAGCTGCAACCGGGTTGGGTCGCCGCGGCGCTGGCGGCCTTTGCCGCCCATCCTGCCGCGGTGGTGGTCTGCGGCCGCCGGCGCGAGCGTCATCCGGGCGCCAGCCTGTGGAATCGGCTGGCCGATCGCGAATGGGATACGCCCGTCGGCCGGGCCAAGGCCTGCGGCGGCGATGCGCTGATGCGGGTGGCGGCGGTGCGGGCGCAGGGCGGCTATCGCGAGGATCTGATCGCCGGCGAGGAGCCGGAGCTGTGTCTGCGCCTGCGCGGCGCCGGGGGCGAGGTCTGGCGGATCGACGCCGAGATGACCCTGCATGACGCGGCGATGACCCGGATCTCGCAATGGGCGCGGCGCACGGTGCGGGCGGGCCATGCCTTTGCCGAGGGCGCGGCCCTGCACGGCGCCCCGCCCGAGCGGCATTGGGTGGCCGAGACGCGCCGCGCGCTGCTCTGGGGGGCGGTTCTGCCGTTGGTCGCGCTGGC
>NZ_JAICBZ010000022.1 GCF_020179405.1 Xinfangfangia pollutisoli | reverse complement strand
CGACAGGCCCGGCCGCGGGCGCAGGCCGCGGGCCAGCGCCATCCAGCATCGCAGGCGGCGCAAGGTCACCCCCATGCGGGCCGGCGGCGGCAGCGACCGGCTCGGCCGCCGCGGTCGGAAGTTGGGGCAGAACCAACAGGGGCAGCGCCGCCCCATTGGCCACTGCGGGCATGTCGCCGCCCGACTCGGCGCCTTCGACCTCGGCCGCGTTCTTCGCTGCGGATCCCGGCGTACCCCCGGGGTCTGCCAGATCCGGCGCGATGCGGCCCGTGCCGGCCTCGGCATCGACGACAAAGCCCGTCAGACTGCCCTTGCCGCCGTCGGGATCGCACGCTTGGCCTTCAAGCTGCGCAAGCACAGCCTGAAAGGCGGTGGCCGCCTCGGCCGGCGCCGCGCCCGCATCGGCACTGCGGGCCGCCCCCCGGGCAGAGGGGGCAGGCAAGGGCGGGGACGGGGCGATCTGAATGCTTTGCATGACCTGCGACTTCTGCCGTGGACCCCTTCTTTCTGCCCGCATCCGGTTACCGCTTTCTTTACCCCTGCGGGGGATAGTGCGGAAAATCCAACCGATCTGGACAGGAGGTGCCGGATGGATCTTCCCGCAATCGCGGGCGCGGCGGCGCCCGAAGACAGGCCGAACTCCGCAGCCCTTCTGCGCAAGGCGCAAGAGCTGGAGGCGGCGTTCCTGGCCGAGATGCTGGGTCATGCCGGGCTGGAGGGCGGGGCCGCGGACAGCGGCTTTTCCGGCGGGGTGGGCGAGGCGCAGTTCGCCTCGTTCCTGCGCGGCGAACAGGCGAAGCTGATCGTCGCCAAGGGCGGAATCGGCCTTGCCGAAACCCTGTTCCGGGCGCTGCAAGGGCCGGGCAATGACTGATCTGGAAGCGATTCTCGACGACAGCCGGGCCGCGCTTCTGGCCGGCGACATGGCGCGCCTTGCGGACCTGGCCGACGCGCTGGCGACGGCAGAGCCGCCATCAGATCCGGCGGCGCTGCACCGCCTGCGCCGGAAAGCCGAACGCAATGCGCAATTGCTGGCGGCGGCGCTGAAGGGCATTCGCGCGGCGCGCCGGCGGCTGCAGGACCTGACCGGACAGGGGCGGTCCTCGACCTATGACGCGCAGGGCAGGCGGGGCGAGATCGGGGCCGCGCCCCCGCCACCCGCCCGCCGTCTTTAGGCCCCGATGCGCGGGTTCGGTCAAATCCGCTGCAGTTCCCCGCCGCCGGACCGGCGGAAATTCAGGAATTGTTAGCCCTGCGCGGCGATCCTGCGCGCAGCATTCCAAGGCAGGAATGGCGCCCTCGGATTTCCGGGATTGGGCAAGGGACAGAAGGCCGCAACAGCCGCGCGAGGCGGCGTTTGATCCCTGCGCAAAGCGATGGGGAAAGAAAGGAAGCTATATATGTCGTCTATCCTGACGAATACGAGCGCAATGGTCGCCCTTCAGACGATGAAGGGCATCAACATGAGCATGAACAAGGTCCAGGCCGAAATCTCCACCGGCAAATCGGTGGGCTCGGCCAAGGACAATGCGGCGGTCTGGGCCATCTCGAAAGTGATGCAATCCGACGTCAAGGGCTTTCAGGGCATCTCCGACAGCCTCGCGCTCGGCTCCTCGACCATCTCCGTGGCCCGCAAGGCCGCGGAAACCGTCACCGATCTTCTGACCGAGATGAAGGGCAAGATCGTCGCGGCCCAGGAAGACAATGTCGACCGGGTCAAGATCCAGTCCGACATCGCCAAATATGTCGACCAGATCAACACCGTGGTCGGATCGGCCCAGTTCAACGGGCTGAATCTTGTCAACGGCACGCAATCGACGGTCGATATCCTGGCCTCGCTTGACCGCAGTTCGACCGGGGTCTCGGCCTCGTCGATCACGATCAATGCGCAGGATCTGTCGACGGGGGGCTATGTCGCCAATGACGTGTTCTCGGCCTCGACCGGGGGCACGATCTCGACCGATGCCGATACGTTCGTCCTGACCCTGGATCAGGGCGGCGGCACCGACGACATCACCTTCGCCGACGGGGCCAATGCCTGGTTGGCGGGGGACCGGATCTCGATTCGCATCGGGAATCAGGAGGCCTCCTATACGCTGACGCAGAACGATGTCGACGCGGGCAATGCCTCGCTGGCATCGACGGTCCCCGACATGATCGCGGTGGGTCTGAAGAACGCAATCGACGCCCTGGGCATCGATGGGCTGACGGTGAACTATGACAGCGCCAATCCCGGCCAGCTGGCCTTCGTGAATGACGGGACCGTCGACCTTTCGGTCTCGGGCCAGTATCGCAATGCCGGCTCCGGGGGGCTTGGGGCGCTGGACACGATCGACGTTTCGACCGCCTCGGCCGCCGCATTGGCGCTGGGGTCGATCGAATCCATGCTGCAGATCTCGATCGACGCCGCGGCCGAGTTCGGCTCGGCCCAGACCCGGATCGACATTCAGTCGGATTTCGTCGCACAGCTGTCGGATGCCCTGACGTCGGGCATCGGCACGCTGGTCGATGCCGATATGGAAGAGGCATCGGCGCGCCTGCAGGCGCTGCAGGTGCAGCAGCAGCTGGGCATCCAGGCGCTGTCGATCGCCAATCAGCAACCGCAGAACCTGCTGTCGCTGTTCCGCTAAGACGAGAGCGGCCGGGGCCCGCCAGGCCCCGGCACCTTTCCCTGAACGCCCTCACCAGCGGAGCCCCGGATCATGACCCAGATCGCACAGACAGGACTTTCCCCAATGGCCTATGCCCAGGCCGCGGCCACCCCGATGCGCACCGCGCGCGCCGCCGAATACGACGTGATCGCGCGCATCACCCGGCGGCTGAACCAGGCCAATGCCGGGCGCAAGCAGGATTATCCCGGCTTCATCGCCGCGCTCAGCGACAATGAACGCCTGTGGTCGCTGCTGGCCGCCGACGTGGCCGGCCCCGAAAATGGCCTGCCGGCGCAATTGCGCGCGCGGCTGTTCTACCTTTACCGCTTCACCGCCGATCACAGCCGCAAGATCCGCGCCGGCAGCGCCGGGGCCGAGATCCTGGTCGAGATCAACACCGCCGTTCTGCGCGGCCTTCGGGGCGAGGGGGCGGCGGCATGAGCGGGCTGGTCCTGAAACTCGGCCCGCATGAGCGGGTGTTGATCAATGGCGCGGTGATCGAAAACGGCGACCGGCGGTCGAAACTGGCGATCATGACGCCGAATGCCAATATCCTGCGCCTGCGCGATGCCATCCATCCCGAAGAGGCGAATACGCCGGTGCGCCGGGTCTGCTATGTCGCGCAGCTGGTCCTGTCCGGCGATGCCGATTCGGGCGATACGCGGCAGCAGCTGCTGCGCGGGATCGAACAGCTGAGCCAGGTGTTGACCGATCCTGACAGCCGCAGCCTTCTGGCCCAGGCCAGTCAGGCGGTACTGGCCGAGCAGCATTACCAGGTGCTGAAATGCCTGCGCAGCCTGCTTCCGCGCGAGGAGCGGCTTCTGGCCGCCGGCCGGGCATGAGTTTCCAGCCGGTCCTGCCGCTGTCCGGCTATGCCGGCTGGAGCTTTCTGAAACGCACGCAGGGCAAGCAGCAGGCCGCGCAGCAGGCCTCGCCCGTCGCGCAGCGCGAGGCAGAATATTTCCGCAAGACCATCGGCAAGATCCAGACGGCGAAGGATCTGGTCGCGGATCGCAGGCTGCTGTCGGTGGCGCTGACCGCCTTCGGGCTGGAGCAGGACATCAATTACAAGGCCTTCCTGCAGAAGGTGCTGCAGGATGGCAGCCTGTCCGACGATGCGCTGGCCAACAAGCTGTCGGACAAGCGCTATCTTGCCTTCTCGAAGGCCTTCGGCTTCGGCGATTTCGAGACGCCCCGCAGCCAGATGTCGGATTTCGCCGACAAGATCCTGGGCCTGTACAACCGGCAAAGCTTTGAATCGGCGGTGGGAGAGCAGAACAACACCTTTCGCCTGGCGCTGAATGCCGAACATGCGCTGACAGATCTGGCCAAAGGCGGGGGCAGCGAGAATGCGAAATGGTTTTCGATCCTGGGCAATGAGCCGCTGCGCCGGGTGATGCAGGGCGCGCTGGGCCTGCCCGACAGTTTCGCGCTGATCGACATCGACAAGCAGCTGGCAACGCTGAAAAGCCGTGCCCGAACGGTGCTGGGGGTCGAATCGGTCGGCCAGTTCGCCGAGCCCGCGGTGATGGAAAAGCTGGTGCGGACCTATATCGTCCGTGCCGAAATGGGCGGAAACGCCCGGCCCAGCAGCGCCGCCTCGATCGCACTGCAGATCCTGGGTCGCTGACCGGCGCGGGCGATTCCCGCGCCCCGGCTTGATCGGGGGGCTGCCTTTGGCCGGTCGCGGTCTTGCACAGGCCTGACATAGGCCTGACACGGGGCGGGCACGGCGGCGGGCAAGGCGGCGCCGGTCAGCGGCCGAACCGGGCCTTGCGGTCGGGCGGGCTTCTGTGGTCGAAAGGGGCTGCCGCACCGCAGCGATCCGCTCTGCCGGGCCCGCGGCAACCGGATCCGCCGCCCCATCCCGCCAGAAGCCGAGGCCCCGATGATCGACCCCACCGAGATGCGCCGCGTGCTGGGCCATTACGCCTCGGGCGTGGTCATCGTGACGGCCGCGGGCGCGGCGGGGCCGGTTGGAATGACGATGCAAAGCTTCCATGCCCTGTCGCTGGACCCCGCCCTGGTGGCATTGTTCCCGGCGAAATCCTCGACCACCTGGCCGCAGCTGGCGCCGGCCGGCCGGCTATGCGTCAATGTTCTGGCGATGGGGCAGGCCGGCCTGGCCCAGGCCTTCGCGCGGCGGGGCGAGAATCGCTTTGCCGGGCTGGACTGGCAGCCCGATGCCGGGGGCGCGCCGATGCTGGCCGGCGCCCTGGCGCATATTTCCTGCCGGATCACCCAGACCTATGACGGCGGCGATCACCACATCGTTGTCGCCGCGGTCGAGGCGCTGTCCGCCGACCCGACGGCCGAGCCTTTGGTCTTTTATCGCGGCACATTTCGCGCCCTGGCCGCCCCGATCTGAACGGCCGATCCGCCCGCCCGTTCCGCGTGTGATCGTTGCCGGATGCTAAACTATCCTGCGAATTACGTCTAACTTTCGCCATTTTCCTCGATCTAAATGAAGAAAATTTAGCGCAGGTCTCTGCTCTGTCCGGCTGCCTTCTGGGCGTCGGTCGGGTGGACCGGAAAGGCAAGAATGGCACCGATGCGGATTCTGGCGGTCGACGACGATCCCGTTTTCCTGATGCTTCTGGAACACGTGCTTGGCGCGATCGGTTATGCTGATCTGGTCAGCGTCAATTCGGGCAGCGAGGCCCTGGCGCGGCTGCGCGACCCGCGGCAGAAATTCGATTGCCTGCTCTTGGATATCGAAATGCCCGGCATGACCGGGATCGAGCTGTGCCGGCGCGTCCGCGCCATGCAAAACTATCATACGACGCCGATCGTCATGATCACCGCGATGAAATCGCTGGAACATGTCGAACATGCCTTCCGCGCCGGCGCCAATGACTATGTCCACAAGCCGATCGACGAGCTGGAGATGAAGACCCGGCTGCGCATGGTCGGCGATCTGATCGACGAACGCCGCCGCCGCGCCTCGGTCGAGACGCGCCTGTCGTCTGATTTCGGTCTGCCGGTGGTCAATGTCACCTTCGACGAGCCGGTGACGATCACCGAAGCCGGCAGCGTGATCAGCGCCCTGGCGCTTGAGAATTACGCTCTGACGCTGGGCCGGCTGCGGCTGATGGGGCAGGGCGTTCTGGCCTTCAAGGTTGCCAATGCCGAAAGCATCTACTGCGCCACCGACGGGGTCGGCTATATCGACACGATGGCCAATGTCGCCTCGGCGATCGACGGGGCGCTGAAGGCGCATAACCATCTGATCGCCTTTGCCGGCCAGGGCGAATTCGTCGCCATGGTGGCGCAGCGCGCCGATTTCGACACCGATCTTGTGCAGGATGAAATCGAACTTGCGCTGGATCGCTATGCGCAGCTGTACAAGGCGCTGGGCATTCCGCTGCCGGTCGTGCGCGTGGGCGAGATCCAGCATGCCGGGCTGTTCACACGCACCGCGGTGCCGCAGCTTTTCGCCGATGCCCGCCAAAGCGCGCGCAAACTGGCCTTCACGCATTGATCCGGCTCCGCGATGTACGTGCTTAATCCCGACATGAAGATCTCTTCGCCCGACCCGCGCGCCGAGCCGCCGAAAGACCCGTTCTTCGCGATCCGCCAGCGTTTTCTGGCCCTGGCGGAAACCTATGTGCTTGAAATCGCCATGCTGCGCCGGGCGGCCGAATCCCCCGCGCAGCTGCGCGAGTCGCTGACGGGCATCGGCCTGATCGCCCATCGCGTCTCGGGCGTGGCTGCGACGCTGGGCTATGACAGCCTGGGCGAGGCCGCCGCCAGCCTGGATCGGCAACTGACGCAGGCGCAGAAATCCGGCGCGCTGGACCTGCGAACCTTCGATCAACCGATTTCCATATTTCACGCCAGCCTCAGCAATGTGCTAGACGTCAGGCAATCTTGACAGAACTCTAGCTGCAAGCTGCACTTTACTGGCTGATCGGAAAGCGCCGCACCCGCGGTGCCCGACCATATTCACGGGGTCCAGAATGACAGAATGCTTCGAGGTCCAGCGCATCGACGCGCTCGGGGGTGTGACCTTGTTCTTCTGGCTCGGCATCTTCTACCTGCTGTATCGGTCGGGGCGCGAGTATTTCTTCGGCCGGCATTTCTTCGTCATCGCCCTGGCGGCGATGCTGTACTGGCTGATCGCCGTCTTCCTGGAACTCAGCTCGACCACCGAGGAGTGCAAGATCTTCTGGGCCAAGGCGGCCTGGCCGGCCATCGTGCTGCTGCCCACCGCCTGGGCCTTCTTCCTGACCGATTACGCCCTGGGCATGTCGCGCCGCCTGCCCACCTGGCGTTGCATGGCCCTGGTTCTGGGCCCGCTGGCCGCGGCGATCGTGGTGGCGACCAATGACTGGCACCATCTGTTCTACGGAACCGAGACCCGGATCACGATCATCGACGGGATTCCGGCGGTGGAATTCCAGCATGGCCCGCTGTTCCTGGCCTTCTCGGTCTATCTGTATCTCTACCTGGCCTGGGCGCTGATGGTGACGCTTCGCGGCTCGGTCCTGGCCAATGTCCAGCACCGGTCCTTCTTCATCGGCCTCTTGATGGTCACGCTGGTGCCGGTGCTGTGCAACATCTTCTATATCGGCTTCGGCTTCACGGTGCATGGCTTCGACCCCACGCCCTTCGGCTTCTCGATCAGCCTGTTTCTGCTGTCGCAGATGATCGCGCGCAATGTGCTGATGGATGTGGCGGTGATCGCCAAGGATCTGCTGTTCCACAATGCGCCCGATCCCATCGTCTTCCTGGACCGCGACGGCAACCAGGTGGGCCGCAACCCCGAAGCCCGGCGCATCTTCGGGCGCGAGCCGGGCAAATCCGACGGGATGGAGGCCGAAAACCAAGAGCTTCAGGGTTTCATCAGCGAGATCATCGACACCGCGGGCCATCCGACGCCCCGGGCGCTGACCATCCGCAACCGCTATTTCGACCCCGATGTCTTCCCGGTGCGCCAGCCCTTCGGCAGCGAGCATGTGGTGATCGGCTGGGTCCTGCGCCTGCATGATTCCACCGAACGGCGCTTCCTGTCAGGCGCCCTGCAGGCCGAGCGGGATTTCCTGTCGCGGCTGATGGAAACCAACCTGTCCGGGATCATCGCGCTCGATACGCGCGGCGGCATCCTGTTCATCAATGCCGAGGCCGAGCGGATCCTGGGCCTGCAGGCCGTGGCGGTGCGCGAGATCAATCTGGCCGATCCCCGCTGGGGCTTTGAATGGCCCGAAGGCACGCCGGCCTCGGGTCTGGCGCTGGCCTTCGCGCGGATGCTTCTGGACCACAAGCCGATCCGCAAGCGCCGGGTGTCGCTGTTGCGGCGCAGCGATGGCGAACGCCGGGTGATCTCGGTCAACGCGACGCTGCTGCAATCGACCGAGGCCGAGGCCAAGGTGGTGGTCTCGCTGGCCGATATCACCGACGAATACCGCACCGAGATCAGCCTGCGCGATGCCGCCGCCAAATCGGAATCGGAAAACCGCAGCAAGTCGCAGTTCATCGCCAATATGAGCCATGAGATCCGCACCCCGCTGAACGGGGTTCTGGGCATGGCCGAAGTGCTGGACCGGCTGGTGCAGGATGCCGAACAGAAGAAGATGCTGTCGACGATCCGCCATTCGGGAGAATTGCTGCTGACGATCTTGAACGACGTGCTGGATATGTCGAAGATCGAGGCGGGCAAACTGGAACTTGAGGCGGCGCTGTTCCGCCCCGAACAGATCGCCTCGCGCGTGCATGAGCTTTACGCGGTTGCGGCCGATGAAAAGCGGCTCGATCTGGAAATCTACACCAGCGGCCGGCCCGACATGCCGCGCATCGGCGACCCGCACCGGCTGATGCAGATCCTGCAGAACCTGGTCAGCAACGCGATCAAATTCACCCATGAGGGCGAGATCTCGGTCGTCTTCTCTTGCCCGCCGGGCAAGCCCATGGTCATCGAGGTGCGCGATACCGGCATCGGGATGAACAACGAACAGGCGCAGCGCATCTTCAACGCCTTCGAGCAGGCCGATGGCAGCGTGACAAGGCGCTTCGGCGGCACCGGGCTGGGCATGGCGATCGTGGCGAAGCTGGTCGAGCTGATGCAGGGCCGGATCGAAGTGGAAAGCCAGCTGGGCGAAGGCACGACCGTGCGGGTCATCCTGCCGCTGGAAGAGGCCTGATCCTTAGCCCCGCTGCGCCAGGCCCCGGATCGCGGTCAGAAAGGCCTCGGCCCGGATCGGCTTGGGCAGGACCAGATCGGCCAGCGCCGAGGCGGTATTGCCCGGAATCTGCCCCGAGGCATCGGCGGCGGCGCTGAACAGCACCATGGCCGAGGCTGCGTTCAGAGACTGGCTGGCGCGCAGATGGCGGATCAGCCGGTCGCCCTTGATCTCGGGCATGTTCAGATCGAAGATCAGCACATCGAAGCGCTGGGTCTGGGCCAGTTCCAGCGCCGCCCGGCCATCGGCCGCTTCGGTCAGCATGGCTTCGGGCAGGGTCGCGATCAGATGCCCGACGATGGCCCTGTTGATCTCGTCATCATCGGCGACAAGAATCCTGATCGGTCTGGCGGACGCTTCCATTCGTTTGGGCACTATCGCGTATTGCCCGGGGCTTGCGTCGTCATCTGGCACGAATGATCCTTTCAGACAAAAACAAATTGGCATTCGGAAAGCAGCGGGTCAGGCGAAGGTCGGGAATGCCAAGATCACGCATAAAACACTTGCCCCGGATAACGCTGGGACGCGTGCAGTCTGTCTTGGACGGGCGCCTTCGATCAAGACCCTTCCACAGGCGATCAGGATAAAGCCGCGCGGTGTTGCAGCCGCGCTGAATGACCGGGCACTCTGGCGAATGGCGCCGCGCAATTGCGCCGGGCCGCACAGCGCGAAATCGTTTCGCCGCCAAGGCAAGGCGCGGAAATCGGCCAATAATTCCGGCGCTGGGCAATTGGAATTGCCGGGCCCTGGACAATCGGTTTCCGGCGGTCATGGCAGGTCTTAGGCGCGCGGCAGCTCGCGCATTCCGGTCCGCAAGGTCAGGATCGCATGCATCAGATCCTTGCGCCGGAACGGCTTGGCCAGATGGGTGTCGAAGCCCGCCACCAGATAATCCGCCACCTGATTGACCAGTGCATTGGCCGTAACCGCAATGGCCGGCGTCGGTGTCAGCGCCTTTTCCTGTTCCGTGGCGCGGATTTCGCGGATCGCGGTGACCCCATCCATCACCGGCATCGAGATATCCAGCAGCAGCAGATCGAACTGGTCCGAACGCCAGCGGTCCAGCGCCTCTTTGCCATCGTTCACGCTGACAAGCTCGGCCTTGGTGTCGGCCAGCATCTCTTCCAGCACCAGCCGGTTGGTGGGGCTGTCATCGGCGATCAGAATCCGCGTTCCGGCCAGGCTGGCGCTTTCCTCCTGCGGGCGGACATCCTGTTCGACACAGTCCAGCTCGACCTCATCCAGCGGCAGGGTCAGGCGCACCGTCTGGCTGGACGGGCCCGACACCGCCGAAACCGACCCACCCATCGCCGCGACCGCGCGTTCAACCGCCTCATCCGCCGCCAGCCGGCTGGTCGAAGACACGATTTCCACCGTCACGGGCTTGTCGGCCTTGGCGCTCAGCTTCAGCCGCAAGCTGCTGTCGCCGTTCTGGAACGGCGCCGGGCCGATGATCTGGCGCAGCACCTGTTCCAGCGCATCCGCATCGCCCATCCGGCCCTTTTCGCAGCCCAGGCTGTTGAACGCCTCGAACCGTGCGCCGACCGTTTCGGCCATCGGACCGTAATCGGCTTCGAGCTTGCGAAGCACCTCGATCGGGCGGAAGGGGCTGACGTTCACTTTGGATCCGTTTCATTCAGGAGAAGGGCGGCACACCGGAGACGAATTGGCCTTAGAGCCGAAATCGCGCACCATCAACTACACATCGGGGTCGGGGGCAAACACCCCCGGTTTCACCGCCCATTTTCCCGACAACGCGCAAGTCGCGTTTCGGCTCCGTGTCGGTCAATGAAACTTGATCCCGCATAGTAAAACAATATCAGGTCCTCGAGGGCCAACACAACTCAAAGCTGTGATGATTGACTAACAAATCAACCTCTAACCCGTTCCCGTGCAAGGCGTGACCTAGCGTAAACATTTGGGGCGCCCGCACGCTCTGCCGAAGCAGAAACATATACTCGGAAGACATGATCACGCGGCCCGGATGGCTTGCGGCGGCGGCGCTATTTCAAGCTTCTGAAAAACAAGAAATTTCACCTTCCCATCACCGCGGCGCCAAACTGCGCCCTGATTTCCGGCGCCGCGCGGGGCACCGGCGGCTTTCCGCCAGCGCCAGATCCCGCGGCGCGCGCGCAGGGCACAATCTGCCTCGCCCAACCGCTCAGGCCGTCTTCAGCGCTTCGTCCTGCACCAGCGCGGCCTGCTGGCCGATGGCCGCAATCGCCTCGTTCAGCAGATCGGCCGCCGACACGTCCTTGCCCAGCGGCTTGCTGATCGCCGGCCCGACCTTGACCAGCGGCGCCGGCAGATCGTCGCGCTGGTAGATCTGGTCGAAATCGGCCATGCGGCTGCGGATCTGGTCTTCCAGCAGCAGGATGTCGGGTTCTTCGGCGGCATTGGTCACCGCAACGAAAACCCCATCCCCCGCGTAGGAAATCATCGCATTGAACCGCTTCAGCACGGTTTCGATCGTCACGCCCACATCATAAAGCGCGTTCATGAAATCGATCCGCCGCCCCGCATCGAAAAGACTGCGGGCATTGTGGATCGAAATCGCCAGAACATCGGTGTTCAGCGCGTTCTTTCCGCTCAGCGAAGTCAGGTAATTTTCCATCGCCGAATAGGCGATGATCCGGTCAAAGCCCTGCAGAACGACCGGCGCCTCCAGGGCGAATTCGATCTCTTCGACCTCGCCGATTTCCTCTTCGCCCTCGAAGGGCAGGGGCGAGCGCTGTTCCAGCAGAACATTGCGTGCCTGCTCGTCGATCAGCCGTTCCACCATCGTCATGCGCGCGCGCAATTCCAGCGGATCCAGTGGCTTGGTCAAATAGTCCGAGGCGCCGGCGGCAAAGGCCTCTTCGATGAATTCGCGATCGGTCATCGCGGTGACCATGACGATCGGGGTGCGCTTGTAGCCGGCGACCGCACGGATCTTGCGGCACAGTTCCACCCCGTTCATCCCGGGCATGCGGATGTCCAGCAGAACGCAGTCGAAAACCGCCTTGCCCGATTCCAGCTCGCGCAGCGCCTCTTTGGCGGAATAGATCGGCGTCACGTCCGTCAGATTCAGATCCTGAAGGGCGACCTCCAGAATTTCCAGGAACAGGGGTTCGTCATCGACGGCTAGGATCTTCATTGTTCTACCTTTCGCCGATTGGGTCAGGGCCTTGATCTGGCTGTATTACTCGACTTTGACTCAACTGGTAGGTGATATGTGGGGAAAAATATTGGTCAGATTGGGGTATTACTGTGGCCGTCCTGTGGCGGGATCGGCGGCGGTTTTCCGGGCAGGCTTTCAGATCAAGCACTTACTCGGCCGGCTCTGCCATTTTCAGCGGCAGCGACACATGGACCGTCGTTCCGACATCCGGCTCGCTTTCCAGGGTGATTTCACCCCCCATCAGCTCGACCAACTCGCGCACGATCGACAGGCCCAGCCCGGTGCCGCCGAAGCGGCGGGTCACGCTGCTGTCGGCCTGTTCAAAGCTTTTGAACACCCGGTCGCGCTGATCGGCGGTCATCCCGACGCCGGTATCGCTGATCGAGAAGGTCACCGGCCGGCCCGGGCGGCAGGAAACCGTCAGCGAGACCCCGCCCTCGGACGAGAACTTGATCGCATTGCTCAACAGGTTGCTCAGCACCTGCTGGATCCGGTGCGGGTCGCCGATCCGCGGAATTTCCGCCCCTGACGAGGTGATGACCTCGAAATCTAGGCCCTTCTCGGCCGCCTGGATCGAATAGACCGCCTCAAGCTGCTGCAGGATGTCCAGAAGCCGCAGCGGCACATATTCGATGTCGATCTTGCCGGCTTCGATCTTCGACATGTCCAGGATCGAATTCAGCACCGACAGCAGCGTCTCGCCCGAGCGGCGGATCGTGGCGATCATCCGGCTTTGCTCGGGATCCTTGATCTGCAGGCTCAGCACCTCGGCCAGGCCCAGAACGCCGTTCAGCGGCGTGCGGATCTCGTGGCTCATATTGGCCAGGAAGATCGACTTCGACTTGCTCATCGCTTCGGCATGGGCCAGCGCGTCTTCCAGCTGGGCGGTCACTTCCAGCTGCTGGGTGATGTCGCGGAACGAGATCGCGGTGTGGATGCGGCCATTGCCGGCGTCGAAGGGCGTTGCATTGCAGGTCAGCACCTGGCGCCGGCCATCGGGCCAGCGCACGGCGACGCGCAGGTCGCGCAGCAGTGCATTCTCGCGCCGCGCCCTTTCGCAGGGCCCCTCGCCCGCCGCCAGCGGGTGGCCGTCGACATGTTCCATCCGCCAGCGCAGCTCGCCATCCTGCCGGCCCATATACAGGCCCGGCTTCAGCTTCAGGATATGCTCGGCCTCGGCATTGCAATATTGCAGGATATTGTCGCCGTCATAGATCGCGAAGGCGGCGACATTGCTTTCCAGCGCCGATTTCAACAGGATATCGCTTTGCCGGATATCCAGTTCCAGCTGCTTCTGTTCGCTGATGTCGATGTCGACGCCTTCAAACTGCCGCGGGTGGCCTTCGGCATCGCGGCCGACGATCCGGCCGCGCGACAGCACCCAGACCCAGCGGCCGTCGCGGTGCAGCATGCGGAATTCATGCTCGAACACATCGGGCGACAGGGCGGCCGATTGCGGCGTGTCGGTTTCCAGCATCCCGCGGTCGTCGGGATGGACCAGATCCATGAACTCGGCATGCGGAATCGAGATGTCGGTATTGGTCTGCACCCCGATGATCCGCGCCCAGTGCTGGCAGCCGGTCATCATCGCGCGGCCCAGATCCAGCGACCAGGTTCCGACCCGCGTCGCCTCCATGATGTTGCTCAGCCGCTGCTCGGCCAGTTCCCGCTGTTCCAGCGCCCGCCACAGCCGTTCGTTGGCCGTATCCAGCTCGGCCATCTGCCGGTGGCGCACGGTGATGTCGATCATCGCCGAGATCAGCCCGCCATCCGAGGTGCGCTTGTTGACGCGCCGGAACCAGCGCCCGTCCTTGATCTGCAACTCGTCGCTGTAGCTGGCCTGCCGGAACGGCGCCAGCGTCTCTTCCTCGTAGCGCTGCCATTTCTTCGGGTCCGACGGCCCGTCGAAATAGCCCCGTTCAACCCCGACCCGCACCAGCTCGGACAGCGTCACCCCCGGCACCAGCGCATCGGCCATCCGCGCGAAGGCGCGGCGATGCGCAGGGTTGCAGATCACCAGCCGGTCCTGGGCATCGAAGATCATGATGCTGTCGGGCAGGGCGTTCAGCGCGTTTTCCAGCCGAAGCTGCGCGGCGGCGGCCTCGGTGGCCAGCTTGCCCAGCGCGATCTTCTGCTCTTCCAGTTCCGTCACCACCGTCTCGACCGAGACAAAGCCCTGCAGCACGCCCTCGGTGCTGAACAGCGGCAGGATGTTGAAATCCACATAGAAGTGGCGGCCGTGACGGTCCTTGTTGACCATCTGGCCGCTGAACGGCCGGGCCGCGGCAATCGCCTCGGCAACGCCGGCCGATATCGCCGGATCGCTTTCGTCGCAGCGCACCAGATCGGTGATCACCTGGCCGTGGATCTCGTCCAGGGTCCAGCCGGTATGGCGCTCGAAGGCAGGATTGACCCAGGTCACCCGCAGATCGGGATCGACGATGATGACAAGGTTGCTCATCGCCCGCATCACGCTGTCCATCCGGCTCAGCTCTTCCCGCATCAGGTGTTCGCGGGTGATGTCGCGGGCCAGGAAGATCGCCGTCGGCGGCTGGTCGGGCTCGTCCGAGGGCCTGCGCGCGCCGCGCAGCTCCAGCAGATGCGGGCCATCGGCGCGGGCGCTTTGATAGGTCACGCCAGAGATCTTGCCGTGGCGCATCACCGTCTGCAGGGCGTGATGCATGATCCGGGCGGCGGGCGGCGACAGAACCTCGTCCAGCGACAGGCCGGTCACGTTCAGATCGGGCTGCGGCAGCATCCGGCGCGGGCCGGTCATGAAACTGGTATAGCGCGCCGCGCTGTCCACCTCGAACATCAGGTCGGGCAGGGCTTCCACCGTGCGGATCAGCCGGGCCGTGGGTTCGCCGCGCGGGCTGCGGTTGCCCGCGCGGGTCTGCAGATCGCCCAGCAAGGCCGCGCATTCGCGCAGGAAGCCGGGGTCACGACTGGGATCACGGTCGTCGCCCGGCCCGGGCGGCGGCGCGTGGCACAGAAGCCCGGTCAGCCGGTCGCCCAGCAGCATCGGCGCCAGCACCACGGGGCCGGCCTTCTTCTGCAGCAGGAACCGGCGCAATCCGGGCGCTGCGGTCAGCTGCCCCGGATCGGCAACCGCCAGCGCCTCGGGCACGGCCTGCTGCAAGGCCGGCGCCGATCCGATCCGGTCCTCGGGGTCTGCCTCGCAGAACTCGGCCAGGCTGTTGCCGTCTTCGGGCAGGAACAGCCAGGCCCGCCCGCCGCCCGACAGCGCGATCAGCCGGGCATAGCACTGGCGCAGATCGGGGCCCGTGCCGGTGGCCGGCGCTGCCGTCATGTCGCGCAGAAACCGAATGATCTCGATCGGCCGTTCCATCCGAGCATTCCCTGCCGGGCCGATCTGCCCGCGCGACGCATAAGGCCCGACGCCCGGTCCGGTTGGGTCTGCCGATTGGCAGAGATCAGGCGCCTGCGACGATGGCATGGCAAACTCGCGAATTGCGGCCGGGGCGTCGTCCGGCAAAAGGTTAACCAATCAGACGATGAATCCCTCGCGCGCCGAAGTCTAGGCCAAACGTTGTGAAATGGCCCTTGCCCGTACGTCTTAGGGTTGAAAAGCCAATCGGGCTGCGGAATTGCGACAGGTTCCCGCGGCCCGGCCCTGCCCGACCGGCCAGGATCGGCCAAGACCGGCGGCCCGGGGAATCGCCCCCCGGGCCACCGGGTCGGGCCGCATCTTCGCGGCCTCGGCTCAGCCCGCGGCGCCTGCCGCCTGCAGAAGCCGCGCCACATGCGCCGGGCCGGTCGGGCGGATTCCGTTCGGGTTCAGCGCCTTGATCGAGTAATAGCCGCGGGTGATATGGTCCATGTTCACCGTGCTGGCCACGCCGGGCAGGCGCAGCACCCGCTCCAGATAGGCCAGCAGGCGCGGGTAATCGGCGATCTGGCGGCGATTGGCCTTGAACAGCCCGTGATAGGCGGCGTCAAAGCGGATCAGCGTCACGAAGGCGCGGATATCGGTTTCGGTCAGCCGGTCGCCGAACAGGAAATCGCCCTGCAGCCGGTCCTCCAATTCGTCCAGCATCGCAAAGACGCCCTCGACCGCCTCGTCATAGGCGCCCTGGGTGCTGGCAAAGCCCGCCTTGTAGACGCCATTGTTCAGCTTGTCATAAAGCCGGGCGTTCAGCGCGTCGATCTCGGCGCCCAGATCCGCGGGGTAAAGCCGCAGATCCGAAGGGGCCAGCGCCTCGAAGGCGGTGTCGAACATCCGCAGGATATCGGCGCTTTCATTGTTCACCATCACGCCCTGCTTCATGTCCCACAGGACCGGAACCGTGGCGCGGCCGGTATAGTCCGGGTCGGCGCGGGTGTAGATCTCGTGCAGATGGCGGGCGCCGAACAGCGGGTCTTCCTCGGCGCCGGGATAGCCGCCGAAGGCCCAGCCTTCCGCGCCAAGCGTCGGGTTCAGCACCGTCACCGGGATCAGCGCCTCAAGCCCCTTCAGCTTGCGCCCGATCAGCGCGCGCGAGGCCCAGGGGCAGATCAGCGCCACATACAGCCGATAGCGCCCCGCTTCGGCGGCGAAGCCGGCCTGTCCGGTCGGCCCCGCGCTGCCATCGGGGGTGATCCAGTTGCGGAAGCTGGACACCTGGCGCAGGAAGCGGCCCTTCTCGTCGGATTTCTGCACCGGCTGCCAATCGGTCGTCCATTTTCCGTTCACCAGCATTGCAGATCTCCTTCAGGCAGAATGAAACACGAAAGACCGCATCGAGACCGAGGCCAGGTCGATCGTATCGGTCATGAAGCGCAGCGAATCGCGCGCATCGGCGGCGCCGGCAATGGTCAGCGCGGGCAGGTAGTGATCCACCGACGGATGCGCCAGGCGGAACAGCGCCCCCAGCGCCTCGCGGTCGGCCAGGGCGGCCATATCACGCTTTTCCAGCGTCTCGGCAAAGACCGTGTCGAATTCCAGCGCGAAATCGTGCGGTTTGCCGCCCATCCGCATGGCGCGCAGATTATGCACCACATTGCCCGATCCCAGGATCAACACGCCGCGGTCGCGCAGCGCAGACAGGCTGCGCCCCACCTCAAGCTGATAGGCAAGCTCGCGGCTCATGTCGATCGAGACCTGAAACACCGGCACATCCGCCTTGGGGTAAAGATGCGCCAGCACGCTCCAGGCGCCATGGTCCAGACCCCAGCTGTCATCCTCGGCGCCGTGATGGCTGGCCAGAAGGCTGACGACATCGCGCGCCAGATCGGGGGCGCCGGGGGCCGGGTAGGTCTTGGCGTAAAGTTCGGGCGGGAAGCCGTAGAAATCATGGATCGTGCGCGGCAGGGCCGAGACATCGACCAGCGTCGTCCCCTGCGTCATCCAATGCGCCGAAACCACCAGAATCGCCTTGGGTCGCGGCAGGGTCCGGCCCAGATCGGCCCAGGCGCGGCTGGCGGCCGTGTCCTCGATGGCATTCATCGGGCTGCCATGGCCCAGAAAGACCAGCGGCATCCGGTCCGACGGCGACAGCCGGTCATGCAATGCGGTCAGGCTTTGCGGGGTGATCATGATCTTGCTCCTTCCGGGCGAAGACAGGGGGCCGCCAGACCGGCGGCCCGCCGCAGAGATGGCCTTAGGCCCAGGCGCCAAGCGCTTTTTGCAGCGCCGGGATGCGCAGGGCCAGCGCGCCGCTGCCCAGGATCAGGATCACGCCCTGCACCAGTGCCCAAAACAGCGGGAATTCCCAGCCGCCGCCCGGGTTCGAGAAGGTCCAGCCATTGCCCGAATGCACCCAGGTCGCGCCCAGCAGCACCGCGATCATCCCCAGCGAGACCAGCCGGGTGGCAACGCCCAGAATCAGCGCCACCCCGCCGCCCAGCTCGGCCAGAATGGTCAGATAGGCAAAGACGCCGGGCAGGCCCAGGCTTTCGAAATAGCCCACCGTGCCGGGAATGGTGAAGACGAAGATCTTCATCAGCCCATGGGCCAGGAACAGGACGCCGCTGCCCAGACGCAGCAGAAGGGCGGCCGTGTCGGCCGAAGAGGTGGCGGATGCCGAAGCGGAAGTGGACATGGTGCAATCCTTTGCAATCAGGGGTCAGGAGTCGCGCAAGCCGGCCATCGCGTGGCGCCGTTGCGATCTGGGCCCAAGCTAGGCCTTGCCATCCTTCAACGAAATGAAGACTTTGTTGAATGACTATCCCTGATTTGTTCCGAAAGGCCGGACCATGGACATTCTTGACCAGCTGCGGTCCTTCGTGGCCACCGCGCAGACCGGCTCTTTCACCGCCGCGGCCGAGCAATTGGGCCTGTCGAACCGGCTGACCTCGAAATACGTGGCCGAACTGGAATCGCGCCTGGGCGTGCGGCTGTTCCAGCGCACCACCCGCAAGGTCGGGTTGACCCCGGCGGGCGAGGATCTGCTGGCCCGCGCGCCGGCGCTGCTGGACGATTTCGACGCGCTGCTTTCCGATCTGGCCGAAGGCTCCACCGGCTTTTCCGGGGTGATCCGCATCTCGGCCCCGGTGACCTTCGGCGAGATCTATGTGGCGGGCATGCTGGGCCGCTTTGGCGCGAAGAACCCGGCGCTGACGCTGGATCTGCGGCTCAGCGACCGCTACGCCGACCTGGCGGGCGAGGGGATCGACCTGGCCTTCCGCATGGGCCGCAGCGAAACGCTGTCGCTGAAGACCCGCAAGCTTGGGCTGTTCCGCAGCATCCTGGTCGCAAGCCCCGGCTATGTCGCGCGCTTCGGTGCGCCCGATACGCCCGCGGCGCTGGCCGGGCGGGACTGCATCGTCGACACCAACCGCCGCCAGCCGCGGCGCTGGGTGTTTCACCGCGACGGGGCCGAGACGCTGGCCGAGGTGCAGGGCCGTTTTCAGGTGAATTCGGCCAGCGCGGCGGTGGCCTTGGCCGAAGACGGGCTGGGCATCGCCTATGTGCCGCGTTTTGCGCTGGGCGACCGGCTGGACCGCGGCGCGCTTGTGCCGCTGCTGCCGGGCTATGACACTGACAGCAATCCGCTGAGCGCAGTCTATCTGGAAGGCCGCGCTTTGCCGCGCAAGGTGCGGGCGCTGATCGATTTCGCGGCCGAGGATATCCGCTCGGCCGCGATCCTGTAGCGGCTACAGGCTGTCGCGCCGCAGCGGCGTGGTGCTGCAATGCAGCCCGCCGCCATTCTTGTGGACCGCCGCATAGGGCAGGCTCACCCAGCTGACGCCCGCCGCCGCCAGCCGGTCCAGCGTGCGGTTGCTGGCGCCTTCCGGCATCAGCAGCTTGCCCGGCGCGATGGCCAGGCTGTTGACGATCCACGGGTCGTCGGCCGGGTCGATCTCGACAGTGCGGATGCCGCGCCGGCCCAGCTCTTCCAGGAAGGAATAGGGCAGGCCCATCGGGTTCAGCAGCGCCAGATCGCGGTCGACCATCAGGAAGCTGACATCCAGATGAATGTCATAGCCCGACAGTTCCACCACCAGCAGCTCCACCCCCTGCCGGGCCAGCACCTCGCCCACCTGGGCGGCGCCCTCGGCATTCACCCGCACGCCCACGCCGATCGCGCAGGTCTTTTCGTTCAGCCAGGCGAAACTGCCGCCTTCCATGATGCCGGTGCCGTTGATGGTGCGCAGGATCGGAATGCCAAGGCCGGCCAGCGTGCGCGTCACCGCCAGTTCCTCGCCCCGCCGGATCCGCGCGCCCATCCGGCAGACGATCGCGCCGCCCTTCACCATGATGAACGGATCGCGGGTATAGACCTGCTTCAGCCGGTTGCCGGCCTCGCCCTGCATGAAATGCACCGTCACGCCCTCGGCCTGCAGCGCCGCGACAAAGCCGTCATGCTGGGCCTGCATCAGCGGCAGATCCGGCAGCGTGTCCGACTGGAAGTACCAGCCCACTGCCGGATCGCCATAGGATCCGATCTCGTCCAGCCGCTTTGCCGGATCGACCACCGCCATTTCGGGGCCCGGCCGGTGCATCAGGATATCGCGGATCTGCCCCACGTCATTGTCGATGCCCCAGACCCGGCCCCAACTGGCCGTCAGCTCGGCCTCGTCTTCAAAGGCGGGCTCGGCGCCGGCGGCGAAGGTCTTGATCGTCTGGGTATAGATCCAGTGCGGATTGGTCATCGCGGTCTCCAGCAAAGGCCAGCGGGCGCATGAAGGCATCCTGCCCCGCGGCCGCCGTGCTGGGCCAAGACTTGCGCTTTGCCCCTAGCCCTGCAAGGGGCCTTCGCGCCCGGCCGTGCCGGCCGCCTGGTCCAGCAGCGCCGCCATCACCGGCTCTGACAGGTTCAGCGCCCGCGCCGCCTCGGCGGGCGAGGTGACGACGCGGGCCCTGATCGGGCTGGCAAAATCAAGGATCTGCTCCAGCATCCGCGCCATGCCATATTGCATTCCGGTCTCGACCAGAAACACCGCCTGGCAATCCTGCGGCAGCCGCTGAAAAACGGCTGCCAGGGTTTGCACAGCACCGAAGATGCTTGAAAAATCGGCAATCACCTCGGCGGCGCGGATGTCCCACAGCAGGCGATGGCTGGGATCGAAGCTGGAATTCTCCACATGGTCAATAAAGGCGCGCCGGCCGACCGAGGCCGTCAGCTGCCCGTCGAAACGGCACAGCGCAAGGCCAAGATCGGCATGCACCTTCCACGCGTACACTACAACTCCTCGCCAGTGACCGGATAGCCCGGTCACCTGCCCCGCCTATCCTATCAGGCGAGTTCGGTCTCTACGTCAATATTGCCTCTGGTTGCATTCGAATAGGGGCAGATGAAATGACCGCGCTCAACGATCTTTTCGGCCACAGCCCGCTCCAGCCCCGGCAGCTTCACCACCAGCTTCACCTTCAGCCCGAACCCGCCATCCGACCGCGGGCCGATGCCGACATGGGCATTGACCGTGGCGTCATCGGGCACGCTGCCCAGCTTCTCGCTTTGGGCGGCAAAGCGCATCGCGCCCAGATAGCAGGCGGCATAGCCCATGGCGAACAGCTCTTCCGGGTTGTGGCCCAGGCCCGACCCGCCCAGTTCCTTGGGGCTGGCCATGTTGACGGTCAGCTTGCCATCGGCCAGCTTCGCCAGCCCGTTGCGCCCGCCGCCGGTGGCAAGGCCTTCGGTCCAGTATTTGGCATCGACTGTCATCGGAGTTTCCTATCGTTTGCGATTTGATCGTGCACGATTTATATTTTGCCGGATCGAGTCTGTCAACTGATTCATCGCTTGCGTTTCTATCGCGCGCGATCTAACTATCTGCGATGACCCTCGCACCCACCGACATGCTGTGCTTCGCGCTGCATTCCGCGGCCCATGCCATGCATGCAGCCTATGCCCCGCTGTTGGATCCGCTGGGCCTGACCTATCCGCAATATCTGGTGCTTTCTGCACTTGCAGCGCAGGACGGGCAAAGCGTTGGCGAAATCGGCGCGCAGCTGCGGCTGGAATCGAACACGCTGACGCCGCTTCTGAAGCGGATGGAATCGCAGGGCTGGGTGCAGCGCAAACGGGCCGAAGACGATGAGCGCCAGGTCCGCATCCGCCTGACCGATCAGGGCCGCAGCCTGGCCGAACAGGCCGCCGGCGTGCCCCGCGCCTTTGCCGAACGCACCGGGCTGGACCTGCCCGAGATCGTCGATCTGCGCGATATCCTGGTCACGCTGCGCGACCGGCTGAAGCCGGCGAGGTCCTGAGGCCCTTCCCGCAACCCCTTGATCTTGCGTCTGAAAGCGGATGCCCCGCCAGGGGCACCCGCCAGAATTCGCGCGCCGTCAGGCAAGACGGCCGCGGGCGATGCGCAGGAATTGCGTCAGACGGCTGCCCCCTTCGGCGCTTTCGCTGCGGTGCCAGGTTTCGCGCTTGGCGCGCGACAGGCGCAGGAAATGCTTCACCCGGGCCCCCGTCGTCGGTTTGCGTTTGTCAGCCAGGTGCTTGGTCATCGCAGGTCCTCCTCTTGAAAGGACAGCCTAGCACAACCGCGCCCCTGGCCCCAGCCCCCAGTCCTGCACCTGCATATCGTCCTGCAGCTGCATATCGCCCTGCAGCGGCACAGCGCCCTAGCCTTGCGAAAGCCGCCCCACCGCCCATCGGGCCGCATCGGCGACCGTCGGGTCCTCATCGCCGCTCAGCCGCTGCGCCAGTGGCAACAGCCGCGCCGCCCCGGAATTTCCGATCGCATACAGCACATTGCGCACGAACCGCCCCCGACCGATCCGCTTGATCGGCGACCCGGCGAACCGTGCCCGGAAGGCGGCATCATCCAGCCCCGCCAGTTCGGCCAGCTCGGGCAGCCCGACCCGCGGCTGATAGCCGATCTCTTGCGCGGCCACCGCGAACTTGTTCCAGGGGCAGGCCGCCAGACAATCGTCGCAGCCATAGATCCGGTTGCCCATCAGCCCGCGCAGATCCTCATCCACCGGCCCGGCATGTTCGATCGTCAGGTATGAGATGCAGCGCCGCGCATCCAGCTGATAGGGCGCGGGAAAGGCGCCGGTCGGGCAGGCCTGCAGACAGGCGCGGCAACTGCCGCAATGGCTGGTCTCGGCCGCATCCGCCGGCAATTCCAGCGTGGTGAAGATCGCGCCCAGGAAGAACCAGTTGCCCAGATCGCGGCTCAGCAGATTGGTATGCTTGCCTTGCCAGCCCAGCCCCGCCGCCTGGGCCAACGGCTTTTCCATCACCGGCGCCGTATCGACGAACACCTTGATCTCGGCCGCCACCCCCTGCCTTGCGGCATGGTCCATCAGCCAGCGCCCCACCCGCTTCAGCCGCCGCTTCACCAGATCGTGGTAATCCTTACCCTGGGCATAGCAGCTGATCACCCCGCGCTCGGGCTGCGCCAGCCCCGCCGTCGGGTCGCTTTCCGGCGTATAGGTCTCGGCCAGCATCACCACGGCCCGCGCCTCGGGCCACAGGGCCGCGGCCGAGCCGCGCCAGCCCTCGCGCGCCTCCATCCACTGCATCTGCCCGTGCCGCCCCTCGGCCAGAAAGGCCCGCAACCGCCCCGCCGCTTCGGGCACCGCATCCGGCCGGCAGATCCCCATGGCGGAAAACCCTTCCGCAAGGGCCTGCGCCCGCAAGGCCCCCTTCATCTGTCGATAAATATCCCGGGGGTCCGGGGGCTGGCCCCCGGGGTCTCCGCCCCGCGCCGCGTCAGAAATCCAGGTCGGCATAATGCGGCGGGGGCGGGAAGCCCGGCACCTGATCGGCCAGCAAGGTGCGGAACGAGGGCCGCGACTTGATCTTGGCGTACCAGTCCTTCACCACCGCGAAACTGTGCCAGTCCACATCGCGGATGTAATCCAGACAGGACAGATGCGCCGCCGCGGTGAAATCGGCCAGCGTCATCACATCGCCCGCCAGCCAGCGCCGCTGATCCAGGATCTGGGTCATATAGGCCAGGTGATACTTGATCTGGCTGGCCCCGAATTTCACGTTGCGCGAATCCGGATAGCCCTGGCCGGTGACCTTCTTGTTCACCCGCTCGTACAACAGCTTCGAAGTCACCTCGTTGTGGAACTTGTCGTCGAACCAGGCGCAGAGGCGGCGCACCTCATAGCGCGCCTCGGGGTCGCGCGGCATCAGCTGCGGCTGCGGCACCGTCTCTTCCAGATATTCGCAGATCGCCTGGCTTTCGCTCAGCACCCGCCCTTCCATCCGCAAGACCGGCACCTTGCCGGCCGGGTTGCGGCGCAGGAAATCGGGCGAGGGGTCCCAATAGCGTTCCTCGACCAGTTCGACCTCGATCTTCTTCTCGGCCAGCGTCAGGCGGACCTTGCGGCAGAAGGGGGAAAGCGGAACGTGATACAGTCGGTTCATGGCGAAAGGGACCTTCGGGATTTCCCCTTCCTATCCGCTTGCCCAAGCGGCTTGCAATCCCCGGGCCCGCTCAGCGCTCGAAACAGGCGGATCGGCCGTCAGCGGCAATGGTTTCGGCCCCCGACAGGATCTGCCGCGTCCGCTTGCGCACGAAATCCGACGGTTTCGAGGCGCTGCGGTTCTTCGGATCGGGCAGCACCGCCGCCAGCCGCGCGGCCTGGGTGGGCGTCAGGTCCTTGGCATCGACGCCGAAGTAATGCCGCGCCGCCGCCTGCACGCCGAAGACGCCTTCGTCGAATTCGGCGACGTTCAGATAGACCTCAAGGATGCGCCGTTTCGACCAGATCAGCTCCACCGCCGGGGTCAGCGCCGCTTCCATCGCCTTGCGCGGCCAGCTGCGCCCCTGCCAGAGGAAGACATTTTTCACCACCTGCTGGCTGATGGTCGAGGCGCCGCGATTGCTGCCCGCCTCGATCGCCTGGCGGATCGCCGTCATGTCAAAGCCCCAATGGCTGCAGAAATTCGCATCCTCGGCCGCCACAGCGGCGCGGCCCATCACGGGCGCGATCTCGTCCCAGCTGACCCAGTCCTTCTCGATTCCGCCCAGCCGCCAGGATTCCTGCAGCTGATACAGGTTGATCGGCGGCGGCACGATGGCGAACAGCAGGATCAGCAGCGCGAAGACCCCGATCCCGCCCGCCAGACCCCGCAACAGCCAGCGCCGCAGCCGCTTCAGCGTCAGCCTTGGCCGGGGCGCGGGCGCCGCAGGTTTCGCCTTGCGGGCGCGGGGCTTTTTCTCGGCGGTCTCGGACATGCCCCCATAGGCCCGAAGCCCGGGCGCGGGTCAAGGGTATCGCACACGCAGCCGTGACCGCGCCACAGCGCCGGAACGCGGCCGGCCGCCCGTATCACCCGCATGACCCCGATGAGAGGAGCAGAAATCATGGCGAAACCGATGATCCTTCCCGCCGCGTTGCTGGCCGTCCTGGCGCTGGGCAGCCTGCCGCTGATGGCGCAAGACAGTACCACCGCCCCGCGCCCCGCCCCGGCCGCCGATGCGGGCTTCCGGCTGGATCTTGGCGCCGGGCGCAGCCTGCGCATCGATTGCGGCGCCACCGCGATCGACGCCTGCCTGGCCGCGGCCGGCCCGGTGATCGACAAGCTGGCTGCGACCCCGCCGGTGATGTCGCCGATGGGCGGCAAGGGCGACATGGGCAAGCATGGCAAGAAGGGCCATGGCAAGGGTCATGGCAAAGACCATCGCGGTCCCGAAGGGAAGGGCGGGCCTGGCGACATGGGCCAGGGTGCCAGTGCTGGCCCCGGTGCCGGTCCCGGCAAGGGGCCCGGCGCGGGTCCCGGCGACTGCCCGGAAGGCCAGGCCGAGTGTCCGGCCCCGGGCCAGGGCGCGGGCCAACCCTGAGGCTTGCAAAAGCAAAGGGCCCCCGCGGGGGCCCTTTTTCTATTCCGCCGGCAGTTTCACCGGCTCGTCCGACAGCGGATAGGCCAGATGCGGCAGCATTTCCTTCGGGCAGACCTGCAGGAAATTCGCCCGCTCCACCGCCCAGTCGGCCAGGATGCGCTGCGCCAGCTTCGATCCAGTCTCGGCCGCATGCCGCTCGATCAGCGCTTTCAGCTGCGCCTCCCAATGCGGATGCGATACGGCGCAGGTCACCAGGCTTTCCAGGTTCATGAAATCCTCGGCCGTGCCCGCCGGATCGTACAGATAGGCCATGCCCCCGGTCATCCCGGCGCCGAAATTCGCGCCGATCCGGCCCAGAATCACCGCCACCCCGCCGGTCATGTATTCGCAACCGTTCGAGCCGCAGCCCTCGACCACCACCTTGGCGCCCGAGTTCCGCACCGCGAACCGCTCGCCGGCCCGGCCGCTGGCGAACAGGAACCCGTCCGTCGCGCCATACAGCACGGTATTGCCGATGATCGTGTTCTCGGCCGCCGTCAGCGGCGAGGACATGGACGGCCGCACCGTGATCGTGCCGCCCGACAGGCCCTTGCCGACATAGTCATTGGCATCGCCCATCACCTCGATCTTCAGCCCGTTCACCGCGAAAGCGCCCAAAGACTGCCCGCAGGATCCGGTCAGCTTCACCGTCAGATGGTCGGGCTGCAGGCTGTTGCGCATGCCGAACTTCTTGACGATGTGGCTGGCCGCCCTTGTGCCGATGGTGCGGTGGGTGTTCCGCACGGCATAGGAAAGCTGCATCTTCTCGCCGTCTTCGAAGAAGCGGTGGCCGTCCTTGATGATCTCGGCATCCAGCGTGTCGGGCACCGCATTCCTGGGCTTCGACCGGTCATAGGTGATCCGGTGCGTGCCATCGACGCTGATCAACAGCGGGTTCAGGTCCAGATCGTCCAGATCGGCATGGCCGCGGCTGACCTGGGTCAAGAGATCGGCCCGCCCGATGATCTCATCAATCGACCGCGCCCCGATCTGCGCCAGAATCTCGCGCACTTCCTGGGCGTAGAAGGTGATCAGATTCACCACCTTGTCGGCGCTGCCAGTGAACTTGTCGCGCAGCTTCTGATCCTGGGTGCAGACGCCCACCGGGCAGGTGTTCGACTGGCATTGCCGCACCATGATGCAGCCCATGGCAATCAGCGCCGCGGTGCCGATGCCGTATTCCTCGGCCCCCATCATCGCCGCCATCACGATGTCGCGGCCCGTGCGCAAGCCCCCGTCGGTGCGCAGCGTCACCCGCTCGCGCAGGTTGTTCATCGCCAGAACCTGATGCGCCTCGGTCAGGCCCATCTCCCAGGGCAGACCCGCATATTTGATCGAGGTCGCCGGCGAGGCCCCGGTGCCGCCATTGTGGCCCGAAATCAGGATCACATCGGCCTTGGCCTTGGCCACGCCCGCCGCAATCGTGCCCACGCCCGAAGACGACACCAGCTTGACCGTCACCTTGGCGCGCGGGTTGATCTGCTTCAGGTCATAGATCAGCTGCGCCAGATCCTCGATCGAGTAGATGTCGTGATGCGGCGGGGGCGAGATCAGCGTCACGCCCTTGGTCGAATGCCGCAGCCGCGCGATCAGCTCGGTCACCTTCATGCCCGGCAGCTGGCCGCCCTCGCCGGGCTTGGCGCCTTGGGCCACCTTGATTTCCAGCTCTTCGCAGGCGTTCAGATATTCCGCCGTCACGCCGAACCGGCCCGAGGCGACCTGCTTGATCTTCGCCGAAGGATTGTCGCCATTCGGTTCCGGCAGGAAATGCGCCGGATCCTCGCCGCCCTCGCCCGAGTCGGACTTGGCGCCGATCCGGTTCATCGCGACGTTCAGCGTCTTGTGCGCCTCGGGCGACAGCGCGCCCAGGGACATGCCCGGGGTCACGAAGCGCTTACGAATGCTGGTGATCGATTCGACTTCCTCGATCGGCACCGGCTTGCCCAGCGGCTTGATGTCCAGAAGGTCGCGCAGATGGATCGGCGGGTTGGCCCGCATCGCCGCGCTAAACTGCTTCCAGATGTCAAAGCTGGCCCGGTTGCAGGCTTCCTGCAGCATATGCATGGTCTGGGCTTCCCAGGCATGCTTTTCGCCGCTGCGCCGCGCCTTGTAGAACCCGCCGATCGGCATCACGTCGCTGCCGCCGCGCCAGCCCTTGGCGTGGATCTCCTCGACCTTGTGTTCCACCCCATGCAGACCGATGCCCGAGATGCGCGACTGCATGCCGGGGAAGTATTCGGCCACCATGGCGCGGCTCAGCCCCACGGCTTCGAAGTTCAGCCCGCCGCGATAGGACGAGATCACCGAGATGCCCATCTTCGACATGATCTTCAGCAGGCCCGCGTCGATCGCATCGCGATAGCGGCGCATCGCATCGGTCAGGCTGCCTTCCAGCAAGCCGCGCTGAATGCGGTCGGCGATGCTGTCCTGCGCCAGATAGGGGTTCACCGTGGTCGCGCCGCAGCCGATCAGCACCGCGAAATAATGCGGGTCGATGCATTCGGCCGACCGCACGTTGATCGAGCAGAAGGTCCGCAGCCCCTTGCGCGTCAGCCAGCTGTGCACCGCGCTGGTGGCCAGGATCATCGGCATGCCCACCTTTTCCGGCCCCTGATGCTCATCCGTCAGCACCAATTGCCCCGCGCCACTGCGCACGGCATCCTCGGCTTCCGAGCGGATCCGCTCCAGCCCCAGCCGCAGGTCGTCCAGGGACGGGCCGACCGGGAAGGTGCAGTCGATATGCGCGACCTGGTCGCCGAAGCGGTCCACCAGCACCTTGAATTCCGCGTTCGCCATGAACGGGCTTTCCAAGAGCAGGATCTCGGTCTGGGTCGAGCTTTCGTCCAGCACGTTCTTCAGATTGCCGAAGCGCGTCTTCAGGCTCATCACCCGGCCTTCGCGCAGGCTGTCAATCGGCGGGTTGGTGACCTGGCTGAAGTTCTGGCGGAAGTAATGCGACAGCGGCCGATAGACCTTCGACAGAACCGCAGGCGGCGTGTCATCGCCCATCGAGGCGATCATTTCCTTGCCGTCCTCGGCCATCGGCGCCAGGACCTGCTCCAGTTCCTCGACCGTATAGCCCGCCGCGATCTGCCGCTTGCGCAGCTCGGCCCCGGCAAACAGCGGCGCTTCGGGCACGTCGCGCAGCAGCGCGTTCAGATCGACGATCTTGCCGACCCATTCGCCATAGGGCTGGCTGTTGGCCAGCCGGTCCTTGATCGCCGTGTCGTGGTACAGCTTGCCCTCTTTCATATCGACGGCAATCATCTGCCCCGGCCCCAAGGCGCCCTTTTCGCGCACCGTGGTTTCCTCGACCGGCACCATGCCGGCTTCCGACCCCGCGATCAGCAGCCCGTCGCCGGTGACGACATAGCGCATCGGCCGCAACCCGTTGCGGTCAAGCCCGCCGCAGACCCAGCGTCCGTCGGTCATGGCCAGCGCCGCCGGCCCGTCCCAGGGTTCCATCACCGAGTTGCAGTAGGAATACATGTCGGCCCAGGCCTTGGGCATGTTCACCGTCTGCTTCGACCAGGCTTCCGGCACCAGCATGGTCTTCGCCATCGGCGCCGAGCGGCCCGAGCGCACCATCACCTCGAACACCGCATCCAGCGCGCCGCTGTCGGACGTGCCCGAGGGGATGATCGGCTTGATGTCTTCCGCCGCCTCGCCAAAGGTGTTCGAGGCCATGCGGATCTCATGGCTCTTCATCCAGTTGACGTTGCCCTTCAGCGTGTTGATCTCGCCGTTATGGGCCAGCATGCGGAAGGGCTGCGCCAGCCACCATTGCGGGAAGGTGTTGGTGCTGTACCGCTGGTGATAGATCGCAAACGCGCTTTCGAACCGTTCGTCCTGCAGGTCGGGATAGAAAACCGCCACCTGCTCGGCCAGCATCATGCCCTTGTAGATGATCGACCGGCACGACAGGCTGCACAGATACAGGCCCTGGATCGCCGCGGCGACGGCGGCCTTCTCGATCCGGCGGCGGATGATGTACAGTTCGCGCTCGAACTGCTCCTGATCGATGTCCTTCTCGCAGCGGATCAGGATCTGCTCGATTTCCGGCCGCGTCGCATTGGCCTTCTCGCCCAGCACGCTGATATCCACCGGCACATGCCGCCAGCCATAGATGTAATGGCCCATCCGCAGCACTTCGGCTTCCACGATGGTCCGGCAGCGTTCCTGCGCGCCGAAATCGGTGCGCGGCAGGAAGACCTGGCCCACGGCGATCAGCTTGTGGCTGTCCGGCTCGTGCCCGGTGCGGCGCACCACATCGTAGAAGAACTTGACCGGGATCTGCACATGGATGCCCGCGCCGTCGCCGGTCTTGCCATCGGCATCCACCGCACCGCGGTGCCAGATCGCCTTCAAGGCCGAAATGCCGCTTTCCACCACCTTGCGCGACGGCTTGCCCGAGATCGACACCACCAGCCCCACGCCGCAGGACGAATGCTCGTCCTCTTCGCGGTACAGCGAATGCTCGTTCATAAAGGCGCGCTTGGCTTCTTCCTCGCGGACCCAGGCGTCATCAAAGCTGGTCATGGTCTGCCTCCATCAGGTCAGGGGAAGAGACTGCGGGCGCCATCGACAGGATCGCATCGCAGTCATAGATCGGTTGGGTGCTGCCAAAGCCCTTGTCGCCGGGAAAGGCGAAATCCATCGGGCTGCCGTCGATCGGCCGCCACTGGCCATCGCCCAGATCGGTTTCGCCCGGGCCGGCAAAGAAGTTGCGCCGCTCGCGGCTGATATATTCGTTGCCGCGCGCCCGGCGCAGCACCGTCCCGCCGTCGTCGGTCTCGGTATAGTCGAATTCGGTCTCTTCCAGCACCACCCCGTCGATGGTGAAGCTGCGCCCGGTCAGCCGGTCGAAGCCGGATACGTTCGAATGCGTCCCGTCATCGCGCGACAGGCTGAAAGCGTAGGTGTCGATGCCGGCCGACAGCAATTCGCTGAACGAGGCCGGGTCCTCGGCGCCCGGATCCAGCGACTGGCGCACGGTCGGGTTCACGTCGAAGCTTTCGATCCACTCCGCCTCGCGGTTGATGCGCGAGTAGAAATAGATGCCCTCCTGATCGAAATCCGCCCGCCATTGATCGCCCGGCGGATCGGCCTTGCAGACATAATGGTTGGAGACCCGGCAGCCCTTGGACTGCACGGTCATGGTGATCTCGCAGCCCTCGGGCGGGGTCCAGCTGCCGGCCAGCGCCGGGGCGGGCAGCAGGGCAAAGATCAAGGCAAGGCGTTTCATGCGCGGACCTCCGGCGGGAAAGATTCGTTCAGGCTCAGGGATTGGCAGCCATACTTCGGCTTGGTCGATCCAAAGCCTTTCCTGCCCTCCAGCGCCAGGGTTTTCAGCTTGATGCGGCGACCGGGTCCGCCCTGTCCGTCCGAAACCTCTGTCTCATTGATCAGCAGGTCCAGCTGCTCATTGAACAGTACCGTTCCCGACGTATGAAGCTTGCTACCCGACTGCGGATAATCCAGATCGGCCTCATAGCTGAGGCGCTTGAACCTCTTGCCGGCAAGCTCTCGGGTCTCACCGTCATAAATATATTCCACAACGATACTCGACGATTGGCTCGCGCCATCTCTGGTCAGCGTGGCGCGCTCGGTCACACGAGACTTTCCCGTCTTCACGGCCTCTGCAGGCGAGCCACCACTGCTTTTGGATCTGATGTGAAAGCCGCCGGGCATCACAATCTCTATGGCACCATGCTTGGCGTCGTCCGCATGTATCTCGACCGCGCCATTCCCGTGCGTGATTTCCTGCCAGAAGGCGATCGGGCCCGCACCATCGCAGCGGAAGTGGTTTGTCACTGCACAATGATCGTCCTGTGATGTGGCGACGAGTACGCAGGATTCAGGCCGTTGGCGCAAAGTCTCTGCCGCCAGCGGCGATGCTGCAACAGTCAGACAGGCAAGGATGACAAACTTCCGCATCGCCGATTACCTTTGATCAGGTCACAGATCCTGACGTTTAACTTTCCCTGCATGGTCCGTGCGTAGAGACGAAAGGAAGACGCGGGGAAGACGGGAAGAAGACGCTATTCCGCGGCCACCGTGGCAGGTTGCGCCAGGTAGGACAGGATCGCATCGGCGGCCTCGCGGCCGTCGCGGATCGCCCAGACCACCAGGCTTGCGCCGCGCACGATGTCGCCTGCCGCATAGACGCCCGGCAGGCTGGTCGCATGGCTGCGGAAATCGGCCTTGATCGTGCCCCAGCGGGTCACGGCCAGCTCTTTCACGCCCCAAAGCGTGGGCAGATCCTCGGGTTCGAACCCCAGCGCCTGCACCACCAGATCGGCCGGCTCGACGTAATCGGCGCCCTCGATCACTTCGGGGCTTTGCCGGCCGGTCGCATCGGGCGCGCCCAGGCGCATCTTCTGCACCATCACGCCGTCCACTTCCGTGCCGCCGGTGAAGCCTTTCGGCGCCGAGAGCCAGACGAATTCCACGCCCTCTTCCTCGGCATTCTGCACTTCGCGCTGGCTGCCCGGCATGTTGGCCTTGTCGCGGCGGTACAGGCATTTCACCGATTGCGCGCCCTGGCGGATCGCCGTGCGCACGCAATCCATCGCCGTATCGCCGCCGCCGATCACCACGACGCGCTTGCCCTTGGCATCCAGCATGCCCGAGTCAAACTCGGCAACCTCGTCGCCGAAGGATTTCTTGTTCGAGGCGGTCAGGTAATCCAGCGCCTTGACGATGCCGCTGGCGCCGACGCCCGGCGCCTCGATCTCGCGGATCTTGTAGACGCCGGTGGCGATCAACACCGCATCGTGTTTGCCGCGGATCGCGTCGAAGGACAGGTCCTTGCCGACATCGCAGTTCAGCACAAAGTTCACGCCGCCCAGCCGCAGCTGTTCATTGCGGCGCATCACCACGTCCTTCTCCAGCTTGAAGCCGGGGATGCCATAGGTCAGCAAGCCGCCCGCGCGGTCATAGCGGTCATAAACCGTCACCTGCACGCCGGCGCGGCGCAGCACATCGGCCGCCGCCAGCCCGCCCGGGCCCGCGCCGATGATGCCCACCGATTCCGCGCGTTCGACCGCGGGCTTGATCGGCTTGACCCAGCCTTCTTCCCAGGCGGTGTCGGTGATGTATTTCTCGACCGAGCCGATGGTGACCGTGCCATGGCCCGACTGTTCGATCACGCAATTGCCTTCGCACAGCCGGTCCTGCGGGCAGATCCGGCCGCAGATTTCCGGGAAGGTGTTGGTGGCCTGGCTCAGCTCATAGGCTTCCTGCAGGCGCCCCTCGGCGGTCAGGCGCAGCCAGTCGGGGATGTTGTTGTGCAGGGGGCAATGGGTCTGGCAGTAGGGCACGCCGCATTGGCTGCAGCGGCTGGCCTGTTCGGCGGCCTTCTCGGCGGCGAACTCGGCGTAGATTTCGTGGAAATCCTTCGCGCGCGAAGATGCGTCGCGTTTCACCGGCATCTGCCGGCCCAGCGTGACGAACTTCAGCATCTTCTGCGTGGCCATGGCTGCGCGTCCCTGTGCAAATCCCCGGGTGCGCTTTTCCTACAATCGCTCTGGCGCAAAGAAAAGTCAATTATGCTGACCTAATCCACGCTTTTTTGGTCGCGATGCTGCGCCAGCGAAAGATTTTTGCGTCAATTAGGTCAGCATGGTTTCCAAACCGCCTTAAAAGCCCGCCATCAGCGCCGCCAAAGCGACCGAGCCGATGATGATTCGCCACCAGCCAAAGACCGAATAGCCGTGCTTTCCGATGAAGTTCAGCAGCCAGCGCACCACCAGAATGGCGGTCAGGAAGGCCATGCCAAAGCCGATGGCGATCTGCCCCATCGCGCTGAAATCCAGCAGGTCGCGGGTCTTGTACAGGTCATAGGCCACGGCGGCCCCCATGGTCGGCAGCGACAGCAGGAAGGAAAACTCCGCCGCGGCCCGCTTCTCGACCCCCATTAGCAGCGCGCCCACGATCGTGGCGCCCGACCGCGACACGCCCGGCACCATCGCCAGACACTGGCAGAAGCCGATCGCCAGCGATTTGCCGAAGGGCAGGCCCAGCGCGTCGAAATTCACCGGCTTCGGCGCGATCCGGTCGATCACCAGCAGCACGAAACCGCCCAGAATCAGCATGATGGCGATCAGCTTCGGGGTCTCGAACAGCACGGTCTTGATGAAGTCATGCAGCAAAAGCCCCACGACCACCGCCGGCAGAAAGGCCAGCAGGATCGACACCACCGACCGCCGCGCCGCCGGATCGTGCCGCGCGGCCAGCGCCAGCCCGCCCAGCTTGACCGCATAGACCGAGAACAGCGCCAGGATCGCGCCCAGCTGGATCACCACCTCAAAGGTCTTGCCGGCCGATTCGAAGCCCAGGAAATGCCCCGCCAGCAGCAGGTGGCCCGTGGACGAAACCGGCAGAAACTCTGTCAGCCCCTCCAGCAGCCCCAGCAGGGCTGCGATCAGCATGTCGCCCACGTCAGGCCTTCTTCAGATTCTTGGCCGAGGCCTTGATCGCCGCATATTGGCCCGAGGGCCGGTAGCGCCACAGATATTCCGGCAGAACCGCTTCGGGCGCGACCGGGTGGATGCCCAGATCGGCAAAGCCCTTGGCGCCCGGCGACACCACATTGTCGCGGCCCAGGCTGGCCAGTTGATCGCGGGTCAGGATGCGGTTGGAAATCAGCCGCCCCGTCAGCAGCGAGCCCAGATCCAGCGCTCCGGCCAGGATGCGCATCGCAAAGACCGGCAGGCCCAGCACCAGGCGGCGGCGCTGGATCACCGCCAGCATGTCCGCCATCCAGTCGCGGAAGCTTTTGGCCTCGGGCCCGCCCAGTTCGTAAATCCCGGGCGCCGCCTCGCCCATCGCCGCCTTGGCCGCAGCCTGCGCCACGTCATCGACGAAAACCGGCTGGAACCTGGTCGCGCCATGCACGATCGGCAGCACCGGCCCCATCCGCGACATGCCGGCGAATCGGTTGAAGAACCCGTCCTCGGTGCCGAAAATCACCGAAGGCCGCAGAATCACCGCCGAGGGATAGGCGGCCAGAACCGCCGCCTCGCCCTCGGCCTTGGACTGGCCGTAAAGCGAAGGCGAATCGCTTGCCGCCCCCAGCGCCGAGATGTGAACCAGCGAGGCCACGCCCTCCTCGGCGGCGATCCGCGCGATCCGGCCCGCGCCGTCCACATGCACGGCCTGAAAATTGTTCCGGCCGCCGCGGTCGAAGGTGCCGACGCAGTTCACCACCGCATCGGCGCCCCGCATCACCGCGCGCACCGAATCGTCGTCGCGGATGTTGCAGAACACCGGCTCGACCTGGCCCGGCACGCCATAGGGTTTGACGAACAGGGCCTCGTTCGGCCGACGCACCGCCACGCGGACGCGCCAGCCCGCCCGCGCCATCCGCCGCGCGACATAGCGGCCGACAAAGCCTGCACCGCCGTAAATCGTGACCAGCTTGCTCATGTCTCGCCTCCCGTCCGGGCCCGAAAATCCTGCCGATGAATAGCCCCGCCCCCCGGGGCCCCGCAAGCCCTAAGGGTTTCGGCAGGGATGTGACAAATTTCTTTCGCTTATCGCTTGGCCGTGTTGACACTCCCTCTGCACGCGGATACATCGCCGCCAGTGCCCAGATGGCGGAATTGGTAGACGCACTGGTTTCAGGTACCAGCGCCGCAAGGCGTGGAGGTTCGAGTCCTCTTCTGGGCACCACTTTACCAAAAAGCCGCGCAATCCCCAAGGGTTGCGCGGCTTTTGTCTGTTCGGGCCCCGGGACGCGCGCGGAAGGACGGGCGCAGCAGGCCGGCCGGGCCCGCCTTCGCCCGGCCTATTCCAGCACGCCGCGCGCCACCCGGATCTCCTGCTCCGCCATCAGGCCGAAAGCCGCCTCCATGTGCTGGCGCATCACCGCCCGCGCCGTTTCGGGCGTGCCATGTTCCAGCGCATCCAGCAGCCTTGCATGGTGATCATGGCCCTGCTGCCACAGCGCCCGGCTGTGCGGTTCGTACAGGCGCCGGATCACCGTCAGATCGCTTAGGATCTTGGCGATGAAGCCCACGACGAAGGCCAGAAGCGGGTTCGGGCACAGCGCCGCCAGATCGCGGTGGAACTGCAGCGAGGCGACATGCTGGGCGCGTTCCTCTTCGGCATCGCGCGGCGGATGGTCGAATCGCGTGGTTTCCGCGCGAAACCGCGCCATGGCCTCGGCCGGAACGCGGCCGGCCATCATCGCCGCGACTTCGGGTTCCAGCTGGATGCGCAGCTGATACAGGTCGGCCACCGACAGATCGCGGAAATAGAAGAAATTCGCCAGCATCGCCATAGCGTGATCGGCGGTGATGTCATCGACGAAGGCCCCGCCGCCGGGCCCCGTCCGGGTGCGGATCAGCCCCTGCGCGGCCAGCATCCGCGTCGCCTCGCGCACCGTGCCCTTTGACATGCCCAGGGCGGCGATCAGCGCGGCCTCCGAGGGCAGACGGTCGCCCGGCCGCAGCCCCTGCGCCACGATATAGGCCTTCAGATGCTCGGCCACCTGTTCGGTGCGGGCGCCGTTACGCCTGGTCGCCAAGGCCGTCCGGGTGGTGACAGGCGGCAAGCTGGGTCTCTCCGGTTGCGCGCAGCGCGGGGGCCGACTGGCGGCAGATCTGGGTTACCTTTGGACAACGGGCCGCAAAAGCGCAACCCAGCGGCGGATGCAGCGGGTCGGGCAATTCCGCCGGCGCCGGATCGCGACGCAACAGCGGCCGGCCCGGCGCCGGGGCCGATTGCGCCAGCAGCCGCGTATAGGGATGGGTCGGGCGGGCAAAGATCGCCTCGGCCGGGCCCAGTTCCACCACGGCGCCGAAATACAGCACCGCCACCCGGTCGGATACCGCCTCGACCACCGCCAGATCGTGGCTGATGAACAGATAGGTCAGCCCGTATTCCGCCTTCAGATCGGCCAGCAGGTTCAGGACCTGCGCCTGGACCGAGACATCCAGCGCCGAGACGGGTTCGTCCAGCACGATGATCTTCGGCCGTGCCAGCAGCGCGCGCGCAATGCCGATCCGCTGGGCCTGGCCGCCGGAAAATTCATGCGGGTAGCGGTCCAGGAATTCGGGGCGCAGGTTCACCGCCTCGAACACCTCATCAATGCGGGCGCGGCGCGCGGCCTGATCCATGCCGAACAGCACCCGCAACGGGGTTTCCATGGTCTGGCGAATGGTCTTGCGCGGGTTCAGCGACGAGATCGGATCCTGGAACACATATTGGATCTGCTGGCTTGAGATGCGGCGGTCACGGGTGTCGAAGGGCTTCCCCTCGATCAGGATCGTGCCGGTCGAGGGTTTCAAAAGCCCGACCAGCATCCGCGCCAGCGTGGTCTTGCCGCAGCCGGATTCGCCGACGATGCCCAGCGTCTCGCCCGGTTGCACCGAAAGCGAGATCGGATGCAGCGCCTGAACCTGCGCGCGCGCGGCGCGGAACAGGCCCCGGCCGGCGGGAAAGGCCTTTGACAGGCCGTCGATCTGCAGGGCGGGGGTCATGCCGTGGCCTCGGGGTGCAGGCAGCGCAGGGCGCGCTTGCCCTGGTGGGTCAGGGCGATGTCGCCGGCGCTGCAATCTTGCTGCGCCCGGTGGCAGCGCGGGGCGAAGGCGCAGCCGGGTGGCAGGCGGTCCACGGCCGGGGGCAGGCCGGGGATCGACACCAGCCGCCGTTTGCCGGCGCCGGGCGCGGGCAGGCTGGCGATCAGGCGGCTGGTATAGGGATGCGCGGGCGCGGCCAGAACCTGGGCGGTCGGGCCTTCTTCCACGATCCGGCCCGCATACATCACCGCCACCCGGTCGCAGATCTGCCCCACGACGCCGAAATCATGGGTGATGAACAGGATCGACAGGCCGCGGTCGCGCCGGAGTTCATCCAGAAGCGCCAGAACCTGCGCCTGCACGGTCACGTCCAGCGCCGTCGTCGGCTCATCGGCGATGATCACCTCGGGGTCATTGACCAGCGCCATGGCAATCCCGATCCGCTGGCGCATCCCGCCCGACATTTCATGCGGATAGGCATCGAACCGGCTTTCGGGATTCGGGATCCGCACGGTGCGCAGCAGCGCGATGCACTGCGCCCGCGCCTCGGCCAGGGGCATCTTTCGATGCACCCGGATCGCCTCGACCATCTGTTCGCCCACACGATACAGCGGATGCAGTGTCGACAGCGGATCCTGGAAGATATAGGCGATGCGCCGTCCGCGCAGGTCGCGCAGATCGCGATAGGGAAGCGACAGAAGATCGGTGCCCGACAGCCGCACCGCGCCCTTGGTGATCACCCCGGGGGGCGAGGCGACCAGCCCGGTCACCGACAGCGCGGTCACCGATTTGCCGCTGCCCGATTCGCCGATCAGCCCCAGACATTCGCCGCGGCCCAGCGTCAGCGACACGTCACTGACCGCCTTGTAGACCCGCGCGCCCACCTCGAACCGCGTGGACAGCGCCTGAATCTCCAGCGCGGCCTCGGGGTGTTCAGCCACAGGCGCGGGGCCGTCGCGACGGATCAGCGTCACCGGCGCGGGCCGGGCCAGGGCGCCTGACCGCAGGCGCGGGTCCAGCGCATCGCGCAAGCCGTCGCCCAGCAGGTTGATCGACATCACGATCAGAAAGATCGTCAGGCCGGGCACCACCATCACATGCGGCGCGGTCAGAAAGGCCGCCCGCGCCTCGCCCAGCATGGATCCCAGATCGGCCTGCGGCGGCTGGCTGCCCAGACCCAGGAAGGACAGACCGGCGGTTTCCAGGACCATCCAGCCAATCGTGGTGGAAACGGCAACGGTGATCACCGGCAGGACATTGGGCAGAAGCTCGGTAAGGATGATGCGCGTATGGCCCTGGCCCGACAGGCGGGCCGCGTCGATGAATTCGCGCGCGGCCAGCCCAGCCGACAGGCCGCGGATGTTGCGGGCAAAGAAGGGCACGTTCACCGCGGCCACCGCGATCAGCGCGTTCAGCATACCGGGGCCCAGCGCGGCCACGATGGCCAGCGCCAGAAGGATGTAAGGAAAGGCCATGATCATGTCGATCAGCCGCATCAGCACATTGTCGGTGCGGCCGCCGAAATAGCCCGCCGTCACCCCGATCAACGTGCCGAACCCGGCCGCCACCAGCGCCGCGGCAAAGCCCACCGCCAGCGACAGGCGCGTGCCCCACAGCAGCCGCGACAGGATATCGCGGCCCAGATGGTCGGTGCCCAGCAGATGGCCTTCCGACAGCGGGCGCAGGAACTTGTTCGGCGTATCGGTGACATTGGGCGGCAGCAGCGGCAGCAGCGGCGTGATCAGGCACAGGATCACGATCACCGCCAGCACCACCGCGCCAAACCCCGCCAGCCGGTTGCGGAAGACCAGCGCCAGAAAGGGGCCCGCGCGCCTCATGCCTTGATCCTCGGGTCGATCAGCGACTGCGCCACATCCACCAGGATGTTGAACAGCACATAGCAGGCGGCCACGAAGGTCACGCCGCCCTGAACCAGCAGCAGGTCGCGCTTCAGGATCGCCTCGACCAGCATCCGGCCGACGCCCGGCCATTGGAACACGACCTCGACATAGACGGCGCCCGACAGCACGAAGCCGGCCTGAATCCCCAGAACCGGGATGATCGAGACCATGGCCGCGCGCAGCGCATGGCGCCAGATCACCCCGCGCTCGGCCACGCCCTTGGCCCGCGCCGTGCGGATGAAATCCTGCCGCAGAACCTCAAGCATCGCGCTGCGCGACAGGCGGGCGACGACGCCGGTTGCCACGGCCGCCAGCGCGGTTGCGGGCAGAACCAGATGGCGGGCCAGATCCCACAGCGTGCGCCCGCCGTAGATTTCATACATGCCCGACACCGGCAGCCAGCGCAGGTTCACCGCGAATGTCAGGATCAACAGCATGCCCAGGAAGAACGAGGGCACCGAGATGCCGATCAGCACGGCGAAGGTGATCGCCTTGTCCTGCCAGCCGAATTGCCGCGCGGCGGAAACCACGCCGGCCGCGATGCCGATCACCGCGCACAGCACCAGCGACACGCCCGCCAGAACCAGCGTGGCCGAAAACCTCTCGGTGATCTCGTCCAGCACCGGGCGGTTCAAGGAAAACGACCGGCCGAAATCGCCGGTCAGCAGATTGCCCAGCCAGATGAAGTAGCGCGCCACCATGGGCCGGTCTAGGCCAAGGTCGCGGTTCAGCTTCGCCACATTCTCGGGCGAGGCATAGGCGCCCAGAATCGCCGTCGCCGGATCGCCTGGGATCAGCGACATGATGAAGAAGACGATCACGGTGATGCCCAGAACCACGGGCACGGCCGAGATCAGCCGGTACAGGATATAGCGCCCCATCAGGCCCCCTTCTGCCGGACGGGCGGCGCCTGCGCCCCCCGTCCCATGTTGCGGCGATTGCTCAGGCCTTGGCCACATCCTTCAGCGTCAAAAGGAACGAGGGCTGCAGTGCCAGCCCCGATACCGCGGCGGTCGAGACGGCATTCTGCTTCCAGTTCGCCACGAACAGCCAGGGCGCATCGTCATGCACCAGAACCTGCATCTGCTTGTACAGATCGGCGCGCTCGTCCTGGCTGGTCGAAATCCGGGCGCGGTTCAGCAGATCGTCCACCTGCGGATTGGCGTAATAGCCCGAGTTGAAGCCGCCCTTCTCGGGCCAGGCCTCGCTGCGCAGCGCCAGATAGGGCAGGGTGTCGGGGTCATTGGTCATCCAGGCCATTTCCGCCATGTCGGCCTTGCCCGACAGGCCGGGGTTCACCTGATCCAGGAAGGTGTTCCATTCATAGGTCTGGATCGTGACGTCAAAGCCCACCGCCGCCAGATCGGCCTGAATGGCCGTGCCCATCGCCACCGGGTCCAGCATGCCCGATCCGCCTTCGGTGACGAAGAAGGTCACTTTCGGGTTGGGCTGCCCGGCTTCGGCCAGCAGCGCCTTGGCCTTTTCGGGATCGTAGGGATAGGGCGCCACATCGGGGTTCACCGCCCAGTTGAAGGCCGCGGGCGTCGGCCCGGCGGCGACGGTGGCCGTGCCTTCCAGCACGTCATTCACCAGGGCCTCCTTGTTCACCGCGTAATTCGCGGCCTGGCGCACACGCTTGTCGGCAAAGGCGCCATCCTTGCAGTTCAGGATCAGGAACCACAGATGCGCGCCGGCGGCCTCGACGATGCGGAAAGCGTCGGTCCTGAATTGCGACAGGGTCACCGGCGGCACTTCGACCATGATGTCGAGGCCCCCCGCCAGCATCTCGGCGGTGCGGGTGTTTGCATCGGTCAGCGGGCGGAACACGATCGCCTCGGCCGCCGCCGGCCCATCCCAGTAATCGGGGTTCTTCTCGATCGCGACCATCTCATTCGCGCGCCATTCGGCGAATTTGAACGGCCCCGTGCCCGAAGGCGCGCGGCCGAAATCGGCGCCATGCTGGGCCACGGCGGCGGGCGAGACGATATAGCCCGTCGGCGTGGCCAGATTGGCCAGGAAGGGCGCGTAGGGTTCGGACAGGGTGAAGACCGCCGTGGTCGCATCGGGCGCTTCGATCGCGGTGACCGACGAGAAGAAGAAGGCCAGCGGGAAGGGGCCGGTCTTCGCATAGGGGTGATCTTCCTTCAGCATCCGCTCGAAGGTGAATTTCACCGCCTCGGCATCGCAGGCGCTGCCATCGTGGAAGGTCAGCCCCGGCCGCAGATGGAACGTATAGGTCTTGCCATCGTCGGAGATTTCCCAGCGTTCGGCCAGCGCCGGCTCCACCTCCAGCGTGCCGTCGCGAAACCGCACCAGCCCGTCGAACAGATTGGCCGAGATGCGGAAATCATTGGCCGCGGTGGCGGCCTGCGGGTCCAGCGTCTTGGGTTCGGCCACCTGACCCAGGATCAGCACGCCCGGAGGCGTCTGGGCCAGCGCGGCGCTGCGCAGGCCAAGGCTGACAAGGGCAAGGCCGGCGGCACTGGCCGACAGAAGCGCGCGGCGCGACAGACGGGCGGAAAGCATGGGGATCTCCTGTTGGCATGGTGTTTTCGGTAAATTTATCATGATAAATTGAAAGCGATAGGGTTTTTGCGTAATCTGGGCCGGCAAAATGCGCCGCATCCCGGGGGTGTCGGCCCAAGCCTTGGGAAAGACATGACTTTTTCGCTACTGATCCGCGATGAGGAAACAGGCATTCTGGCCGGAGCGGCCGCCACCGGCTCGCTTTGCGTGGGCGGATGGGTGTTGCGCGGGCGCTGGGGGGCTGGTCTGTCGGCCAGCCAGGGTGCGGCGCCCAGCACCTTCTGGGGGGAATCGGTTCTGGACCTGATGGGAAGGGGCGAGGCGGCCGAGGCGGCGGTGCAGCAGGTGGTCGGCCCCGATCCCAACCGCGCCTGGCGGCAATTGTCGGCGCTGGACATGCGGGGCGGCACGGCCGGCCATAGCGGGGCCGAGAACCTGCCGCTTTGCGCCCATCTTGCCCGGCCGGGGCGGGTGGCGGCCGGCAATATCCTGGCCCGTCCGGCGGTGCTGCAGGCGCTGTTCGACGGCTATGACAGCCTGCCCGATGCCGCAGCCGACCCCGGCGCCCGGCTGATCGCGGCGCTGAAGGCGGCACAGGCCATGGGGGGCGATGTGCGGGGGCTGAAATCGGCGGCGATCCTGGTCCTGTCGGAAAGCCGCCCGCCGTTAAGCCTGCGCATCGACCTGTCCGAAGATCCGCTGGCCGATCTGCAGGCGCTGCACCGCGCCGCGACCTCGGGCAGCTATGCCGCCTGGACCCATGCCGTGCCCGTCGCTGCCGACCCCTGCCGTGCCGACCGGGCGATCCTGGCCGCCGATCCGGTCGTGGCCCCGCGCCAGCCTGACTGAGCCTGCAAATGAGACGGGGGCCTGCCAGCGCAGACCCCCGTTCCTTCAGGCGCGGCCAAAGACCTTAGGCGCGCACGAGCTTTTCGTAAGCGGTGGCGACGCGCTTGGTCAGCTCGCCCACTTCGAAATTATAGTCGCCGATCTGGCCGACCGGGGTCACCTCGGCCGCCGTGCCGGTCAGCCAGCACTGTTCGAAGCCTTCCAGCTCTTCCGGCATTATGTGCCGCTCATGCACCTTGATCTGCATGTCCTTCATCATCTGGATGACGGTCTGCCGGGTGATCCCGTTCAGGAAGCAATCGGCCAGCGGCGTATGCACTTCGCCATCCTTGACGAAGAAGATGTTCGCCCCGGTCGCCTCGGCCACATAGCCGCGATAGTCGAACATCATCGCATCCGAGCAGCCCTTGGCCATGGCCGCGTGCTTGGACATGGTGCAGATCATGTACAGGCCGGCGGCCTTGGCTTCGGACGGAATGGTTTCCGGCGAGGGCCGCTTCCATTTCGAGATGTCCAGCTTCGCGCCCTTGAACTTGGCGTCGCCGTAATAGGCGCCCCAGGTCCAGCAGGCGATGCCCAGACGCACCGGGTTGCCGTGGCTGGCGACCCCCATTTCCTCGCCCGCGCCGCGGAAGGCGATGGCGCGGATATAGGCGTCGGTCAGGCCATTGGCCTTCAGCGTGGCTTCCTTGGCCGCGTCGATTTCGTCGGCGGTCCAGGGAATGTCCATGTCCAGCAGCTTGCCCGAGCGGATCAGCCGTTCGGAATGCTCATGCCCCTTGAAGATCTTGCCGCTGTAGCAGCGCTCGCCCTCGAATACGGCCGAGGCATAATGCAGAGCGTGGGTCAGAAGGTGGACCTTCGCGTCCCGCCATTCCACCAGTTTGCCATCCATCCAGATGAACCCGTCACGATCGTCATATGCCGCCATCTCGGCCTCCTGATTTTCGAATCTTGCGCAGATTGGGTCCGGATCGGACACGAAGTTGCGTCAAGGCGCCGACTCGCTACGCTTTATGACTTGGAAAGTCAACAAGGCTGACGTAAATTCCTTTCGAAAAGGAGACAGGCATGGCCGAAGTGGCAGGAGGCGAAAGCCTTCTCTTTCTGACCGACGAACAGTTGCGCAAGGGCATCGAGGCGATGTTCTTCGCCTATCGCGGCTTTACCGCCGACCCGGACCGGATTCTGGAAGGCCTGGATTACGGACGCGCGCATCACCGCGCGGTGCATTTCATCCATCGCTCGCCCGGGACCACCGTGTCAAACCTGCTGGCGATCCTGGGGGTCACCAAACAGTCGCTGAACCGGGTGCTGCGCACGCTGATCGACGACGGGCATGTGAAAAGCGAAAAGGGCAAGGCCGATGCGCGCGAGCGGCACCTGTTCCTGACCGAGAAGGGCGAGGCGCTGGAACGCGCCCTGTCGGATGCGCAGCGGGCGCGGATGCGCGCGGCCTATCGCGCGGCGGGGCCGGCGGCGGTGGCCGGCTTCCGGCAGGTTCTGGAAGCGATGATGGACCCCGAGATGCGCAGCCAATACAACCGGCTCAGGGATGGCGGCTAGGAAGGGGGCGGAGATGTCGGGACAGGCAGGGGCAGAGCCCCACCTTCTGGTCGTCGATGATGATGAACGTATCCGGGGCCTGCTGCAGAAGTTCCTGATCCGAAACGGGTTTCTGGTCACGGTCGCCAAGGATGCGGCGCAGGCGCGGCGGCTGCTGGCCGGGCTGGACTTCGATCTGATCGTGCTGGATGTGATGATGCCGGGCGAGGATGGCATCAGCCTGACCCGCGATCTGCGCAAGGTCATGGCGGTGCCGATTCTGCTGCTGACCGCCAAGGGCGAGACCTCGAACCGGATCGAGGGGTTCGAGGCCGGGGCGGATGACTATCTGGTCAAGCCCTTCGAGCCGAAGGAACTGCTGCTGCGGATCAATGCGATCCTGCGCCGGGTGCCGCAGGCGCGTGCCGCCGAACCGGCGCCCAAGGTGCTGCATCTGGGCGCGGTGCGCTATGACATGGACCGTGGCGAATTGTGGCGCGGCGAGGCGCCGATCCGGCTGACCGCGACCGAGGCCGCGCTGATGCGGCTGTTCGCGGCGGCGCCAGGTGCTGCGATGAGCCGCGAACGGCTGGTTGCCGATCTGGGCCGCGAGGATGCGGCGCAGGAACGCGCGGTCGATGTGCAGATCACCCGCCTGCGGCGCAAGATCGAGGACGACCCCAAGGCGCCGCGCTATCTGCAGACCGTGCGGGGCGAAGGCTATATGCTCGCCCCGGATTGAGGGGCGGCAGGCGCCCGGGGCTCTGCCCCGGACCCCGGGATATTTGGACAGAGAGGAAGGCGGCACGTGCTGGTTTTTTCCCATGCCGATTGTCTGGGCCATGTGACGCCGCCGGGGCACCCCGAGCGGGTGGAGCGGCTGGCGGCGGTCGAGGCCGGGCTGGCCGGGATCGTGCTGGCGCGGTGCGACTGTCCGCTGGCGGACGAGGCCGAGGTGCTGCGCTGCCATCCCGCCGCCTATCTGGCGCGGGTGAAGGGCGCGGTGCCGGATCAGGGCTGGGCGCAGCTGGATGGCGACACCTTTCTTGCGCCGGGGTCTTTCGCGGCGGCCCTGCGTGCGGTGGGCGGGGTTTGCGCGGCGGTGGATGCGGTGGTCGCGGGCGAGGCCGGCGCGGCCTTCGTGGCCGCACGGCCACCGGGCCATCATGCCGAGACCGCGCGTGCGATGGGGTTCTGCCTGTTCGGCTCGGTCGCGGTGGGGGTGAAGCGGGCGCTGGATCACCACGGCCTGTCGCGCGTCGCCGTGGTCGATTTCGACGTGCATCATGGCAATGGCACCCAGGATCTGCTGTGGCAGGAAGAGCGCTGCCTGTTCGCCTCGTCGCATCAGATGCCGCTTTATCCGGGCACCGGCGGGGCGGAGGACCGCGGCGCCTTTGGCCAGATGCTGAACCTGCCGCTGCGCCCCGGCACAGGCGGCGCCCAGATGCGCGCCGCCTATGAGCGCGCGATCCTGCCGGCGCTGGCCGACTGGCGGCCCGAGCTGCTGATCGTCTCGGCCGGGTTCGATGCGCATCGCGACGATCCTTTGGCGCAGCTGGACTGGGAGGCGGAGGATTTCCGCTGGCTGGCCGCGCGGTTGTGGGAAGTGTCCGGCGGGCGGGTGGTCTCGGCCCTGGAAGGCGGTTATGATCTGGCGGCGCTGGCCGAAAGTGCCGGCGCCTATGTGGGCGAGATGGCGAGGCGTGAGGCATGAGCGAGAAATCCGTGGCGGAGATGAGCTTCGAAGAGGCGCTCGCCGCGCTGGAAACCGTGGTCGGGCAGCTGGAACGCGGCGATGTGCCGCTGGACCAGTCGATCGCGCTGTATGAGCGCGGCGCGGCGCTGAAGGCGCATTGCGCGGCACGGCTGAAGGATGCCGAAGAGAAGGTGGAGAAGATCCGCCTGGCCGAGGGCCGTGCCGTGGGCACGGATCCGGTGGAGGGGCTGTGAGCTTTCCCGAACGGCTGGCCGGCGACGCCCAGCGGATCGCCCTGCGGCTGGATGAGGCTTTGGCGGATTTCCCGGATCAGCCGGTCGTCCATGCCATGCGCTATGCGCTGCGCGGCGGCAAAAGGCTGCGCGGCTTTCTGGTGCTGGAATCGGCCCGGATGCTGGGCGTCTCGGCCGAGCGGGCGGTTTCGGCGGCGGCGGCGGTGGAAGCCCTGCATGCCTATTCGCTGGTGCATGACGATCTGCCCGCGATGGATGATGACGATCTGCGCCGTGGCCAGCCCACGCTGCATGTGAAATGGGACGAGGCCACGGCGATTCTGGCCGGCGACGCGCTGCAGACCCTGGCTTTCGAATTGCTGGCAGATCCGGCGCTGGGCGGGGCCGAGCAGCGGATCGCCTTGGTCGCCGGGCTGGCGCGGGCCAGTGGCGCCCAGGGCATGGTGCTGGGCCAGGCCCTGGACATTGCCGCCGAAACCGCCGGCCGCGCGCTGTCCTTGGACGAGATCACGGAATTGCAGGCCGGCAAGACCGGCGCCTTGATCCGCTTTTCCGCCGAGGCCGGCGCCATCCTGGCCGGGGCCGATCCGGCGCCCTTGCGCGCCTATGCCGAGGCGCTGGGCCTGGCCTTCCAGATCGCCGATGACATTCTGGATGTGACCGGCTCGGAACAGGCGGCCGGCAAGCGTCTGGGCAAGGATGCGGCGGCGGGCAAGGCCACCTTCGTCTCGCTTCTGGGGTTGGACGGCGCGCGCGTGCAGGCGGAGGCGCTGGTCGAACAGGCGGAAAGCCTGCTGGAACCCTACGGAGAAGCGGCAGCTTACTTGATCGCGGCGGCGCGTTTCTCTATCTCGCGCGACAGCTGAACTGGAGGCTCCATGGCCGACCGCCCCGCCACCCCGCTGCCCGCCACACCGCTGCTTGACCGGGTGCATTTCCCCGGCGACCTGAAGGCGCTGTCCGACCGCGAGCTGCGGCAGCTGGCCGATGAATTGCGGGCCGAGACGGTTTCGGCCGTTTCCGTCACGGGCGGCCATCTGGGCGCGGGGCTGGGTGTGGTCGAATTGACCGTGGCGCTGCATGCCGTGTTTGACGCGCCGCGCGACAAGATCATCTGGGATGTCGGCCACCAGTGCTATCCGCACAAGATCCTGACCGGGCGGCGCGACCGCATCCGCACCCTGCGGATGGAAGGGGGCCTGTCGGGTTTCACCAAGCGCAGCGAAAGCCCCTATGACCCGTTCGGGGCGGCGCATTCCTCGACCTCGATCTCGGCGGCGCTGGGCTTCAAGGTGGCGGCCGATCTGGGCGGCGATCCGGGCGATGCCGTGGCGGTGATCGGCGATGGCGCCATGAGCGCGGGCATGGCGTTTGAGGCGATGAACAATGCCGGCCATCTGGGCAAGCGGCTGTTCGTCATCCTGAACGACAATGAAATGTCGATCGCCCCGCCGGTTGGGGCGCTGTCGTCTTACCTGAGCAAGCTTTACGCCGAAGCGCCGATGCAGGACCTGAAACAGGTCGCCAAGGGCTTTGTCGGACTTCTGCCCGGGCCGTTGCAGGATGGCGCGCGGCGGGCGAAAGAGATGCTGAAGGGCATGGCCGTTGGCGGCACCCTGTTCGAGGCGCTGGGCTTTTCCTATGTCGGGCCGATCGACGGCCATGATCTGGACCAGTTGCTGCCGGTTCTGCGCACCGTGCATGCACGCGCCACCGGGCCGATGCTGATCCATGTGCTGACCAAGAAGGGCAAGGGCTATGCGCCCGCCGAACTGTCGGCCGACAAGGGCCATGCGCGGGCGAAGTTCGATCTGGTCACCGGCGAGCAGAAGAAGACGCCCTCGAACGCGCCCTCCTACACCAAGGTCTTCGCCGAAAGCCTGCTGCAAGAGGCCGAGCGCGACGAGAAGATCGTGGGCGTCACGGCGGCAATGCCGGACGGGACGGGGCTGGACCTGTTCGCAACCCGCTTCCCGCGCCGGATGTTCGATGTGGGCATTGCCGAACAGCATGCGGTGACCTTTGCCGCCGGCATGGCGGCGGGCGGGCTGAAGCCGTTCTGCGCGCTTTATTCCACCTTCCTGCAGCGCGGTTACGATCAGGTCGTGCATGACGTGGCGATCCAGCGCCTGCCGGTGCGCTTTGCCATTGACCGGGCCGGGCTGGTGGGCGCCGATGGCGCAACCCATGCCGGGGCGTTTGACACGGCCTTCCTGGCCAATCTGCCGGGCATCGTGGTGATGGCCGCGGCCGATGAGGCCGAATTGCGCCATATGGTGGCAACGGCCGCGGCCTGGGATGAGGGGCCGATCGCCTTCCGCTATCCGCGCGGCGAAGGGTGCGGGGTCGAGATGCCGGCGCGCGGCGTGCCGCTGGAAATCGGCCGTGGCCGGGTGATGCGCGAAGGCGCGCGGGTGGCGGTGCTGTCCTTCGGCACGCGCCTGGCCGAAGTGCTGAAGGCCGCGGAATCGCTGGCGGCGCGCGGTCTGGCGCCCACCGTGGCCGATGCGCGCTTTGCCAAGCCGCTGGACCGCGATCTGATCCTGCGGCTGGTGGCCGAACATGAGGCGCTGATCTGCATCGAGGAAGGCGCGGTGGGCGGCTTCGGCAGCCAGGTCGCGCAGCTTCTGGCCGAGGCGGGCATCTTCGACCGCGGGCTGAAATTCCGCAGCATGGTTCTGCCCGATATCTTCATCGATCAGGCCAGCCCCGAGGCGATGTATCGCGTGGCCGGGATGGAGGCGCCGCAGATCGAGGCCAAGGTGCTGGAGGTGCTGGGCATCGCCACGCTGGAACGGCGCGCCTGACCGAGGGGGGCGGGCGCAAATTCCTTTGAAGGAATTTGTCCGTTCTCTTCGAAGAGAACGGACCGGAGTTTTCGAAAACTCCGATGCGCTACAGCCCCAGCCGGTCCAGCATCGCCTCCAACGGCGCCCAGTCGTCGATCTGCAACCGCACCACCAGCGCCAGAACCTTGGGCCGGAAGGCCGCGGGCAGGCGGGCCGCGTCCTTCTCGGTTGTCACCAGCTGCGCCCCTGCCTGGGCCGCGTCATGCTCCAGCCGGCGCAGCAGGGCTTCGGAAAACGGCTGGTGATCGTCCAGCGCCACTTTGCGCACCAGAACGGCCCCCTCGCCGCGCAGGGTGGCGAAGAATTTCTCGGGATGGCCGATGCCGGCAAAGGCCACGACCCGCTCGCCCTGCCAGTCCATTCCCATCTGCAAGGGCCGCAAGGCGCCGGTCAGATGCGGCAGGGCGATCGCCTTGCCCCAGCGTGCGGCGAAGGCCGTCTGCGCCTCGGCCCCGCCGATCGACAGCAGCGCATCGGCGCGCGCCAGCCCCGTTGCCACCGGCTCGCGCAGCGGGCCCGCGGGCAGGCAGCGCCCATTGCCGAAGCCGCGCTCGGCATCGACGACGATCAAAGACAGATCCTTCTCGACGGCCGGATTCTGGAACCCGTCATCCAGCAGGATCACGCTGGCCCCCGCCGCTTCGGCCGCGCGCACCCCGGCCGCCCGGTCGCGGGCGATGAAAGTGGGCGCGAAGGCCGACAGCAACAGCGGTTCATCCCCCACATCGGCGGCGGAATGGCGGGCCGGGTCGACCTGCAGCGGGCCTTCCAGCCTGCCGCCATAGCCGCGCGAGACCAGCATCGGCCGCTGGCCCCGGGCCAGAAGCCGCTCGGTCAGCGCGATGGCGCTGGGCGTCTTGCCCGTGCCGCCCGCGTTCAGATTGCCGATGCAGATCACCGGCACCGCGGCGCGGTAGGGCGTGCCGCGCGCCAGCCGCCGCGCCGTGGCGCGGGCGTAAAGCGCGCCCAGCGGCGCCAGCAGACGCGCGGTCAGGCCGGGAGTTTCGGGCGGGGCGTCCCAGAAAGCGGGCGGGCGCATCAGCCGGCCCCGTCGGTCAGGGCGCGGATCCGCCCCCTTCGCCCCCGTTCCTGCCGCGCAGG
>NZ_JAICBZ010000021.1 GCF_020179405.1 Xinfangfangia pollutisoli | reverse complement strand
GGGTGCCGGTCCTCGTCCGACGGCGCGATGCCGGGCGCATAGACGGCGGCGGTCGAGGTGAAGATCAGCCCGGCGGCGGCATTCCGCCGACAGGCCGCGGCCAGGGGCGCGATCATCGCCGCATTGGCCGCAAGCGCCGCCTCATCGCCGCCGACCACCCCGGCCAGATGCAGCACGACCGCCCCCCGCGGCCAGTCGGGCGCCGGACCCGACAGGATATCCCACTGAATTTCCGCACTTTCGTCGCGCCCGCTGAACCAGATCCGCAGATCCGGCGCCGGACGCGCCGCGAAAGCCCGGCGCAACAGCCGCCCCAGCCGCCCGCCGGAACCCGTCACCACAAGGTCGATCACGCTGAAAGTTACCCCCAGAAATCTGCATGTCGGTGCACGGCGGCGATTGACCACGACCTGTTGGTGATTATGGTCGCGGGACCTGTCTTGTCCACAGGTGTTGGGGCTGCTGCCGCCCGGAGACTCGAATGACCAAGCGACCTTTGATCGGCCTGGGCCTTGCCCTGTCGCTATGTTTTGTTGCGACCGGCTGTGCCGTGCCGAAGGGCGCCGGTCAGGCCAAGCAGATCCTGAAGGGCGCCGAGGAGGAGACCGCCGATTTCGCGGTTTACCCGATCACCCGCGACTCGGTCGCCCGGGTGTCGAAATGGCCCGGCAGCAAAAGCGGACCCGCCATCGCCGGCTGGATCACCCGCAGCCGCGGCCCCGCCGGCAATCTGATCGAGCCGGGCGACAAGCTGGATCTGACGATCTGGGAAACCGGCGACAGCTCGCTTCTGGCGCCGCCCGGCCAGAAGGTTGTGCCGCTGCCCGGCGTGACGGTGCAGCCCGATGGCACGATCTTCCTGCCCTATGCCGACAAGGTCTATGTCGCGAACATGACCCCCGACGAGGCGCGGATCGCCGTTCAGGGCAAGCTGGAGCCGATCGCCCCCGCCGCGCAGGTTCTGGTTGCCCATACGCCGGGCCGCAAATCGACCGTCGATCTGGTCAGCGGCGTGCCGCAGCCCGGCACCTTCCCGCTGCCCGACCGCGACTTCACCATTCTGGCCCTGCTGGCCCAGGGCGGCGGCATTCCGCAGAACATGGAAAACCCGCAGGTGCGGCTGCAGCGCGGCGGCAAGCTGTATGGGATCTCGGCCGAAAAGCTGCTGAAGGACCCCTCGCTCGACACCACGCTGCGCGGCGGTGACAAGGTCTATGTCGAATCCGACAAGCGGTATTTCCTGGCCCTTGGCGCCTCAAGCCGCGAGGCGCCGGTGCCTTTCCCGCGCGACAAAGTCAGCGCGATCGAGGCCGTGTCGCTGATCGGCGGGCTGAACGACATGCGGGCCGACCCGAAGGGCATCCTGGTGCTGCGCGACTATCCGTCCAAGGCGGTGCGCGCCGATGGCAGCGGCCCCTCGAAACAGCGGATGGTCTTTGTCATCGACCTGACCAGCGCCGACGGGCTGTTCAGCGCGGGCGAGTTCTACATCCAGGACAAGGATCTGGTCATCGTGGCCGAAAGCCCGCTGAACGCGACTGCCTCGATCCTGGGCATGATCGCCCCGGTGGTCAGCATCACCCGCAACGCGCAGGTGATCTCCACCAACTAAGCCCGCGGCGCGACGGCGAGGCCGATCAGGCCTCGCTTTCAAAGCGTGCCCGCATCTCGCGCAGCACCGGCAGCACCGCCCGCACCCGGTCGGCGCCCAGCGATTCCACCACATCGGCGATCAAGGGCGCCACCGCCTGCACCGCGGCATCGCGCGCCGCCCGGCCGGCGGGGCTGATTGCCACGAATTTCTGCCGCGCATCGTCCCAATCGGGGCGGATATGCACATGGCCCGCCCATTCCAGCCGCGCCAGCGTATTGGTCATCGCCCCGCGCGTGACATGGAAGGCGCGCGCCAGCTGCGCCGGGGTGCGTTCCTCGGCCACCCGGGCCAGATGGTTCAGCACCGAGAATTGCGACAGTTCCATCCCCTTGGGCAGAACCTTCGAAATCCGGTTGCGGGCCAGCTGGTCGGCCATGAACAATTCGCCGAACAGGGCGACGGCCAGCTCGTCATGACGATCCTGGCTCATGGCCCCTCGATCGCGCGGTCATGGTCGATCGAGGGCACGCGGCCCCGCGCGCGGTCCACTTGCGACAGGTCCAGATCGACGAAGGTCACCCCCGGCTCGGTGCCGGCGTCGGCCAGAACCTCGCCCCAGGGCGCGACAGCCAGGGCATGGCCATGGGTGCGGCGGCCCTTGCCATGCGCTTCGGCGTGAAAGCCGGTCTGCGCAGGGGCCAGCACGAAACAGCCGGTCTCGATCGCACGGGCGCGCAGCAGCACTTCCCAATGCGCGGCGCCGGTGATGTGGTTGAAGGCCGCCGGCACGGTCAGGATCTGCGCGCCTGCCTTGGCCAGCCGGCGGTAGAGATGCGGAAAACGCAGGTCGTAGCAGACGCTCATCCCGATCTTGGCGAAGGGCGTCTCGGCCAGAACCGCCTGCCCGCCGGGCCGGTAGCCCGCGCTTTCGCGGTAGATCTCGGTATCCGACACATTCACGTCGAACATGTGGATCTTGTCATAGCGCGCCGCGATCGTGCCATCCGGGGCGATCAGGAAGGACCGGTTGGCAAAGCGCCCGTCGGCATCGGCGGTGGTCAGGCCCAGGGACCCGATCAAGAGCCAGATCCCCGCCTTTGCCGCCGCCGCGCGCAGGGCGGCCAGGGTTTCATCCTGATCCTCGGGCCGATACACCGCGCGCTGGTGATCGCGCGAGGAAGACAGGCCATTGGTCATCTCGGGCGTCAGCACGAAACCCGCGCCCCCCGCCACCGCCCGGTCGACCAGCGCCAGCGTCGCGGCCAGGTTGGCGGCCGGATCGTCAGAGACATTCAGCTGCAGAAGGGCCGCGCGCATCAGCCTTCCGCCAGCATCGGGTCAAGCTTGCCCCGCGCCTCAAGCGCATGCAGGTCGTCGCTGCCGCCGACATGCACGCCGCCGATGAAGATCTGCGGCACGGTATGGCGCCCGCCGGCGCGCTGCATCATCGCCTGGCGCAGCCCGGCATCGGCGCTGACATCGGTTTCCTCGAAGGGCACGCCCTTCTTCTGCAGCAGCCGCTTCGCGGCCAGGCAATAGGGGCACCAGGGGGTGGTGTAGATTTCGACCTTGGGCATGTCCGACCTCGCATTCGGCAAGACCCTACAGGGTTTCACGACCCTTTCGCAACGCGGGTCAGCGCCAGCACGAAAACCGCGCGCGCGCCGGCCGCGTGCAGCGCCTCGGTCGCGGCGGCGAAGGTGGCGCCCGAGGTCATCACGTCATCGACCAGCAGAAGGTCGCGCCCAGCAATCCGGGCGCGCCGGCCGGGATGGGCGCGGAAGGCCTGCTGAACATTGGCGAATCGGTCATCGCGCAGCCGGCCTTCCTGACTGCCGGTGTTGCGGGCGCGGATCAGCGCATCGGGGCAATGTTCCAGCCCCGCCAGCCTGGCCAGCGCGCCAGACAGCAGCGCCGCCTGATTGTAGCGCCGCCGCCAAAGCCGCCACCGATGCAAAGGCACCGGCACCACCAGCAGGCCCGGCCGCAGCAAGGGCTGGGCCGCGCGCAACAGCCATTGCCCGCCCGGCCGCGCCAGCTCCATCCGGTCGCCATGCTTCAGCGCCAGCACCATCTTGCGGGCATTGCCGTCATACAGCATCGCGGCCCGCCCCGCCGCCCAGGGCCGCGCGATGCGCAGGCAATCGTCGCACAGCACCCCGGCTTCGGCCGGATCGCCGGGCAGGGGCAGGCCGCATTTGCTGCAGCACAGGCCGGTGATGAACGGCGTCTCGCGCCAGCAGGCGGGGCACAGGCCGAATTCGCTGGCGGTCAGCGCATCGCAACTGACGCATTGCGGCGGATAGATCGCCCGGATCAGCGCTTGCATCCCGCCCCCGCCTGCCTATCGTCCGCCGCCATGAATGACGCCCCGCCCCTGACCGACCGTTCCGCCCTGGCCCGCAACCGCGCCCGCGCCCTGGCCCTGCCCGACCCCGCCCTGTTCCTGCAGCATGAAGCGGTGGACGAGGTGCAGGAGAGACTCGCTTCGGTTAACAGAACCTTTACGGCGCCGGCCGTGGTCAGCGGATTTCCGGCGCTTTGGCAGGCGGCCCTGCCCGGGGCGCGGATCGTGGCCGATACGCCGGTGCTGGACCTGCAGGAAGGCGCGCATGATCTGGTGGTGCATGCGATGGCGCTGCATTGGGCCGACGATCCGGTGGGCCAGCTGGTGCAATGCCGCCGCGCGCTGCGGCCCGACGGGCTGTTCCTGGCGCTGTTCTTCGGCGGCCAGACCCTGCACGAATTGCGCGCCGCCCTGGCCGAGGCCGAGGCCGAGGTGACCGGCGGCCTGTCGCCCCGGGTGCTGCCGATGGCCGAGATCCGCGAGGCCGGGGCGCTTTTGCACCGCGCGGGCTTTGCCCTGCCGGTGGCCGACAGTTTCACTCGGCGCGTTAGCTATGGCGATGCGTTCCGGCTGATGGCCGACCTGCGCGCGATGGGCGAAGGCAATGCCCTGGCCGCCCGGCTGCGCCGGCCCAGCCGCCGTGCCGTCTTTTTGCGCATGGCGCAGATCTATGCCGCCAGCTTCCCTGAGCCGGGCGACCGAATCGCCGCCAGCTTCGAGGTGATCTGCCTGACCGGCTGGGCCCCGCATGACAGCCAGCAAAAGCCGCTGCGTCCCGGCTCGGCCGCGCAGCGCCTGTCTGAGGCGCTGAAGGTTCCCGAACATCGCCTGCCGGATTTGCCGCAGGGCAGTTGACCCCCGGCTCTGGCAGGTTATCTGAAACCCGGAACATGCGCAGGAGAGCAAGATGGCATCAGGCATCGACAAGGCGGGCGAGGGCCGGCTGACCCATGCGCCCGCAGACCACCCCCCGGTGGCACGGCCGAAGATCGGCGTTCTTCTGGCCAATCTGGGCACGCCCGACGGCTATGATTACTGGTCGATGCGGCGCTATCTGTCAGAGTTCCTGTCCGACAAGCGGGTGATCGACTACCCGGCCTGGAAGTGGCAGCCGCTGCTGCAGACGGTGATCCTGGCCAAGCGGCCCTTCACCTCGGGCGCGAATTACAAGCTGATCTGGAACACCGAGGCGAATGAAAGCCCGTTGATGACCATCACCAAGGCGCAGACCGCGGCGGTGGCGGCGGCGCTGAAGGACCGGCATGGCGATGCGCTGATGGTCGATTTCTGCATGCGCTACGGCAACCCCTCGACCCAGTCGAAGGTGCGCGCCATGGTGCAGGCGGGCTGCGAGAAGATCGTCTTCTTCCCGCTTTATCCGCATTATGCCGGGGCCACCTCGGCCACGGCGAATGACCAGTTCTTCCGCGCGCTGATGGCCGAAACCCGCCAGCCCGCAGCGCGGGTCGTGCCCGAGTATTTCGAAAATCCGCTGTATATCGAAGCACTTGCGCAATCGGTGGAACGGGCCTGGGCCGCGGCCGAGGTGAAGCCCGATCTTCTGGTGGCCAGCTATCACGGCATGCCGCAGCGCTATCTGCGCCAGGGCGACCCCTATCATTGCCAATGCCAGAAGACGACGCGGCTGCTGCGCGAAAGGCTGGGCTGGGGCAAGGAGATGATCCATACCAGCTTCCAGTCGGTCTTCGGCCCGGAAGAATGGCTGCGGCCCTATACGGTGGAACATGTGGCCGAGCTGGCAAAGGCCGGCAAGAAGCGCATCGCGGTGATCGCCCCGGCCTTTTCGGCCGATTGCATCGAGACGCTGGAAGAGATCAACGGCGAGATCCGCGAGGCCTTCCTGCATGCCGGGGGCGAAGACTTTACCTATATCCCCTGCCTGAACGACGATTCCGCGCATGTGGCGGCACTGGTCTCGGTGATCGAGGACAATCTGGCCGGCTGGATCGGCCGCTGAAGCCGCCGCTGAAGCCGAAGGCAAGCGCGCAAAAGAAAAGGACGGCAGCCGAAACTGCCGTCCTTTCCCAAATTCTGGTCGAACTTAGTTCGAAGCCACGGCGGCGACGATCACCAGCAGCAGCAGCGGGACCAGGATGCCAGCCGACGACGACGAGGTCGCGGCCTTGACGACTTCCGGTTCCATCACCGGCTCGGCCATGCCACCAGCGAAAGCGGTGGAAGCGGCGACCGAGAGCGCGGCGGCGAGCGCGAGTTTCTTCATGATAACCTCCAGTAATTGCGCACCGTCTGGGTTGCAGAGGCGACGGCACGCATCCAAGCTGTTCCTCGTGACTTCCGGTTAAGCAGCACCGCGGCGGAAATGCAATTGGCTGTCGCTGAGGCGCCTCAGCTTGGCCTTCGTGTCGTCAAATTAGCAACACCTGCGTGCCAACTTTGGCCAGTTCGAACAGTTCTTCGATGTGTTCATTATACAACCCGATGCAACCGTTCGAAGATTTCCGGCCGATCTTGCGCGTGTCATGGGTGCCGTGGATCCGGTAATAGGTCCAGCTCAGATACAGCGCGCGCGTGCCCAGCGGGTTGTCCGGCGCCCCGCCCTGCACCACATCGGGCCATTCGGGGTTGCGTTCCTTCATCGACGGCGTCGGCCGCCACGGCGGGTTGACCACCTTCTGCACCACTTCGGTCCGGCCGCGGCGGGTCAGTTCCTCGGACAGCGGCACCGAGGTCGGGTAAAGCCGGTAGATCGACTTGTCCTCGGACCAGTAATGCAGCGCGCGCGACACGGTATCCACCAGGATCGCGCCATTGCGCGTGTCGGTGAAATAACCCTGCCAGTCGAGCATGCGGAAGCTGGAAATGTTGTTGCGGATCGGCGAGGTAGCATCCTGCGCGCGAAGCGGCAGGCTGCTGGCGGCAAAGGCGGCAGCAGCTGTGCCCAGAAGGGCACGGCGGTTGAACCGATCGACGGTCATGACGGTCTCCTGCGGGAAGTCCTGCGTGATTTTTCCCGCAAACTATACGTTTTTGTGAAGATGCGCAAATCACTGGCCCGTGTCACGGCGCTGTCGCGGCGGCCGGCCGCCCGGATCGGCGACTTCCCGCAGAGTTGGGTTTGCCTGTCTTCGCGCCTTCCGGTATTGGAAGGCGAAACGGCCCGCGCGCGGGCCCGGATTGCGGTGGATTGAATGAACAGACGCGCCTTCCTTCTTGTCGCCCCGACCCTTGCGCTGGCAGCCTGTGTCTCGGGCGGGAACGAGGTTCTCTATGGCCCCGATGGCAAGCCGCTGCCGCGCGTCTACAAGATCACCCCCGCTGTGGCCCAGCAGATCCCGTTCCGCTTCCTGGATGCGGTCAACAGCCTGCGCGGCGCCAAGGGGCTGACGCCGGTGGCCTACAATGCCCAGTTGAACGCCGCCGCCGAAACGCATTCGCGCGACATGTCGGTGCAGAACCGGCCCTGGCATTTCGGATCGGATGGCTCCTCGCCGCTGACCCGGGTGCAGCGCGTGGGCTATACCGGGCGGCTCTTGGGCGAGCTGATTTCGGAAACCTACCAGACCGAGCTGGAAACCCTGTCGGCCTGGATGGAGGAAGACGATACCCGCGGCGTGGTCATGGACCCGGCCGCGCGGGAAATCGGTCTGGCCTGGTATCAGGAAGAAAGCGGCAAGATCTGGTGGACGGCGGTCACCGGCGGCTGATCGGCCGCGCGCCCGAATGCTTGCAAGGCCCGGCATGCCGGGCCTGCGCTTCGGTCAGGGCAGGATGTAGATCGGCGTACCCGGCTTGACCATCGAATAGACCACTTCCATCTGCTTGTCGGTGATCGAGATGCAGCCGGCGGTCCAGTCCTTCTGGTAGATCTTCTTCGTCGGCCCGCCATGGATCATGATGTCGCCGCCCGGGCTTTTGCCCATGGACGAGGCATAGGCGCGGTCCGTCTCGTTCGGGTAGCTGACCTTCAGCGACAGGTGATAGGACGAGTTCGGGTTCTTGTAATTGATGTAGTAGACGCCTTCCGGCGTCTTGCCATCGCCTTCAAACTGCTTGTGGCCGACAGGCGCAAAGCCCAGCGCGATGTCGAAATCCTTCAGCACCTTGTCATTGTGCAGCAGATACATCTTGCGATCGGCCTTGTGGACCTGAATCTGGGTCACTTCCGGCCCGTGATAGCTGCGAAACTTGGAATTGCAGGCCGAAAGCCCCACAACCAAGGTCATGACCAGAAGAAGCCTGAACGCCCACATGTCCCGAATGCCCGCTTTTGCCTGTATCTTTTTGCGCGATCTATAGCGGATTCGCGGCTTTCGTGCCAGCGCCGCGGCGGCGCGGCCGTCTCACGGCTTCGTGAAACGCGCCACCAGTTCCACATGCACCGACCAGCGGAACTGGTCGACCACCTGCACCCAGTCCAGCCGGTAGCCGCCGGCGATCAGGATCCGCGCGTCGCGGGCGAAGGTCACCGGGTTGCAGCTGACCATGGCAATCACCGGCACCGAGGACGCCGCCAGAAGCTGCGCCTGCGCCTCGGCCCCGGCGCGCGGCGGGTCGATCACCACGCCGGTCAGACCTTTCAGCTCGTCCGCCTCAAGCGGGCGGCGGAACAGGTCGCGCGTCTCGGCGCTGATCTTCTTCAGGCCCGAGGCCTGCCGCGCCGCCCGGTCCAGCGCCGCGGTCAGCGCCGCATCGCCTTCATAGGCCGCGACTTCGGCCTCTTCCGCCAGCGGCAGGGCGAAGGTCCCCAGGCCGCAGAACAGATCGGCGATCTTCTTCTGCGCGCCCAGCGCTTCGCGCACCAGCGCGACCAGCGCCGCCTCGCCCGGTTCGGTCGCCTGCAGGAAGGCGCCCGGCGGCAGGCCCACCCGGGCCCGGCCCAGCGCCACTTGCGGCTCGGCCGCCTGGGCGATCACCTCGCCCTCCCAGGACAGCCGCGCCAGACCGAAGCGGTCGGCCAGCCGCGCCGCCTCCATGCGCTGCGCCCCGTCCAGGGGCTTGCCGCCCGTCACCGCCACATCGGGGCCGGTCAGGCTGCGGGTCACGGTCAGCGATTGTTCGGTGGTGCGCGAGCCGCCAAAGCCGACCAGCGCCTCAAGCGCCGGCAGCGTGGCCAGCAGATCGGGATGCAGAAGCCGGCAACCCGGCACCGCCACGATCAGATCGCGGCCGCGGGCATGAAAGCCCAGCAAAGCCCCGCCCTTCGTCTTGCGCCCCGACAGCGTCGCCCGCCGCCGCGACAGCGGGGGCGAGGTCACGACCGGGCCGCGAAAGCCCGATTGCAGCCCCTGCTGGCTCAGGGCCTGGGCCACGACACCCTGTTTCCAACCCGCGACAAACCCGTCCGAGACATGCTGCAACTGACAGCCGCCGCAGGTTTTCGCATGCGCGCAAGGTGGCTTCACCCGGTCGGCACTGGGGGTGAGGATGCGGATATTCTCCAGCCGGTCGCCCGCAAGGTCGCCCTCGGCCTGCTCCCCGGGCAGAAGCCCGGCGGCAAAGATCACCCCCTGCGCGGGATCATGGGCGATCCCGTCGCCCAGATGGCCCAGCCTGTCGATCGTCACTTTCACTCGGCAGCCTCTTCGGCATCATCTTCATCCGTGCCCAGGAAGCCGCCCGACTGCCGCTGCCAATAGCGTGCGTAAAGCCCGCCTTTGGCCAAAAGCGTGGCATGGCTGCCTTCCTCGACGATCCGGCCCTGATCCATGACCACGATCCGGTCCATCGCCGCAATGGTCGACAGCCGATGCGCGATGGCCAGCACGGTCTTGCCCACCATCACCCGCTCCAGCGCTTCCTGGATCGAGGCCTCGACTTCGGAATCCAGCGCCGAGGTGGCTTCGTCCAGCACCAGGATCGGCGCGTCCTTCAGGAAGGCGCGCGCCAGCGCGACGCGTTGCCGCTGCCCGCCCGACAGTTTCACCCCCCGCTCGCCCAGGAAGGCATCGAAGCCGCGATTGCCGCGATGGTCGACCAGGTCGCGCACGAAGCCCAGCGCCTCGGCCGCCTCGGTCGCCGCCTCGATCTGGGCCTGGGTGGCATCGGGCCGGCCATAGGCGATGTTGTCACGGGCCGAGCGGTTGAACATCGCGGTTTCCTGCGTGACCATGCCGATCTGCCGGCGCAGGGATTCCTGCGTGACCCGGCGCAGATCCTTGCCATCGACCAGAACCGCGCCCTCTTCGGGGTCGTAAAGCCGCAGCAGCAGCGCCACCAGCGTGGATTTCCCCGCGCCCGAAGCCCCGACAATGCCGATCTTCTCGCCCGGGGCGATCGACAGGTCGATCCGCTGCACCCCGCCGCGCTGGCGGCCATAGGCAAAGCTGACCCCGCGGAACTCGACCGCGCCCTGCACCCGCGGCAGATCCACCGCATCGGGCGCATCGGCCAGCGTATGGGGCGCCGACAGCGTGCGCATGCCATCCTCGACCTCGCCAACCGAGGTATAGATCCCCATCAGGGTAAAGCTGACCCAGCCCGACATCTGCGCGATCCGCAGGGCCACCGCGCCCGCAGCCGCGATATCGCCCGCCGTCGCCGCGCCCTGCTGCCACATCATCAGCGTGCCGCCGATCAGCAGCACCGGCAGAACCCCGGCCAACGCCATCAGGCTGAAGCGGAACCAGGTGGAAATCACCCCGAATTCCAGCGACTTGTCGCGGAAAACCTCCATCGCCTGCAGGGCGACGCGGTCTTCGAAGGCGGCATGGGCGAACAGCTTCACCGTCTTGATATTGGTGATCGTATCGACCACCTGCCCCGAAACCATCGCCCGGCTGGACGCGCGGGCCGCCGAGTTTTCGCGAATCTTCGGCAGGAAGATGCGGATCAGCAGCACATAGGCCACCAGCCAGACCATCAGCGCCAGCGCGATCCAGGGGTCGACCGCCAGCAGGAAGATCGCCGAGCCGATCACCGAGGCCAGGGCGAAGAACACCGTGTTGATCACTTCGGTCGCGGTATCGGTCACAGCCCGCGCCGCCTGCATCTGCTTTTGCGCGATGCGGCCGGCGAAATCATTGTCAAAGAAGGTCACCGCCTGACCCAGGGTCCAGCGATGCAGCCGCGACAGAACCAGCGGCAGGACATTCGGCCCGACCACGATGCTGTTCGAGGCCGAGGACAGGCCGAAGGCCAGCGGCCGGGCCAGCAGGTAGAAGGCCAGGAACCACAGGATCAGATGCCATTGCGCGGCAAAGAAGCCCTGCGCCGGGCTTTCGACCGCCGCATCGACCACCCAACCCAGGATCACCGCCGAGACCACTTCGGTGGCCCCCGCCAGGGCCGAAATCGCCGCCGCCACCGTCAGGGCCGGCCAGGACCCGCGCAGGCACCAGCGCATGAAGGCGCCCAGCTGCTGCGGCGGGGCGCCTTCGGCCGGGCGGAAGGCATCAATCGCGCCGCCCAGGCGCTGGACGAGGCCGTGCATCACTCTGCCTCCTCCTCAAGCCCGATGAAGCCGCCCGACTGACGCGCCCAGAACCGGGCATACAGCCCGTTGCGCGCCAGAAGATCGGCATGGCTGCCCTCTTCCGCGACGCGGCCATCTTCCAGAACGACGATCCGGTCCATGGCGGCAATCGTAGACAGACGGTGCGCGATGGCAATGACCGTCTTGCCCTCCATCACGCCATACAGCGCCTGCTGAATCGCCGCCTCGGCTTCGGAATCCAGGGCCGAGGTCGCCTCGTCCAGGATCAGGATCGGCGCATCCTTCAGGATCACCCGGGTCAACGCCACCCGCTGCCGCTGCCCGCCCGACAGTTTCACCCCCCGCTCGCCGACATGGGCATCATAGCCCTTGCGACCCTGCGGATCTTCCAGCGTCAGGATGAAATCATGCGCCTCGGCGCGTTTCGCGGCGGCGATCATCTCGTCTTCGCTGGCATCGGGGCGGCCATACAGAATGTTGTCGCGGACCGAGCGGTGCAGCAGGCTGCTGTCTTGCTGAACCATGCCGATCTGGCGGCGCAGACTGTCCTGGGTGACCTGCGAAATATCCTGCCCGTCGATCAGGATCCGCCCGCCCTCGCAGTCGTAGAACCGCAAGAGCAGCTTCACCAGCGTCGACTTGCCGGCGCCCGACCGGCCCACGATGCCGATCTTCTCGCCCGGGCGCAGCGACAGGGTCACATCCTGCAACCCGCCATAGCCGCGGCCATAGTGATGGCTGACATGGTCGATCTCGACCTGCCCCCTGGTCAGCGCCAGCGGCTTGGCCGCCTTGGCATCGACCAGACCGACCGGCTGGGCGATGGTCTCCATCCCCTCGGCCACCACGCCCAGCGCCTGCACCAGCGAGGTCGAGGTCCACATGATCCAATAGGTCATGTTGTTCAGCCGCAACACCAGGGCCGAGGCCGCCGCCACCACCCCGATCGTCGCCGTGCCGTGATACCACAGCCAGATCGCCAGACCCGTGACCGACACGATCAGCGCGCCGTTCAGCGTGGTCAGCATCAGATCCATCGCCGTGACGATGCGCATTTCCTTCTGGAAGGCTGTGCGCCCGGTCTCCATCGCCTCGCGGGCATAGGTCAGTTCATTGTCGTGATGGGCGAACAGCTTGACCGAATGGATGTTGGAATAGGCATCGACGATCCGGCCCGTCACCGCCGAACGCGCCTCGGACGAGGCTTTGGCGGCCGGACCGGCGCGGCGGATCGTCCAGCGCACCAGCAGGATATACAGCAGGAACCAGGTCAGAAGCGGCAGGGCCAGCCGCAGATCGGCCTCGCCCAGCATGTAGATCGACCCGATCACCGTGACCAGCGCGAAGGCAAAGGCATCGAAGACCTGAAACACCGCTTCGCCCGCCGAGGTGGGCGTCTGCATCAGCCGGTTGGCGATGCGTCCGGCGAAATCGCTTTCAAAAAAGCCGACCGGTTGGCGCAGCACATGTTTATGCGCGCGCCAACGCACCATCGTGCCGAAATTCGGCAGGATGGTGTTGTGCAGCAAGGCCACATCCACCGCGATCAGCAGCGGCCGCAAGATCAGCACCAGCGCCGCGACGGTCAGGAATTCAGTGCCATGGCTGGCCCAGACCTGCGCCGGCGCGCCTTGGGCCAACAGGTCGACCACCCGTCCGACATACCAGATCAGCGCCACATCGGCCACGCCGGCCAAGACCGACAGCAGGCCGGTCACGATGAACACGCCGCGGAAGGGCGGGAAATGGCCTTTCAGAAAGTCCCAAAGCCGGCGCGGCGGCGCATCGACCTGCGGATGCGGCTGGAACGGATCGACAAGGTTTTCGAAGAAGCGGAACATGGAAGGAGGCCCTTGGTGGAGCGCTAAAGCGGCAGTGTATCTGGAAAAGGCGGCCTTGACGGGACCGCCAACTCAGGATCGGTCCGGTCACGAATGACGGAGTGGGATCCTAAGTTCCATGCTGCGCTTCTCCTTCTGGGTGGATCGGTCCTAGCCGATCTTTCCCGGCTTGTCACGCCTCAAAACCGCCATGGCCGGGGCCAAGAAGGTCGTTTTTGGTCGCATGCAGCCCGGATTGCAGCCAGATCCGCTGCAATTCCGCCAGACGCGCGCCCAGGGCCGCGCCCTGCAGGGCGGGCATCAGATCGGCCGCCGCCACCGGAAACTGCGCCGCGGCGCCGCGCGCGACTTCGGCCTGCCAGGCCCGGGGCAAGGGCTGTTCCAAGGCCGCCGCCCGCAGCAGAACCGCATCGGCGCCGCGATTTTCGCCCAGGCGCCAGCCCAGCGCCGCGGGACTTTCGACCCCGCCCATCGCCGCGCGCAGGTCAGACAGGGCCTTCTCTTCGGTCTTGGACAGCCGCAGCCGATCCGCCGCCGCTTCGCCGCCCAAAGCCGCCAGCCGCCGCAGCGGATCGGGCGCGGCACCCGCTTCCAGATGCACCAGCGGCGCCAGCAGGCGCGGATCGGCCCCGGGCAGAACCCGCGCCAGACAGCCGGTCATGGCCAGGGACGCAACCGCCGGCGCCGGATCGGGCGCGGCCAGCAGCTTCTTCATCTCGGCGCCGACCCTTTCGCGCGAAAGCGTCTCTAACCCGGCCGAAAGCGCTGCACAGGCGGCCAGACCCTCGGCATCCGGCCCCTCGGCCGGATCGCCATACCAGGCATAGAAGCGGAAAAAGCGCAGGATGCGCAGATAGTCTTCGGCAATCCGCGCCGCCGGGTCGCCGACAAAGCGCACCCGCCGCGCCAGCGCATCGGGCAGGCCACCCAAAGGATCGACCAGCGTGCCATCGGCCCGGGCATAAAGCGCGTTCATCGTCAGATCGCGCCGCGCCGCGTCCTCGGCAAGGTCGGTCGTAAAGGCCACGACCGCGCGCCGCCCGTCGGTTTCGACATCGCGGCGGAAGGTGGTGATCTCATAAGGAATGCCGCCCACGACCAGCGTCACCGTGCCATGGTCGATGCCGGTCGGCACCGCCTTGATCCCGGCCTCGCGCGCCAGCGCCAGCACCGCCTGGGGCAGCGCATCGGTGGCGATATCCACATCGGCGACCGGCTGGCCCAAAAGCGCATTGCGCACACAGCCGCCCACCGGCAGCGCCTGATGCCCCGCCGCCTGCAGCAGGGCCAGAACCCGCTGCGTGCTGTCGCGGGTCAGCCAGTCTCCGGTGATCTTCATCGCCCCATCCGCACGGCCAACCCGTGCAGGATACGCGCAGTCGCGCCCCAGATGTAATAGGGCCCCCAGGGCACCGTGTAATAGCGCCGCCATTGCCCCCGCCAGCGCCGCCGCTCGATCACGTAATGCGCCGTCTGCGCCAGATGCGCCAGCGGCACCGAGAACACCTCGTCCACCTCGCCCGCCTCGGGCAAGGGGCTGAAATCGCCGTGCAGCAGACCCAGAACCGGAGTGATCGAAAAGCCGGTCACCGTCTCATGCGGCTCTAACCTGCCCAGAACCGTTACCCGATCCTCGGGCAGGCCCACCTCTTCGCGGGTCTCGCGCAGGGCGGCGGCTTCGGCATCGGCATCGGTCGGGTCGATCTTGCCGCCGGGCAGCGCGACCTGGCCGGGATGGTGCTGCAGCTGCGACGAGCGCTTGGTCAGGATCACCCGCGCGCCGTCGGGCCGCAGCCAGACCGGCACCAGAACGGCCGCCGGACGCAGCTTGCGCCCTTCGGGCAGGCGGATCTCGGGGTTCAGGTCGTAATCCGACGAAGGCCCTGCGGGCCGCGTCATCGCCGCCCGCAGCCTGGCCTCGTCGTCATTCATCCCGGGCGGCCGCCTCTTGCGCCGCGGCATCCTTGGCCAGCGTGCCCTCAAAGCCCAGGGTCTTGGGGTCCAGCTCGTAATGCGCGCCGCAGAACTGGCAATCCGCCGTGACCATGCCTTCCGCCGTCGTCATCTTGGCGATGTCCGACTGGCTGTAGATCGACATGGTGCTGATCACCTTATCGGCCGAGCAGGAACAGCCGAAGCGCACCGGCTGGGCTTCGAACACCCGCGGCTGGTCTTCGTGATACAGCCGCACCAGCAGGTCGGTCGGCGCGACCGAGGGCCCGATCAGCTCCAGCGTCTCGACCGTGTCCAGGATCATGTTCGCCCGGTTCCAGTCGTCGCCCGCATCGCCCGACAGGATATCGGCATGCGTCAGCAGCCCGCCCTCGCCCGTGCCGCCTTCGGCCGCGACGCCGCCATGCTGCGGCATGTGCTGGATCATCAGCCCACCGGCGCGCCAACGCTCGGCCCGGCCCGGCTCGGTCGAGCGGCCATAGGCCAGCGAGAAGCGGGTCGGCAGCTGCTCGGACTGGGCGAAATACGTCTCGGCACAGGCGGAAAGGCTGCCGCCGGCGATCGGCGTGAAGCCCTGATAGGGCAGCATGCCCTCGCCCTGGTCCAGCATCACCGCGAAATAGCCCTGCCCGATCTGGCTGAACGGATCGACGCTGTCGGCCTCAAGCCGTTCGGCATCGAAACTGGCATAGGCGCGGATGCGCGCGGGTTCGCCCTCGGCCTGCGGGCCGTAGTAATCGGTGGCGATCAGCCGTGCCGGCCCGTTGCCGCGCACCTGCAGCGACAGTTTCCAGCGCAGCTTGATCGTCTGGCCGATCAGCGCGGTCAGCAAAGCGGTTTCCGCCACCAGCGCTTCGATCGCCGGCGGGTAGGCGTGCTGCTTCAGAACCTGGTCCAGCACGCCGTCCAGCCGCGCCACGCGGCCGCGGATGCCCGACAGATCAAGCTGGAACGGCAGGACGGTATCGTCCCATGCAAGTTGGGTGCCAATGGCCATGAGGGGGTTTCCTTGGGTTGCCTTGTCTGGCATTCGGGGCCCCATATAGGTGCAATATCCGCCCTGACCAAGAGGCCAGAGATGATCCGCCGCTTCGGAGAGCCGGTTCGCCCCGGCCAGACCTATCGCCGGCGCCCCGGCATCTATGCCGTGATCCTCGACGGCGACCAGCTGCTGGCCACCCATCAAAGCGACCCGATCCCCGAATTTCAGCTGCCCGGCGGCGGCATCGACCGCGGCGAACAGCCGATCGCCGCCCTGCATCGCGAAGTGTTCGAGGAAACCGGCTGGCGCGTCGCGATCCGCGAAAGGCTGGGCGCCTATCGCCGTTTCACCTATATGCCGGAATATGACCTTTGGGCCGAGAAGGTCTGCACGATCTACCTGTGCCGGCCGGTCCGCCGGCTGGGTCCGCCCAGCGAGGCCGGGCATAGCGCGGTCTGGATGCCGGCGGAAACCGGGCTGCGGCTGTTGGCGAATGATGGCGACCGGGCCATGCTGCAGCAGGCGCTGGGCTGATCAACCGCGATAATCCAGCACCAGCGCCGACACATCGTCGGGCAGCCGGTCGGTGCCGGCGAATCCGGCCAGATCCCAGATCAGCGCCTCCAGCAGGGCGCCGCTGTCCAGATCGCCCAGCCGGATCAGCATCCGCGCCAGGCCTTCCTCGCCCAGATCGAAGCCGCCTTCGCCCGGGCATTCGGTGATTCCATCCGACATCAGGAACAGCCGGTCGCCGCGCTGCAGCTGCACTTCGGCATCTTCATAGCGCGCATCCGGGATCAGCCCGACCGGCATCCCACCGCTTCCCACCCGCTCGACCCGCCCATCGCGGCGCATGACCAAAGGATGCGGATGGCCAGCCTGGGCCAAGACCACCGCGCCGCTGCGCAGATCGACCTCGGCATAGGCCATGGTAAAATACTGCTCGACCTGCAACTCCTCCAGCATCAGGCGGTTGAAGGCGGCCATCAGCTCGGCCGGAGCGCGCACCGCCCGGCTGCCATCGGGCAGCAGCTTGAACGCCATGTTCTGATCGGGCGAACTGCCCGACAGATAACCCGCCAGCCGCGCCGTCATCATCGCCGATGCGACGCCGTGGCCCGAGACATCCACCGCATAAAGCGCCACGCGATGCGCATCGATCGGGAAACTGCCGACCAGATCGCCGCCGACATGGCCGGCCGAGCGAATCATCAGCGTCACCGCCGCCCGCCCGTAATCGCGCCGCCGGTCGCGCACCAGCGTCTGCTGCAGTTTGCGCGCCTCGACCAGATCACGGTCGAGCGAATCATACAGCCGCTGCAATTCGTCCAGCGTCTGGGCGACGACGCGGTTCTTTTCCACCAGCTCGGCCTGCATCGAGATGATCCGCATCCCCGCCCGCAGCCGGGCGCGCAATTCTTCGCTGCTGACGGGCTTCGGCACGAAGTCATCGGCCCCGGCTTCCAGCCCATCGGCGATTTCCGCCTTTTCCGATTTCGAGGTGAGAAGGATGAAATAGCCGTAGACCGCGCGCGGCAAGGCGCGGAACTGCTTGCAGAATTCGACGCCGGTCATGCCGGTCATCATCCAGTCGCTGATCACGATATCGACCGGCTCGGTCGCGCACAGCAGCAGCGCCTCTTCGGCAGATCCGCTTTGCAGCACCTCATACCCCCAGCGGCGCAGGAAAACCGCCAGCAGCTGGCGCTGCGCCCGGCTGTCATCCACCACCAGCACCCGGGCTGGCGCCCGCGCCCCCGGGGGATCAAGTTCGCTGTCCTTCAAGATCGCAGAGCCCTGCACACCTGTCACCCGGTCCAGATTTGCCCTGTCCTGCACCCTGGCGCGTTAAGGTGAAGTGAAGCGTAAAATTGGCGCGGACTGCTGCGGCGCGGATTACCGAATGTTAACGCGGGGATGGAACCTTTGGCCCGGGTGAAAGCCGCCATGGCAGGGGGTGCGATGATCGACTGGGACCGTCTGAACGAATTGCGCGCCGAAATCGGCGACGAGGATCTGGCCGATGTGGTCGGCGTCTTTCTGGACGAAACCGACGAGGTGATGGCGCGGATCCGTCTGGTCCCCGCCTGCGAGATGGAGGGGAGGCTGCATTTCCTGAAGGGCTCGGCGCTGAATCTGGGCCTGCGCGATTTCGCCGACCTGTGCCAGGACGGCGAAAAGCGCGCCGCCGCGGGCCAAGCGGCGCCCGTCGATCTGGACCAGCTGGCCGCGGTCTACCAGGCCTCGAAAACCGCCTTTCTGGGCGCGCTGGCCCAGGGCACCGCCGCCTGAGCCGCGGTCAGATCAGGAATTCGGACAGGGCGTCGTCGGTGGTGATGTCGCGATAGGCAAAGCCCGCCGCATCCATCCGCCCGGTGAAGACGGCAAAGTTTTCGGCCCGGCGCGTCTCGATCCCGATCAGCACCGACCCGAAATTGCGCGCCGATTTCTTCAGATATTCGAAGCGCGAGATATCGTCGTCCGGACCGAGCATCGACAGGAATTCCCGCAGCGCGCCCGGCCGCTGCGGCATGCGCAGGATGAAATACTTCTTCAGCCCGGCATAGCGCTGGGCGCGTTCCTTGACTTCGGGCAGGCGCTCGAAATCGAAATTCCCGCCCGAGGTCACGCAGACCACGGTTTTCCCACGAATTTCGCCGGCCAGTTCGGGAAGAACATCCACCGACAGCGCGCCCGCCGGTTCCAGCACGATGCCTTCGACATTTAGCATCTCCAGCATGGTGATGCAGATCCGGTCCTCGGGCGCCAGATGCACCTGGGCGGGCTTGGCCCAATCCAGATGCCGCCAGGTCAGATCGCCCAGCTTCGCCACCGCCGCCCCGTCGACGAAGGAATTCACCTTGTTCAGCTTGACCGGCCCGCCATGCTCCAGCGCGGCCTTCAGACTGGCGCCGCCCAGGGGTTCGACAAAGCGGAACTCCACCCCGGGCGCCGCCGCCCGCAGATAGCGCGTCACGCCCGAGGCCAGCCCGCCGCCGCCGACCGGCAGCACCACCAGATCGGGCGCGCGGCCCAGCTGGTCAAGGATCTCGACCCCCACGCTGGCCTGGCCCTCGATCACGTCGGCATCGTCGAACGGCGCCAGGAACTGCGCGCCTTCGCGGCGGCAGAATTCCTGCGCGGCGGCAAGCGTCTGGTCGAAGTAATCGCCCAGAAGCTCAATCTGCACGAAGGGCCCGCCGAAGGTGCGGGTCTTGTCGATCTTCTGCTGCGGCGTCGTCACCGGCATGAAGATCGTGCCCTTCACCGCGAAATGCCGGCAGGCAAAGGCCATGCCCTGGGCATGATTGCCGGCCGAGGCGCAGACGAAATGACCCTGATCGGGCGCGCGGGCCCGCATCTTGCGCATGGCGTTGAAGGCACCGCGCAGCTTGTAGCTGCGCACCGGCGTCAGATCCTCGCGCTTCAGCCAGATCTCGGCGCCGAAGCGGTTCGACAGGTGGTCATTGCGCTGCAGCGGCGTCTCGGGGAAGAGATCGCGGATCGCCAGCGTGGCGGCACGGGCAGAGGCGGCAAAATCTGTCATGCCCCCGGCATGGCGCAAGCCGCCCCGCCCTGCAAGATCAGACAAGCGCCCGGCGTTCAACGAAATGGCCGTAAAGCGTGGTCAGGATCGAGGCGCCGACCATCAGATAGGCCCATTGCAGCACCACCATCACCACGAAACCGGCCGGGCCGGTCATCGGCAGCGCCTGCAGGATCACCCATTCCAGCCCGATGACGATGGCGATGCAGATCAGCACCAGCCCGGCGATGGTGCCGGTCTGGCCTTGCGTCGCGTTCCAGCCGGTCATCAGCGGCACCCCGCCCTCCAGCGCGGCGCCGGGCAGCGTGACCGACAGGCGCATCGCGATGACCGCGGTCGGCAGATAGACGACCAGCACCGTCGCGGTCAGCAGAAGCGGCATATTGCCGGCCGCCCCGCCGAAAAACGTGCCCAGCACCAGGCTCATCACCAGGCCCAGGCCCAGCGCCACCGGGATCAGCATCAGCCCGATCAGGAAGGAGAAGCCGAAATAGCCCAGCATCCGGTCGGGCCGCAGCACCGGCACGATGCCCGGCTGTTCGTTCAGCAGCACATAGCGATGCCAGCCCACCACCAGCCACAGCCACAGCACCAGCTGCAGCACCATGGCCAGCAGAAGCCGCGCCACCGGCAATTGGCCCGTGCGGATCGCCTCTTCCAGCGCCAGCCGGTCGGTCATCGGTTCGGCGCCCAGGAAATGGCCCACCAGCACCTGCGCCAGCATCAGCACCGCCGAAACCCGCAGCGCGCCGCCCAGATTGCCGAACACCTGCCGCACCGAATGAAGGAAAATCCGCCAGCTCACCGCTTTGCCCCCTGCCTTTTGCGCGGCCATCATCGGGCGCATCCCGGCAACGTCAAGCCACAGCTTTCCGGTCAGGCCCCGGCAATCCTTGTGCTGGCCCTGGTTTCTGCGCTAAGCGCCTGCGAAACCGGGACGGAGCCTTTCCATGTTCAAGCCGAAGAAAGTGGTGCTGGCCTATTCGGGCGGCCTCGATACCTCGATCATCCTGAAATGGCTGCAGACCGAATACGGCTGCGAGGTGGTGACCTTCACCGCCGATCTGGGCCAGGGTGAAGAGCTGGAGCCCGCGCGCCAGAAAGCGGTGCTTCTGGGCATCCAGCCCGAGAACATCCATATCCTCGACCTGCGCGAGGAATTCGTGCGCGACTTCGTCTTCCCGATGTTCCGCGCCAATGCGGTCTATGAGGGCCAATATCTGCTGGGCACCTCGATCGCGCGGCCGCTGATCGCCAAGCATCTGGTCGAGATCGCCCAGGCCTCGGGCGCCGATGCGGTGGCGCATGGGGCGACCGGCAAGGGCAATGACCAGGTTCGCTTCGAACTGGGCGTCGCCGCGCTGGACCCGTCGATCCGGGTGATCGCGCCCTGGCGGGAATGGGATCTGACCAGCCGCACCAAGCTGATCGAATTCGCCGAACAGAACCAGATCCCGATCGCCAAGAACAAGCGCGGCGAAGCGCCCTTCTCGGTCGATGCGAACCTTCTGCACACCTCGTCGGAAGGCACCGTGCTGGAAAACCCGGCCGAAGAGGCCCCGGATTACGTGGCCAGCCGCATCGTCGCGGTGGAAGATGCGCCGAACACGCCGGAATTCATCGAAGTCAGCTTCGAGAAGGGCGATGCCGTGGCGATCAACGGCGAGGCGATGTCGCCCGCCACGATCCTGACCCGGTTGAACGAGCTGGGCGGCAAGCATGGCATCGGCCTGCTGGACTTCGTGGAAAATCGCTTCGTCGGCATGAAGTCGCGCGGGCTGTACGAAACCCCCGGCGGCACGATCCTGCTTGAGGCGCATCGCGGCATCGAGCAGATCACGCTCGACAGCGGCGCGGGCCATCTGAAGGATTCGATCATGCCGCGCTATGCCGAGCTGATCTACAATGGCTTCTGGTTCTCGCCCGAGCGCGAGGCGCTGCAGGCGCTGATCGACAAGACCCAGGAACATGTGACCGGCACGGTCAAGCTGAAGCTGTACAAGGGCATGGCGCGCACCGTGGCCCGCTGGTCGGACCATTCGCTGTACAGCGAAAAGCACGTGACCTTTGAAGAAGACGCCGGCGCCTATGATCAGAAGGACGCCGCGGGCTTCATCCGCCTGAATGCGCTGCGTCTGCGGCTGATCGCCACGCGCAATGCGCGGGTGGCGAAGAAGGGCTAAGGCCAAAGCCGGGGCAGACAGGCCCGCCTGCCTGCCCCCACCTGTTCAGCCAAGCTGGGCCCGCACTTGTTGCGCATCCATCAGATCGACGCCCAGCTCGTCCAGGATCCGCCGCGCCTTTTCCACCATCGCCGCATTTGACGGCGCCTTGACGCCGCGCGACAGCCACACCGCATCTTCCAGCCCGATCCGCACATTGCCGCCCGCCAGAACCGACTGGGCCAGCATGCGAAACGCCATCGCCCCGGTGGCAAAGCCTGTCCACAGCGCATTGGCCGGCAGCAGGCTGCGGGCATAGAACAGCGTCTCGGGCGTGGCGACGAAACCGTGCTTCACCCCCATCACGATCGAACAGAGCGGCGGCTTTTCCAGCGCGCCTTCGGCCACCAGCGTGTTCAGGATCGAGATATCGCCACTGTCGAAAAGTTCGATCTCGGGGCGCACTCCGGCCCCTTGGATCAGCTCGGCCATCCGGCGGATCGACCACAGCGTGTTGATCACCACCTCTTCGCCGAACAGCATCGTGTTCAGATCCAGCGTGGCGATATCGGGCCTCAGCTCAAGAATATGGCGGACCCGATCCTCGGGCAGCCGCAGATTGGTGCGCGGCCCCGCCACGGCCGGATTGTCGCGCGACGGATCGTAGCGGCCGCCATTGCCGGTGGTCAGGTTGATCACCAGCTGGTCGTTCTTGTCGCGGATGCGGTCGACCACCTCGCGGTACAGCGCCACCTCCATCGACGGAAGCTGCGTCACCGGATCGCGCACATGGATATGCACGATCGCCGCCCCCGCCCTGGCCGCATCCAGACAGTCGCGGGCGATTTCCGCCGGGGTGATCGGCAGATTGGCATTCTGGGCGCGGGTGGTGAAATTGCCCAGGACGGCGCAGGTCAGAAACACGGACGACATCTCTGCGGCCCCTATTCCACGACCGCGGTTGCCGCGATCTCGACCAGAAGATCCTCGGCGATCAGCGCGCCAGCCTGCAGCAGCGTGGTTGCCGGGCGGATGTCGCCGAACACCGCCCCATGCGCGCGCCCGACCGCCTGCCAATCCTCCATCCGCTTCAGGAAGACCCGCGTCTCGACCACATCGCCCAGCGCGGCGCCCAGCTCTTCCAGCGCAGCACCAATCCGCGCCAGCACCTCGCGCGTCTGCGCCTCGGCATCGCCGGGATGCAGGGCGCCGTCAGGGCCCGAGGCCGAAGTGCCCGAGACGACGATGAAATTTCCCACCCGCACCGCACGGGAATAACCGATGGCCGCGCCCCAGGCGTTGGTGACCTCGACGGTCTGCCGCATGTCCGTTCTCCTGTTATGCAAAGGCGCGGGGAAGCGCGCGGTCGAATGTGTCGACGATTTCCTGAATGTCTTCGGCCGTCATCGCGGTGGAAAAGGCCATCAGCCCGTTGGCGGCGATCAGCACCCCCGCCTCGAACAGCGCCCGCGCCAGGGCGGCCACCCGTTTGGCGCCATCGCCGGCGGCAAAGGTCGAGCGGAAGTCGCTGAGCGGCGCATCGCTCAGATGCACCCGCCGAAGCGAGCCAAGGCCGGTGACCTGCCCGGGGATGCCGTGGCGGGCAAAGCAGGCGGCGATGCCCTGGTCGAACAGCGCGCCCAGCCGGTCAAGATGCTGGAAGGCCTCGGGCGTCAGATCCTCAAGCGCGGCGATCCCGGCCATCATCGTCATCGGATTGGCGCTGAAGGTTCCGCCATGCGGCACGGCCGGGGCGCCCGCCGTCGGGTCGAAGACCGCCATCACGTCGCGGCGCCCGCCGACCGCCCCCACCGGAAAGCCGCCGCCGATCACCTTGCCCAGCGTGGTCAGATCGGGATCGACGCCGAACCGGCCCTGCGCGCCGTGATAGCCCAGACGGAAGGTGATCACCTCGTCCAGGATCAGCAGCGCCCCGATCTCACGCGTGACGCGGCGCAGCATGGCCAGAAACTCGGGCCGGGCCGGCACCAGCCCGGCGCGATTGGGCATCACATCCACCAGCACCGCCGCCAGCGAATTGCCCTTGGCGCGCAGGATCGCCTCGGCGACCGGCGTGTTGTTGAAGGGAATCACCACCACATCGTCCAGCACGCCCTGCGGCGTTCCGCGCGCCGTAGGCACCGAGACCGGATTGTCGACCTCGCCCCAGGTGTCGGGCCGGGCCTCCTGGCTGGTTTCGGCCGGGTCATAGGTGCCGTGATAGGCGCCTTCGCATTTCGCGAATTTCGGCCGGCCGGTGAAGGCGCGCGCGACCTTGATCGCGTTCATCACCGCTTCGGTGCCCGAGTTGCAGTAGCGCAGCATCTCGACCGAGGGCAGCCGGTCGCACAGCATCTCGGACAGGATCACCTCGCCCTCGGTCGGCATGCCGAAGCACAGGCCCGCCTCCAGCTGGCGCCGCGCGGCCTCGCGGATCCGCTCGGATCCATAGCCATGGATCAACGCGGTGAAATTGCCGACCGCGTCGATGCGCATATTGCCGTCGATGTCGATGATCCGGCAGCCCTCGCCCCGCGCGGCATAAACCTGATGCGGCTGGCGATAGACGGTGTGGCGGGTGTTTCCGCCGGGCATGACCGCCTTGGCGCGATCATAAAGAGCCGCAGATTTCGGAGTGTCCAACATGTCCGGTCAGCCTTTCAGGGCAGAAGGTCGAAGCGAGAGACAGGCGCAAGGTCGATGCGTTCGCGCCGGAATTCTATGCCGGTCTCGAACTCTTCGGCAAAGCGGTGGCCGGTATAGACAGCCTGAAAAATCGCCGCCGGCGCCTCGCAATCGCCGATCCGGGCGATAGGCGGCGCGTCGGCGCGCGCGGCAAGCTCGGTGTACAGGCCCGATTGCGGCAGGCGGGCCGTCACCAGAACCAGCGCCTCGGCGGGCAGGCTGCTTTCGGCGCCGGTGCGCGCGTCGCGCAGGTGAACCCGGTCCGGTTCGGTCATCGCCAGGGCGCTATGGGTGATCATGCGGATGCCCAACCCGTGCAGGCGCTTGGCGGTGCGGATGTTTTCCAGCGTATTGACCGTAAAGGCCGAGACATCGGCGGCCGGCGTCACCAGCGTGACATGCGCGCCCTGCCGGGCCAGCTGCTCGGCGATCACGGCGCCCATGTAATAGTGGTCGTCATCGTAAAGCACGATCTGGCCCGGCGGCGGGCAGCGGCCGCGCAGCACGTCATCGGGCGTATAGGTCGGCAGCAGGGGCGACAGGGGCAGCGGCCGATGCGCGGCGCGCCCGACCCCGTCGCTGCGCCAAAGCGCGCCGGTGGCCAGCACCACCTGATCGGCGCCGAAATCCACAATGTCCTGCGCCGACAGATCGCTGTTCAGATAGATCTGCACATGCGCCATCTTGCCGATCTGCGTCACCCGCCAGTCGCGCACCCGCAGCCATTCGCCCAGGCCCGGCAATGCGCCTTCCAGCGTCACCCGCCCGCCCAGCCGGGTTTCGCGCTCGGCCAGGGTGACCTGATAGCCGCGCTGGCCCAGGGCGCGCGCGCATTCCAGCCCGGCCGGGCCCCCGCCCACCACCAGAACCGACTTTTCCGACCGTGCCGCCGCAATCCGTTCGGGGTGCCAGCCGCGCCGCCATTCATCGCCGATGGTCGGGTTCTGGGTGCAGCGCAGGTTGACCATGGCGAAATGGCTGGACACGCAGATGTTGCAGCCGATGCATTCGCGAATGTCCTCGTAGCGGCCCTCTTCGATCTTCTTCGGCAGGAACGGGTCGGCGATCGAGGGCCGGGCGGCGCCGATCATGTCCAGCACGCCGCGGCGGATCAGGCTGGCCATCGTATCGGGCGAGGTGAAGCGGCCGACGCCGATCACCGGCCGGGTGGTGACCGATTTCACCCCCCGCACGAAGGGCTCGTGGTCGTTTTCCGGCGCAAAGCGCGACGTGGGGGAATCGTCGGCCCAGGTGCCCACCACCAGATCCCAGAGATCGGGCAATTCCGCCAGCATAGAGATGGTTTCGATGCCTTCCTCATGCGCGCGCAGCCCCTCGGCGCCGAACATCTCATCAACGATCAGCCGCACCGAAATCGCCATGCCCGGCCCGCCGCCCTCACGCGAGACCTCGATCAGTTCCTTCAGCAGCCGGGCGCGGTTCTTCAGGCTGCCGCCATATTCGTCCGACCGCTGGTTCCGGGGCGACAGGAACTGGAAGGCGATGGTCGAGAAATTGGCATCGACATTCAGGATGTCGAACCCCGCCTTGCGCGCCCGCACCGCCGCCGCCTTCCACCAGCCCAGAAGGTTGCGGATATCGGCCTTGTCCATGGCGCGGACCTGCACCGGATGCGGCCCGCTGACCGGGCGGTCCATCGGGCCCAGCGGCACCTCGCGGGTCAGGCGGTTGCCGTTGTAATAGGCCGGATAGGCCAGCTGCACCCCGGCCAGCGATCCGTGTTCATGCACCGCCTCGCACATCAGCGCCAGCGGCGGGATATCGCCATCGTCCCACAGCATCTGCAGCACTTCCGGCATCAGATCGCCGGTCGGATGGACCGAGCAATGTTCGGTGTTCACCACCGCCCAGCCGCCTTCGGCCTTGATCCCCCGCATCCGGGCATGGGCCTGCGGGCGCAGGTTGCCCATGCCGTTGCAATGCGGCGTCTGGTAGAACCGGTTGCGCGCGACATGCGGCCCGATCTGCACAGGTTCAAACAGGATGTCGAAGCGGGGATCGCGCATGGCTGCTCCATGGCCCCCGCCAGACCGTGGCGGGGACGCGGGACGAAGGGGGGTTGGGTCAGGACGGCCGGATCAGCGCAGCTTGATCCAGGTCGCCTTCAGTTCGGTGTATTTGTCGATCGCGTGCAAGGATTTGTCGCGGCCGATGCCCGATTGCTTGTACCCGCCGAAGGGCATGGTGATGTTCGACTCGTCGAAATTGTTCACCCAGACCGATCCGGCGCGCAGCCGGCGGGCGGTGTTGATCGCGGTGTTGATGTTGTCGGACCAGACCGCCGCGGCCAGGCCGTAGATCGAGTCATTGGCGATGGCCACCGCCTCGTCGGCATCCTTGAAGGTAAGCGTCGACAGGACCGGACCGAAGATTTCCTCTTGCGCGATGCGCATGCCGTTCTTCACCCCGTCAAACACCGTCGGTTCGACGAAATAGCCGCCCGTCTCGCTGCGCACGCGCTTGCCGCCGGCGATCAGCGCCGCCCCTTCCTTCTGGCCGATGTCGATATAGTCCAGCACCCGCTGCATCTGCTCTTCGGTGACGATGGCGCCCAGCTTGGTTGCGGGGTCCAGCGGATCGCCCGGCTCCAGCGTCTTGCCGACCGCGATGACCTTCTGGATGAATTCGTCCTTGATGCTTTCCTGGACCAGCAGGCGCGACCCGGCATTGCAGACCTCGCCCTGGTTGAAGAAGATGCCGAAGGCGGCGGCGGTGGCGGCCTCGTCCAGGTTGCCGCAATCTTCCATCACGATATGCGGGGTCTTGCCGCCGCATTCCAGCGCGATGCGCTTCATGTTCGACTGGGCGGAATAGCCCAGGAAATACTTGCCCACCTCGGTCGAGCCGGTGAAGGTCACCGCGTCCACATCCATATGCAGGCCCAGCGCGCGGCCGGCGGTTTCCCCCAGGCCGGTGACCACGTTGAACACGCCTTCGGGCAGCCCGGCTTCCAGCGCCAGTTCCCCCAGACGGATCGCCGACAGCGGCGATTGCTCGGCCGGTTTCAGGATCACCGAATTGCCGGCCGCCAGCGCCGGGCCCAGCTTCCACGACGCCATCAACAGCGGGAAGTTCCACGGCACCACGGCGGCCACGACGCCCAGCGGTTCGCGGGTGATCATTGCCAGAACCGTGTCGGCGGTGGGGGCGATTTCGTCATAGATCTTGTCGATCGCCTCGGCATACCAGGCGATGGTATTGGCCGAGCCGGGCACGTCGACGGCAAGCGAATCCGAGATCGGCTTGCCCATGTCCAGCGTTTCCAGCAGCGCCAGTTCCTCGGCATGGCTGCGCATCAGCTCGGCAAAGCGCAGCATCACCTTCTTGCGTTCGGCCGGCGCCCGGCGCGACCAGTCCCCCGATTCGAACGCCGCCCGGGCCGAGCGGACCGCCGCATCCACATCGGCCACATCCAGCGCGGCCACCTCGGTCAGCACCTTGCCGGTGGCCGGGTTGATGGTGCGGAAGGTCTGGCCCGACTGGGCATCGACCAGCTTGCCGCCGATCAGCGACTTGCCGGTAAAGCGGTGGGCGGCGGCGGCGTCATGCCATTTCGAAGGAGCGACGGTCACGGATATCTCACTTTTCGATAACGAAGATCATTAAGCGATAATACTGCGCGAAGGCGCCCGCCTGTCAAGCGCATTTTTCGCCATAAGTAATTGATATAGTTTGATAAAATGCAAAATCGGCCGCCGCGGCGCGCGCGGCTGCCCTGAACGGGATCGCAGGGATATCGGGCGGTCAGCTTGCCGAGGGAAGCCTTGCCCGGTGTTCCAGAAGGGCGGCAAACCGCTGGGCAGCCGCGGCAAGTTCCGTCTCGATCACGGCCTTTTTCTGCTGGATCAGGGCGTGGATCGTGCCGGTCACGCAAAGGCTGAGCTGCACGTCCTGGCCCGGCACCAGGATCGGCACGGCGATCCCGGCGAAACCGTCGACATCCTCGCCCACGCAATAGGCAATGCCGCTGCGGCGCGCCTCGGCCAGTTCCGTCAGCAGCGCGTCGGGGCCGGGTTTCGTGGCCTCGGTGAAACGGTGAAAGCTGGGCCCGACCACCGCGCGCACCGTCTCGGGCGGCATATGCGCCAGAATGGCCTTGGCCGAGGCGCCGGTATAGGGCGTGATCTCGCGGCCGGGCAGGATATAGGGGCGCAGATGGTTGTCGGGCGCCACCATCTCGACGCTGCGGACCGCGCCGCCGCCGAACCTGGCCAGGAAGCAGGCCTCGCCGGTGCGTTCGGCCAGTTCGGCCAGCACCGGGCGCACCACCATGCGCAGCCAGCCATCGCTGGCCCCGGCGAACAGCAGCCGCTCCAGCCTTTCGCCCAGCCTGCAGGCCGCCGAGGGCGGCGCCGTCATCTCGACCAGCCCCACTTCGGCCAGGCTTCGGATCAGCCGATAGGCCGTGGCCTTGGGCAGGCCCAGCATCTCGGCAATGGTCGTCGGCGAGATCCCGTCGGGAAAGCCCGAGATCGCCTCAAGCAGCCGGACATAGCGCTCCAGCGGTTTTTCTGCGGCCTTGCCGGCGGCTGCGGGTTGGTCTTGCACCGTCATTTTCCCCTGGCCATGCGTCTGTCCTGCAGGTCGAAATACTTCATCGCCAGGGGCGCCACCAACCCCGTTCCATTGAAGAAAGGCAATGTCGGGAAGTTTTCGACGTCGAAAGCCGAGTTTCCATCGCCACTACCCAGGATCCGCGCCGCCAGCTTGCGCCCGAACAGCGTGCCGATCGGAACCCCGGCGAAATTGTAGCCCAGCGCGTAGTGAACCCCGTCATGCGCGCCGATATGCGGCATGAAATCGAAGGTGCCGGCGCAATAGCCGGTCCAGGTCCGGCTGATCCTGACGCCGGCCAGATCGGGCATGATCTCGACCATGCGCCGATGCAGCGCGGGGGCGATTTCCGCGCAGGTGCCGTTCAGCCGCCCGGTCATGCCGCCGAACAGGATCCGCTCGGAATCGGGCGCCGGACGGATGAAGTCGATGCTCATCTTGGTGTCCAGGTAGGTGCGCCGCTTCGGCAGAACCTTGTCGATCAGCGCCGAAGGCAGGATCTCGGTCGCCATCACATAGCCGTGGAACGGCACCAGCCGGCGCGCGAACCATTTCAGGCCGCGCGGCGTGTAGCCATTGGTGGCGACGATCACCTGCCGGGCGGAAATCCGGCCACGCGCGCTGTGCAGGATCTTGCCGCGGATGTCCGGCTCGATCCCGGTCACCGCCGTCATCGGAAACAGCCGCACCCCGGCCGCCTTCGCCCGCGCCACCAGCCCGGCATGGTACAGGCCCGGATGGATCGAGCCCAGATCGGGAATGACCGCCCCGCCGACATAGCGGTCCGAGGCCAGTTCGCTGGACATGTCGGCCTTCGAGACCACCTCGTAATCCAGCCCCAGCCGGCGCTTCATATGCTCCAGATCCTTGAGCAGATAGCGCAGATGCGGCAGGGAATTGGCCGAGATCAGCCGCCCGCAGGTCTGGCGATGGCAGGCGATGCCTTCGGCCTCGACAAAGGTCGCCACGCCCTGCAGCGCCTCGTCCAGCTCGCGATAGACCCCGATGGCCTGGTCGGCGCCGACATTCTTTTCAAGCCAGGCGACCGATCGTTTTAGCGTGCGCCCCAGGAAGCCCGCATTCATCCGCGCCGCCCCGCCGCCGATCAGCCCGGCATCGGCGACGATCACATCGGCGCCGCCGCGCGCCAGATGGATCGCGGCAACCATGCCGGTGATCCCGCCGCCGATGATCGCCACATCCGCCGTCGCGACCGGCGGAACCGGCGCGGCCTCGGCTTCCGGCATCGGGGGGGCCGCCATCCACCAATAGGGTTCCTCGCGGTGGTCGGGTGCAAGAACTGTCATGATATCCTGGCCTTGAGGGATGCGGCCCGGCCGAAGCGGGGCAGGAAACGGGGGAAAATGACGGCGGTCATCGCTTTTTCGCGATGACAAGGGCGGCGATCATCAGGGCGCTGGTGATCAGCACCATGGTGACGGCCGCCGCGATGATGGTGGGGTCCAGCTGCTCGCGCAGCCCGGTGAACATCTGTTTCGGCAGGGTGCGCTGGCCGGGTCCGGCGATGAACAGCACCATCACCACCTCATCGAACGATGTTGCGAAGGAAAACACCGCGCCCGCCCCAACCCCGGGGGCGATCAGCGGCAGCATCACGTCGAAGAAGGCGCGGGTCTTGCTGGCGCCCAGATTGGCCGCGGCCTGCATCAGGGTGAAGTCGAACCGGGTCAGCGTGGCGGTGACGGTGATGATCACGAAGGGCATGGCCAGCAGGCTATGGGCGACCACCACCCCGGCGAAGGTATAGTTCAGCCCCAGCGGGCCGAAGAAGATGAACAGGCCCAGCCCCAGCACCACCACCGGCATCAGCATCGGCGCAATCGCCAGCGCCATGACCAGCCGCCGCAGCGGAAACCGCGCATTCACCAGCCCGATCGCGGCCAGCGTGCCCAGCGTGGTGGCCAGGACCGTGGTCGCCAGCGCGATGCTCAGGCTGTTCAGAAGCGCGCCGGTCCAGGTGTCGGACAGGAAGAAGGCCTTGAACCAGCGGCCCGAGACGCCCGGGAATGGATAGGTGAACCAGGGCGCGGAATTGACCGAGATCGGCAGCGCGGCCAGAAGCGGCAGGATCAGCAGCGCCAGTGTCAGCCCGACGAACAGGTACAGCGGCAGGCGCAGATGCAGCGGCAGGTCGGCATAGCGTCTGGGGGTCATCAGAACCTCCCCGAGGAATGGCGGAAGACATAGCGCGACAGGGGCAGCGCGATCACCGTCGCGCCGGCGATCAGCACCAGGCTTAGCGCCGAGGCGAGGCCCCAGTTCAGCTGTTCATTGGTGAAGCGGGCGATGAAGAAGCTGACCATCTGGTCGCCCGGCCCGCCCACCAGTGCCGGCGTCAGGTAGAAGCCCAGGCACAAGACGAAGGTCAGCAGCGCGCCGGCCGCGATGCCCGGCACCGCCTGTGGCATGAAGACCGAGACATGGGCGCTGACCGGCCCCGCCCCCATGCTGCGCGCCGCCCGCACATGGCTGGGCGGAATGGCCCGCATGACCGAGATCATCGGCAACACGGTGAAGGGCAGCTGGATCTGCACCATGGCCAGGATCGTGGCGAAACGGGTGTACAGAAGCGGCAGTGGCTCGGCCGTCAATCCGCCCGCCAACAGCAGGTCGTTCATCACCCCGTTCTTCTGCAGGACCACGATCCACGACATGGTCCGCACCAGAAGCGAGGTCCAGAAGGGCAGCAGAACCAGAAAGATCAGCACCTTGCCGATCATCCCCGACGAGGTTGCGACGACATAGGCCAGCGGATAGCCGATCACCACCGTCAGGCCCGTGACCAGCAGGCTGATCACGATGGTGCGCAGATAGATCGTGCCAAAATCATGGATGCCGTCGCTGGCCGGCTGGCCATCGGGCGTGGCCTTGACCGGCACGCCCAGCGCCCATTTCAGGTAGAACAGCGACCAGGGTGCCGCGCCCTGGTCGATCGCCTGCCAGATCCCGGGCTGGCTCCAGATCGGGTTGCTGCCGGTCACCGCAAGGCGGATCGCGGCCGGATCCTGCGCCGCCAGTTCAGCATCGGCGATCCGGGCAAGGTCGGTCACCGCGGCCGATCCGCCGGCGACGCCATATTCCAGCCGCCGGGCCAGCGGCCGCATCAGCCCGGCCTTCTTCGCCTCGACAAGATCGGCCACCAGCGCCGCAAACCCCGCATCGTCGGGCACACCGTCCGCGGCATAGGCCAAGGCCTGCGGCAGCGCCGCCGACACTTCGGGATCGCTGAGCGCGGTCTTCCCGATGATCGCCAGCGGCACGACCAGAAACAGCGCCAGAAAGGCCAGCATCGGCAGCGCGGGCAGAACCGGCCCCAGCCGGTGGCGCAGCGGCGCCTTTTGCCGGCGCGCGGTCTGGGAAGTGGCGGAGGGGGAAAGGTTCATCGGGCGGCTCGGGATCGGGCGAAGGGAAAACGGGGTGAAACGGCGGGCCGCTTGCGCGGCAGGATCCCGGCACCAGGCCGGGCCCCTGCCGCAGGGATCGGCTATTGCGCGACCCAGGCCGAGAACTTGGCGTTCAGCGCATCGCCATTCTTGGCCCAGAACGCCCCGTCCTGCGCCAGCGCGCCCTCGCTGTTGGCAGGCGCCGAGGGCAGGTTTGCCAGCTGATCGGGCGCGACCAGTTCGGCCGCCGCGGCGACGCTGGGGCCATAGGCGATGTATTTCGCCAGGTCCGCATTGGTCGCCGGCGTCACGGTCGAGGCGATGAAGGCCCGCGCCGCATCGGCGTTCTTGGCGCCCATCGGAATGGTCCACATGTCGAAGCCGCGGACCTGCTGCGACCAGGCAATGCCAAGATCGGCGCCTTCATTGCTGTTGGCATCGGCGATCCGGCCGTTCCAGGCCAGCGACATCGCCACCTCCCCCGACATCAGCAGCTGCGCCGGCTGGGCACCGGCCTCCCACCAGACGATATCGCCCTTGATCGTGTCGAGCTTGGCAAAGGCGCGGTCCACGCCCTCGGGGGTGGAAAGCAGGCTGTAGATATCGGCCGGCGCCACGCCATCGGCCATCAGCGCCACTTCCAGCGTATCGACCGGGCTTTTGCGGAAGGCGCGCTTTCCGGGGAAGGTGGCGGTATCGAAAATGTCGGAAACGCTGGTCGGGGCGGTGGCGAAAGCGTCCTTCTTATAGGCCAGGATCGTGGCATAGACGCTGGTGCCCACGGCGCAATCCAGCAACCCGCCCTCGACCAGACCGGCCGCCTTGAACATCTCTTCCGCGCCGATCGGCTCCAGCAGGCCCTGGTCGCAGGCCGAGGCCGCGCTTTGCGGATCCATGTCGACCACATCCCAGACGACATTGCCGCTGTCGACCATGGCGCGCAGCTTGGCCAGTTCACCGCTCCAGCTGTCCTGGACGATCTTCGTCCCCGTCGCTGCGGCATAGGGATCCATGAAGGCCTTGGTCTGCGCCTCTTGCAGCGCGCCACCCCAGGACACGACCGTCAGCTCCTGCGCCGAGGCCATGCCCGCCAGCAGACACAGCGCCGGAACGGCGGCGGTAACAGATTTCATTGTCATTGTTTTCTCCCAGTTGGTTTTGTTCAGGCGTCCAGCGCCCAGGCATCTTCCCAGGCCCAGCCGACATGGACGCACTGTCCCTTTTCCGGGTGGATCGCCGCCGAATGCGCGGCGCTTTTCACCACCAGGCTTTCCGTTCCGGCCAGATCCACCACGGTGCGGATCTGGTCGCCGCAGAAGATCGAATCGCGCACCGTCGCGGCCAGCGACCCGGCGAAGGGCGCGGCATCCATCCTCAGCGCCTCGGGGCGGATGGCGGCCGTCGACAGGGCGCCCAGTTGCACATGCCCCGTCGCGCGGGCCCGGATCACGGTGCCGTCCTGCAGCCGGAGATGGGCGATCTCGCCCTCGATCGCGGTGACGCGGCCCTTCAGGCAGTTGTTGTCGCCGACAAACTCGGCCACGAAGCGGTTGACCGGACGGGCATAGATCTCTTCGGCGCTGCCCAGCTGCTGCACCCGGCCATCGTTGAAGATGGCGATGCGATCCGACATGGTCAGCGCCTCGTACTGATCATGGGTCACATAGACCACGGTCAGATTGTAGCGCTGGGCGATCTGGCGGATTTCGAATTGCAGATGTTCGCGCAGCTTCTTGTCCAGCGCGCCCAGAGGTTCATCCATCAGCACGATCGACGGCTCGAACACCAGCGCCCGGGCCAGGGCCACGCGCTGCTGCTGGCCGCCCGACAGCTGCCCCGGACGCCGGTCGGCCAGGGCCGAAAGATGCACCGTCTCCAGCACGGCCCCGACCCTGCGGTCAATCTCGGCCCGCGGCACCCGGCGCACCTTCAGCCCGTAGCCGACATTTTCGGCCACGGTCATATGCGGAAACAGCGCGTAGTTCTGGAACACCATGCCGATATTGCGCTTTTCCGGCGGCATGGTGTGGACCGGCGCGCCGTCGATGGTGATCTGGCCGGTCGAGGGATATTCGAACCCCGCCAGCATCATCAGCGTCGTCGTCTTGCCCGAGCCCGAGGGGCCCAGCAGCGTCAGGAACTCGCCCTTGCGGATCGACAGGTTCAGATCCCGCACCACAAGCGTACTGCCGTCATAGCTTTTGGTGATCGAGGACAGCACGACATGGCCGTCGTCTGGCGGAGTCCTGTCAAGCATGTCGGCCTTCCCGTTGTTCTCGATTTTCGAGATTCAATATTATATTTCGATAATACTGCCGGACCGATCCGCCGCTCGTCAAGCGTTTCGTGCCGGGCGAGGGGTGCTGTGCGGCAAGCGGCTGATCCGGCTGGGTTTCCGCGGATCTGCGAAAGGCGACGCAGGGTCAAGCGCCGGTCAGGCCGCGCGCCGGCGCCCCTGCGGCCGCGCGCAAGGGGATGATTCGAGACCGGATCGTGGGGGGCCGGCCGGGGTGGCGGCAGGCGGGCCTAGTCCTGGCGGGGCCGTTCCGAGGACCAGGGAAAGTTCACGAACTGGGCGCGCTGATCGGCACAGGTATTGCCGTAGAACCGCAGATACTGGTCGCGGCGCGCGAGATCCCGGAAGACCGCGGCCGGATCGGCCATGTCCGCCGCATAGCCCGCCAATGACTGGGGCGTCAGCAGCGCGGGCAGAACGTCGATGGCTTTCGGAATGCTCTTTCCCTCGATCCAGTCGGCCGCCTGCTGGCCCATCGCATAGCCGAAGGCCGACGAGGCCAGGCTGACACTGGCCTTGTAGGGGCTGCCGGGCGCCTGCAATTCGGCGACCGCGGCCTGGCCGGCATCGACCGGCGTGATCACCGGCGCGCCCAGGGATACTGTCGCACATTTTCGACTTTCTGAGTGCGCGTGATGTGTCAGCGTTGTCAGGGAGTTGGCAAGAGACGGTTGTCGTGATCGAGTTCAAGGGCGTGCATTGTCCGAAGTTCGTGATCCTGCACGCGGTTTTCTTCTACCTCCGCTACGCCGTCTCCTACCGTGACCTGGAGGAGATCATGGCAGAGCGCGGGGTGAAGGTCGATCATGCCACGCTGAACCGTCGGGTGGTAAAGCTTGCGCCTCTGATCGCGGCCCGGGCGCAAGCGAGGAAACGGTCGACTGCCACATCTTGGCGGATGGACGAGACCTACATCAAGGTGAAGCGCAAATGGACCTATCTTTACCGAGCCGTGGATCGCGACGGCCAAACCCTTGATTTCCTGCTTTCCGAACGCCGAGATCTGTCCGCTGCCCGGCACTTCTTCAAGCGCGCGATTGGCACCACCGGCGTGCCGGACCGGATTGTGATCGACAAAAGCAGTGCCATCCCAGCCGGCCTGCAGGCGGTGAACGTGATCCTGAAGTTCACCGGCAACGGGCGCATCATCGGGGCGCGGCAGGTCAAATACCTCAACAACATACTGGAACAAGACCACCGCTTCATCAAGTGCATCACCGGCCCGATGATGGGCTTCAAGGCTTTCCATTCGGCGGCCGCCAGCATCGCAGGCATCGAGGCCGCTCACATGATCCGCAAAGGTCAAATCGCGGCCAACGGCGCAACCGCATTCCAGACCTTCGCGGGGCTCGCAGCATAACTCTGTCCGCAGATCAGGCCATGGCCACACTCGGCAATGTTTGCGGCGGAACCGGGCGTTCAGCCCGCCGGGGGTTTCCACATGTGACCGGCCAGCGGCGTGGGATCGGTGTCGATCTGGTCCCAGTTGCGGGTGATGCGGAAATGCTCTGCCTCATCCTCCATCCACAGGGCATGGGTCAGCCCGTGGATCAGCGGCGGCAGCCCGTAACGGATGCCTGACAGCGACGCGCCGGAATGCGCATTGGTCACCGTGGCGCCGTAGTTGAAACACCAGATATTGGCCAGAACCGGGGTCTTGCCCGGCACCCGTTCGACAAAGCGCAGGTCGCGCGTCAGATAGGGATAGGTGATCAGCCAATTGTCTGGCTGCCCCTCGGGCGGGGTGAACACATCCTGCCACAGCGCGATATTGTCGGCGAAGGGGGCCAGTTCCCGCCGGTTGGCCGCGTCGATGGAAAAGCCGGTGCCGATGAAGACATGGTCGAATTCCTCGACCGAGCCGTCCGAGGCGGTGATGCGGATCCGGCCTTCCGGGGTCATGGCGGCATCGGTCCAGGTGGCCCCGGCATGGACGGTGAAATTCGGGAACATGGCGCAGCGGTCCACGCCGTCCTGCGTGGGCGGTTGGCCATAGGTGAAGATGGCCTGAATCCAGCGCCATTTGTCATTGTCCGACATTGAGGCGAAATGGCGCAGATAGCCCGCCTTTTCCAGATAGCGGAAGGCATTGGATGTCAGGATCTGCTTGCGTCGCATGAACAGGGTGACATGGCCCGCCCCCAGTTCCAGCAGATCCGCCCCGCGGTCCCAGGCGGTGGCCCCGGCACCCAGGATGGCCACCTTGCGGCCCTTCCAGTCCAGACTGTCCACGTCATCGGTGCAGAGCGTATAGGCCGAGGGGGAGAGCTTGTCGCGGACGAAGGCGGGCACGTTCCAGTTGCCCATGCCCTCGATCCCGGTGGCCAGCACGACCTTGCGGGCGATGACATGGCGGCCATCGGCGGTTTCCACCCGGACAAAGGCGCCATCCTGCACAAAGCCCGTCACATCGGCATCGTTGCGCACCGGCAGGGCCAGCACCTCGCGGAACCATTCCAGATAGGCGTGCCAGGTCTGGCGCGGCCATTTGTCCAGCTGGTGCCAGCCCTCCTCGCCATAGATCGCCTCGAACCAGCTGCGCGGCGCAAGCGAGGGCATGCCCAGTTCCGGCCCCGACACATGCTTGGGCGAACGCAGGGTCCACATCCGGGAATAGGTGATCCACGGCCCCTCTTGCCCTGCGGGCATCCGGTCGAGGATCAGGAAGTTGTTCACCCGTTCCTGCCGCAGCGCATGGCCGAGGGTCAGGCCGCACTGGCCGCCGCCCACGATGACCACATCATAGACATGCTGGCCCGAGGGATGCTGCCGCGGGATCACCCATTCGTCGCGGGGGTAAAGCAGGATCTCGATATCGTGTCGGACCCGGTCGGACAGCGCGGCGATCCGCGCTTCTGCATCCGGCAGCGGAAGCTGGCGGAAGACAGGTTTCAGGCCGGTGCGGATCTCTTCATGGGCAAGCGCCGTCAGTCGAATCAGCCAGTCGCGGTAACCGGGGCGCTGCGAGGAATGTCCGTCTGAGGGCAGGAATTCGGAGTGCTGCATATTTTGTGTGCTTCCCTGTAACGATTCTAGCTGTGAGTCATTGTTCTCACACGCATATTCCGGTTTCTTCTGATATATCACTATTGATACTTGTCAAATATCCATGACCGTAGCACTTGAGGCCGCACAGAGAGGCGGCCCTGGACCCAGCCCACAGGCCAACCCAAAGGAAGGTATGCGACATGACGAGATTCGGACGGCGGACCCTGCTGAAATCCGGTGCAGCCGCGGCATTGCTGGCGGCCTTGCCCGCCCGCGTTCTGGCGCAGGACGGCGATATCCATATCGCGATCGCCGGCCCGATGACCGGCGACAGCGCCTCGATGGGCCTGAACGCGCAGCGCGGCGCGGCGGCGGCGATGGAGCTGATCAATGCCGCGGGCGGGGTGAACGGCCGCAAGATCGTGGTCGAATTCTTCGATGACATGGGCCAGCCGCGCGAAGCGGCCTCGGTCGCGCGCCGGATCGTGGATGCGGGCATCTATGCCGCTGTCATCGGCCATGTGAATTCCTCCTGCACGCTGGCGGCCATGCCGATCTATGCCGAAACCGGCCTGCCGGTGCTGTGCGGGTCATCCTCGAATTCGCAGGTCACGGAATCGGGCTGGACCAATATCATCCGCTGCACCATCCGCGACGATTATGGCGCGCAGCAATATTCGGCCTATGCGGTCAACAACCTTGGCAAGAAGAAGCTCGGCATCCTGTTCGCCAATGACGATTTCGGCCGCGGCCTGCGCGACAAGATGATGACCGCGGCCGATGCCCTGGGCGCCGAAGTGGTGGCCGATGCGGGCTTTACCCCGAATGTGGACAAGGATTTCTCGGCCATCGTCACCGATTTCGTGGCGAAGGGCGTCGAGGTCTTCATGCTGAACTGCAACTACACCGAGGGCGGGCTGTTCCTGGGTCAGGCGCAGTCTCTGGGCGTCAGCGGCATTCCGACGGTGGGGCCGGATTCGCTGCTTTACAACGAATTCATCGAACTGGCGCAGGGGGCGGCCGAAGGCGCGAATGTGCTGGCGGCCTATGACCCCTATTCGGCCAATGAAAAGACCGTGGCCTTCATGACCAAATTCGCGGCCGATTACGATGCGCTGCCCAGCCAGGTGGCGGTGTTCACTTGCGATCTGCTGATGCTGGTGCAGACGCTGATGGCGGGCGGGACTGAGGCGCCGGATCTGATCGCGGCGGCCAAGGCCGCGACCTTCGAAGGTGTGGGCGGCACCTACAACTGGAACGAAAAGGGCGATGTCGAAAGCCGCACCTTTGCCGTTGTCACCGTCAAGGACGGCGCTTTCGCCTCGACCGGGATCACTGTCGATGAGACCGGGCTTGAAGTCCTGCGCTGATCCCGGCTGCCCCGTGCCCTGCTGAGATCCCCGGTGGCGGCCCCGCGTGAGGGGGCGGCCGCTCACTTGCCCGCATCTCCGGTTCCGGCCGGCGATGCGGGTCTTCCCGTTCCGCCGGCCCAAAGGTGACCGATGGTCTATTATCTTGAGCAACTGTCCAACGGACTGGCGATCGGCAGCATCTATGCGCTGATCGCATTGGGATATTCCCTGGTCTATTCCATCCTGAACCTGATCAATTTCGCCCATGGCTATGTGATCATGGTCGGCGCTTTCGTCGCGCTGCAGCTTCTGGCCCTGGGCGTGCATCCCGCGCTGGCGGTGCTGCTGGCCTGCTGTTCCGGCGCGCTGATCGCCATGCTGGTCGAGCGGATCGCCTATCGCCCGGTGCGCCATGCCAACCGGGTGATCCCGATGATCTCGGCACTTGGCGCCGGGCTGGTGCTGTCTGCCGCGGCGCAGCTGATCTGGGGGCCCGAGGTGCGGTCCTTTCCGCAGCTGATTCCGCGGTTTCCGGTGGAAATCGGCGGGATCAACCTGTCGTCCCAGTCGCTGGTGATCCTGGCGATATCGGTCGTGCTGGTGGTCGCCTCGTCCTGGTTCCTGCACCGCACACGCTTTGGCCTTGCGGCGCAATGCGTGCGGCAGGACATGGTGGCGGCACAGCTGATGGGCATTCCGGTCAATACGGTGATCGTGGCGATCTATGCGCTTGGCGGTTTCCTTGGCGTGGCGGGGTCGATCCTCTTTGCCATGTATTTCAACGCGGTCTTCATCCAGATGGGCCTTCTCGCCACCACCAAGGCCTGGGCGGCGGCGATGCTGGGCGGGATCGGCAGCTTTCAGGGCGCGTTCTGGGGCGGCATCCTTCTGGGTCTGGCCGAGACGCTGGCCGTGATCACCGTGGGGTCGGCCTATCGGGACGGGGTCAGCATGGCGATCATCGTGGGCGTCCTGCTGCTGCGGCCCGCGGGCCTGTTCGGCACCACCATCAAGGAGCGGTCATGACACAGACCCTTGCCTCTCTGGCACCCGCCCCGCGCCTGCGCGGCCTTGCTGTGCTCTTGTTCGTGCTGGCGCTGGCGGTGCTGCCTCTGGTGCTGCCCGGCCGGTTCTGGCTGCATATTGTCAGCCTGACGATGATCTACACCATCTTTGTTCTGGGCCAGAACATCGTGACGGGTTGGGCCGGGATGCTGACCTTGGGTCAGGCGGCCTTTGTCGGCATGGGGGCCTATACCTCGGTCATCCTGACCATGCAGTATGGCGTGCCATGGCCCCTGGCCGCACTGGCGGCGGGGGCGGTGGCGGGGATCACCGGCGCGCTGCTGTCTATCCCCTGCCTCAGGGTGAAGGCGGATTTCCTGTCGCTGGTCACCATTGCCTTCAACCAGATCTTCTTTGTCGTCGCCAACAACTGGATGGATCTGACCCGCGGGCCGATGGGCATTCCGGGCGTGCCGGCCATGGGCGCCTTCGGCTGGCAGGCCACCACCGCGACCCAGCAGTTCTGGCTGATCCTGGCTGTGGTGATCCTGCTGTTCGTGATCGTCGGGCGGCTGACCCGCGGCCCCATCGGACGGGCGTGGAAGATGATCCGCGATGATGAGATCGCCGCCGGCACCATCGGGGTGAATGTCACCGGCTACAAGGTGCTGGCCTTCGGCGTCGGCTGCTTTCTTTGCGGTCTGGGGGGCAGCATCTATGGCCATTACATGCGCTTCATCTCGCCCGATATGTTTAAGCTGGAAGAGTCGCTTCTGCTGATGCAGATGGCCATTCTGGGCGGGCTTGCCTCGATGCCGGGCACCGCGCTTGGCGTCTTCCTGATGATCGCCATCCCCGAGGCGCTGCGCTCGCAGGAGCCGTGGCTCATCACCGCGCGTCCCGGGATCGCGGGGGCGATGCTGGTCCTGCTGATGATCTTCCGGCCGAACGGTCTTCTGGGTCTGGGCGAGACGCCGCCCGTCCTGCGCAAGCTGCGGGCGGCCCTGCCGTGGGGAGGTGCGAAATGACGCTTCTGTCCTGTGAAGGCATCAGCAAAAGCTTTCTGGGCGTGAAGGCGCTGGTCGATGTGTCGATCAGCGTGGTCGAGGGCGAGACCCTGGGGATCATCGGCCCCAACGGCTCGGGCAAGACCACCTTCTTCAACATCCTGTCGGGGCTGGAACGGGCCGATGCGGGCCGGATCCTGCTGAAGGGGCGGGACATCACCCGCACCCCGCCACACCGGATTTCCGCGCAGGGCATCGTGCGGACCTTCCAGAACCTGCGGCTGTTCGGCGGGATGACCGCTTTGGACAATGTGATCTGTGGCGGCCACAAGGAGGCGCCCACTGGGTTTCTGGGACAGATCGCCCAGACCGCGCGCGTCCGCCGGGCCGAGGCCGAGGGGCGCGAGCATGCACGCGCCTGTCTGGCCGATGTGGGGCTGGGTGCCTATGAGAACGCCTTCACCACGCAGCTGTCCTATGGCCAGACCAAGCGGCTGGAACTGGCGCGGGCGCTGAACGGCCGGCCGCGCATCCTGCTTCTGGACGAGCCGACTGCCGGCATGAACGACGTGCAGGCGGGTGAGATCCTTGAACTGGTGGCCGCCATGCGCCAGCGCCACGCGCTGACGCTGATCGTGATCGAACACAATGTGCCGGTTCTGGCGCGCTTTGCCGACCGGATTGTCGTCATGGATGCGGGGCAGAAGCTGGTCGAGGGGCTTCCCGGCGATGTCGTGCGCGATGCCCGGGTGATCGAGGCCTATCTGGGAACGGGGGCGGCATGACGCTGGAAATCGAAAATCTGCGCGCAGGCTATGGCGACCGCGTCATTCTGGACGGGCTGAGCATGCGCATCGACACGGGCGACCGCATCTCGCTGATCGGGCATAACGGGGCGGGCAAAAGCACGATCATCAAGGCCATCACCGGCCAGATCCGGCCGCGCTCCGGGGCGATCCGGTTCGACGGCCAGCCGATCACGCGCATGGACACGGCCGACCTTGTGCCTTTGGGCATCGTGCAGGTGCCGCCGGGCCGCCGGGTGTTTCCGCGGCTGTCGGTCGAGCAGAACCTGCGGATGGGGGCCTATACCCGCAAGGACCGCACCGGGATCGCCGCGGATATCGCAGCGACCTATGATCGCTTTCCGGTCCTGGCGCGCAAGCGGGCGCATGCGGCAGGCACCATGTCAGGCGGGGAACAGCAGATGCTGGCCATCGCCCGCGCGCTGATGTCGCGTCCGCGGCTTCTGCTGGTGGACGAACCCTCGCTCGGCCTGTCGCCGCTGATGGTGGAACAGGTGTTCGAATTTCTGGGCGGGCTGAAGGACAGCGGCGTCTCCATCGTCCTGGCCGAACAGAATGTGCGGATGGCACTGAAGGTGACTGACCGCGCGGTGGTTCTGTCGCAGGGGGCGGTGCGGTCGGATATGTCGGCGGCGGCGCTTTTGCAGGATGCCGAGTTCCGGCGCACCTATCTGGGCGGCTAGGGCGCGCAGACGGGTTGCAAAGCTGCATATGTTCGTAATATATCACTATGAATATCGTGGATCATCTTAAGCTTCGGCCCAGGATCCGCAGAGGAAAGGTCGGAAGATGAAGATCCTTGTTCTCAACCCCAACGGTTCGTCCGAGGTGACCGAGACCATTGCCCGCAGCATTGCGCCGCTGCGCGGGCGGACGGGGCATGAGATCGTCTGCGACTATATCCCCTCGGCCCCGCAAGGCATTGAATCCGATGCCGATGTGGCCTTCGTGGCGCCCTTGGTGGTGGAGATCGTCGCGAAAGGCAATGCCGATGCCTATGTCATCGCCTGCTTCTCGGACCCCGGGGTCGAGGCGGCGCGCAAGGTGACGACGAAACCGGTGATCGGCATTGCCGAGGCGGCCTATTATGCGGCCCTGCAGCAGGCGCCCCGCTTCGGGGTGGTCTCGCTCGGTCCGGCCTCCATCGCGCGCCACGCCGCCCATATCGGTCGGCTGGGGCTGGCGGGGCGTCTGGCGGGGGACCGGGCGGTGCAGATGTCGGTGGCCGAAGCGGCGGATGCCCATGGCGCCCGCGCCTCGGTGGAACGTGTCGCCTCGACCCTGCGGGATGAGGATGGGGCAAGGGTGGTGATCCTGGGTTGCGCGGGGATGGGCGGCCACCGGCCCGCGCTGCAGGAAAGCCTTGGCATGACGGTGATCGACCCGGTGCAGGCCGCCGTGGCCGCCGCGATCACTGCGCTGGACCTTGGCTATACGGGGGCGGTGTGACCATGGATCTGTTGATCAGGGGCGCCATCGTCACCCCGGGCGCCGTGCTGGACGGCGGCTGGGTCGCGGTGAAGGACGGACGGATCGCCGCGGTGGGGCAGGGCCAGGCGCCTGCGGCCGCCCGCGTGCAGGACTACGGCGCGGCGCTGGTGGTGCCCGGTGTGGTGGATGGCCAGACCCATGCCACCAGCTACAAGGGTCTGCCCGGAATCGCGGACACGACCCGTTCGGCGGTGGCCGGGGGGGTCACCACGCTGGTGGACATGCCCTATGACAATCCGCTGCCGCTGGACCGGCCCGAACGGCTGGCCGACAAGGTGGCCGCCATCCGTGCGCATTCCCATGCCGATATGGCGCTTTACGGCACGGCCACCCGCGAAACCGGGGTGGAAAACATTTCCGCGCTGATCGGCGGCGGCGTCTGTGCCTTCAAGATCTCTTCCTTCGAAAGCAGCCCGACCCGGTTCCCCCGCATCGCCAGCGATCTGACGCTGGATCTGTTCGAGGCGCTGGCGGGCACAGATCTGCCGCTTGGCCTGCACAATGAAAATCAGGAAATCGTCATGACCCGCATGGCGCGGGCCCGCGCCGCGGGGCAGGACGGGATCAGGGCCCATGCCACGGCGCGGCCGGTGGCGGCGGAACTGGCGGCCACGGCAGAGTTTATGGCGCTTGGGCTGGCGGCGGCAGCACATGCCCATCCGGTGCATCTGACCACGGGTGAGGGGTTCGGCATCACCGATGCCTTTGCCTGCATGGGTGCGCGCGCCACGGGGGAACTCTGCGTGCATTACCTGTGGTTCGACGCGGCCCGCGACGGCGAACGGCTGGGCGCACGGATGAAGGTGAACCCGCCGATCCGGGTGGGCGCGATCGGCGGTCTCTGGCAGGCCATGGCCGCGGATCAGGTGGCCTTCGTATCCTCTGACCATTCCAGCTGGCCCATCGACAACAAGCTGACCGCCTCGATCTTCGATGCGGGGGCCGGGGTGCCGGGGCTGGAGACGCTGTTGCCCGCCTTTTTCACCCTGATGGAGGGGCAGGGGCCGGGGGCGGCTTTGCGCACGGCGGATTATCTTTGCGCCCGGCCCGCGCGGTTCTTCGGGATTGATGACCGCAAGGGCGCCATCGTTCCGGGCCGCGATGCCGATTTTGCCGTGCTGGAACAGGGCCGCTTCGTCTGGGATGAGGCGCAGGCCCATGATGGCCTGAACTGGAGCCCGTTCCATGGCGAGACCTTCACCGCCCGCGTCGCCGCCACCTGGCTGCGCGGCGCACTGGCCTGGGACGGGGCCGAAATCGTAAACCGGGCGGGCACCGGCCAATATGTGCCGCGCACCACTTCGGGCTGGTATGGACGCTGACATGGCATCGCTGACGGCAGAGGCGCGCGGCGTCTTCGTGATTTCGGTCACCCCCTTCCGCGAGGACGGGTCGCTGGATCTGGACAGCCTTGACCGGGTGACCGATTTCTATCTGGAGGCCGGGGCCGACGGGCTGACCATCCTTGGCATGATGGGAGAGGCGCCCAAGCTGACGCAGGCGGAATCGCTTTTGGTCATCGACCGGGTGATCGCGCGGGCGCAGGGCAAGCCGGTGGTGGTGGGTGTCTCAGCCCCCGGGCTGGCGGCGCTGGCCGAACTGGGGCAGGAGGCAATGGCCCGCGGTGCGGCGGGGGTCATGGTCGCCCCGCCCATGTCCTTGCGCACCGATGCGCAGATCCTGACCTATTACCGGCAGGCCTGCGGCTTTCTGGGCGCCGATGTACCGGTGGTTTTGCAGGATTTCCCGCTGGCCACCACGGTGCAGATCAGTGATGACCTGCTGGGCCGCCTAATCGACGATCTGCCGCAGATCGTGATGCTGAAGCATGAAGACTGGCCCGGTCTGGCCAAGATCTCCCGGCTGCGGGCGGCCGAGGCGAAGGGGCGCCGCCGGATCTCGGTCCTGTGCGGCAATGGCGGGGTGTTCCTGCCCGAAGAGGTGGCCCGCGGGGCCGACGGGGCAATGACCGGCTTCGGTTTCCCCGAAATGCTGGTGCAGGTGACAGAGCTTGCGTCGAAGGGCGAGATGGACCGCGCGCAGGATCTGTTCGATGCCTATCTGCCGCTGGTGCGCTATGAACAGCAGCCCGGCGTCGGGCTGGCGGTGCGCAAGCATGTGCTGGCCAAGCGCGGCGCCATTGCCTGCGATGCGCAGCGCCAGCCCGGCGCGGTGCTGGACCCGCTGGCCCGGGCCGAGGTGGACCGGCTGTTGGACCGCCAGACGAAACGCCTGAAGGAGCTGGGCTGATGGATTACGGATTTTCGGGCCGCAAGGCGCTGGTTCTGGGGGCAAGCCGCGGCCTTGGGGCCGCATCCGCACGGCTTTTGGCCGAAGAGGGCGCGCAGGTCTTTGCCGCCTCGCGCAAAGGCGCGCTGCCGGACTGGGCGGGCGGGCTGGATGTCATCCCGGTGGCGGTGGATCTGACCGATCCTGCGGCGGTTGCGGCCATTGGGGCGCAGATGGCCGCGGAAGGGATCGACATTCTGGTCAACAACTGCGGCGGTCCGGCGGCAGGTCCTGCCGCGGGGCAGGGCACCGCCGGCTGGCAGGCGGCCTTTGCGGCCATGGCCACCCCGGTCTTTGCGCTGACCGATGCGGTTCTGCCGGGGATGGTGGCGCGGGGCTGGGGCCGGATCATCACCATCGGCTCTTCGGGCGTGATCGCGCCGATCCCGAACCTTGCGCTGTCGAACGGCGTGCGCGGCGCCGTGGCGGGCTGGTCCAAGACGCTGGCGGCCGAGGTTGCGGCCAAGGGCGTGACCGTCAACATGGTCCTGCCGGGCCGCATCGCCACCGATCGGGTGCGCGAACTGGATCAGGGCAAGGCCGGCAAGTCCGGTCAGACGCTGGAACAGGTAGAGGCGGAAAGCCGCGCCGCCATTCCCGCGGGCCGCTATGGCAAGCCCGAGGAATTCGCCGCCGTCGTGGCCTTTCTGGCCAGCGCGCAGGCCAGCTATGTCACCGGGTCGATGATCCGGGCGGATGGCGGGCTGTTGCGCAACCTCTGACAGGCCCCGGTATCTTTCGAAGACCACCACTCCTGAAACCGGCAAGGGCGGCCCCAAGGCCGCCCTTTTCTTATTCCGCCGCCCGGCGTGGCTTCAATGCAGGGCTGATCCCCGGCCGGGACGGGTCGCGCGCGATGCCAAGGCGCAGCGGCGTACGGGCAAAGGCGTTCAGGAAATCCGCCAGACCGGCCACCGTCGCCTCCAGCACGGCGGCGCCGATCTCGGGCGTGGCGGCGCCCGGATCGCCGTAATAGCCGCAATCGTCGGCCTGAAACACCGGCGGCCAGCCGCCGCCGAAGGCGGTCAGCGGATCTTCGGGATGGCCGGGCGGAATCCAGGGCTGGATCACCCGCGGCGGCAGGCCCGCGGCGCCTTGGACGATGCGGGCGCGATCCTCGCCTGCATGCAGGGTCATCATCAGCGCGGTTTCCTGCTCGCAGGCATGGCCCGACCGCAGAAGCCCGCCGGTCAGCGCCGCCAGCCACTGCTTTTCGCCCGGCGCGGAATAATCGACCATCCCCACGGCCAGCCCATCCGTCACCAGCTGGCCGCAGAGCGCGCGCAGCGGCGCGCTGTTGCCGCCATGGCCGTTCACGAACAGCACCCGCGGAAAGCCGGAGGCCAGGATCGACCGCGCCGTGTCGCCCAGCACGGCCAGATAGGTTTCCAGCCGCAGGCTGATGGTGCCGGTCAGGCTTTGGTGATGGGGCGAGAAGCCGGTGGCCACGACGGGGGCCACCACCACCTGGGCGGCCGTCACCCGCATCGCGGCCAGTTCGCAGACGGCGGCGGCCAGCAGGGCATCGGTTTCCACGGGCAGATGGTCGCTGTGCTGTTCGATCGCGCCGGTCGGCACGATGACCAGGGCCCCCGCCTCGCGCTTCGCGGCAAGTTCGGTGCGGCTGAGTTCGGCCCAGATCAGATCCCGCGGGGCGAAATGGCGCTGTGTTGTCATGGTCTTTGTCCCGGTTGCAGGGGCGGTCCGCCGGTCGGGCGGGCCACGCCGTCCTTACATGTCGCCCGCTTCCTTTGACGGGTTGGCGGCCACGGCGATGACCAGCCCCGCCTCGCCGATGATATGGCGGTAACGGTAGTTGACCGGCAGATACATGGCATCGCCCGGCTTGAAGATATGCTCTTCGCCATCGGTGCCGTCGGGGTTCTGGATGATCTGCCGCGACCAGCCGTGCAGGCAATACAGGATCACCTCATGCACGCCGTCGCCTTCGACCATCACGTCGAAATGCGGCATGTAGGTCGTGATGTGAAACGAGATCGAGGAGCCGTGCAGCTTCTTGGTGATCAGGCGGTGGCTGAATTCCTGCCCCTTGTGCACCCATGTCAGGGCCACATCTTCCTGCCGCGACCATTTGATCTTGCCGCCGGGGGTGTCTTCGCTCATGTCGGTTCTCCTTTGGATGGGGTTAGCGGAAGCGCGCTTCAAAGGCGTCGCGTGCGCTCCAGACCGGCAGGATCAGATCGGGGCCAAGCCCGGTGATCCTGCGGAACGGAACGGGCCGGGCCGCCGTGACAGGCAGCACGAAATCATCGTCCGGGATGCGCCCGGCCAGCCAGGGCCCCAGCTTGCGCCCAAGGGCGGTGGTCAGGGCCACACCGCGGCCGTTGCAGCCGATGGCCGCCTCCAGCCCCGGGGCAAGGCGCATCATCCGCGGCAGGAAATCCAGCGTACCGGCGATCACCCCGGTCCAGGCATAATCGGCCCGGATCGGGGGCAGACCGGGAACCAGCCGCATCAGCCGCCGGGCGAACTGCTGCCGGGCCAGCGCCATCCGCCCGGGCAGCGGCGGCACCATGCCGCCGGTCACCAGCCGCCCGTCGGGTGACCAGCGGAGGGCAAAGGTGTGCCGGCGGGTATCGGCCACCGGGGCCATGTCAGGCAGCAGGCTGCGGCGCAGGCTTTCGGGCATCACCTGTGTGGCGATCTGGAACACCCGCGCCGGGATGACCGAGGCGCGCAGGTCGGGCAGCAGGTCACCGATCAGCGCATTCGTGGTCATCAGCACCCGGCGGGCCCGGACCTGTCCGCCGGGTGTGCTAAGCCGCCAGCCCGCACCATCGGGGATCAGCGCCGTCACCGGGCTGTCGCCGCGCAGCCGGACGCCGGCGGCCACGGCGGCCCGCGCCAGCCCGCGCGCATAGGCCAAGGGCGTGATCTGCCCGCCCGAGGCAATGCGGATGCCGCCGTGCAGACCCGCAATGCCGGTGCGGGCGGCCAGGGCATCGCGGTCCAGCCAGTCGGCATCCACCCCCGCCTGCAAGAGGCGCGGCAGGCGGCCCTGCAGCGCCGCCTCGGCCTGCCGGGAATGGGCGGGCTGCAGCCAGCCGTTCTGCACGGCCCCGCAGTCGATGCCGTGGCGGGCGATCAGGCCGAAAACCTCTGCCCCGGACCCGGCGACCAGCCGCAGCAGGCGGTCGGCATGGGTCTCTCCCATGGCGCGGACCACGTCGGCCGGCCCGATCGAGGCCTTGAGGCTGGGCACCACAAAGCCGGTATTGCGGCCCGAGGCGCCAAAGCCGGGCTGGTGGCTTTCCAGCAGGACCACATCCAGCCCGGCCATGGCCGCATGCAGCGCGGCGGACAGGCCCAGAAACCCCGCCCCCACGATCACCACATCCGCGGTGACGGCGCCATCCAGCGGCGCAAAGGGCGGGGCAGGCGGGATGATGGCTTCCCAAAGAGAGCCGGTGGCTTCGGTCATCATCGCCTCACAGGCTCATGGCGGTTTCGAACCCGTCCAGAATGGCGGCTTCGATATCGCGCGGGGCATAGGCATCGCCGATCACGCGGACGGGCAGGTCCATGCCGCGGATCACCGGCAAGAGGCTGTCCTCGGCCAGCCCGGGCAGCACGGCGACGATGGTGTCATACCGGCCATGGCCGGTGACGGTGCGGGTGAAGATGTTGTAGAACTCCACCGTGCCGCCGTCGAAGCGATGCGGCGTGACGGTAGGCCGGAAGGTCACCCCTGCCAGCAGGCATTCGCGCTGGAAATAGCTGAGGTTCTGGATCTCCAGCTTTTCGCCAGCGTGAAAGGCCATGGTGGCCAGCTCGACACTGCGGCCCGCGCGGGCGAACATCAGCGCGGCGGCCATGCCCGGGGCGCGGTTCAGGTGATCGACGATCAGAACGCGCGGACCGATGCCCGCACCCCCCGCGGCCATGTCCAGCACGGCGGCATCCAGATCCATCAGCGGCGCCGTTCCCGCCCCCGGCACCGTCAGTGGCCGCGGCCGCGCGCCGGTGGCCAGCACCACATCATCGGGCGCCAGTTCGGCGATCAATGCGGCATCGGCGCGGGTGTTCAGCCGCAGGGTGACCCCCGCCCGCAGCAGCCGGTCGGCCTTGCTGTCGCGCAGGCGCAGCCATTCGCCGCGGCCGTCCGGCAGGGCCGCGGTGACCATCCGCCCGCCCA
>NZ_JAICBZ010000020.1 GCF_020179405.1 Xinfangfangia pollutisoli | reverse complement strand
CCGCGCCGGCGGCACCGCCGCGGCCGGGACGCCCGCGCGCTGCAGCCCGAATTCGAACCGTTCCAGCAGATTGGCGGCATGGCGCAGCAGATCGGCCTGCCTCTCGCCCTGAACCGTGGCCAGACGGTCGGCATAGGCCAGGACCGGCTCGGCCAGGCGGGCGATCAGCGCCGCATCCGAGACCGGCGCCGCCACTAAAGCCGTCCTTCCGCCTTCCAGGCGCGCAGGGTTTCCTCGCCCACCTCGAAATGCATCGAATCCTCGCGGTTATAGGCCGCGCCCCAGAACCAGCCTTCATCGTTGAAATATTCGGCCAGGATCAGCAGGCCGAACTGGGTGCCGCCATCGGCGAAACCGTCAAGCTGACCCTCCAGCGTCAGGTCGATCGCCGTGCCCCAGGAATGGTTGGAAATCGAGGTGGTCGAGCCGCGGATGTTGCGCACGCACAGCGCGCCCGCGGTGCCGACCTTGGCATAAATGTCGGGATCGCTTGCCTTAAGCCGGTCCAGCACCCGCTGCAGACTGTCCAGCGCAGGCTTCAGCATGGTCACGGTGATCGGGCCGACGCTTCGCTGTTCCAGCAGCGCCTTCAGTTGGGCATTGGTCATGCCCTGGCAGTCCTGCGAATAGCTGTCGCGCGGATTTCCCAGCAACTCCAGCATGGTGCGGTTGCGCGGCTGGGTGATGTCCTTGTTGAAGCGGGTCTTGGCCAGCTTCATCTGCTCGGTCAGGTCTTCGGTCGCGGGGTTTTCGAAATCCTCGTCGGGCAGCAGGGCCGAGGGATCAACCGGCGTCAGAGCCTCGGCGCCGCCGGCATCGGTGCCGCCAGGCGGCGGCTCGGGCGAGGGAAGGGCGGGGGCGCGATTGGCCAGCAGGCTCAGATCCTCGCGCAGGCGCTGCAGATCCTGGGCCTGGCCCTCGGCGCGGGCGGTTTCCTCGGCCAGGGCGGTTTCCAGCGCTTTCGCCCGGTCTTCCAGCCGCTGCAGCCGCAATTCGGCGGCGCTGTCGGCCGTGTCGATCAGCACGGTCACCACGGCAAAGGCGATGGCGGCCACGACCGTGCCGATGGCGACGATGACGGGCCCGATCAGCGTGCCGCGTGCCATTGCCTAGCCCGCCACCAGATCGACCACGATGACCGAGACATTGTCGGGCGCGCCTTCATCCAGCGCGCGGCGGATCAGCGCGGTGCAGGCATCCAGCGCATCGCCGCCCTGCGCCAGGATCGTCTCGATCACCGTCTCGTAGACGCAGCGCGGCAGCCCGTCGGAGCACAGCATCAGCCGGTCGCCGATCATCAGCGGCACGGCGGCATGATCGACCTCGATCTCGGGTGCTGCGCCGACGGCGCGGGTGATCACGCTGGCCTCGGGGTGGCTTTCGGCATCCGCCGCGGCCAACTCGCCCCGGTCGACCATGCCCTGCACCACGGTGTGGTCATGGCTGAGCATGCGCAGCCTGTGCCCGCGCAGCAGATAGGCGCGGCTGTCGCCCGCCCAGGCCACATGCGCGACGCCCTGGTCGATGAACAGCGCGCAGACCGTGGCACCCATGACGCGGGCGCCCCTTTCGCGGGCGGCGATGCGCACGGTGGTGTTCGCCCGCTCGATCGCGTCTTCCAGCGCCTCGGGCGGATCGGTGCCATCGGCAATCGCGGCCAGGGCGTCGATGGTGATGTCGGCCGCGTCGGCCCCCCCTTCATGCCCGCCCATCCCGTCGGCCACCGCCCACAGAATGCCCGAGGGATCGGCGAGGATCGCGTCCTCGTTCTGGGCCCGCACCCGGCCCCGATGCGTCAACCCTGCGCCTTTCGGAAGGGGCAGGGGCCCGGCGCCGGGCCGGGGCAGGATGGTGACGGGCTGGATCATCGCGGCGCCGGCCTGTCAGAGCAGGGCGCCCGGCGCAGGCCCGGCCGCGGCCGGGGCGTAAGGAAAACGTGATCCATGGCAAATGGCCCGGGGCAATGGCTGTGATTGAAAACAGGGTCAGGCTAGCATAGGATCACAAGGCGTTTAACAACAAATTTTGGACCAAAGTCATGCGTCATCTTCTGCTTTCCGCTGCGGTGGTAGGCCTGGTCGCGACTGTTCAGGTCGCGTGGGCCGAGTCTCTGACAGACGAAGAAATCCTCGAACGTTTCCTGATCCAGCGCGACGCCTATACGGCGGTGAAGACCGGCAAGGGCAAGACCCGCGGTCTGACCATCGTGACCATCGAAGACCTGGACCCCTCGGGCGCGCTGAAGGGCAAGTCGGCCGAGGTCGCCGATGCGGGCGGCACCGATGCGGGGGCAGGCACGGGCACCGGAACGGGCACGGGCGAAACCGGGCCGGTCGTCGCCAGTGACGGGCCGGTGCTGGACACGCCCTCGACCGATGACGCGGGCGGTGTCGTCGTCGCGGGAACTGAGGCCGATCCGGCCAAGGCCGGCGACGGGCCGGATGTGATCCTGGCCGCCAATGCGGAGTCGCCCATCGACCCCGGCCAGGTCGGGCTTCTGCCCGAAGATCTGCAGGTGAATGTGCGCATCAGCTTCGACTACGATTCCGCCCTGATCAAAGCCGACCAGATGCAGGTGATCGCGCAGATGTGCCGGGTGATCGAGGCCAGCGACATCAAGCTGTTCCGCATCATGGGCCATACCGATTCCGCCGGCTCGGACGCCTATAACGAACGGCTGTCGCTGCTGCGGGCCGAAGAGGTGAAGCGCAAGCTGGAAGACTGCGGCATCGCGCCCGACCGGCTGCAGGCCATGGGTCTGGGCGAGCGGTTCCTGTATGACAAGGACGATCCCCAGGGCCGCGAAAACCGCCGCGTGGAATTCCAGGCGATGAGCTGAGCGATCGGGGGGCGCCCCCGATCTGCCGCCGCCCGCCCGGGCGCGGCCTTGCGCCCCAAGGCGCAGACCCGAACCGGCGGCAAGGCGCATTTGCGCCCGTGGTTCGGCTTGATTTTCAAGGAAATCTTCGCGGTGATCCCGGCCTCGGCCTGTCACCGCTTTGTCTGGAGCGGGCGATGAGATTCGAACTCACGACCCTAACCTTGGCAAGGTTATGCTCTACCCCTGAGCTACGCCCGCACTCCGTGGCGCAGTAGATATCGCGGCGCGCAGGGGGATGCAAGAGCCGATATTGAAGGAAAATCAACAAGATGGGGCGAGGTGCGAAAAGCAGAAAGGGCGCCCCTTGGGCGCCCTCTGGCAGGTCCGACTGGAGCGGGCGATGAGATTCGAACTCACGACCCTAACCTTGGCAAGGTTATGCTCTACCCCTGAGCTACGCCCGCACCGGTTGGACAGGCGGTGATCTAGTAAAGCGCGGGCCGGGGCGCAAGGGGAAAACGACAACCGCCGGAATTTTTACCGCGCCCCCGGGGGAGGCGCGATTTTTCGGCGAAAAATCGGCTCACTCCAGCTCGACCAGCAGGTCCTTGGCTTCGATCTGGGTGCCGGGGGTCACATGCACGGCCTTGACGGTGGCGTCGCGGTCGGCATGCAGCCCGGTTTCCATCTTCATCGCCTCGATGGTCAGCAGCAGATCGCCCGCCCGCACCTTCTGACCGGGCTTGACCGTGACACTGGCCACAGCCCCCGGCATCGGCGCGCCCACATGCAGCGGGTTGCCCTCGGCCGCCTTGGGCCGGGCCGCCGTCTTGGCCTTCACCGCGCGGTTTGCGACCCGGATCACCCGGGGCTGGCCGTTCAGCTCGAAGAAGACCTTCACCTCGCCGTCTTCCGTCGTCTCGCCCACCGCCTGCAGCCGCACTTCCAGCGTCTTGCCGGGGTCGATCTCGGCGGTGATCTCTTCGCCCGGCTCCATCCCGTAGAAGAAGGTGCGGGTCGGCAGCACGCGCACCGGGCCATATTGGCGGTGGCGTCCCATGTAGTCGAGGAAGACCTTGGGATACATCAGATATCCGTTCAGATCCTCGTCATCGACCTTGAAGCCGTTCAACTCGTCCGACAGTTTCTTGCGCGTGGCTTCGATGTCGACGGGGGCAGCCAGCAGGCCGGGGCGGTCGGTGAAGGGCGTCTCGCCCTTCAGCACCTTGGCCTGGATCCCCTTGGGCCAGCCGCCATGCGGTTGGCCGAGATTGCCCTTCATCATGTCGACGACCGAATCCGGGAAGGCCACATCGGTCTTGGGATCCTCGACCTGGGCCCGGGTCAGCCCCTGCGCCACCATCATCAGCGCCATGTCGCCCACCACCTTGGACGAGGGTGTGACCTTCACAATATCGCCGAACATCTGGTTCACATCGGCATAGGTCTGCGCCACTTCCTGCCAGCGGTCCTCCAGCCCCAGGCTGCGGGCCTGGGCCTTCAGATTGGTGAACTGGCCGCCGGGCATTTCGTGCAGGTAGACTTCCGAGGCCGGCGCCTGCAGCCCGCTTTCGAAGGCGGCATATTGCGCGCGGACATGTTCCCAATAGCCCGAGATTTCGCGGATCGCGGCCATGTCCAGCCCGGTGTCGCGTTCGGTATGGCGAAGCGACTCGACGATGGAGCCGAGGCAGGCCTGCGAAGTGCCGCCCGAGAAGGCATCCATCGCGGCATCGACCGCATCCACGCCCGCATCGCAGGCGGCCAGAACCGTGGCCGCGGCGGCGCCCGAAGTGTCATGGGTGTGGAAATGGATCGGCAGGCCGACTTCCTGCTTCAGCGTGCGGATCAGCTGGCGGGCGGCGGCGGGTTTCAGCAGGCCCGCCATGTCCTTCAGCCCCAGGATATGGCTGCCGGCCGCCTTCAGCTCTTGCGCGCGGGCGACGTAATATTGCAGGTCGTATTTCGACCGGGCCGGATCCAGCAGATCGCCGGTATAGCAGACCGTGCCTTCCAGAACCTTGCCCGTCTCCAGCACCGCATCCATGGCGACGCGCATGTTTTCAACCCAGTTCAGGCTGTCGAACACGCGGAACACGTCGACCCCGGTCTGGGCGGCCTGTTTGACGAAGGCCTGCACCACATTGTCGGGGTAATTGGTGTAGCCCACACCATTCGCCCCGCGCAGCAGCATCTGGGTCATCAGGTTGGGCATGGCGGCGCGCAGATCGCGCAGGCGCTGCCAGGGGCATTCCTGCAAGAAGCGATAGGCCACGTCGAAGGTGGCGCCGCCCCAGCATTCGACGCTGAACAGCTGCGGCAGGTTGGCCGCATAGGCGGGTGCCACCTGGATCATGTCGATCGAGCGCATGCGCGTGGCCAAAAGCGATTGATGGCCGTCGCGCATCGTGGTGTCGGTGACCAGAAGCTTCTTCTGCGCCTTCATCCAGTCGGCAACCGCCTGCGGCCCGTGCTGTTCCAGCAGGTTGCGCGTGCCCATCGCCGGCTCGGCCCGCGGCTTCGGCACTTTGGGCGGCTTCACCTCGGCCGGAGGCTTCACCCGGCCCGTGGTCTCGGGATGCCCGTTCACCGTGATATCGGCGATATAGGTCAGGATCTTGGTCGCCCGGTCGCGCCGCTTCTTGAAATGGAACAGCTCGGGCGTCGTGTCGATGAACTTCGTCGTGTAGCTGTAATCCAGGAAAGTGGGGTGTTTCAGCAGGTTGATGACGAATTCGATATTCGTGGCCAAGCCGCGGATGCGAAACTCGCGCAGGGCGCGGTCCATCCGGCTGATCGCCTTTTCCGGGGTCTGGGCATGGGCCGTGACCTTGACCAGAAGCGAATCGTAATAGCGGGTGATCACGCCCCCCGCATAGGCCGTGCCGCCATCGAGGCGAATGCCATTGCCGGTGGCAGAGCGATAGGCGGTCAGGCGGCCGTAATCGGGGATGAAGTTGTTCAGCGGGTCTTCGGTCGTCACACGGCATTGCAGGGCGTGACCGTTCAGCTTCACCTCGTCCTGGCTGGCAACGCCGGTCGCCTCGGGCAGGGTCTTGCCTTCCTCGATCAGGATCTGGGCCTGGACGATGTCGATCCCGGTCACCTCCTCGGTGACGGTATGTTCGACCTGCACCCGGGGGTTCACCTCGATGAAGTAGAACTTGCCCTCGTCCATATCCATCAGGAATTCGACGGTGCCGGCGCATTCGTAATTGACGTGCTGGCAGATGCGCTTGGCCATGGCGCAGACGTCTTCGCGCTGTTCCTGCGTCAGATAAGGCGCGGGGGCGCGTTCGACGACCTTCTGGTTCCTACGCTGCACCGTGCAGTCGCGTTCCCACAGGTGCCAGACATTGCCCTGCCGGTCGCCCAGGATCTGCACTTCCACATGGCGGGCGCGCTGGATCATCTTTTCCAGATAGCCCTCGCCATTGCCGAAGGCGGCCTCGGCCTCGCGCCGGCCTTCGCGGACCTTGGCCTCCAACTCGTCTTCGGACAGGATCGGCCGCATCCCGCGCCCGCCGCCACCCCATGAGGCTTTCAGCATCAAGGGATAGCCGATCGTGGCGGCTTCGGCCTTGATCGCGGCGAAATCCTCGCCCAGCACTTCGGTCGCCGGAATGACCGGCACGCCCGCGGCGATGGCGACCTTGCGCGCGCTGGCCTTGTCGCCCAAAGCGCGCATCGTCTCGGCCCGGGGGCCGATGAAGGTGATGCCGGCATTGTCGCAGGCTTCGACGAAATCGGGGTTTTCCGACAGCAGCCCGTAGCCCGGATGGATCGCATCGGCGCCGGCCATCTTGGCCACGCGGATGATTTCCGGGATCGACAGATAGGCGCCCACCGGCGACAGGCCGGTGCCGATCAGATAGGCTTCGTCCGCCTTGAATCTGTGCAGCGACAGCTTGTCTTCCTCGGCGTAGACGGCGACCGTCTTCTTGCCCATTTCATTGGCGGCGCGCATCACGCGGATGGCGATCTCGCCCCGGTTTGCGACCAGGATCTTCTTGAATTCGGGCATCGGACAGGTCCCCTCGTGGATGCAGACAGGCAGGCGCTGCCGGGGGTCAGCTTAGCGGTGCTGCAATGCAGCGCAAGCCATGCGCCGTCATCAATCTGCAAAGTTTGCGAAATATTCAGGCAGACTTTGCACGTGCAAAGGCGGCAGAAAAAGGCGCGCGACCCGGGGGCCGCGCGCCTGCCAGAGACCCCGGCGGGAGCGGCCGGTCCTCTGGTCGGGGCCGCTCTGCCGGCCCCGTGTCGCTTGGCGCGCCCGCGCTTGGGCGGCCTATTCGCCCTGCGGCGCCAGACGGTTGACCAGCAGCACCTCTTCCAGAATGAAGGTCAGCGCCAGCCCGGTCAGGCACAGGCCCAGGCTGATCCAGAACACCGGATGCAGGCTGAGGCTGACCGCCTGGCCAATCGCCTCGCGCGCGGGCGCGTCCAGTCGGGCCAGCATCTGCGGGCCCATCTCGGCCACATCGACCGCCCCTTGCCCGGCCGCGGCCATCGCCGCCCCCACGCCACCCGCGAAGATCGCCCCGTACAGCGCCACCGCGACCGATCCGCCGACCTGGCGGAACATCAGCCCCGCCGCGGTGGCCGTGCCGATCTGCTGGCGCGGCACCGTGTTCTGCACCGCGGTCGTCACCACCGGGAAGATCGTGCCCATGCCGCTGCCCAGCAGGAACAGCGCCAGCCACAGCAGGGGCGAGGGCGTCTCGGGCGTCAGCTGGGTCAGGATCAGCAGCCCCAGCGCCGCCAGGGTCAGGCCGATCTGCGGCAGGATCCGGTATTTGCCGGTCCGCCCCATATAGCGGCCCGAGATGGTCGACAGGGTCAGGATGCCGGCGGTCATCGGGATCATCTCCCAGCCCGACTGGGTGGGCGTGGCGCCCTTGGCGATCTGCAGATAGACCGGAATGAAGGTCAGCGTGCCGAACATCATCGCGCCGGCGACAAAGCCGATGGCCGAGGTGACGTTGAACACATTGCTGCGAAACAGCGACAGCGGCAGAACCGGCTCGGCCGCCCGCGCCTCGACCCAGAGAAACAGCAGCAGCGCCGCCGCCGTCAGCCCGATCAGCCCCAGCGCCAGCGGGCTGCCCCAGGAAAAGCTGCGCCCGCCCAGCGAGGTGACCAGCACCAAGGCCCCCAGCCCCAACGCCAGCAGCGCCGCTCCGGCATAGTCGATCCGGTGGTCGACCCGCGCGGTCTGGGCGTGGAAGAACAGGATGAAGCCCGCAAGCGCCAGAAGCCCGAAGGGCAGGTTGATGTAGAAGATCCAGTGCCAGCTGGCGACCTCGACGAACCAGCCGCCGATCAGCGGGCCGATGACCGAGGACACGCCGAAGACGCCGGCGAAGACGCCCTGGATCTTGCCGCGGTCCTGGGGCGGGATCACGTCGGCGATGATTGACAAAGCCAGCACGAACAACCCGCCGCCGCCCAGGCCCTGCACCGCGCGGGCGCCGATCAGAAAGCCCATCGACTGCGCCATCCCGCACAGGACCGAGCCCAGCAGGAAGATCGAGACCGAGACGATCACCATGGTGCGCCGGCCGTACAGGTCGCCCAGCTTGCCATAGATCGGCGCGACCACGGTCGAGGCCAGGATATAGGCGGTGACGACCCAGCTGAGATGCTCCAGCCCGCCCAGATCGGCGACGATCGTGGGCAGGGCGGTGGCGACGATGGTCTGGTCCAGCGCGGCCAGCAGCAGAAGCACCGCGACCGAGGCGATGACGACGCGGGTCGAGCTGGCCCCCTGAACGGCGGCGGGGGGCGCGGCCTCGGAGGCCTGTTGGGGCGGCCGAGCGGAAGATGGCTGGGACATGAAGACCTGCAAGGGATGAGGGCTTGCACGGCAAAAGCCGCGCGCGGGCTGCGGCGAGACATGCCGTCACGCAAGATATATGTCAACCGCATATATTTGTGGTAAGCAAATAATTGACATGCGCAGGGCTTTGCCGCATGTCGGCTGCATGACCGATCCGACGTCCGTTCCCCAGCCCGTCCTTCAACATCGGGCCGAAGCCGCCCGTGCCCTGGCCGATGCCGGCTTTGCGCCCGAGGCGATCGAGGCCCTGCTGGCCTTCGATGCCGAACATTTCCTTTATGTCCGGCGGGTGATGAAGGGCGACATCCCGCAATCGCTGATGCGCGAGCTGGGGGCCGGCATCGAAGTGTCGCAGTTTCATGCGATGTCGGCGATCCTGCGCATCCGCTCGGGCTATGGGCGGGGGGCGCCGGCCGAGCCGACGGTGGGGCTTCTGGCCGAAGAGCTGTGCGTCGATCCTTCGCGCGCCAGCCGCATCGCCGCCGATCTGGTCGAACGCGGCCTGATCACCCGCGGCGTCAGCCAGGAAGACGGCCGCCGCTCGATCCTGGTGCCGACCAAGGCGGCAACGGCGCTGATGCAGGATTTCCTGCGGGTGAAATGGCAGCGCAATCTGCGGATCTTCCAGGATTGGAGCGCCGAAGACATTGCCGCTTTCGCCCGGCTGTTTGCGCGTTACAATGAAGGGGTGGGCCGGAATTACCCGCTTTAGGCGGGGTGTGCCCCCCGCCGCGTCGTTCCGACGCCCCGTCCCGAAAGGCCGACCGATGACGATCACCCATGCGGACGAGTTGGATGGCCTGAAGGCGATCGGCCGGATCGTGGCGCGCACGATGCACAGCATGGCCGCCGCGATGGAGCCGGGCATGACCACGCGCGAGCTGGACGGGATCGGTCGTGCGCTGCTTGACCGCGAAGGCGCGATCCCGGCGCCCGAGGCGACCTATGGCTTCCCCGGCGCCACCTGCATCAGCGTGAACGAAGAAATCGCCCATGGCATTCCGGGCGAGCGGGTGCTGGCCGATGGCGATCTGGTGAATATCGACGTCTCGGCCTCGAAAGACGGCTTCTTTGCCGATACCGGCGCCACGTTCCGGCTGGGCAAGGTGACGCCCGCGCTGGACCGGCTGTGCCGCGACGGCAAGCGCGCGACCCAGATCGGCATCGCCCAGGTCGGCGCGGGCCGCCCGCTGGCCGGGATCGGCGCCGCGATCGGGCGGTTCGCCCAGGCGCGCGGCTATACGCTGATCCGCAACCTTGCCAGCCATGGCGTGGGCCGCGCCCTGCATGAAGAGCCGGGTGAAATCGCCACCTGGCCGACAAGGGGCGACCGGCGGCAGATCCATCGCGGTCTGGTGCTGACGGTCGAACCCTTCCTGTCGCAAGGCGGGCTTTGGGCGCGCGATGGCGCCGATGACTGGACGCTTTACGCCCAGCCAGCCGCGCCGGTGGTGCAATACGAACATACCGTCGTCGCGACCGAGCGCGGGGCGCTGGTGGTGACGCTGCCCTGATCCGGGCCCGGCGGCGCCTGGGCCGCGTCCCGGCGCGCTGCGGTGGCGAAATCCTGAACAATCCGAGAACAGCGCTTTTCACTTCCGCCCCGGGCGGCTAGACTTGCGCCCCATGAGCGCCTGGGACGACCCCGATTCCGAATCCACCGCCTTCGAGGCGGCCGTACCACTGTCGCAACGCGCCCTGGCGGCGCGGCCTGCGCCCTATCTTGACGACCTGAACCCTGCCCAACGCGCCGCGGTCGAGGCGCTGGATGGTCCGGTCCTGATGCTGGCCGGGGCAGGGACGGGCAAGACCAAGGCGCTGACGGCGCGGATCGTGCATCTGCTGGCGCTGGGCAAGGCGCGGTCGAATGAGATTCTGGCCGTGACCTTCACCAACAAGGCCGCGCGCGAGATGAAGGATCGCGTCGCCCGCATGCTGGGCGGCGGGGGCGAGGGCCTGCCCTGGATGGGCACCTTCCACTCGCTTTCGGTCAAGATCCTGCGCCGCCATGCCGAGCTGGCCGGGCTGAAGCCGAATTTCACCATTCTCGACACCGATGACCAGCTGCGTCTGCTGAAACAGCTGATCCAGGCCCGCAACATCGACGACAAGCGCTGGCCGCCGCGCCTGCTGGCCGGGTTGATCGACGGCTGGAAGAACCGCGCGCTGACGCCCGACCGCGTGCCCTCGGCCGAGGGCAGCGCCTATAACAACATCGGGACCGAGCTTTACGCCGAATATCAGGACCGGCTGCGCAGCCTGAACGCCACCGATTTCGGCGATCTGCTGCTGCATTGCGTGACGATCTTCAAGGCGCATCCCGATGTTCTGGCCCAGTATCAGCGCTGGTTCCGCTATATCCTGGTCGACGAATACCAGGACACCAATGTCTGCCAGTATCTGTGGCTGCGGCTTCTGGCCCAGGCGCACCGGAACATCTGCTGCGTGGGCGATGACGACCAGTCGATCTATGGTTGGCGGGGCGCCGAAGTGGGCAATATTCTTCGCTTCGAAAAAGATTTCCCTGGCGCACAAGTTATCCGGCTGGAACAGAATTACCGCTCGACCCCGCATATCCTGGCCGCGGCCTCGGGGGTGATCTCGGCCAATGCCGGGCGTCTGGGCAAGACGCTGTGGACCGAGGCCAAGGCGGGCGAGAAGGTGCGGCTGATCGGCCATTGGGATGGCGAGGAAGAGGCGCGCTGGATCGGCGAGGAAATCGAGGCGATCCAGCGCGGCACCCGCGGCTGGGCGCCGGTGGGGCTGAACGGCCAGGCGATCCTGGTTCGCGCCAGCCACCAGATGCGCGCCTTCGAAGACCGCTTTCTGACCATCGGCCTGCCCTATCGGGTGATCGGCGGCCCGCGCTTCTACGAACGCCAGGAAATCCGCGATGCGATGGCCTATTTCCGGCTTGCCGTCTCGCCCGACGATGACCTGGCCTTCGAGCGGGTGGTGAATGTGCCCAAACGCGGCCTGGGCGACAAGGCGGTGCAGCGGATCCAGCTGGAGGCGCGGCAGAACGGGCTGACGCTGGTTGATAGCGCGCGGTCTCTGTTGGCCTCGGGCGGGTTGGGCGGGCGCGGGGCCAACCAGCTGCGCGGCTTCTGCGACGGGGTCGAACGCTGGCATGACGCGATCCGCAATGCGCGGCCGCCTTTGGCCGATCAGCTGATCGAGCCTTTGCTGCCCGACACGCCCCCCGCCAATGATCTGACCCATGTCCGGCTGGCCGAGGTGATCCTTGAGGAATCGGGCTATGTCTCGATGTGGCAGAACGACAAGACGCCCGAGGCCGAGGGGCGGCTGGAAAACCTGAAGGAACTGGTCAAGGCGCTGGAACAGTTCGACAGCCTGCAGGGCTTTCTGGAACATGTCAGCCTGATCATGGACAATGACAGCGAGGATGCGACCGAGAAGGTCAGCATCATGACCCTTCACGCGGCCAAAGGGCTGGAATTTCCGGTGGTCTTCCTGCCGGGCTGGGAAGACGGGCTGTTCCCCAGCCAGCGCAGCATGGACGAATCCGGGCTGAAGGGCATCGAAGAGGAGCGCCGCCTCGCCTATGTCGGCATCACCCGCGCAGAATGGCTGTGCACGATTTCCTTCGCCTCAAATCGCCGGGTCTATGGCCAGTGGCAAAGCCAGCTGCCCAGCCGCTTCATTGACGAACTGCCCGCCGATCATGTCGAGGTGCTGACCCCGCCGGGCCTGATGGGCGGCGGCTATGGCGCGGCGGCGCCGGCCTTTGGCGGGATGGGCTCCAGCCTGGAAGACCGCGCGACGCGGGCCGATGTCTATAACTCGCCCGGTTGGCGGCGCCTTCAGGATCGCCAGGCCAGCCGTCCGGTCAGCCCCCCGCGTGAGGCCAGATCGGTGACGATCGACCTGGAAGCCGACAGCGCCTATACGGTGGGCGAGCGGGTCTTCCATGTGAAATTCGGTTATGGGCGGGTGACCGGGATCGAAGGCGACAAGCTGGACATCCGCTTCGACAAGGCGGGCGAGAAGAAGATCGTCGCGCGCTTCGTGATGCCCGCCGATATGGGCGACGAGATCCCGTTCTAAGCCGCGGCGCCGGGATTTTCGAAAATCCCGGCCAATTTTCTTCGAAGAAAATTGCAAATTCCTGCGCAGGAATTTGCGCCCTAACCCCGCCGGGCCAGCCTTTCGCTGCCATGCAGCGCCAGCCCGGCCAGCAGGCCCCAGAAGGCCGCGCCCACGCCCAGGAAGGGCACGCCCGCCGCGGTGACCGCCAGGGTCAGCGCCGCGGCGAAGCGGTCGGTCGGGGCGGCCATGGCGGTTGCCAGCGCGCCGGTCAGCGGGCCCAGCAGCGCCAACGCCACCAGCGCCAGCATCACCTCGGCCGGCAGGGCCGCCAGCAGCGCCAGGATCGCAGGCGAAAACAGCCCCAGCCCCAGCCAGATCGCGCCATAGGCCAGGCCCACGCGCCAGCGCTGGTCCTTGTCGGGATGCACATCGGGCCCCAGGCAGATCGCCGCGGTGATCGCCGCCATCGAAATCGTATGCGCGCCGAACAGCCCGATCACCGCCGAGAGCCCGCCCGTCACCCCCAGGGCCGAGCGCACCGGCGGCTCGTATCCGGCGGCGCGCAGCGTGGCGAAGCCGGGCAGGTTCTGTGAGGCCATGGTGACCAGATACAGCGGCAGGGCCAGGCCCACCGCCACGCCGGGATCGAAGCTGGGCGGGATGAAGGTCAGGCGCGGCAGGGGCAGGCTCAGCGCCGGCCAGGCCGCAGCCCCCAGGCCGAAGGCCAGCGCCAGGCCCAGCCCCAGCGCCGCGATCACCGCCAGGGCCGGGTTGCGCAGCCGCACCAGCAGGAAGACCGCCAGCATCGGCAGCACCAGCGAAGGCGCGGCCTTGGCGGCGGCAGCCCCCTTCAGCACGAAGGGCAGCAGCACGCCCGCCAGCATGCCCCCGGCAATCCCGTCAGGGATCAGCGCCACTGCGCGCCCCAGCGGCCGCAGCGCGCCGGTCAGCGCGATCATGAGCCCGGCCAGGACAAAGGCGCCCACGGCCTCGGCCATGCTGATCCCCTCGGTCGCCGCCACCAGCGCGGCGCCCGGCGTGGACCAGGCCAGCACCACCGGAATCCGGTGCCGCCAGGACAGGAAGGCCGAGCCCACCGCCTTGCCCAGGCAGATCGCCAGCACCCAGCTGGCCGTCTGCCCGGCGCTGGCCCCCACCGCCGCCGCGGCCGACAGGACCAGCGCGATGGTGGATCCATAGCCCACCAGCGCCGCCACGAAGGCGGCCGAGATCATCGAAATGCGCATGTCACCGGCCTTTCGGCTGGCGACTATCGGGGGCTTGCTGCCTGGCCGCAAGGGGGGAAGGCGGCAGGGAAAGCAGGGAAAGACGAGGGGGGAGGGGATGCGGCGGTGCCGAGGGAGGAGGAGAGGCACCGCCGCTGTGCTCCAGCGGCCCGAGGGAGGAGGAGAGGGCCACCGAAATCCTGGCCCGTTGCCGGGCCGAAAGGGGCGCGACGGTGCCAGGGAGGAGGAGAGGCACCGTCGCTGTGCTCCAGCGGCCCGAGGGAGGAGGAGAGGGCCGCCGAAACTCTAGCCCGTTGCCGGGCCGAAAAGGGGCGCGACGGTGCCAGGGAGGAGGAGAGGCACCGTCGCTGTGCTCCAGCGGCCCGAGGGAGGAGGAGAGGGCCGCCGAAACTCTAGCCCGTTGCCGGGCCGAAAAGGGGCGCGACGGTGCCAGGGAGGAGGAGAGGCACCGTCGCTGTGCTCCAGCGGCCCGAGGGAGGAGGAGAGGGCCGCCGAAATGCTGGCCCGTTGCCGGGCCGAAAGGGTGGCAGCGGTGCCAGGGAGGAGGAGCGGCACCGCTGCGCTGATCAGACTGCCCCGAGGGAGGAGGAGAGGGGCCGCCGATAGCTTGGCCCGTTGCCGGGCCGGAAGAGGGTGCGGCAGCCCCAGGGAGGAGGAGGGGGCTGCCGCTGTTTCGAAGGCCCGAGGGAGGAGGAGAGGGCCACCGAACCGGATCGGGGCCAGGGCCCCTTATGGAAAGCGCGGCGCCGCCAGGGAGGAGGAGCAGCGGCGCCGCTTGCTATGGGAACCCCGAGGGAGGAGGAGAGGGGTCCCTGCAATCAATCTCGTCGGCCTTAGCGGCCGTAGGCAGCCTCGCGGGCGATGTCGACCAGCGAGACGCGCGAAATGCCCAGATCGGCAAGTTCACGGTCGCTCAGCTGGCGCAGCTCCGACAGGGTGCGCGTGTAGACCCGGCGGCGCGCAAGCGCCGCGCCGAGGCCGGCGAAGAGGCCGGAAAACCGTTCGGCTTGACGGGGTGCGATGGCGCGGGTGGAGGTTACGTAAGCCATGATGCTCTTGCCTTCGATTTCGTCTGATGCAGCTTTCTGCCGCTCTGTTAGGGGTAACATGCGCCTTTTGCTGCAACTGCACAATAGACACATCCCGCAATGCTGCCATGCGGCGAGGGCATGGCTGGGGTGCACGGAAACGTGATTTATTTCAGCGGCTTTGATGAATTCCTGATCTTTCGATAAACCCGAAGCGGCGCGGATTCAAAGCGCTATCAAAGCTCTGCCCTTGCCCTTTGCTGGAAAATTCGGGCCTTATGCCCATGTCGCCATCCGAGGGCATCGGAGGGTGCAACGCGCAGGGCCTTGCCCTGACCTAGGGGAAGGGACGGCCATGGCGGTGAACCGGGAAGAGGTGATGGGGGTTCTGGCGGGGATTGCCCTGCCGGGGGGCGGCACGCTGGTGTCGCGCGATCTGATTCGCGCCCTGTCGGTCGAGGCGGGCGCCGTGCGCTTCGTGATCGAGACCGCCTCGCCCGACGAGGCGCGCGCCCTGGCGCCGGTGGAGCGGGCGGCCGAAGCGGCGCTGCGGGCGCTGCCCGGGGTGGCCTCGGTGCAGATCGTGATGACCGCGCATGGCCCCGCGCCCAAGGCGCCGCAGTCCGGGCCGGCCCCCAGCCTGAAGATCGGCGGCCATCCGACCCCGCAAGAGGGCGGGCCGCAGAAGATTTCGGGCATCGACCGGATCATCGCCGTCGCCTCGGGCAAGGGCGGGGTGGGCAAATCGACCGTGGCCTCGAACCTGGCCGTGGCGCTGGCGCGGCAGGGGCGGCGGGTCGGGCTGCTGGATGCCGATATCTACGGACCCAGCCAGGCCAAGATGATGGGCGTCTCGAAACGCCCGGCCTCGCCCGATGGCAAGCTGATCGAGCCCCTGCACGCCCATGGCGTCACCATGATGTCGATGGGGCTGCTGCTGAAGGAAGACGAGGCGGTGGTCTGGCGCGGGCCCATGCTGATGGGCGCCTTGCAGCAGCTTCTGGGTCAGGTGCTGTGGGGCCAGCTGGATGTGCTGATCGTCGATCTGCCGCCCGGGACGGGCGATGTGCAACTGACCCTGTCGCAGCGCGCCCGGCTGACCGGGGCGCTGGTCGTGTCGACCCCGCAGGATGTGGCGCTTCTGGATGCGCGCAAGGCCATCGACATGTTCGACAAGCTGAAAGTGCCGATCCTGGGGCTGATCGAGAACATGTCGATGTTCATCTGCCCGAATTGCGGCCATGAAAGCCATATCTTCGGCCATGGCGGCGTGGCGGCCGAGGCGGCGCGGCTGGGCCTGCCCTTCCTGGGCGAGTTGCCCCTGGCGCTGGAAGTGCGACAGGCGGGCGATGCCGGAACGCCGGTGGCGGCGGGCGAGGGGCCCAATGCCGAGGCCTATGCGCGCCTGGCCCACCGTCTGATCGCGGGCGGCATGGGCTGAGCGCGATTTTTCGTCGAAAAATCGCCGCCCGCCTCAAACGCTTCGGCTAAAGGCGCCGGCGCAGCCGGGCCTGGATTGGCGGGATGATGCCCCCGACCATGCCGGCAGCCCTTGCGGGCACCGGCCCGGCGCTGGTGCGCCGCGCTGTGTGGCTATGTTCCTGAATTCTGTGCAGACCGACCGCGTGACCTCTGCGGCCGAAGCGTCGGCTTGGGTCGGCAGTCTGCCGGCTGACCTTCTGTCGCCGGCGGCGCGGGGGCCCGACGGCTGCGCGCCGGCAGGGGCGGTTGACCGGCCTGGCTCCGGCCTGGGCTGGGAATTCATGGGAAGGGCGCGGTCGCGAATCAGCGGGGCCGGGATTTCATGGGAAACGCCCCCCGATTTCGCCCGCCACCGCCCGGATTCCGCGCCTTGCGCTGCCTCTGCCGGGCGGTGTTCCCGGTATGGGCTACGCGCCATCGCCACCCGCTGAAAAAAATCGGGATGGTATGGGAAAAATCGGGCGGGCCTGAATCCCACTAGATCTAGCCAATCGCGGGGCTGTGAACCCTAGAGATTGTCTCGTGAGCAGGGTCAATCGCCACAAAATGCTGGAATCTGGGCCAGGCTGGCACAAGATCTCGGGGTGCTACCCGAAAAATCCCATTGAAAACCATCCGATCCCATGGCATCCCTGTGTCATCGAAAGACGGAACGGGCAAGCGAAAGCCAGGGGCGGCATACAAGACCCCGAACAAGGCGAAGACGGCAGTTTCATACAGGCAGCCCCTTTCATCTGACGACACGAATCCAGAGCGCGGGCGAGCAGACATCTCCCCCAGGTGGCGCGCGCAGCTGGACGCCCAGCGATGGGACAGCGGCGGATCGGGTAGTGGCAGCAACCCGATCCGCCCATTTCCATTCCGGCGGATCGCAGAAATTCAAACCTCGGGGGAGACAGGCAGGCCAAGGCCCATGGGCGAGGCATTTCGAGGCGAATTCTACCAGAAGGTAGATGCGAAGGCGAGGGTCTCGATCCCGGCCGCCTTCCGCCGCATTCTCGAAGCCGAAGACCCGGCCACCGCCGATTTCCCCCGCCCGCGCGTCTATATGGTCTATGGCGGCAAGAACCGCGATTTCGTCGAATGTTATTCGAAGGCCGGAGCCGACTGGCTGGCCGCGGAAATCGAGGCGATGGAACTGGGATCGAAAGCCCGCGACCGCGCCGAGCGCGACATGATCAGCCGCTCCGTCATGGTCGAGATCGAGCCCGATGGCCGCATCGTCCTGCCCGCGCAGGTGCGCGCGAAGCTGGGCCTCGGCGATGGCCCGGTCGAGGCGGCGTTTGCCGGCTTCACCAACCGTTTCAAGCTGTTCCGCCGCGATGTCTATGACGCCCAGTTCGAAGATGAGGACGAGGACGACGATGTCGACGCGCTGACGCTGATCGGCCGCGCCAAGAAGGAGCGGGGAATGTGATGCAATCCCGCGACGTGCTGCCCGCGCGAGATCCTCACATCCCGGTTCTTCTGCAACCGCTTCTGGCCGCTGTGGCGCCGGTGACCGGGCTTTGGGCCGATGGCACCTTTGGCGCCGGTGGCTATGCCCGCGGGCTGCTGGCGGCCGGCGCGACCCGGGTGATCGGCATCGACCGCGATCCCTTGGCGCATCAGATGGCGGCGGGCTGGATCGGCGACTATGCCGGCCGGCTGGAGCTGCGCCAGGGCACGTTTTCCGATCTCGACACGCTGGCGGGCGAGGCGCTGGATGGGGTGGTGCTGGATCTGGGCGTGTCCTCGATGCAGCTTGACCAGGCCGAACGCGGCTTTTCCTTCCAGAAGGACGGGCCTCTGGACATGCGGATGAGCCAGTCGGGCCCCTCGGCCGCCGATCTGGTCAATGGCGCGGGCGAAGAGACGCTGGCCGATATCCTGTATCATTACGGCGAGGAACGCGCCTCGCGCCGGATCGCGCGGGCGATCGTGACCGCGCGCGCCCAGGCGCCGTTCACCACCACGCTTCAGCTGGCCGAGATCGTCGCGCGCCAGCTGCCGCGGCCGAAGCCGGGCGAAAGCCATCCGGCAACCCGCAGCTTCCAGGCCCTGCGCATCGCGGTGAACACCGAGTTTCAGGAACTGGCCGCGGGGCTTTGCGCCGCCGAACGGGCGCTGAAGCCCGGCGGGCGGCTGGCGGTCGTGACCTTCCACAGCCTGGAAGACCGGATCGTGAAGCGGTTTCTGCAATTGGCCTCGGGCTCGGAACCCGCGGCCAACCGCTATGCGCCCGCCCGGGCCGAGACCGCGGCGCGCTTTGTCCTGACGCCGAAGAAGGCCATCGGCCCCGATGCTGCCGAACTGGCCGCCAATCCGCGCGCCCGCAGCGCCAAGCTGCGTGTCGCCACCCGCACCGAGGCGCCCGCGCGCGCGCTTGCCCCCGCCGATCTGGGCATTCCCGATCTTGGCACCGATCCCGCTTTTGGCCGCAAAGGACGCCGCTAAGCCATGCGCCCCGTTCTCTTCGTCCTGTCCTTCCTGTCGCTGATTGCCCTGGGCTTCTGGGCCTATCGCGAGAATTATGCCACCCAGGCCGCGCTGCGCGAGGTGCGGGGCCTGCAGCGCCAGATCGCCGATCTGCGCGAGTCGCTGTCGGTGCAGCGGGCCGAATGGGCCTATCTGAACCGTCCCGACCGCCTGCGCGAGCTGGTGGACCTGAATTTCGACGCGCTGGGCCTTCTGCCGATGGACCCGACCCAATTCGGCGCCGCGGCCCAGGTCTCGTATCCGGTGCCGGAAGTGCCGGCGATCAAGGGGCCGATCGACGTTCAGGGCGAATTGGGCGCCGTGGCCGATACGGCCGCCGCGTCGGCCGAAGCGGCCGCCGCCGCCGCAGAAGAGGGGCTTTGACATGCGCGCACCGCTTCGTCCGCTTGCCAGCATCCTGCGCGCCCGCGAAAGGGGCGAGGATCCGAACCTGATCGAGGCCGAGAATCTTCGCCTGCGCCATGAGGCGCTGCATGAAAAGACCCAGCGCCGCGCCGCGCGCCGGCTGGGGCTGATGGCGTTGGCTTTCTCTTGCGCCTATCTGACCATCGGTGTCCGCATGGGCCATCTGGCCGCCTCCGAGCCGGTCGAGCCGGTGGCCTCGGCCGCGGGGGCCGAGATCATGGCGCAGCGCGCCGACATCACCGACCGCAACGGCCGGATCCTGGCCACCAACATGACGACGCATGCGCTTTACGCGCATCCGCGCGACATGGTCGATCCGAAGGGCACGGCGAAGAAGCTGCAAGAGATCTTCCCCGAACTGGACGCCGCCGCGCTGGAGCGCCGCTTTACCGATGGGCGCGCCTTCGTCTGGGTGCGCAAGGTCCTGTCGCCCGAACAGATGCAGAAAGTGCATGAGATCGGCGATCCGGGCCTGCTGTTCGGCCCGCGCGAGATGCGGCTTTATCCCAATGGCTCGCTGGCCGCGCATGTGCTGGGCGGCTATGCCTTCGGCGCCGAGGGCGTGCATTCGGCCGAGGTGATCGGCACGGCCGGGATCGAGAAGGCGATGGATGCCCGCCTGCGCGATCCGGCCGAGGCCGGCGCGCCGCTGACCCTGTCGCTGGATCTGTCGGTGCAGGCCACCGTCGAAGAGGTGCTGGGCGCCGGCATCACCATGATGAACGCCAAGGGCGGCGCCGTCATCCTGATGGATGTGCGCACCGGCGAGATCCTGGCCCTGGCCTCGGCCCCGACCTTCGATCCGAATGACCGGCCGGTGCCGCTGGTGGGCAAGAATGACGAACCCTCGGACAGCCCGCTGTTCAACCGCGCGGTGCAGGGCGTCTACGAGCTGGGCTCGACCTTCAAGATCTTCGCCGCCGCCCAGGCGATGGAACTGGGCCTGGTCGGCCCCACGACCATGGTCGATGCCAATGCGCCGATGATCTGGGGCAAGCACCGGATCAAGGAATTCGAGAACCACAATTACGGCCCGCTTCTGTCGGTTTCGGACGTGATCGCCAAATCCTCGAATGTGGGGGTGGCGCATATCGCACTGATGATCGGGCCGCTGCGCCAGCAGGCCTTCCTGAAATCGCTGGGCTTCTTCGAGCCGACGCCGCTTGAACTGATCGAGGCGCCGGGCGCCAAGCCGCTGATCCCGAAGAAATGGCCCGAGATCGTCACGATCACCACCTCTTACGGCCATGGCATGTCGGCCAGCCCCATGCATCTGGCCGCGGCCTATGCCGCGATCGCCAATGGCGGCATCTATGTGAAGCCGACGCTTTTGAAGCAGGACGGGCCCGCCAAGGGCCACCGCGTCCTGTCCGAACAGGTGGCGGCCGAGGCACGCAAGATGCTGCGCCGCGTGGTCACCGACGGCACCGCCTCTTATGGCGAAGTTCCGGGCTATGAGGTGGCGGGCAAGACCGGCACCGCCGACAAGCCGAAGCGGTCGGGCGGCTATTACCACGACAAAGTGATCAACACCTTCGCCTCGATGTATCCGGCCTCCAATCCGAAATACGTGCTGATCGTCACCCTCGACGAGCCCGTGAATACGATGGGTCCGGTGCCGCGCCGCACTGCCGGTTGGACGGCCGTGCCGGTCGCGGCCGAGATCATCCGGCGCACCTCGCCGCTTTTGGGGCTGCGGCCCCAGGTTGCGCAGGCGACGGGAGTTGAGCTAACTGCCGCCAGCAACTAGCGGGGGCCGGAATGGCGTCGGGAAAGCGGCTCTCTGAACTGGGTCTGAAGGCGCGGGCCGGGCGCGATCCGGTGCTGAGCGGGATCACCCTGGACAGCCGGGCCGCAGGCCCGGGCATGCTGTTTGCGGCCCTGCCGGGCAGCGCGCGCCATGGTGCGGAATTCATCGAAACGGCGCTGGCGCAGGGGGCGGTGGCGGTGCTGACCGACACGGCCGGTGCGGCGCTGGCGGCCCCGGTGCTGGCCGGCTCCGAGGCGGCGCTGGTGGTTGCCGATGACCCGCGCGAGGCGCTGGCCTATGCCGCGGCCCTGTGGTTCGGCGCCCAGCCCCCGGTGATGGTCGCGGTGACCGGCACCAATGGCAAGACCTCGGTCGCCACCTTCACCCGGCAGATCTGGCAGGCGCTGGGCCGCAGCGCGATCAATATCGGCACGACCGGGGTTGAAGGCGACTGGACCGCGCCTTCCGCCCATACCACGCCCGACACGATCACGCTGCACCGCATGCTTTCCCAGGCCGCGGCGGCGGGCGTGACCCATGCCGCAATGGAAGCCTCCAGCCACGGGCTGGACCAGCGCCGGATGGAAGGGGTGCGGCTGGCCGCGGCCGGCTTTACCAACCTGACCCAGGATCACCTCGACTATCACGGCACGATGGAGGCCTATCTGCAGGCTAAGGCCGGGCTTTTCACCCGGCTTCTGCCGCCCGAGGGCGTGGCGGTGGTCAATCTTGACGGCGCCCGCGGCTCGGCCATTGCCGAGATCGGGCTGGACCGCGGGCTGGGCGTGATGACCGTGGGCAAGGGGCAGGGGGCCGACCTGCAGATCGCCGCGACCCGCCCCGATGCGACGGGCCAGGAAGTGCGCTATCTCTGGCAGGGCCAGGCCTTCCAGACCCGGCTGAACCTGATCGGCGCCTTCCAGGCCGAGAATGTGGCCCTGGCCGCCGGGCTGGCGATTGCCGCGGGCGAAAGGCCCGATGCGGTGCTGGGCGTGCTGCCGAAGCTGACCGGGGTGCGGGGCCGGATGCAACTGGCCGCAACCCGCCGCAACGGCGCCACGGTCTTTGTCGACTACGCCCATACGCCCGATGCGATCGCCACCGCTTTGCGCGCGCTGCGCCCGCATGTCATGGGCCGGATCGCGGTGGTCTTCGGCGCCGGCGGCGACCGCGACCGCGGCAAGCGCCCGCTGATGGGCCAGGCCGCGCGCGAAAACGCCGATCTGCTTTACGTCACCGATGACAATCCGCGCAGCGAAGATCCGGCGACGATCCGCGCCGCGATCCTGGCCGCCTGCCCCGACGCGCATGAGGTGGGCGACCGCGCCGAGGCGATCCTGCGCGCGGTCGACGCGCTGCAGCCGGGCGACGCGCTGCTGATCGCCGGCAAGGGCCATGAGACCGGCCAGGTGATCAAGGGCGATGTCTTCCCCTTCGACGATGTCGAACAGGCCTCGATCGCCGTCGCCGCGCTGGACGGGGTGATCTGATGTCCACCCGCCTTGCCCTTGCCCTGCGGCTGCCAGCCTTCCTCTCTGCAAAAATATCCTCGGGGGTCCGGGGGCAGACAGCCCCCGGCGCCTACCGTCCCGTCCCGCGTCAGAGGGCCCTGTCATGACCCCGCTCTGGACCTCTGCCGATGCTGCCGCCGCCACCGGCGGGCGCGCGCCCACCGACTGGGCGGCCACCGGCGTCTCGATCGACACCCGCACGCTGAAGCCGGGCGATCTGTTCGTGGCGCTGAAGGATGTGCGCGACGGCCATGATTTCGTGGCCCAGGCGCTAGCCAAGGGCGCCGCCGCCGCACTGGTCAGCCGCCGGCCCGAAGGCGTCGCCCCCGATGCGCCGCTTCTGATCGTCGATGACGTGCTGCAGGGGCTGGCCCGGTTGGGCGCCGCTGGGCGGGCGCGGACCCGGGCGCGGGTGATCGGCGTCACCGGCTCGGTCGGCAAGACCTCGACCAAGGAAATGCTGCGCGACGTGCTGTCGGGCCAGGGCCGGACCCATGTGGCCGAAGCCAGCTACAACAACCATTGGGGCGTGCCGCTGACGCTGGCGCGGATGCCGGCCGACACGGATTATGCGGTGATCGAGATCGGCATGAGCCATCCGGGCGAGATCGCGCCCCTGGCCCGCCTGGCCCGCCCGCATGTGGCGATGATCACCACGATCGCGCCGGCCCATCTGGAGGCCTTCGCCAGTGTCGAGGCGATCGCGGCCGAGAAAGCCTCGATCTTCCAGGGGCTTGAGCCGGGCGGCGTGGCTGTGATCAATGCCGATCTGCCGACCACGCCGCAACTTGTCGCCGCCGCCCGCGCGGCTGGCGCGACCCCCGTCACCTTCGGCGCGGCCGAAAGCGCCGACTGGCATCTGACCGAGACCCGGCTCTGCGCCGAGGCGACCGTCCTGCGCGCCAATCATGGGGCGCAGACCTTCCTGTTCAAGGTGGCCTCGCCGGGGCGGCATTTCGCGCTGAACGCGCTGGGCACGCTGGCCGCCGCCGCGGCACTGGGCGCCGATCCGATGATCGCCGCGCATGACATCGCCCGCTGGTCGCCGCCCGCCGGCCGTGGCCTGCGCGAGCGGATCCAGCTGGACATCGTCGAGGAAACCTTCTTCGACCTGATCGACGACGCCTTCAACGCCAATCCCGTCTCGCTGGCCGCCGCGTTGGACGTGCTTCTGGCCGCCCAGCCCACCGACGGCATCGGCCGGGTGGGCGGCGGGCGGCGCATCGCCATTCTGGGCGACATGCTGGAACTGGGCCCCGACGAGATCGCCATGCATCAGGCCGTGGCGCGCCATCCGGGCCTGGACGGCATCGCGCAGATCCATTGCGTCGGCCCCCGGATGCGGGCCCTGCACGACATCCTGCCGCGGCGCCAGCAAGGGCTTTGGGTCGCCACCGCCCCCGAACTGGCCGCGCGGGTGCGCGGGCTGATCGATGCGGGCGATGTGGTGCTGGTCAAGGGCTCCAAAGGATCGAAAGTCAGCCTCGTGGTCGAGGCGCTGAAGAAGCTGGGCCAGGCCCAGCCTGCACGGGAAGGGACCGAGTGAATGCTGTTCTGGCTTGCCGAACTCTCCGATAACGGAGGGTTCTTCAATCTCTTCCGCTACATCACCTTCCGGGCGGGGGCAGCTTTCGTCACGGCGCTGGTCTTCGGCTTCCTGTTCGGCCGGCCGCTGATCGACCTTCTGCGCCGCAAGCAGGGCAAGGGCCAGCCGATCCGCGATGACGGGCCGCAAAGCCATTTCGCCAAGGCCGGCACGCCCACGATGGGGGGCTTGCTGATCCTGTCGGCGCTGATGTTCTCGACGCTGCTCTGGGCGCGGCTGGACAGCCCCTATGTCTGGATCGTGGTGCTGGTGACGCTGGCCTTCGGGCTGATCGGTTTTGCCGATGACTATGCCAAAGTGTCCAAGCAGAACACCAAGGGCGTCTCGTCCAAGGTGCGGATGCTGCTGGGCCTGCTGATCGCGGCGCTCGCCACCTATGCGGCGGCGCGCTTCCACCCCGACGATCTGACCAACCAGCTGGCCTTCCCTTTCTTCAAGAATGCGCTTTTCAACCTGGGCATCTTCTTCGTGCCCTTCGGCATGATCGTGATCGTCGGCGCGGCCAATGCGGTGAACCTGACCGACGGGCTGGACGGGCTGGCGATCATGCCGGTGATGATCGCCGCCGCCACGCTGGGGATCATCGCCTATACGGTCGGCCGGGTCGACTTCACCCAGTATCTTGAGGTGCATTACGTCCCCGGCACCTCCGAGATCCTGGTCTTCTGCGCGGCGCTGTTCGGGGCGGGCATGGGGTTTCTGTGGTACAATGCCCCGCCGGCGGCCGTGTTCATGGGCGATACGGGCAGCCTTGCCCTGGGCGGCGCGCTGGGCGCCATCGCCGTCTGCACCAAGCACGAGCTGGTGCTGGCGATCGTGGGCGGGCTGTTCGTGGTCGAGGCGCTGTCGGTGATCATCCAGGTCGCCTATTTCAAGCGCACCGGCAAACGGGTGTTCCTGATGGCGCCGATCCACCACCATTTCGAAAAGAAGGGCTGGGCCGAGCCGCAGATCGTCATCCGCTTCTGGATCATCTCGCTGATCCTGGCCGCGGCGGGTCTGGCGACGCTGAAGGTCCGCTAAGGCGGTGCGCGAGACCGAGCTTTACCCGGCGCTGAAGGCCTATCTGCAGGCCCAGGGCTACGCGGTGAAGGCCGAGGTCGGCGCCTGCGACATCCTGGCCCGCCGCGGCGACGAGCCGCCGGTGGTGGTCGAGATGAAGACCTCGTTCTCGCTGGCGCTGGTGCTGCAGGGCGTGCAGCGACAATCGCTGTTCGCCGATGTCTATCTGGCGGTTCCGGTTTCGGGCGCGAAGGGCTGGCGGCTGCGCTATCGCGACATCCTGGCCCTGTGCCGCCGGCTGGGCCTGGGGCTGCTGGCGGTCGATCCGGCGACGGGGGCGGTGACGGCGCATCTGGACCCGGCCGCCTATCAGCCGCGGCTGCGCACGCAACGGGCAGGGCGGCTTCTGCGCGAATTCGACCGCAGGGTGGGCGATCCGAACGAGGGCGGCGCGGCCGCGGTCAAGCGGATGACGGCCTACCGCCAGGACGCGCTGCGCTGTGCGGCGCATCTGGCGGAAAGCGGGCCCGGCGCCCCGGCCGCTTTGGCCCGCGCAACCGGCGTGGCCAAGGCCGCCGCGATCCTGCGCGCCGACCATTACGGCTGGTTCGAGCGCATCGCCCGCGGCAGCTATGCGCTGACCCCCAAGGGCCAGGCGGCGCTGGCCGAGCATGCGCCCGCCCTGGCTGAATTGAAGGCTGTCGCGCAGCCGCAGGTTTCCGATGACGCTTGAGACGCTGATCGCCGATTGGGGCCTGCCGGCGCTGTTCCTGGGCGGGGTCTTCGAAGGCGACGGCGCCGGCATGGTCGGCGGCGCGCTGGCCCATCGCGGCGCCTTCCCGCTGCCTTCGGCCTGGGCCGCGATCTCGGCTGGCGCCTTCCTGGCCGATCAGGTCCTGTTCCAGATCGCCCGCCGGCATCGGCAGATGCCCCGTCTGCAGCGCCTTGCCGCCACAGCCGCCGCCGCCCCGCTGCTGGCGCTGGCCGCCCGCCGCCCCGCGCTGGCCTCGATGTCCTTCCGCTTCCTCTTCGGCATGCGCACGATCGGCCCGCTGGTTCTGGGCCTGTCCGCCATCCCGGCACGGCTTTACCTGGTGTTCAACCTGCTTGCGGTGGCGCTTTGGGGCGCGCTGGTCACCGCGCTGGGCTATGGCGCCGGCCATGTGCTGGAGCAGCTGTTCGGCCGGCTGGACACGGTCCGGCATCTGGGTCTGATCCTCGGGCTGACCGCCGCCCTGCTGGCCGCTGCTGCGTTTCTGCATCACCGGCTGCGCCGCCGGCGCGAAAAACCCTGACGGGCTCTTCCCCCGCGCCTTGCCCCTTCCTATCTGTCGCCCGACGGCGCCCCCCACCCGCGGCGGCGCCTGACGGAGCGTTTTTGTCAGAGACTGTGTCCAGAGCCTGACGCCGGGGCGAAGCGGCGTTCGTGAACCCCCGGGATGTGCCCTGCGCGCCCCCGGCGGGCCTTTTCACGCCCAATCTGGACAGTCCCATGAATATCTCTCGCGCCGAGCAGCGCGTTCTCCATGTCCTCGCCCTGGGGGGCGAGATCCGTCATTTCCGCGACAGCCGCGGCCACATCACCGAAGTCCTGTGCCATACCCGTGACGGGATGGTCCTGTCGGACCTAACCCTGCCGCTGTTCCGCAGGCTCAGGCAAAGAAAGCTGATCGCCAGCAAGGAGGGCGGGCCCTACCGCATCTCATATCTGGGCCGGCGCTCGGTGCGCGGCCAGCTTGACAACCAGGGATAGCGGGCAGGGACAGAGCGGAAGGGCAGGGGGTCAAAACCCCTTCCCCCTTCCTCTCTGTTCAAATATCCCACGGGGGTCCGGGGGTGTGATACCCCCGGCTTTCCCTGCTCGGAGGCATGCGATGATCCCCGTCATAGGCTACACAGGCGCGAAACTCGCCGTTCTGGGTCTGGGCCGCTCGGGCCTTGCCACTGCGCGGGCGCTGCAGGCCGCGGGCGCCGAGCCGCTGTTGTGGGATGACAGCCCCGAATCCCGCGCCAAGGCCGAGGCCGAGGGCTTCACCCTGACCGACCTGACCCGTCACGGCGCCTTTGACGGCGTGGCCGCGCTGATCACCAGCCCCGGCATCCCGCATCTTTACCCCCATCCGAACAAGATCATCGGCCGGGCACTGGAACTGGGCATTCCGGTCGACAACGATATCGGCCTGTTCTTCCGCAGCTATGCGACGCCCGAATGGGACAATTTCGAGACCGCGCCCAAGGTCGTGACTGTCACCGGCTCGAACGGAAAATCGACGACGACGGCGCTGATCCACCATATCCTGCAGGTCGCGGGGCGGCCCACGCAGATGGCCGGCAATATCGGCACGGGCGTCTTGTCGATCGACCCCGCGCGGGATGGCGAGGTGGTGGTGCTGGAGCTGTCCTCCTACCAGACCGATCTGGCGCGCGCCCTGACCCCCGATATCGCCGTCTTCACCAATCTTTCGCCCGACCACCTGGATCGCCACAATGGCATGGGCGGCTATTTCGCCGCCAAGCGCCGGCTGTTTGCCGAAGGCGGCCCGGACCGGGCCGTGGTGGGCGTGGATGAGGTCGAGGGTCAGTTCCTGGCCAATCAGCTGGCCGAAGGCCCCGCCGATGACCGGGTGATCCGCGTCTCGTCGGGCACGAAGCTGGAAGGCTTCGGCTGGTCGGTCTTTGCCCGCAAGGGCTTTCTCGCCGAATGGCGGCGTGGGCGGCAGGTTGCCTCCATCGACCTGCGCGAGATCGCGGGCCTGCCCGGCGCGCATAACCACCAGAATGCCTGCGCGGCCTATGCCGCCTGCCGCAGCCTGGGCCTGGCGCCGAAGCTGATCGAACAGGCGCTGCACAGCTTTGCCGGCCTGCCGCATCGCAGCCAGCTGGTGGGCGAGCGGGAAGGGGTGCGTTTCGTCAATGACAGCAAGGCCACCAATGTGGACAGCGCCGCCAAGGCCCTGCAGGCCTTCCCGAAGATCCGCTGGATTGCCGGCGGTCTGGGCAAAGAGGGCGGCATCGCCGGGCTGGTGCCCTATCTGTCCTCGGTCGAGAAGGCCTATCTGATCGGCCATTCCGCCCGCGACTTTGCCCTGCAGATCGGCGAGACCCCGCATGAGATCTGCGAGACGATGGAGCGCGCCGTCGCCCGCGCCGCGGCCGAGGCCCAGCCGGGCGAGGTGGTGCTGCTGGCCCCCGCGGCGGCCAGTTTCGACCAATATCCGAATTTCGAAAAGCGGGGCGAGGATTTCACCGCTTTGGTCCGGGCGCTGATTGGCTAGGGCTGGCGGGCCGATGGTTCGGCTTTTCAGGATCCGGGGCTTGCCCCGCGGCGGGACACATGCGACGCCAGCGCATGGATGACGATCACGGCCATCGCGCGACCTATGATCGCAGCGCCGCCGACTGGCACGCGGCGCGGCATGGCAGCTTTCCCGAACGCGCCTGGATCGACCGGGTCGCGGCAGGGCTGACGCCCGGGGCGGCGGTGCTGGATCTGGGCTGCGGCTCGGGCCATCCGGTCGCGGCGCATCTTCTGGCCCGGGGCCATGCGGTGACCGGGCTTGACCTGTCCGACCAGATGCTGGCCATCGCCCGCGACGCCCTGCCCGCCGGGCGCTGGATCCAGGGCGACATGCGGCTTTTGGCCCTGAGCGAGGTCTTCGCCGCCGTGATCGCCTGGGACAGTTTCTTCCACCTGACCGCGGGCGAGCAGCGCGCCACCCTTGGCCGGATTTCCGCCCATCTGGCGCCGGGCGGCCAATTCCTGACCACGGTCGGCCCCGATGCCGGCACCGCCTGGGGCGCGGTCTCGGGCGGGCCGGTGCATCACGCCAGCCTCTCGCCCGCCGGCTATGCCACAGCGCTGGAAGAGGCCGGGATGATCCTGCGCCGCTTCATTGCAGAAGATCCCGACACGGCCGGGCGCAGCGTGATCCTGGCGCAGAAGCGCCGCTAGATCCGCAATTCCGCCGATGTTTCGGCCAAAAGCCGGGCCGAGGCCGCCAGCGCCCGTGTTTCCTGCGCGTCCAGTTCCGGGATCAATTCGCCCACGATGCCGCCCGCGCCGACGATCCGCGGCAGCGACAGCGTGGCGCCCGTCACCCCCGCCACTTCGGGCGTGCGGATCGACACCGACAGGACCGCACGCTCATTGCCGCCGATCGCCCGCACGATCCGCGCCAGACCGGCGCCGATGCCGAACCAGGTGGCGCCCTTGCCCTCGATGATCCGATAGGCGGCGCGGCGCACGCCTTCGTCGATCCCGGCCACCACTTGCGGTGTGATCGGCCGGCCGATCTGCTCGGCAAAGGCACGCACCGGCACCGTGCCCGCCCGCGCCGAGGACCAGGCCAGGACCTCGCTGTCGCCATGTTCGCCCAGCACATAGGCGTGGAAGGATTGCGGCGCCACGTCCAGATGGCGGCCGAGAAGGCTGCGGAACCGCGCCGTATCCAGAATGGTGCCCGAGCCGATCACCCGTTCGGGCGGCAGGCCCGACAGGCGGGTCGCGATATCGGTCATGATGTCGACCGGGTTCGTGGCGATCAGCAGGATCGCCTCGGGCGCGACCCGGCCGATCTCGCCCAGGATTGCCGCGAAGACCTGGGCATTGCGCTCCAGCAGCGCCAGCCGCGTCTCGCCCGGCTTCTGGCTGACGCCCGCAGCCAGGATCACCACCCGCGCGCCCTCCAGCGCCGCGATCTCGGCCGCGCGCACGGTGACCGGCGCGCCGAAGGGCACGGCATGGGCGATATCTTCGGCCTGGGCCTGGGCAAGGGCGGCGTTCTTGTCGCACAGAAGGATCTCGCTTGCCGCCCCGGTCATCGCCAGCGCGAAGCCCGCCTGGGCGCCCACCGCGCCCGCCCCCACGATTCCAACCTTCATCGCCGCCTCCGCTGGCTGTCCCTGGCCAGCCTGACAGGCCTTGCCCCCGCCGCGCAACCCCGCCTGCCGATTTGTCAGCACTTCCCGCCCCTTCGCGCCCGCGCCCGCCGCGGCGCCCCGATTTTTCGTCGAAAAATCGGCCCCCGCCCGGCCGGTTTTCACGAAGCCGTCAGGAGAATGGCGCTTTCCTCGCAGGGCAAATGCCGCTACAGTTTCGCCCAAGAGCCCGGGGGGAACATCCGGGCCAGAGGCAGAAATCAAGGCGGTATCCCCATGACTGAGATGGTCTATGGTTCGTCCCCTATTGCGGTGCGCGATCCTGTGCTGCCGCGCTGGTGGCGCACGATCGACAAGTGGTCGCTGACCTCGGTCTTCGTGCTGTTCGGGATCGGGCTGTTGCTGGGCCTGGCCGCCTCGGTGCCGCTGGCCAGCCGCAACGGGCTGGAACCCTTCTATTATGTGCAGAAACAGGCGACCTTCGGCTGCCTGGGCCTGGCCGCGATGCTGGGCATCTCGATGATGCCGCCGGGCATGGTGCGCCGGCTGGGGATCATCGGCTTCGCGGTGGCCTTCATCCTGGTCATGGTGCTGCCGGTGGTGGGCCAGGATCACGGCAAGGGTGCGATCCGCTGGCTGTCGATCGGCGGCTTCTCGCTGCAGCCGTCGGAATTCCTGAAGCCCGGCTTCGTCATCGTCTCGGCCTGGCTGATGGCCGCGTCGCAGGATCTGAACGGCCCGCCGGGCAAGCTGATCTCGTTCATCCTGCTGATCGCCGTGGTGGGCTTTCTGGCCATGCAGCCCGATTTCGGCCAGTCGGCGCTGGTGGTCTTCGCCTGGGGCGTGGTCTATTTCACCGCCGGCGCGCCGATGCTGCTGATCGGGGTGATCGGCGGGTTGGTCGCCACGGCCGGCATGGTCTTCTACAATTCCTCGGAACACTTCGCCCGCCGCATCGACGGCTTCCTGTCGCCCGATGTCGATCCGCGCACCCAGCTGGGCTATGCCGCCAATGCGATCCAGGAGGGCGGCTTCTTCGGTGTGGGCGTGGGCGAGGGGCAGGTGAAATGGTCGCTGCCCGATGCGCATACCGACTTCATCATCGCCGTCGCGGCCGAGGAATACGGGCTGATCCTGGTCCTGTTCATCCTGGGCCTGTTCGGGGTCATCGTCGCCCGCTCGCTGATCCGGCTGATGGCCGAGCGCGACCCGTTCACCCGGCTGGCCGGGGCCGGTCTGGCGGCGGTCTTTGGCGTGCAGGCGATGATCAACATGGGTGTTGCGGTGCGGCTGCTGCCCGCCAAGGGCATGACGCTGCCCTTCGTGTCCTATGGCGGCTCGTCGGTCATCGCAGGCGGGATCACCGTCGGCATGCTGCTGGCGCTGACCCGGTCGCGCCCGCGCGATCGCATGGCCGAGATCTTCCGCCGCGGCCCTGCCGCCGGAGGGCGCTGATGGCCGAGCGGCTTCTTCTCATCGCGGCGGGCGGCACCGGCGGGCATATGTTTCCCGCCCAGGCGCTGGCCGAAGCGATGCTGGCGCGGGGCTGGCGGGTGAAGCTGTCGACCGATGACCGCGGCGCGCGCTATGCCGGCGGCTTTCCTGACGCTGTCAAGATTGAACGCCTGTCCTCGGCCACCTTCGCGCGGGGCGGGGCGCTGGCCAAGCTGGCCGTGCCCTTCCGCATCGCGGGCGGCGTCATCGCGGCCCTGTGGTCGCAGCTGACCGACCGGCCCGCCGTGGTGGTGGGCTTTGGCGGCTATCCGTCGATCCCGGCGCTGACGGCTGCGGTGATCCTGCGCCGACCGCGGATGATCCATGAACAGAATGGCGTCTTGGGCCGGGTCAATCAGATCTTTGCCAAACGGGTGCAGAAGATCGCCTGCGGCACCTGGCCCACGACCCTGCCCGAAGGGGTGGAAGGCGTGGCGACCGGCAATCCGGTGCGCCAATCCGTGCGCGACCGCGCCGGGGCGCCCTATATCGCGCCCGGCGATTATCCGATGAGCCTGGTGGTCATCGGCGGCAGCCAGGGCGCGCGCATCCTGTCGGATGTGGTCCCGGCCGCGGTGGCGCTGCTGCCCGCCGATCTGCGCGCCAATCTGCGCGTGGCCCATCAGGCGCGCGACGAAGATGCCACCCGCGCCGAGGCCGCCTATGAGGCGGCGGGTGTTCTGGCCGAGATCGCGCCCTTCTTCACCGACATTCCCCGTCGCCTGTCCGAGGCGCAGCTGGTGATCAGCCGCGCCGGCGCCTCGTCCATCGCCGATATCTCGACCATCGGCCGGCCCTCGGTGCTGATCCCCTATGCGGCGGCGGCGGCCGATCACCAAAGCGCCAATGCCCGCGGCCTGTCCGAGGCCGAGGCGGCGATCGTGATCCCGGAAAACCGGCTTGACGCGGCCACGCTTGCGGCGCAGATGGCGTCGGTTCTGCAAGACCCCGAAGGGGCCGAGCGCATGGCTGCCAATGCGCGGGCGGCCGGACGTCCCGATGCGACGGAACGGCTTGTCGCGCTGGTTGAAGAGTTGTCAGGAGACCCCGCATGAACGCCGCCGCGACCAAACTGCCGCTGGAACTGGGACCGATCCATTTCGTCGGCATCGGCGGCATCGGCATGTCGGGCATTGCCGAAGTGCTGATCACGCTGGGCTATCGGGTGCAGGGCTCGGATGCCAAGGCCTCGAAGATCACCGACCGGCTGGTCAAGCTGGGGGCCGCGTTTTTCGAGGGCCAGCGCGCCGAAAACCTGGGCGAGGCCGCGGTGGTGGTGATTTCCTCGGCGATCAAGAAGGGCAACCCGGAACTGGAGGAGGCGCGGCGCCGCAAGCTGCCGGTGGTGCGCCGGGCCGAGATGCTGGCCGAGCTGATGCGGATGCGGTCGAACATTGCCGTGGCCGGCACGCATGGCAAGACCACCACGACCACCATGGTGGCCACGCTGTTGGACAAGGGCGGCTTCGATCCGACCGTGATCAATGGCGGCGTGATCCATGCCTATGGCTCGAATGCGCGGGCCGGGGCAGGGGAATGGATGGTGGTCGAGGCCGACGAATCCGACGGCTCGTTCAACCGCCTGCCCGCGACGATCGCCATCGTCACCAATATCGACCCCGAGCATATGGAACATTGGGGCACGATCGAGAACCTGCGGAAGGGCTTTCTCGATTTCGTCTCGAACATTCCCTTCTATGGCGTGGCGGTCTGTTGCACCGACCATCCCGAAGTGCAGGCGCTGGTTGGGCGCGTCACCGACCGGCGGGTGGTGACTTTCGGCTTCAACACCCAGGCCGATGTGCGTGCGGTGAACCTGTCCTTCGAAAATGGCAATTCCCTGTTCGACATCCTGCTTCAGAACGAAGGGGAAGGTTCGAAAATTGAAGGCTGCACCCTGCCCATGCCGGGCAATCACAACGTCTCGAACGCCTTGGCGGCGGTGGCGGTGGCCCGGCATCTGGGGATGAAGAAGGATGAAATCCGCGAGGCGCTGGCGGGGTTCGCCGGCGTCAACCGCCGCTTCACCAAAGTCGGTGAGGTGAATGGCGTCACCATCATCGACGATTACGGCCATCACCCGGTGGAAATCGCCGCGGTGCTGAAGGCAGCCCGTCAGGCGGTGTCGGGCCGGCCCGGGGCGCGGGTGATCGCGGTCCATCAGCCGCACCGCTATTCGCGCCTGTCGAACCTGTTCGACGATTTCTGCACCTGTTTCAACGAGGCCGATGTCGTGGCCATCGCCGAGGTCTATGCCGCCGGCGAAGACCCGATCCCCGGCGCCAGCCGCGACGATCTGGTGGCGGGGCTGATCGCGCATGGCCATCGCCATGCCCGCGCGGTGATCGACGAGGCCGATCTGGCGCGGCTGTTCCGCGAACAGACAAGGCCGGGCGATATCTTCGTCTGCCTGGGCGCAGGGACGATCTCGGCCTGGGCGAATGCGCTGCCGGCGAAACTGCTGGGGAAAGCCGCATGATGCGGGACGACCGGGTCCGGCGCCGCCAGAACGCGCCTGCGCGTTCTGCAAATGCCTGCGACGGAATTTTTCACCGTCCGGGCCGGAAAGGGGCGCTGCAATGATGCCGCTTGCCTTGGCCTGTCTGTGGCTGATCGCCGCCAATCTGATCGCCATGCTGCCCTCGCGCGATCAGCATCTGCGCGCGGCCTATGGGCTGATCAGCATCGGAATTCCTTTGCTGGGCTGGGTCACCTGGGATCAGGGCCCGCTTCTTGGCCTGGCCTTCCTGACCGGCGGCGTGTCGGTCCTGCGCTGGCCGGTGCTGCTGTTCTGGCGCCGGCTGGGCCGCCCGCATCGCACCCCGGCCGAGTAATCCCCCACACGCTTTCCTTGCGTCAACGGTTGACCGCGCCCGTCGCGGGCGGCAGTGTGCCGGCGCAAGAAAGACCCAGAAGGGGGGGATTCCGTCATGCCTGTCGATGCGCCTGCCGCCTCGCATGAAGACGAGGATTGGGAACCCTTCGGCCGGCCGCTGTTCGGCGATCCCTCGGTGCGGGCCCTGTCGCGGGTGGGCGTCGTCGATGTGGGCTCGAACTCGGTGCGGATGGTGGTCTTCGATGGCGCCGCGCGCAGCCCCGCCTATTTTTACAATGAAAAGATCATGTGCGGTCTGGGCAAGGGCATGGCCGAAACCGGCCATCTGAACCCCGAAGGCCGCACCCGCGCCCTGTTGGCGCTGAAGCGGTTTTCGCTTCTTGCCCGCGGCATGGGAATCGACCCGCTGACGGTCGTGGCCACCGCCGCCACGCGTGAGGCGCTGGACGGGCCGGCGTTTCAGGACGAAGTCACCCAGACGACCGGCCTGAAGCTGCATGTGATCGATGGCGAGGAAGAGGCGCGGCTGTCGGCGCAGGGGGTGCTGCTGGGCTGGCCCGATGCCAAGGGCGTGGTCTGCGACATCGGCGGCAACTCGATGGAACTGGCGCGGATCGGCGATGGCCAGGTCGGACGCAGGATCTCGACCCCGCTTGGGCCCTTCCGGCTGTTGCAGATGGAGGGCGGGCCGAAGAAGCGGCAGGCCCATATCAGCACGCTTCTGCGCGCGGCGCAGGCGCAGCTGAAGGCCAAGGGCGAGCGGATCTATCTGGTCGGCGGCTCGTGGCGGGTGATCGCCCGGCTGGATATGGAGCGGCGCAACTATCCGCTGCTGGTCTTGCATGAATACCGGATGACCCCGGAAAGCCTGCTGGACACGCTGGACTGGATCGCCGCCTCGGACCTGGCGCTGCTGCGCGCCCGCACCGGCACCTCGCCCGAGCGGATGGAACTGGTGCCGCTGGCCTGCGAAGTGCTGCGCGAGATCGTGACGCAGCTGAAACCCTCGGAAATCGACGTCTCGGCCTATGGGATCCGCGAGGGGCTGCTGTATGAGCAGATGCCGGAAAAGCTGCGCGCCCGCGATCCGCTGATCGAGGCGGCCCGGGTGACCGAACAGACCCAGGCGCGGATCCCGGGCTTTGGCCGCAAGCTGTACGATTTCCTGCTGCCGCTGTTCAAATCCGCCCCGCCGGATCGGCAGCGGCTGATCAAGGCGGCCTGCCTGTTGCATGACACGACCTGGCGCGCCCATCCCGATTACCGGGCCGAGGCCTGTTTCGACAATGCGACCCGCGCCAATCTGGGAGGCCTGGATCATCCCGGCCGGGTCTTCCTGGGGCTGGCGCTGCTGCATCGCTACAAGAACAGCCGCTCGGGCAGCCGGATGGAGGCGATCTTCCGCCTGCTTTCGGAAGAGGACATCCGCCAGGCCGAAGTGCTGGGCAAGGCGATGCGCTTTGGCGCCATGTTCTCGGTCGGCGATCCGGCGCGGGCGGGGGAACTCAGCTGGCAGCCGCGCAAGAAGGTGCTGGGGCTGCGCCTGACCGAAGAGGGCGTGGGGCTGTTCGGCGAAGTGGCGCAGGCGCGCTTTGCCTCGCTGGCGCTGGCGCTGAAGGCGCAGACCAAGGTCACGCTGGGCAAGTCCGTGTGATGGGCTGGGCCGCGTGATGGATTGGGCCTTCGACCACTTCGCCATTGCCGCCGAAAGCCTGGCCGACGGCGTGGCGCGGGTGGAACAGGCCTTGGGCGTGCCGCTGGCCGGCGGCGGGGCGCATCCGTTGATGGGCACGCATAACCGGCTGCTGGGGCTGGGCGATCTGTATCTTGAGGTGATCGCGATCGACCCCGCGGCCCCGGCGCCCGGCCGGCCGCGCTGGTTCGACCTGGACCGTTTCGCCGGCCCGCCCCGGATCACCAACTGGATCGCGCGCTGCGACGATCTGGCCGCGGCGCTGGCCAAGGCGCCGCCGGGCAGCGGCACGGCCCTGTCGCTGACCCGCGGCGATCTGCGCTGGCAGATGGCGGTGCCCGAGACGGGGCTTCTGCCCTTTGACGATGCTTTCCCGGCGCTGATCTGCTGGCAGGGCAAGCTGCATCCGGTGCAGATGCTGCCCGACAGCGGCCTGCGGCTGCAGCGGCTGGAGATCGCCCATCCCGAGGCCGCAGCGCTGGCCCGGGCGCTGGAGGGCCGGATTGCCGACCCGCGCGTGGTGGTGGTGCAGGGCCCGCACAAGGCGATGCGCGCCACTTTCGACGGCCCGCAGGGGCGCCGCGTGCTGGAATGATCCGCCCCGCGACCTTTGCCGATGCCGCGGCCCTGGCCGATCTGTGGAACCCCTGGATCACCGGGACCGCGATCACCTTCAACTCGGTGCCGAAATCGCCCGAGGACATCGCCGCGATGATCGAGGCCCGCCAGGCGGCGGGGCATGCGTTTCTGGTGGCCGAAGACCGCGAGGGCGGGCTTGCGGGCTTTGCCAGCTATGCGCAGTTCCGCGGCGGCGCGGGCTATGCGCGCTGCATGGAGCATTCGGTGATCCTGGCGCCGGGCGCGCGCGGGCACGGCCTGGGGCGGGCGCTGATGCAGGCGGTCGAGGCGCATGCCCGCGCCGCGGGGGCGCATCTGATGGTTGCCGCCGTGTCGGGCGAAAACCCCGATGGCCGCGCCTTTCACGAAAGGCTGGGCTACCGGCTGGTTGGGACGGTGCCCGGCGCGGGCTGGAAATTCGGCCGCTCCATGGATCTGTGGCTGCTGTCGAAAGCGCTTTAGGCGGCGGCTGGGCGCGTCAACGTCCGCGTGATCGGGCTGAAATGCGGCCCTTGCGGCCCGTGACAGTGCCTGCCCGCCCGCCTATGATTTCGCCGTCATGTCGATCTGGACCCGCATCTCTGCCGCCCTTGCGGCACTTGCCAATGGCGAGCCGCTTTCGGTGGTGTTCGACCGGCTGCGCGGCGCATCCGTGCCCGAGCAGTCGGTGGGCTTCACCATCGCCATCCTGGCGCTGGGGGCCAAGATGGCCAAGGCCGATGGCGAGGTCAGCCGTGCCGAGGTGACGGCCTTTCGCCGCATCTTCACCCTGCCGCCCGAGGAAGAGGCGCATGCAGCCCTGGTTTTCAACCTGGCCCGGCAGGATGTGGCGGGCTTTGACGCCTATGCGCGCAAGATCGCGGCGCTGTTCAATCCGCAGGGCGCGAAGATCTGCGCAGACAGCCATTCGCTGCTGATCGACATCCTGGAAGGGCTGTTCACCATCGCCTTGGCCGATGGGTCCTATCACGAGGTCGAAGACGCCTTTCTGGCCCATGTGGCGCAGATCTTCGGTCTGGACGAGCCCTGTTTCCGCGCCGTCCGCGCCCGCCTGGTCGAGGGCGCGCCGCGCGACCCCTATGATGTGCTTGGCATTCCGCGCGACGCTTCGCTGGCGCAGGCCCGGGCCGCCTGGCGCGCGCTGGTCAAGGACAGCCATCCCGATGCGATGGTGGCCCGCGGCGTGCCGCCCGAGGCGCTGAAACTGGCCGAGCGGCGGCTGATGCTGGTCAACACCGCCTGGCGCGAGATCGAGGCGCGCGAGGCGGCATGACCGATGCGGCCGCGCCTGTCCCCCGACCCGCGCGGCCGCTGCGTCTGGCGACCTACAATGTCGAATGGTTCAATGCGCTGTTCGACGATCGCGGCCGGCCCTGGGACGATGCCGAACCCTCGGCCCGCTACCAGATCACCCGGGCGCAGCAGCTGGGCGCGCTGGGGATCGTGTTCTCGGCGCTGGATGCCGATGGGGTGATGGTGATCGAGGCGCCCGACACCAATTCCCGCCGCTCGACCGTGACGGCCTTGCAGAATTTCGCCGGGATGTTCGGATTGCGGACAAGGGCGGTGATCCACGGCTTTTCCTCGGAAACCGAGCAGGAGATTGCCTTCCTCTACGATCCCGACCGTCTGGTGGCCGAACATGCGCCGCTGGGCCCGCCCGCCACCACCGCGGGCCTGACCCAAAGCCCCGGCGTGCCGCGCTTTGACACCGCCTTCCGCTACGATCTGGACACCGACACCGCGCCGGAACTGATCCGCTTCTCCAAGCCGCCGCTGGAACTGGCCATCACCACCTCGGCCGGGCTGCGGCTGCGGCTGATCGGGGTGCATGCCAAATCCAAGGCCCCGCATGGCGCCGGCACGCCAGACCAGATCATGCGCCTGTCGATCGAGAACCGGCGCAAGCAGCTGGCGCAATGCATCTGGATCCGGGCGCGGGTGCAGGAACAGCTGGCGCGCGGCGACAGTCTGATCGTGATGGGCGATTTCAACGACGGGCCGGGCCTGGATGAATATGAACGGCTTTTCGGCCATTCCGGGGTGGAAATCGTGCTGGGAACCGAGGCCGAGCCGAAGCTGCGCCTGACCGATCCGCATGCGGCGATGGCCTTGCAAAGCCGGGTGGCGATGGCGCCGACGACGGCGCGCTTCTGGCATGGGCCGAAGAAACGCTGGTTCGAGGCGCTGCTGGATTTCGTCATGGTCTCGCCCGATCTGGCGGCGCGGGCGCCGGACTGGCGGATCTGGCATCCGTTCAACGACCCGTCCTGCGCTGCCGTGCCCGAATTGCGCGAGGCGCTGCTCCAGGCCTCGGATCATTTCCCGGTCAGCGTGGATCTGCCGGGGCTTTAGGACCGGCGGTGTCGTGATTTGCGCCCGTTGCACAGCGTGCCCATATTGGGGGCAAGCGATGTGAACGTGTCAGAGGGAATGCCCATGCCGAAACCCTTTTCCGCCCGACAGGCCCGGACCGGCCGCACCTCCCGCCTGCCGCGCGCCGGGGGGCTGGCGCGGGTCGGCCTGACCTCGGCCCTGGCGGTTGCCGCCGCGCTGAGCGTCACCTTGCCCGCGCCCCTGCCGGCCCGCGCCGAAAGCGCGGCGCCCGAACTGCCGGCCGAGGAGGGCGGCGAAGAGGGGGCAGGTCCGGCCGAGATCGGAAGCTCGCTTTTCGAACAGGGGGCGAAGCTGATGTTGCGCGGGCTGATGGAAGAGATGGACCCCGCCCTGGGCCAGATGCAGGGCGCGCTGGATGCGATCGGCCCGGCAATGGAAGAGCTGGGCCCGCGGCTGAAGGAATTGGCCGCGCTGATGGGCGATGTCGGGAATTACGAAGCGCCCGAGCGGCTGCCGAATGGCGATATCCTGATCCGCCGCAAGCCCGACGCCCCGCCGGCGCCCGCCCTGCCGGACGAGAAGTTCACCCCCGCCCATCCCGGCCCGAAAGGCGAGATCGACCTGTAAGCCGGAAGGCGGCTGCGGGCGAAGACCCCGAATTTTCGACGAAAATTCGGGGTCCAGGGGTCACGCCGCCGGGCGCAGCAGATCGAGGATCTCTTTCGCCGCCGCCGGAATATTGGTTCCCGGCCCGAAGATCGCCTTCACCCCGGCCGCTTTCAGGAAATCGTAATCCTGCTGCGGAATGACGCCGCCGCAGATCACGATGATATCCTCGGCGCCCTTTTCCTTCAGCGCCTCGATCAGCTTCGGCGCCAGGGTCTTGTGCCCGGCAGCCTGGCTGGAAATGCCGACGACATGCACGTCATTGTCGATCGCATCCTGTGCCGCTTCCTCGGGCGTCTGGAACAGGGGCCCCACATCGACGTCAAAGCCGATATCGGCAAAGGCGGTGGCGATCACCTTGGCGCCGCGATCGTGCCCGTCCTGGCCCATCTTGACCACCAGCATGCGCGGCCGCCGGCCCTCGGCCTCGGCAAAGGCCTCGACATCCTTCTGGATCTGGGCAAAGCCCGCGTCGCCCTCATAGGCCGCGCCATAGACGCCGGCCAATGTCTTCACCTCGGCCCGATGCCGGCCAAACACCTTTTCCATAGCGTCCGAGATCTCCCCGACCGAAGCCCGCGCCCGGGCTGCCGCCACCGCGGCTTCCAGAAGATTGCCGCCCTCGCTGGCGCGGCGGGTCAGTTCCGCCAGCGCCGCCGCACAGGCGCCCTCATCGCGCGCGGCGCGCGTGGCCTGCAGCCGCGCGATCTGCGCCTCGCGCACCTTGACATTGTCAATATCCAGGATGTCGATCGGGTCCTGCTTCGCCAGCCGATATTTGTTGACCCCGACGATCACCTCTTCGCCACGGTCGATCATCGCCTGGCGCCGCGCCGCGGTTTCCTCGATCCGCAGCTTCGGCATGCCCGAGGCCACGGCCTTGGTCATGCCGCCCATCGCCTCGACCTCCTCGATCAGCGCCCAGGCCTTTTCGGCCAGCTCCGCCGTCAGGCTTTCGACGTAATAGGACCCCGCCAGCGGATCGACGACATGGGTGATCCCGGTTTCCTCTTGCAAGATCAGCTGGGTGTTCCGGGCGATCCGGGCGCTGAATTCCGTGGGCAGGGCAATGGCTTCGTCCAGTGCATTGGTGTGCAGTGACTGCGTGCCGCCCAGGGCCGCCGCCATCGCCTCATACGCGGTGCGGATCACGTTGTTATAGGGGTCCTGTTCCTGCAAGCTGACGCCCGAGGTCTGGCAATGGGTGCGCAACATCAGGCTGCCGGTCTTCTTCGGATCAAACTCCTTCATGATCCGCGTCCACAATTGCCGCGCCGCCCGCAGCTTGGCCGCTTCCATGAAGAAATTCATGCCAATCGCGAAGAAGAAGCTCAGCCGCCCGGCGAAATCGTCGACATTCATGCCGGCATTGATCGCCGCGCGCACATATTCGCGCCCGTCGGCCAGCGTATAGGCCAGTTCCTGCACCAGGTTCGCGCCGGCTTCCTGCATGTGATAGCCAGAAATCGAGATCGAGTTGAACTTGGGCATCTCTTTCGAGGTGTATTCGATGATGTCGGCGATGATCCGCATGGAGGGTTCGGGCGGATAGATATAGGTGTTCCGCACCATGAACTCTTTCAGGATGTCGTTCTGGATCGTGCCCGACAACAGGCTGCGATCGACGCCCTGTTCCTCGCCCGTGACGATGAAATTCGCCAGGATCGGGATCACGGCGCCGTTCATGGTCATGGAAACGCTGATCTTTTCCAGCGGGATCCCGTCGAACAGGATCTTCATGTCCTCGACCGAGTCGATGGCCACGCCCGCCTTGCCCACATCGCCCACGACGCGGGGATGGTCGCTGTCATAGCCGCGGTGCGTGGCCAGATCGAAGGCCACCGAAACCCCCTGCTGCCCGGCGGCCAGCGCCTTGCGGTAGAAGGCGTTCGATTCCTCGGCGGTCGAAAAGCCGGCATATTGCCGGATCGTCCAGGGCCGGCCGGCATACATCGTCGCCCGCACGCCGCGGGTAAAGGGCGCCACGCCCGGCACCTCGCCGATCTGCGGCAGCCCGTCCAGATCCTCGGCCGTGTACAGCGGCTTGACCGCGATGCCTTCCAGCGTGTTCCAGGTCAGGCTCTCGGGCGAGGCGCCCTTGAGTTCCTTGGTGGCCAGCGCCTCCCAAACCTTCTTGTCCGCCATGATCAACCCCTCGCTTTGCCGCAGGCCGCGGCCCTTCGGCGCTTGGGCTTTGCCGCGGTCTGCCCTATATCGAAGGCATGAAGTGCCGCTTGCATCGCCGTTCCCTTATCCTTGTCGCGGCACTTTGGCCGCTGAGCCGCGCCGTGGGGGCCGAAACCCCCGAAGCCGCCCCCTTCGCCCCCGTTCCTGCCGCGCAGGTGGTGGAGGCCGATCTTCTGTTCCTGCGTCGCCCGGTCGCGGTTTTCGCCGACAGTCCGAACGACCCGAATTTCACCCGCCAGATGGAGCTTCTGGCGCGGTATTACGACGATCTGGCCGCGCGCGACGTGATCCTGATCATCGACACCGATCCGGCCGCCATGTCCGACCTGCGACGCAAGCTGCGGCCGCGGGGCTTTTCGCTGGTCCTGATGGACAAGGACTGGAAACCCTCGATCCGCAAGCCGCTGCCCTGGGACGGGCGCGAGATCATCAATTCCATCGACAAGATGCCGATCGCGCGCAGCGAGGCGCTGGAGAAGAACCCCGCCGGGCGGTGACGCGGAGTTTTCGAAAACTCCGCGCCGGAGCCTTCAAAGGCTCCGGTCCGATTTCTTCGAAGAAATCGGCGCGGCGCTTGCCCCATCATTCGAACTCCATGATCACATCGTCGACCTTCAGGCTTTCGCCGGCCTTGGCCTTGATCTTCTTCACCACGCCGCGGCGTTCGGCCTTGAGGATGTTCTCCATCTTCATCGCTTCCACCGTGGCCAGGGCCTGGCCTTCCTGAACCTCCTGGCCTTCCTCGACCGCCAGTTTCACCACCAGGCCGGGCATCGGGCACAGCAGGTATTTCGAGGTGTCGGGCGGCAGTTTTTCCAGCATATGGCCGGCCAGAGCCTTCTGCCGCGGGCTTTGCACATGCACTTTCAGATCCGCGCCGCGCAGCCGCATGCGGAAGCCCATCGGGATCTTGCCGACCTTGATCGCCATATCCTCGGCGCCCACCGTCAGCTTGGCCAGGGGCTGGCCCGGCACCCAGTCGCTTTCCACCCGCAGCGCCTGCCCATCCTCGAAGACCACGGTCGAGCCCTCGGGATCGGCCTTGATCTTCACCGCGAAGGCCTGGCCCTGCAGCGTCACCACCCAATCGTCGCCGACCCGGCGCGAATGGTTGTCCATCGTGCCCGAAATCCGGGTGCGCCGGATTTCCGCCACCCGGTTCATCGCCGCCGCCGCCGCCGCGACCCGGCACAGCTGGGCCTCGTCCAGCACCGCGCCCTGGAAGCCGTCGGGATATTCCTCGGCGATGAAGGCGGTGGTGATGTTGCCACTGGTAAAACGCGGATGATCCATCACGGCGCCCACGAAGGGCAGGTTATGGCCGATGCCTTCCACCTCGAACGTGTCGAGCGCGAGCCGCATCTCTTCGATCGCGGCGGCGCGGTCCTTGCCCCAGGTGCACAGCTTGGCGATCATCGGGTCGTAGAACATGCTGATCTCGCCGCCCTCATAGACGCCGGTATCGTTGCGCACGATGCCGCCGCGGGGCGTTTCGCCCTCGACCGGCGGGCGGTAGCGGGTCAGCCGGCCGATCGAGGGCAGGAAGTTGCGATAGGGGTCTTCGGCGTAAAGCCGGCTTTCCATCGCCCAGCCGTTGATCTTCAGGTCCGATTGCGCGAAGGGCAGCTTCTCGCCATAGGCGACGCGGATCATCTGTTCCACCAGATCGACGCCGGTAATCAGTTCCGTCACCGGATGTTCGACCTGCAGGCGGGTGTTCATTTCCAGGAAATAGAAGTTCCGGCTGCCATCGACGATGAACTCCACCGTGCCGGCGCTGGTATAGCCCACGGCCTTCGCCAGGGCGCAGGCCTGCTCGCCCATCGCCTTGCGGGTCGCTTCGTCCAGGAAGGGCGAGGGCGCCTCTTCGATAACCTTCTGATTGCGGCGCTGGATCGAGCATTCGCGTTCATGCAGATAGACGCAATTGCCGTGCTTGTCGGCCAGGACCTGGATCTCGATATGGCGCGGCTGGGTCACGAATTTCTCGATGAAGATCCGGTCGTCGCCGAAAGACGCCGCCGCCTCGTTCTTCGAGGATTGAAAGCCTTCGCGTGCCTCGGCCTCGTTCCAGGCGATGCGCATGCCCTTGCCGCCGCCGCCCGCGCTGGCCTTGATCATCACCGGATAGCCGATTTCCGCCGAGATCTTCGCTGCCTCGTCGGCATCGGCGATCAGGCCCATATAGCCCGGAACGGTCGAAACCCCGGCCTCCTGCGCCAGTTTCTTCGAGGTGATCTTGTCACCCATGGCTTCGATGGCGGGCGAGGGCGGCCCGATGAAGACCACGCCCTCGGCTTCCAGGGCGGCCGCGAAATCGCGCCGCTCGGACAGGAAGCCATAGCCCGGATGCACGGCCTCGGCGCCGGTCTGGCGGATGGCTTCCATGATCTTGTCGATGACAATATACGACTGCGCGGCCGGGGGCGGGCCAATATGCACGGCCTCGTCGGCCATCTTCACATGCAGCGCATTGCGGTCGGCATCGGAATAGACCGCCACCGTCTTGATGCCCATCTTGCGCGCCGATTTGATCACGCGGCAGGCGATCTCGCCCCGGTTGGCGATCAGGATCTTCTTGAACATGGCTCCCCCTCAGGTCTTTGCCCGGGCCAACGGGCGAATGAAAAAAGGGGCCGGCCGGGCTTGTCAGCCCGGGCGACCCCGTGGGTGTGGCTTTGGAACCGCCCGCAGGCGGCGGTCAGATCAGTAGCGCGATTGGCAGGGCGGCAGGCCCAGCTCAATGCCGCAGCTTGCAACGCCGGCCAGGCCGCCGATGACGGCGCCGGTGACCATGTCATTGTCGGTGACATCGGCAAGCAGCGCGCCGGTTGCGGCGCCGGCCAGGCCGCGCGAAGTCGGGTCCTGCATGCAGCCGGCAAGCGGCGCGGTGAGAAGGGCGAAAAGAAGAACGGTCTTGCGCATGATGAACTGCCTCGTTTCGTGGTTGTTATTGCGCCAGAGTCTAGCGCAAAGCACCGCGAATCCAAAGGCTTTCCGTGCCCGATCACAAAATCGGCAGCAATCTGCCAGCCCTGTGCCGCGGCGCCCCGGAAGGGCGACCCGACCCGCAGGGGGACGGATCGCCGAGAGGAAGAGGGACGTATCGCAAGGCTCTGTGCGCCCGGCAGGGACGGGCCGGCCGACAGATGGCCAGACTGGCGCGCCGCGCGCCGCCCCGCAAGCCGCAAGCGGGCGCCGGTCGGGCGCTCGGCAAAGGCCTGCCGGAACGGGGCTGCGCGCGGCGGGATCATGCCTGATCCTCGTCGTCGTCATCGCCCCAGTCGAAGGCCGGCGCATCGGCCGGCGGATCGAAGACCTCGGGGAAAGCGGCGCGCGCGCGCGCCACGTCGATCTTCAGCAGCGCCTCATAGGAGCTGGGATCGAAGGGATCCTCGGCCGGTACGACCTCGCGGCCGAACAGCCAGGACAACCTGCCAGCGTCAAGATTGCCGCGTTCGAACGGGTCTTCGCCGAAATGCGCCCAAAGCGCCGCCATGAAGGCGGTATCGGCCCGACGGTCCATCGCCTTGCGGTCCTTGAACCGCTCGCGCCGGATGATCTTGGTCGCGCCCTCTTTCAGATTGGCGCGCCGGATGGTGAATTGGAAATCGGTATTGGGCAGCCGCCCGGGAAAACCGCGATGCTTCAGCATGGTCCCACCTGTGTGTAGGGGGCCTGCCGGTCGCGGCACGGGGGGCCCGGCGGACGCGGCCGCCAGGCCCGCGCCGGGTTCTTACTTGTACTTGCCGGTGTAGGTCGGCTCGACGGTGACAGCACCGCTGTCGACAACGACGGGCTCTTCCTTCTTGGCGCAAGCAGCAACCGTGGTGAGAGCCACGAGAGCAACGATAGCGATGGTCCGCATATTAGCCTCCGATACGAATCAATGCGAGTGGCCGCACCATAGAAGCGCGCCCGCACCGGAGCAAACGAGATCGTGAGGCAATGAGCGGCACATTGCTGCGCTGCCGCAAGAAACAGGGCGGGCCCCCGCGCGGCACGCGCCGCGGCCCGCCCCTGGGTATTACTTGTACTTGCCGGTGTAGGTCGGTTCGACCGAAACGGGCTCGTCCACATAGACGACTTCCGCTTCTTTCTTGGCGCAAGCGGCCAGGGCCGCGGCAGCGGCCAGAACCAGGACAAACTGTTTGCTCTTCGACATCCTCGACTCCATCGTTCTTGGTGGGGGGCTGTGACAAGGCCAGGCCCGGACCGCCCCCATTGCGCATGTTCGGCCGCCGATTTGCGGCCTGGGCCGATCATAGCCCAGTTTTCGCCGATTTGACATTGCATGCGGCCCAAGTTGGCCGCCTGTGACTCGGATACATCACGCGCGGGCGAAAGCTGTGAAGATTCAACCAGATGTAGTGTCATCTTCAGAACATCTCCCAGATGCAGGCATCGTCTTTCGGGGCATAGGCCTCGAAAAACTGCACGGCGTCGGGGGCGGGCTCGCCAAAGGGCAGGGCGCGGTCGGCCAGCGAGATCACGATCTGCTGCGGCGCGGGCACGGTGCCGGCGATGCGGGGCAGGGCATAGCTTTCGCACAGCGCCTGCATGTCGGCGGTCCAGGTCTCGGACTCGCCGGCCTTCAGCCCGGGTACGACAAAGCGGAAACGCGCCGTCGCGCCTTCGCTGCCCGGGGCATTGGTGATCACGTCCAGCGCCTGCACCGCGCGCCCCGAGGGCACCGGCACCAGATCGCCGCCCGCCGCGGGGGGCGTCTCTTCGTCGCAGGCGCCCGCGGCCAGCAGAAGGCTGGCAGCGGCGGCGGCGGCAAAGCGGCGAAAGGGCGGCATGGCGCGGGCCTTCAGAGCGGGATGTTGTCGTGCTTCTTCCAGGGGTTCGCCAGCTTCTTGCCCCGCAGCGAGGCAAAGGCGCGGGCGACGCGGCGCCGGGTGGACCGCGGCTGGATCACCTCGTCGATAAAGCCCTTCTCGGCCGCGACGAAGGGATTGGCGAAGCGGTCTTCGTAATCCTTCGTCCGTTCGGCGATCTTGTCCTTGTCGCCCAACTCGCTGCGATACAGGATCTCGACCGCCCCCTTGGCGCCCATCACCGCGATTTCGGCGGTGGGCCATGCATAGTTGAAATCGCCGCGCAGATGCTTGGACGCCATCACGTCATAGGCGCCGCCATAGGCCTTGCGGGTGATCACCGTGACCTTGGGCACCGTCGCCTCGCCATAGGCGAACAGCAGCTTCGCCCCGTGCTTGATGACGCCGCCATATTCCTGGCTGGTGCCCGGCAGGAAGCCCGGCACGTCGACGAAGGTCAGGATCGGAATTTCGAACGCATCGCAGAAGCGCACGAAACGCGCGGCCTTGCGCGACGAGTCGATGTCCAGGCAGCCCGCCAGCACCATCGGCTGATTGGCGACGACGCCGGTGGTCTGGCCCTCGATCCGAATGAAGCCGGTGATGATATTGCCGGCATAATCCTTCTGGATCTCGTAGAAATCACCCTCGTCGGCGACTTTCACGATCAGCTCTTTCATGTCGTAGGGCTGGTTGGGATTGTCGGGGATCAGCGTATCCAGGCTGGATTCTACCCGCGCCGGATCGTCGAAGAACGGCCGCACCGGCGCCTTCTCGCGGTTGTTCAGCGGCAGGAAATCGAACAGTCGGCGAATTTCGACCAGCGCTTCTACGTCGTTTTCAAAGGCGCCATCGGCGACCGAGGATTTCTTGGTATGGGTCGAGGCGCCGCCCAGTTCCTCGGCGGTGACGACTTCATTCGTCACCGTCTTCACCACATCGGGGCCGGTGACGAACATGTAGGAAGAATCCTTCACCATGAAGATGAAGTCGGTCATGGCGGGCGAATAGACCGCGCCGCCCGCGCAGGGGCCCATGATGACCGAAATCTGCGGCACCACGCCCGAGGCCATGATGTTGCGCTGGAACACTTCGGCATAGCCGGCCAGCGAGGCCACGCCTTCCTGGATCCGTGCGCCGCCAGAATCGTTCAGCCCGATCACCGGCGCGCCGTTCTGCATCGCCATGTCCATGATCTTGCAGATCTTCTGGGCGTGGGTTTCCGACAGAGAGCCGCCGAAGACAGTGAAATCCTGGGAAAAGACATAGACCATGCGGCCGTTGATCGTGCCCCAGCCGGTCACCACGCCGTCGCCGGCGGGCCGGTCGGCCTCCATGCCGAAATCGGTGCAGCGATGGGCGACGAACATGTCGAATTCTTCGAAGGAGCCCTCGTCCAGCAAGAGGTCGATCCGTTCGCGTGCGGTCAGTTTGCCCTTGGCATGCTGAGCCTCCACGCGCCGCGCACCGCCCCCGGCCCGCGCCGCGTCCCGGCGGGCCTCAAGCTGGGCCAGAATATCCTTCATCGTCGCCTCCCCCGCTGCCGGGGCCAGATTCTGCCCCGGAAATCAGCGCGACCATAGCGAGGCGGCAGCTTTCGGCAAAGCGGAAAGCGGAAAATTTGCAAATGATTGGCAGAGTTGGTCGTGCGAATTGAATAGTTGCAAATTTGCGCGCCGTCGGGCCGGAGCGGGGCGCGATCCTTCGACGAAGGATCGCTGGCGGATCTTCGTCGAAGATCCGCCCTCGCTCACGCTTCCAGCGCTTCCAATTCGTCGATGAAGCCCGCGATCATCGACAGGCCCTTGTCCCAGAATTTCGGATCGCTGGCATCCAGGCCAAAGGGCGCCAGCAAGTCCTTGTGATGCTTGGACCCGCCGGCCTTCAGCATGTCGAAATACTTCGCCTGGAAGTCGGGCAGCCCGTCGGCATAGGCGGCGTAAAGCGCGTTCACCAGCCCGTCGCCAAAGGCATAGGCGTAGACATAGAAGGGCGAGTGGACGAAATGCGGCACATAGGCCCAGAAGGTCTCGTAGCCATCCATGAAGTCGAAGGCATCGCCCAGCGACTGGGCCTGAACCGACATCCACAGGGCGTTGATGTCGTCGGGGGTCAGTTCGCCCTCGGCCCGGGCGGCATGCAGTTTGCATTCGAAATCGTAGAAGGCGATCTGGCGCACGACCGTGTTGATCATGTCCTCGACCTTGTTGGCGAGAAGGGTCTTCTTCTCGGCCGGGGTCCTGGCCTGATCCAGGAGGCGGCGGAAGGTCAGCATCTCGCCAAAGACCGACGCCGTTTCGGCCAGCGTCAGGGGCGTTGACGACAGCAATTCACCCTGGCCCGCGGCCAGAACCTGATGGACGCCGTGGCCCAGCTCATGCGCCAGCGTCATCACGTCGCGCGGCTTGCCCAGATAGTTCAGCATCACATAGGGATGCACCGTCGTCACCGTCGGATGGGCGAAGGCCCCGGGCGCCTTGCCGGGCTTCACCCCGGCATCGATCCAGCCCTTTTCGAAGAAGGGCCTGGCCAGATCGGCCATATCAGGCGCGAAGGCGGCATAGGCGCCCAGCACCGTCTCTTGCGCCTCGGCCCAGGTCACGGTCTTCGGGGTTTCGATCGGCAGGGGGGCGTTGCGGTCCCAGACCTGCAGCTTTTCCAGCCCCAGCCATTTCGCCTTCAGCCGGTAATAGCGATGCGACAGTTTCGGATAGGCCGCGACCACCGCGTCGCGCAGCGCCTGCACCACCTCGGGCTCGACATGGTTCGCCAGATGGCGCGCGGTCTGCGGCGTCGGCATCTTGCGCCAGCGATCCTGGATTTCCTTTTCCTTGGCCAGCGTGTTGTGGACGCGGGCGAACAGCTTGATATGGCGGTCGAACACCTCGGCCAGCGCCCGCGCCGCGGCCTCGCGCTTGGTGCGCGCGGGGTCGGTCAGCAGGTTCAGCGTGGCTTCCAGGTTCAGCTCTTCCGCTTCACCCGCGACCGTGAACATCAGCCCGGCCATGGTTTCGTCGAACAGCTTGTTCCAGGCGCTGGCGCCGACGACCGAGCTGTCATGCAGGAAGCGCTCCATCTCGTCCGACAGCTGATGCGGCCGCATCGCGCGCAGGCGGTCGAAGACCGGCTTGTAGCGCGCCAGATCGGCATTCGCCGCCAGAAGCCGCGCCAGATGGTCGTCGTCCAGCCGGTTGAATTCCAGGGACCAGAACACCAGGGGCGTGGTGAATTCGGTCACTTTGCCTTCGGCATCGGCCATGAACTTGGCGCGCTCGCTGTCCATGGTGTTCTGGTAATAGCGCAGGCCCGCATAGGACATGATCCGCCCGGCGGTGATGTCGATCTGTTCGTAGTCCTGCACCGCCTTCAGCAGGCCCGCGGCATCCAGCGTGGCCAGCTTGCCTTCGTAACCGGCGGCGAAATCGGCGCAGGCCTGTTCCAGCCAGTCCATGTCGCGGGCGAATTCCGGCGCATCGGGGGCGGGATAAAGGTCGCGCAGGTCCCAGTCGGGCAGGGCGCCGAACGCTCCGGCCGAGGCATTGGCATCGAAGACGGGGCGGGGAAGCGGCAGGGGCATGGCGGACCTTTCATGTCGGACGGTTGTTATCTAGGCGCGCGGGGGGCGGCTGCGCAAGGCGCGCGGGTATTGCACGCATTCTTAGCGATTGCCGTCATAATGGGCGCGGGGCCAGGCGCAGGCGGCACGGCGCGCCCGCGCGGCCCCAGATCCGCGTGCAGATCGCGCTGCATTGCAGCATGATCGCCGCGGGAGGCCGGGATCGCAGCGAGGATGCCATGATCGAACTTGCCTTCATCGCCTGTCTGTCGGCCGAGCCTTCGGCCTGCGAAAGAAAAAGCCTGGTCTTCGACGATGTCTCGGCGATGACCTGCCTTATGGGCGCCCAGCCCGTGCTGGCCGACTGGATCGGCACCCACCCGCAATGGCGCATTGCCCGCTGGTCCTGCCAAAGCCTGCGCGCGGGCGGGCAAGAGGCCTAGGGCGCCGGGCCCTCGGGCGCGGCCAGCAGCGCGCGCAGGCTGTCCAGCGTGTCGATTTCCGCGACGGGCTTGTCGCGGCGCCAGCGCAGCATCCGCGGAAAGCGCAGGGCGATGCCCGACTTGTGCCGCGGGCTGGCGGCCATGCCTTCAAAACCCAGCTCGAACACCAGTTCCGGCGGCACCCTCCGCACCGGGCCGAAGCGTTCGAGCGTATGGGCCTGCACCCAGCGGGTGATCTCGGCGAATTCGGCATCGGTCAGGCCGGAATAGGCCTTGGCAAAGGGCACCAGCGCCTCGCCATCGCGGACGGCAAAGGTGAAATCGGTGAACAGCGCGGCGCGGCGGCCATGGCCCGCCTGAGCGTAAAGCATCACCGCATCGACCGTGTAGGGGTCGAGCTTCCATTTCCACCAATCGCCCCGCTTGCGCCCGGTGAAATAGGGGCTGGCGGCGCGTTTCAGCATCAGCCCCTCGGCCAGATTCGCCCGCGCTGTGGCGCGCAGGTCAGCCAGCGCGGCCCAGTCGGTCACCGGCAGCAGCGGCGAGGCGCCCAGCGGCAGGCCGCGCGGCAGCCGGGCCA
>NZ_JAICBZ010000002.1 GCF_020179405.1 Xinfangfangia pollutisoli | reverse complement strand
CCAAGGAATTTGCCCCCTCCCGCAGGAGCGCCGCATGACCGCCCCGATCGACCTGGTGATCTTCGACTGCGACGGCGGCTGGGGGCCGTGTCTTCGCCATCCGGCGCGGCGGCGGCGGGATCAGCGAGCGCGGCCGCGGCTTCGGCTGCAGATTCGGCGGCGGCGCGGATCTCGGCCGCGCGGTCGGTTTCGCCGCGGTTTTCCGGCTTGAACAGTTCGACCATGATCGCCCGGCCCACATCGACCGCCTGCAATTGCGAGGTAAAATCGCCCATCGGCGAGAACAGCGAGCAGGCCAGATAGGGCCCCGTCATCTCGCGCGCGTTGTGGATGAATTCGTATTCGCCCGAGGGGAAGCGGATCATCTCTTTCTCGCCCGCCTTCAGCGCCGGGCGGCCTTCGCGCGGCAGCAGGACCAGGTTCATGAACCAGGGCGCGATCAAGACGCCCAGAATGCCTTCCTCATGCGGCTGGAAGCTGACCGCCTCGACATGCAGGGCCTGATTGACCATCGGCAGGTCGCGCATCTTGGAATGGAAGATTTCGCGGAAATCGGCGACCAGCAGGCTGGCGCGGCGGTCGATCTCGGCGGCAAGCTGCGACGACAGGGCGCCCGGATCCTCGCGCACCAGGAATTGCGCCTTGGGGGCGGAACAGCCCGGGCAGGTCCAGTCTTCGGGCAGGGCCAGAAAGGCGGTGCCGGGGCTGATCTGGCGGCTGTCATCGCCTTCGGCCGGGTCATAGGGCGTCCAGCAGATCTTGCATTCCATGATGGCAAGCGGGCTGATCTTGTCCTGCGCGCCCAGGAAACTGCCTTCGAAACCGGGCGTTGTCATGCGATCACCTTCAAGACGTCAAGGATGCGGGCTTCGCTGTCGTCGAAATCCTCGACCGCGGCGGCCGCGACCATCGGCATGTCGGTGACTTCGAACGTGTCGAGGATCAGAGTGTCCATCGAGTTGAAGAACTGCACCCGCCAGACCCGTGCCAGCGCCGTGGCGGTGACGCGCACATTGCCATAGCCGCGCGACAGGATGGTGCTGGCGCCTTCGCCCAAAGCCTCGGCCAGCCAGGCCAGATCGGCCTCGGTATGCGGCAGGAGCGTGAGGTTGATCACATGCGCCTGGTCGCCGGGTTGCCAGCGGGCCGAGCGGTCCAGCAACTCGGTCAGGATCGCCGGGCCATTGGCCAGCGCGCCGGGTTTGGGCGCGGCGGTCAGCAAAGCGGGGCGATGCGGCACATGGGCGCGCGACAGCGCGGCCAGCGGCACCGGGCCCACCTCGACCCGGTCATGGCCCATGCCGGCGACCGACCAGACCCCGGCAAAGACCGATTCCTGCACCGACAGCGCCGGGATGCCGCGGATCTTCATCGCGACTTCCCCGGTGCCCAGCGTGTCGGCCATCAGTGCGCGCGAGGCCGGCGTCAGGCCCGACAGGTCGAATTCGACCGTCTCGCCCAGACGGGCCTTCGCGCAGGCCTCGGCCATGCGCTGCAACAGCGCCAGGACCGGGGCGGCGATGGCGGGGTCTTCGACCTCGGGCACATGCGCCGAATAGGTGCGCATGCCTGAGGGCATCGACATGTATTGCAGCTCGCCCTCGGGATCGGGCTGGCTGCCGGGGCCGAAGCCGGTGGGCGGAAGCGTGAAGGGGGAAACCATGCGAATGCCTTTCTTAGACCGAGGCGAGGCCGAGGATATAGGGGATGCGGGCCATGTAATCGTCCCAGTCGCGGATCCGGGCGACCGCGCCGACCATGCGGCCTTCCGAGAAGAACAGGAACGAGGGCGTCTTCAGCACGCCATGCGCCTCGCGCAGTTTCGCCTCGATCGCATCGCCCACCAGCGCGCAGTCAAAGCTGCGCTGAAAGGCGATCTGCAGCTCGGGCAGGATCACGGCGGCATCGGCGGTTTCCAGATTGCGCACCGGATCGCCGGGGATGAACAGGCAATGGATGCCGGGCGTGGCCAGATGCGCCTCGACCGAGCCCAGATCGGTCAGATGCGGCCAGTTCAGATCGGTGATCAGGCGGGTCAGAAGCGGGTGCATGGGTCAACCTGTGGTCTGGCCGGCGGCCAGCGCCGCCTGCAGATGGGGGGGAAGTTCGGGGCCGCGCTGTTCCAGATCGGCAAAGGCCGAGCCCAGATCGCCGCCCAGCATCAGGGATTGCAGACCGCCCAGAGCGGCGCGGATCTTCTGCGCGTCGTCTTCGCCGATCACCTCGCGCGCGGCGCCCAGAAAGGTCAGCACCCAGTCGCCGGGCCGAGCCTCGGGGGTCAGCGACAGGTCGACCAGCGCCGGCAGGTCACCGTCCAACGCCTGGCCGACGATGCCATCGACCGATTGCAGCAGAAGCGGAACGCCCAGGCACATCAGACCGTCTCGGCCTTGGCGGCGGGGAAGAAGCGGACATCGCCCAGCCGGCAGGCCTGATCTTCCGAGGGCCGGCCCTGTTCATAGGCGTCGCGGCGCAGCGAAGCATCGGCCAGATCGTCGGTTTCGGTGCGGCCGGGGGCGATGGCGATGCCCCAGCTGGCCAGCTCGGCCCGGGCGATCTCCAGCGCCGGCGCGATCGAGGCCGCCACCGCGGGCCGCAGCCCGCCGCCGAAATCTTCCAGCTCGACCGGCTGCACGCCGATCAGCGTCATTTTCGCCGGACAACAGCCCATCAGCTGCGCCGTGGCCACCACATCCTGAAAGCCGGTCTGATGCAGGCTCATCTTCTTGGCGCCCATGAAGGCCGGCACTTCCCCGTCGCGCACGACCTTCATCGTGGCGGGCGGCAGGCCGTAATCAATGGCGTCGAAGACCAGCAGCGCATCGGTCTCTTCCAGGAACGGCAGCAGATACAGGCCCTGCGTGCCGCCATCCAGAAGGCGCACATTTTCCGGCAGGGCATAGGTCTCGGCCATGGCCTCGACACAGCGCGGGCCGAAGCCCTCATCGGCCCAAAGCACATTGCCGATCCCAAGGACCAGAACTTTCATATACCCCTCCCTGGCTGTGGCCGGCCCCCCTCCGGGCCGGTCAGGGGCTTGCCGCCCCCTGGCTGGAACTGATCGTTACATTTCCAGATCGGGATTCGCAGGGTGAAATGCGACTTTTCGATCTGGCTGCCAAACTGGTCGCAAATCCCTGGAAACGCTTCAAAAATGCGCGGTTTGCGAAGCGGGGATATGGAAAGTTTCTTTCCGGTATTTTCGGCTGTCCGGCAAGACACCTTGCAAACGCAAAAGGGGCGAACCCTGCGGTTCGCCCCCCGATTTGGCGCGTGACTTCAGGCTCAGTCGGGCCGGTCATCCTTGAAGGTGCGGTGGCCCGAGATCATGGTCGAGACGATCGACTGGCGCGACATGATATCCTCGCGGATCGCCACATAGATATGCACGATCATGAAGATCACGATCCACCACATGCCCAGATGGTGCAGCGTGTGCAGCCGCTGGCTGTTCCAGGTCAGGCTGTGGACCCAGCCGAACAGATCATGGGTCAGGCTGCCTTCCTGCGCGCCCTCGGCGTAAAGCGCCAGGCCGGTGACGATCATGAAGCTGACGCCCAGGGTGATGAAGAAGAACATCGCCAGCTGCGCCAGGGGGTTGTGGCCCACATATTTCTTCGGCTCGGACTTCAGGAACAGGTACCACTGGATTTCGTCAAACAGCTCGCGCCAGTATTCGGCCTTCCAGAACGGAATGTAGAACAGTTGGCGCGCGTGATGGTTGCCGACGAAGGCCCAGTAGATCCGGCCCAGGAAACCGAAGGTCAGCACCATGCCGGCGGCGAAATGCGCGAAGCGGATATAGCCGAAGACGAACTGATGCGTGGCCTCGGCGATCTGCATCGAGGGCGGCGGCGAGCCGATGAAATAGCCGGTGACGCACAGCGTCAGGATCGCCGCGGCATTGATCCAGTGCCAGATCCGGACCGGGGCCTCGTAGACATAGACCGAGGTCTGGCGGCTGACCGTCGCCACGTCTTCGGGCGCAAGGTCATGGGCGGCGATGTTGGTGGTGGGGCTGGCCATCCTGTCACCCCGCCATCATCCAAAGCCCCGACAGCGCCACGCCGGCCCCCAGGGCGCGTTGCACCAGGGGGCGGGTGGCCACCGCGCGGGCAAGGCCGATCCCGGCCAGATGCAGCGCGGCGGTCGAGATCAGGAAGCCCGCCAGATAGGGCAGGGCATTGCCGACCGCCTCGGTCGCGTGGGCATGGCCATGCGCCAGCGCGAAGGCCGAGATCGCGGCCAGCGCCGCGGCGGTCAGCCCGGCAGACTGGCCGCGCCGGCTGACCAGCACCAGAAGGCCAAAGGCCAGGACCGAGCCGGTGATGACGGCTTCCACGAAGGGAAAGCCGATCCCCGACCACGACAGGCCCGCGCCCAGCACCATGGCGCCCATGAAGGCGGCAGCCCCCGCCCAGAAGGCGCGCGGCAGCACGAAGCCCGACCACAGGCCGACGGCCAGCATGGCCAGAAGGTGATCCATGCCGAAGACCGGGTGTTCCAGCCCGTGCAGGAAGCCCGAAACCTCGCCATGGCCGGTATGGGCCAGCGCGGGGCCCGCGATCAGGCTGGCGGCGGCGACGGTGAGTGCAAGTTTCTTCATTGGGGTTCCTCCTTAGCGGACCTTGATCCGGGCCAGTTCCTGGCCATCGGGCGGCGAAAGGCTGAGCGATGTGCTGCGCGACCGGCTGGGCGCGCGCGGCACCAAGGTTGGCTGCGATGCCGGCGATTGCGGCGCCTGCACGGTGCTGGTCGACGGGCGCGCGGTCTGCGCCTGCCTGATGCCGGCGGGTCGGGTGAACGGCGCCGATGTCACCACGGTCGAAGCCGAAACCCCTGAGCTGGCGCGCCTGAAGGCCGCCTTCCAGCGCCATGGCGCGGCGCAATGTGGCATCTGCACGCCCGGGATGCTGATGGCGGGTCTGGACCTTCTGGCCCGCAACCCCGCTCCGACCGAGGCCGAGGCGACCGAGGCCCTGGGCGGCGTCCTGTGCCGCTGCACCGGCTATCGCAAGATCCTGGCAGCGGTCTGCGATCGGACCGATGCGCCGCTGCCGGCAGGCGGGGGCGTGGGGGGCAGGCTTGCGCGGCTGGACGGCGCGGCCAAGGTCAATGGCGACAGTTTCGGCGCCGACCATGTGCCGGAAGGCGCACTGACCGTGGTCGCCCTGCGCTCGCCCCATGCCCATGCGGGTTTCACCTTCGGCGATCTGGCGGCTTTCGCGGCGCGCCCCGGCGTGGCAGGCGTTTGGACCGCGGCGGACATTCCCGGCCGCAATGCCTTTTCGGTGATCCCGCCCTTTGCCGACCAGCCCGCCATCGCCGCCTCTCCGGCGCGGTTTCGCGGCGAATGCGTGGCGGTGGTGGCCTTCCGGCCCGGCACGCCGCCCGACCTTGCCGATTTCCCGGTGACATGGCAGCCCCTGCCGGCCCTTCTGACCCCGGCCGAGGCCGAGGCGCCGGGGGCGCCCTTGCTGCACCCCAACCGCCCCGCCAATCTGCTGATCGAGGGCGTGGTGCGGCGCGGCGATGTCGAAGCCGCGCTCGCCGCCTCGGCCCATGTGGTCGAGGGGCGCATGGAGACCTCTTACGTCGAGCATGCCTATATCGAGCCCGAGGCCGGCGTGGCCTGGCTGGAGGGCGACCAGCTGGTGATCCGCGCCTGCACCCAGGCCCCGGGCATGGACCGCGAGGATACCGCGCAGGTCCTGGGCCTGCCGCCAGACCGGGTACGGATCATCCCCTCGGCCGTCGGCGGCGGCTTCGGCTCGAAGCTCGACCTGTCGCTGCAGCCGCTGATCGGGCTGGTGGCGCTGAAGACCGGCCTTCCGGCGCGGATGGTCTATGGCCGGCAGGACAGCATGGCCTCGACCACCAAACGCCACCCGGCCGAGATGACCGGCCGGATCGGCTGCGATGCGCAGGGCCGGATCACGGCGCTGGACTTCACCGGCCGCTTCAACACCGGCGCCTATTCCAGCTGGGGGCCGACGGTCGCGAACCGGGTTCCCGTCCATGTCTCGGGGCCCTATTACACCCCGGCCATCCGCGCCCGGGCGCGTGCCGTGCATACGCATGGCCCAGTCTCTGGCGCCTTCCGCGGCTTTGGCGTGCCGCAAGGCGCGCTGTGGCAGGAAACGCTCTATGACCGGCTGGCCGAGAAGGCCGGGCTGGACCGGCTGGAGTTCCGCCTGCTGAACGCGCTGCGCGACGGGCAGGCCAGCGCGACCGGCCAGGTCTTGCAGGCCGTAGGCATCGCGCCCTGTCTAAAGGCGCTGCGGCCGCGCTGGCGGCAGGCGCTGGACTGGGCCGGGCTGGGCAAGGGCAGGGGCGTCGGCATCGCCTCTTGCTGGTATGGCTGCGGCAATACCGGCTTGCCCAACCCTTCGACCATGCGCTTGGGCGTGACGGCGCAAGGCCGGATCGTCCTGCATCAGGGCGCCACCGATATCGGCCAGGGCGCGGGCACGGTCATTCCGCAGATCGCGGCCCAGGCCCTGGGCGTGCCGGTTCAGGCGCTGGATCTTCTGGGCGGCGATACCGCGATCACCCCCGATGCCGGCAAGACCAGCGCCTCGCGCCAGACCTATGTGTCGGGCCGGGCGGCGCAGGCGGCGGGGCGGGCGCTCAGGGCCGCGATCCTGCGGCTGGGCAATGCCGGGCCCGCGGCCGAAATCCTTGCCGAACCGGGCCGCTTGATCCTGCGCGAGGGCGCGACGCATCGGGACATCGACCTTGCCGCCCTGCCGACCGATGCCAGGGGCTATGCGATCTCGGCCGAGGAAAGCTATGACCCGCCCGCCTCGGGCCTGGATGCCGATGGCCAGGGCAGGCCCTATGCGGTCTATGGCTATGGCGCGCAGATCGTGGCGCTTGAGGTGGATCTGGCGCTTGGCACGGTCCGGCTTGACCGGATCACCGCCGCGCATGATCTGGGCCGCGCGATCAACCCGCTGCTGGTCGAAGGCCAGATCGAAGGCGGCGTGGCCCAGGGCATCGGCCTGGCACTGATGGAGGAATATCTGGCCGGCCGCACCGAAAACCTGCACGACTATCTGATCCCCACCACCGGCGACGTGCCGCCGATCGACAGCCTGATCCTGGAAATCCCCGATCCCGAAGGCCCCTATGGCGCCAAGGGCCTGGGCGAACATGTGCTGATCCCGACTGCGCCCGCGATCCTGAACGCGATCCGCCATGCGACCGGGGCGGAACTCACCAAAGTGCCGGCCCTGCCGCATCGCATCCTGGCCGCCATGACGTCGCATCCGGGTGGCGGGGCATGATCCTTTGGCCTTCCTCTCTGCAGAAATATCCCACGGGGGTCCGGGGGTGTGAAACCCCCGGCCTGCCGCCTCCAACCCGTCCCGCCGCAGGAGCCGTCGCATGACCGAGGCCCCGGACCGCCCCTCTGCCGAAAAGATCCGCTGCGATGCCTGCCCGGTCATGTGCTACATCGCCCCCGGCCAGACCGGCGCCTGCGACCGCTACGGCAATCTGGCCGGCCGGATCGTGCGCAGCGATCCCTTGGTGCTGCTCAGCCGGGCGCTGGAAGGCGGCCAGCGCATCGTGCCCTTCGCCGCCACCGACTGGGACGGTGCCCCGCCCCCGGCCGATACGGTCGTGACCGGCATCGGCGCGGGCACGACCTATCCCGATTACAAGCCCGCGCCCTTCATCGTCGCGTCGACCGTGGCGGGGGCCGACATGGTGACCGTCGTCACCGAGGCGATCTTTTCCTATTGCGGCGTCAAGGTGAAGATCGACACCGACCGCTTCCTGGGCCCCGAGGGCGCCACCTTGCGCGTCGACGGCGAGGCGGTGGGCCATGTCACCACCGCGGAATATGGCAGCCAGATCTTCTCGCTGGGGGGTGTTCATCACCTGACCAGCGGCTCGAAGGCGGAAGGCCGGGTGACCTGCGCCGCGATGCTGGCCCTGTGCAATGGCGATCCGGTCGAGATCGAGGTCGAGGGCGGCGCGCGGGTGGTGGTGCAGGCAGGCCAGGCGCCGGTCGTCGATGGCCGGCCCGAACGGCAGATGCGGGTCGGCTGCGGCTCGGCCACGATCGGGATGTTTGCCGTGCAATGGCACGGGCTGGTGGACGAGGTGGTGGTCGTCGACGACCATATCACCGGCGTCGTCTCGGAACATCAGGCCGGCAAGGTGCTTGGATGGAAGCCAAGCGGGATCCGCATCAAGGGCCAGCGCTCGACCCCCGGCCGCTATTTCCGCGTCTCGGAACCGGGCAGCGGCTGGGGCGGCACGCGGCTGACCGATCCCTTGGAAATTCTGGGCGACTGGCAGGAAAAGAAGGGCGCCCGGCCGGGGCTGACGCTGCTGATGGTCTCGACCACGGGCGAGGATTTTGCCTATTACGTGCTGGATCAGGCGCTGCGGCCGGTGGCCCGGCCCTTGCCCGACCACCTGCGCCCGACCGTCGATCTGATCGGCGAGAATTGCGAGCCCTCGCTGTGCACGGTGCTGTTCATGGCCGGCGCCGGCGGCTCGCTGCGGGCGGGCGTGGCGAAGAACCCGGTGCGGCTGACCCGCTCGGTGCAGGGCGGGGTGACGCGGCTGACCTCGGGCGGGGCGGACTGCTATGTCTGGCCGGGCGGCGGGATCACCTTCATGGTCGATGTGCTGGACCTGCCGAAAGGCGCCTTCGGATATGTGCCGACGCCCGCTTTGGTGGCGCCCCTGGAATTCACCCTGCCGCGCGCCGCCTATCTGGCGATGGGCGGGCATGAGGAGAATATCAGATCGCTGTCCCAATCCCTGACCGAGGGCGGCGAATATCCGACCGAGGCACGGCTGTCGCCCTGGCCCCAGAAGGGAAACCGGAAGGGAAAGGCGCCATGACCGGCGCCGTCGCTGCGCTTCTGCCCGATGGGCGGCTGCATCTGCAGCACGGGCCGATCGACATTGTCGCCCAGGCCTTCGGCCCGGCCGAGGCGGTGGCGATCGCCCATGCCGCCGCCGCCCGGCGCTTTGCCACGGTGCTGGACGAATTGGTGGCGGAATTGCCGGCGCTGCGGCGCGAAGATGGTCTTGTCAGTGGAAAGATCGGGCGGCGTATGGTCGCGGCGGTGGCGCCCTTCCGGCCGCGCTTCATCACGCCGATGGCGGCGGTGGCCGGTGCGGTGGCCGAAGAGGTGCTTGTCGCCCTGGCTGTTCCCGGCATCGCGCGCGCCTATGCCAATAATGGCGGCGATATCGCGCTGTATCTGGCGCCGGGGCAAAGCCTGACCTGCGCGCTGGCGGTGACCGGCGGGATGGACCGGGTGACGACGCGGGCAGAGGATCCGGGCCGGGGCATCGCGACCTCGGGCTGGCGCGGGCGCAGTTTCTCGCTGGGCATTGCCGATGCGGTCACCGTGATCGCGCGGACCGCGGCCATGGCCGATGCGGCGGCGACGATGATCGCCAATGCGGTGGATCTGCCCGACCATCCCGGCATCTCTCGCCGCCCGGCCGATCAGATCCAGGCCGAAACCGACCTGGGCGGGCGTCCCGTCACCATCGGCGTGCCGCCTCTGTCGCCCGCCGAACGCGCGCGGGCGCTGCAGGCGGGCCTGGCCGAGGCCGAGGCGGCCCGCGCGCGCGGATTGATTGAAGCGGCGGCGCTTTTCCTTCAGGGTGAAAGCCTTGCGACCTCGGGTGCGTTGCGCGCCCTGCAACAGGAAGTGACCGACCATGTCTGATTTCGCCATCCGCAAGATCGTTACCCAGATCGAGGAGATCCGCCACGAGGGTGGGCCGCCCCCGGCCCGGCCGGTGCTGCGCGGGGCGATCTATGCGATCTGCGCCAATCCTTTCGCCGGCCGCTACGAGCCCGATCTGCAACCCGCGATGGAGGCACTGAAGCCCTTGGCGCTTTTGCTGACCGACCGGCTGGTCGCGGCCCTGGGCGGGCGCGAGGGGATTGACGCCTATGGCAAGGGCGCGATCGTGGGCGAGGCCGGCGAGAGCGAACATGGCGCGATCTGGCATGTCGCGGGGGGCTATGGCATGCGCGAAAGGCTGGGCGAATGCCGCGCGATCGTGCCCTCGGCAATGAAGGCAGGCGGCATGGGGGCGACGCTGGACATTCCGCTTGGCCATTTGAACGCGGCCTATGTGCGGTCGCGCTTCGACGTGATCACGGTGGCCTGCGAGGACGGGCCCAAGGCGGGCGAGGTGCTGTTCGCGCTGGCCATGGCGCAGGGCGGGCGGGTGCATTCGCGGATGGGCGGGCTGGAGATCGAGGCAGTCAAGGGCGAGGACGGCTTGCGGTGAGCGCGACGCGCGAATTTTCGTCGAAAATTCGGGCCAGCGCCCGGCTGGCCTGTCCCGCGGCGGCGCTGATCCCAGTGTTGTTCCCGGCAGTGGCCCAGGCCTGCGCCCTGCCGCCCTCGGTGCTGCTGACGCTGCCCACCGGGCATTACATCACCGCCGCCGCCCTGACCGTGGCGCTGACCGCCGTTCTGGGCGCCGTCTCGGGCCGCTTGCCCGCCTTCACGGCGCATCTTCTGCTGGACCGGCCGGTGATCCTGCCGCAGGTTCTGACCTCGTATCTTGGCTTTCTGGTCCTGATGGGCCTGTGCCTGATCGGCTGGCTGGGCAATCGCGACCCGATGCACAATCTGATGACGCTGGTGTTCTGGACCGGGGTCTGGATCGCGCTGCCTCTGGCCTCGATGCTGTTTGGCAATCTCTGGCGGGCGGTGAATCCCTGGACCGGCCCGGTCCGCATCGTGCGCAGCCTGTTGGGCCGCAGCAGTGGCATCGGCCTGGCGCGGCTTGGCCATGCACCGGCAATCCTGGGGCTGGCCGGGTTTTCCTGGTTCCAGACCGTCTCGCTTTACCCTGACGACCCGTCGGTCCTGGCCTCGCTGGCGGCGGTCTACTGGCTGGCGATCTTTGTCCTGGCCGTGGCCGAGGGCGAGGAGTGGCTGGACAAGGGCGAGTTTCTGACGGTGTTCTTCACCATGATCTCGCGCGTGGCGCCGCTGTGGCACGAAGCGCAGGGCCGCCGCACCCGGCTTTATGCCGGCTGGCCCGGCGCACAGGTGCTGCGCCTGCCGCCGCTGACGCCCTCGGCCGTGGTCTTCGTGACGCTGGCGCTGGCGGGGCTGAGTTTTGACGGCCTGTCCGAGACCTTCTGGTGGCTGGGCCTGATCGGCGAGAACCCGTTGGAGCCGACCGGGCGCTCGGCCGTGGTCTGGGCCAATACGCTGGGGCTGCTGGCCGCCTTTGTGGTGACGCTGGCGCTGGTGCTGGGGGTGGTGCGGCTGGGCCGGATGGCGGCGGGGCCGGTGGTGCTGTCATTCCTGGCCATCGCCGCCGGCTATCATGCTGCGCATTACCTGGTGATGCTGCTGACGGCGGGCCAGTACACGCTGGCGGCGCTGAACGACCCCTTGTTCACCGGCGACAGCTGGCTTGGCCTGCCGCCCTTCTATGTCTCGTTCGGCTTCGTGACCGATCCGGCGGTGATGCCGCTGATCTATGGCGCGCAATTCGCGGCGATTCTGGCCGCGCATCTCTTGGCGGTGGTGCTGGGGCTGAAGCTTGCAGGGGGGGCTGCGGGGCTGCGGGCGCATCTTCCGCTGACTTTGCTGATGGTCGCTTATACAATCCTTGGTCTCTGGCTGCTGTCCACGGCCAGAGCGGGGTGATTTTCAGTGGACAGAGCGTTTGCACCCGATGAAATGAAACCAGCGCTTGCCGCTCGACGCGGCCGGCCCCCTTCCCATACTGGAGTGTGACATGACCAATCTTCTGATGCCCTCGCGCCGGGCGCTGCTGAAAGGCGCAGGCGCCGGGGTTCTGGCGGGCATGCTGCCCGCGACGGTTGGGGCCCAGGCCGCGCCGATCAAGGTCGGCTTCCAGCTGCACCGCACCGGCATCGGCGCCTCGTATGGGCGCTGGTACGAGCGCACGGTCACGGCCGCGCTGAAGAAGATCAACGCCGAGGGCGGCATTGCCGGCCGGCCGGTTGAGATCCTGTTCGAGGATGACGCGACCGATCCCAAGCGCGGCGCCGAGGTGGTGGACAAGCTGACCCAGTCCGATGGCTGCGACGTGGTGATGGGCACGCTGTTTTCGCATGTCGTCATGGGCTCGGCCCCGCGCGCGGGCGAGCTGAAAGTGCCCTATCTGGTCTGTTCCGAAGGCTATCACGTCGCGTCCGGCGCGCTGAACCGCTGGACGCTGCAGCCGGGCATCACCGATGTGCGCAGCCAGATTTCCTCGATGGCGCCGTGGGTCGCGGCCAATCTGGGCAAGAAGGTCACCATGTTCTACCCGGATTATGCCTTCGGCTATGACCATCGCGACCATTTCTCGAAGGCGATTGCCGCGCAGGGCGGCGAGATGGTGGCGATGATCGCCATCCCGCCGACCGAAACCAGCTTCACCCGCTATTTCGCCCAGATCCCGGCCGATACCGAAGTGCTGTATCACGTCATGGTGGGCCCCGCGGTTCTGACCTTTGTCAAGGAACTGGGCGAATTCTACGGCACCGGCCCGAAGCCGCAGCTGTTCGGCTTCGTCGACAGCCTGGAAGCGGTGGATACCGCGACGCCGGGGCTGGAATTCCTGGAAGGCAGCCATTTCTGGGAAGCGCATCCCCGGGTGAAACCCGCCGATGCCGGGGAATTCGAGGCCGGCTATCGTGAAGCGGTGGGGGTCGATGACAATGGCACCTCGGTGTCGGATGCCAAGGATGTGGCCACCTACAGCCATATGTTCTCGACCTGGGAGACGCTGCATTTCCTGAAACAGGCGATGGAGGCGGCGGGCTATACCGGCCCGGCCGACCGCCAGAAGCTGGTCGAGGCGATGGAGGCGATCACCGACCTGCCCTATGGGCCGGAACGGCCACAGGGGGCCAAGGTCTTCAACGGCAAGACCCATCAGGTCTTTGGCGTGCAGCATATCAGCCAGATCCAGTCGGGGAAACTGGTGCAGGTGCATACGACCTCGATGGAGGACGGGATGTATGAAGACGCGGTGGATTACACCACGATGGCGTTCTGACCCCAGGCCGGGCGCTTGCCGCCCGTGTTGACTCTGACCCCGGCGCAGAAGGTGCCGGGGCACTTTCTGGCGCTGGGGTGCAATGTCCTTCGGTCCTTTCCTGCTTCTGGCCCTGATGGAGGGTCTGGTGACCGCCGCCGTCCTGGCGCTGGCGGCCTCGGGCCTGTCGCTGGTCTTTGGCGTCATGCGGGTGGTCAATGTCGCGCATGGCGAGTTCTACATGCTGGGCGCGGTGATCGCCTGGTTCGTGACGACGCTGGTGCCCGGACCGGCCTGGGCGGGGTTTCTGGTGGCTTTGGCGGTGGCGCCGGTTGCGGTGGGGGCGCTGGCGGCGGCAGCCGACCGGCTGGTGCTGCGGCGGCTGGATTACGACCCCGAGGCGACGATCGTGGCCACGATCGGGCTTTTGTACATGATCCAGCAGGCGGCGCTGAGCTTTTACGGCCCCGATGCGCGGCCTGTCGCCGCGCCCTTCGACTGGCGGCTGCAACTGCCCTGGTTCGGCTATTCGGGCTACAAGCTGTTCGTGGTGCTGGCGGCCGCCGTGGTGCTGCTGGCGCTGTGGCTGTTCATGACCCGCAGCAAGGTGGGCCTGGTCATGCGCGCGACCCAGGTTGACCGCGACGTGGCGCAGGCCTTCGGCATTGATGTCGACCTGGTCTATATGGCGGTCTTCGGCATCGGTGCTGCCCTGGCCGCGGTGGCGGCGGTGCTGATCGTGCCGATCCAGCAGGCGCATTACCTGATGGGGCATGATCCGCTGCTTCTGTCCTTCATCGTGGTCATCATCGGCGGCCTGGGCAGTTTGCGCGGCACGGTCGTCGCGGCGCTGGTCATCGGCCTGTCGGATGGGGTGATCAGCATGTTCTTCTCGCCCACCCTGGCCAAGATCCTGGCCACGCTTCTGGTGGCGCTGGTGCTGGTCTTCCGCCCGCAGGGCCTGTTCGGAGTGCGCGACAGATGAGCGGCGCGAAGGTCTGGGCCCTGCATCTGGCCGTGCTGGTGGCGCTGTTCGCGGCGCAATATCTGCTGCCGCCCTATCACGCGACCAATCTGGCGCGGGTTCTGGTGCTGGCCCTGTTCGCCATGGGCTACAATCTGGCCTTCGGCTATACCGGCTTGCTCAGCCTGGGCCATGCGCTGTTCTTCGCCGGTGGCATGTTCGCGGCCGGGCTGCCCGCCTATCATTTCGGGTTCAGCGCGGGTCCGGCGCTGATCCTGTCGCTTTTGGGCGGGGGCGTTCTGGCCGGGGCGGTCGGGCTGTTCGCGCTGCGCACCGCGGGCGTCAGCTTCATGATCGTGACGCTGATGTTCGCCCAGGCCGGCTATCTGACGCTGATCTATTTCAACGCCTGGACCGGCGGCGATCAGGGCTTTGCCGTGCCCGCCTCGGGGCGCAGCCTGTTCGGCTTTGCCCTGTCTTCGGACGGGCCGCGTTTCGCGGTCGCCTGGGGCCTGTTCGCCCTGGGCTTTCTGGTCTGCCTGGCGCTGGTGCGGTCGCGCTTTGGCCGGGTGATGGTGGCGATGCGCGAGAATGAGGAACGCTCGCGCCTTCTGGGCTACAACCCCTTCGTGGTGAAGCTGATCGTGCTGGTGATCTCGGGCCTTTATGCCGGGCTTGCGGGCGGGGCCTGGGCGCTGCTGTTCGGCTATGCGGGCGCCAGTTTCGCCACGATCCAATATTCCATCCTGCCGATGCTGTATGTTCTGCTGGGCGGTGCGGGCACGGTGGCGGGGCCGGTTCTGGGCGCGGCGCTGATGTTCTGGCTGATCGAGCTGGCCTCGGGCCTGACCTCGGCCTGGCTGTTCCTGGTCGGGGCCGCTTTGGTGGTGCTGGTCCTGTTCGCACCCAAGGGCATTCTGGGCTGGGTGCGGGAAAAGGTCTGGAGGGGCCTGCCATGAGCCTGCTGGAAGCCCGGGGCCTGACGCGGCATTTCGGCGGCTTGCGCGCCGTGGACGGGGTGGATTTCGATCTGCGCCCCGGCGAGGTGCAGGGGCTGATCGGGCCGAATGGCGCGGGGAAGACCACTTTCGTCTCGCTTCTGTCGGGGCGGATTCCGGTGCAATCCGGCACGATCCATCTGGCGGGCGAAGACATCACCCGCCTGCCGGCCCAGGCGCGGGTGCGAAAGGGGCTGGCCTATACGTTCCAGATCACCTCGATCTTTCCGGGGCTTACGGTCTTCGACAATGTCGCGCTGGCGGTGCAGGGCGGGCGGGCCCAGATCGGCAGCTGGCGGGGCGGCGGGGCGGCGCTGGAGGCCGCGGTCGCGGCTGCGCTGGGGCAGGTGGGCATGGCCGATCTGGCGGGGCAAGGCGCGGGCGCGCTAAGCTATGGTCACCAGCGGCTTCTGGAAGTGGCGATGGGCCTCGCGCTGCAGCCGAAGGTGCTAATCCTGGACGAGCCGACGCAAGGGTTGGCCGCGGGCGAGATCGCGGGCTTCATGGCGCTGGTGCGCGGGCTGGTCCCGGCCGTCTCGGTCCTGCTGATCGAGCATAACATGGAGGTGGTGATGGGCGTCGCCGACCGCATCACCGTGCTGAATTTCGGCCGGGTGCTGGCGCGGGGCACGCCCGCCCAGATAAGCGCCGACCCCGCGGTGCAGGAGGCCTATCTTGGGGCTTGAGATCGCCGGTCTCAGCGCGGGCTACGGGCCCGTCACCGTGCTGCGCGGCGTGGATTTCACCGCCCGCCCGGGCGAGGTGACCTGCATCATGGGCCGCAATGGCGCGGGCAAGACCACGCTGATGAAGGCCATCATGGGGCTTTTGCCCGGTACGGGCAGTGTGCGGGTGGCGGGCGTCGAGGTGCTGGGCCTGCCCGCGCATCGGGTGCCGGGCCATGGTCTGGCCTGGGTGCCGCAGGGGCGGCGGCTGTTCGGGCCGCTGACGGTTGCGGAAAACCTTGAGATCGGCGGGCTGTTGCGCGGCAACCGGCCCGAGATCCGCGCCCATGTGCTGCGGCTGTTCCCGCGGCTGGGCGAAAGGCTGGGGCAGGTGGCCGCGACCTTGTCGGGGGGCGAGCAGCAGATGCTGGCCATCGCTCGCGCCCTGTGTCTGGAGCCGAAGGTTCTGCTCTTGGACGAGCCGACCGAGGGGTTGCAGCCCTCGATGATCGCGCTGATCCGCGATGCGGTGGGGCAGCTTAGGGCCGAGGGCGTTGCGGTGGTTCTGGTCGAGCAGCGGGTCGAGGCGGTGCTGAAGATGGCCGACCGCGTCGCCTTCATGGCGCATGGCCGCGTGGCCGAGATGGTCAGCGCGGCAGACCTGGCGCCGGGCGCGCGGCAATTCGCGGAATTCGTGGGGGTCTGATGGGCAGGACGCGACAGATGGATCGCAGAGATGCCGGAATTTTCGAAAATTCCGGCCCGGAGCCTTTGAAGGCTCCGGCGCGATTTCTTCAAAGAAATCGCTGCCGTCCCGCGGCGGGAGGGCGAAGATGAGCGGCGGGCTGGTCGCGGGCGTGGATGTCGGCGGAACCTTCACCGATCTGGTGGTCTTCGATCCGGCCTCGGGCGGGGTGCGGCTGGCCAAGGTGCCGACCACGCTGCCCAACCAGTCGGGCGGGGTGCTGGCGGCCTTTGAGGCGGCGGGCGCCGATCTGGCCGAGATGGACCTGATCGTCCATGGCACCACCACGACGACCAATGCCGTGCTGGAACGGCAATTGGCGAGAACCGGGATCATCACCACCGAAGGCTTTCGCGACGTTCTGGAACTGGGCCGGCGCACGCGGCCGCAGGCCTATGGCATGTCGGGCCGCTTCGTGCCGATCATTCCGCGCGATCTGCGACTGGACGTGCCCGAGCGGATGGATGCGCGCGGCCGGGTGGTCACGCCGCTGGACGAAAAGGCTTTTCGCGACGCTTTGGCGCAGCTGCTGCAGGCGGGTTGCGAGGCGCTGGTCATCCATTTCCTGCATGCCTATGCCAACCCTGCGCATGAGCTGCGCGCGGGCGAGATCGCGCGCGAGATCTGGCCGAATGCCTATGTGACGCTGGGCCATGCGCTGCTTTCCGAAGCCCGGGAATACGAGCGCGGGGTGACCGCGGCGGTGAATGCCTCGGTTCAGCCGGTGCTGGAGCGCTATATCAGCCGTCTGGCCGGCGAACTGGCCGCGCGCGGTTATGGGCGCGACCTGCTGGTGATGAACGGCAATGGCGGGATGGTCGCGGCGCAGAATGTGGCGCGCGAGGCGGTGAAGACGGTGATGTCGGGCCCGGCCTCGGGCGTGATGGCGGCGGTGGCCACCGGGCGGCGGGCGGGGATGCCGGATCTGCTGACCTATGACATGGGCGGCACCTCGACCGATGTGGCGATGATCCGCGGCGGCGTGGCGCCGGTCTCGAACGAGATCGAGGTGGAATATGCCATGCCGATCCATGTGCCGATGGTGGATGTGCGCACCGTGGGCGCGGGCGGCGGGTCGATCGCGCGGGTGGATGAAGGCGGCATGCTGCGGGTGGGCCCGGACAGCGCGGGCTCGGCTCCGGGCCCGGTCTGCTATGGGCGGGGCGGCACGCTGGTCACCATCTCGGATGCGAACCTGATCCTGGGGCGGCTGCCGGCGCAGCGCTTCGGCCAGGCGGCCGAGGCGGCGCGCGCGGCGATGCAGGACCAGATCGCGCGGCCGCTGGGCCTGGGCGTCGAGCAGGCGGCCGAGGCGGTGGTTCGGATCGCCAATACCCATATGGCCGGCGCGATCCGCATGGTGTCGATTTCCATGGGCGCGGATCCGCGCGATTTCGCGCTGTTCGCCTTTGGCGGCGCGGGGCCCCTGCATGCGGTGGCGCTGGCGCGGGAACTGGCCGTGCCCCGGGTGCTGGTGCCGGCGCGGCCGGGGATCACCAATGCCTTGGGCTGCGTGGTGGCCGATCTGCGGCACGACTTCGTGCGCACGCTGAACCGGCCGCTGGATGCCTTGGATATGGCCGAAGTGGCGGCGATCCTGGCGGGGCTGGAGGCCGAGGGGCGGCGGCTGATCGCGGCCGAGAAGGTGGCGGTCCGGGATGTCCGGGCCGAGTTTTCCGCCGACATGCAGTTTCTGGGCCAGACCCATCTGTTGCGGGTGGCGCTGCCCGGGGCCGCGCCGTCGCGTGAAAGCCTGCAGGCCCTGTTCGAGGCGGCCTATCATGCCCGGTTCCGGGTGGATCTGCCCGAAATCCGCGCCAATCTGATGAACCTGAATGTCAGTGTGACCGGGCGGCGGGCCGAGCTGGACCTGTCGCGGCTGATCGACCCGGCCGGACGCCGGGCACTGGTCGCGCCCTCGGGCCAGCGGCGGGTCTGGTTTGAGGACGGCTGGCAGGAGGTGCCGGTCTATTGGCGCGATCACCTGCCTTTGGATCTGGACCTGACGGGGCCCGCGGTGATCGAGCAGATGGACACGACCCTGCTGGTCGAGCCGGGGTGCCGGGTCACATCGGATGCCGATGGCAATCTGATCGTGTCGGTCACGGGCTGAGCGCGGCAGAGCGGGGGGCCAGCCCCCGGACCCCCGGGATATTTGGACAGAGAGGAAGGCAGCATGGTCGATCCGGTGACGCTGGCGGTGATCCAGGCGGGGTTGCAGCAGGTTTGCGACGAGATGGACCTGACCTTCTCGCGCGCGGCCTTTTCGCCGGTGATCGCCGAGGCGGATGACCGCTCGGACGGGATCTATTCGGCCGAGGATGGGTCGTTGATCGCCCAGGGGTCGAAAGGCCTGCCGGTGTTCGTCGGCGTGATGCAGTTTTCCACCCGCACGCTGATTGAACGCATCGCGGCGGGGGTGACGGCGGCGCCGGAGCCGGGTGACATCTATATCGTCAACGATCCCTATCTGGGCGGCACGCATCTGATGGATGTGCGCTTTGCCATGCCGGTCTGGCGGCAGGGGCGCATCTGGTGCTGGCTGTCGAATACCGGGCATTGGCCGGATACCGGGGGCATGGTGCCCGGGGGGTTCTCGGCTTCGGCGATCAGCGCCGAGCAGGAAGGGCTGCGGCTGCCGCCGGTAAAACTGTTCAAGAAGGGCGTGCTGGATGCCGAGATCTGGGCGATCATCTGTTCGAATATAAGGGTCTCGGATCAGCGGATCGGCGATGTGAAGGCCCAGGCTTCGGCGCTGATGGTCGGGGCCGAGCGGCTGGCGGCACTGCTGGACCGCTATGGCGACGGCACGGTCGGCGCGGCGGTGGCGCAGATGCGCGATCTGGCGGCGCGGCAGATGCGGGCCAAGCTGGCGCTGATCCCCGAGGGGCGCTATCGCGCGACGGCGGTGATCGACAGCGACGGGGTGGTGAACGCCCCCCTGATCATCGCGCTTGCGGTGACGCGGGCGGGCGAGAGGCTGGTCTTCGATTTTTCGGGCTCGTCGCTGCCCTGTGCGGGGCCGATGAACTCGGTCCGCGCGACGACGCTGTCTTCGGTCTATCTGGCGGTGCGGCACGTCTTTCCCGATGTGCCGATCAGTGCGGGGGCATTCGAGCCTTTGGAGGTGGTGGGGATCGAGGGCACATTCCTGGACGCACATTATCCGCGCCCGGTCTCGGGCTGCGCGGCCGAGGTCAGCCAGCGCATTGCCGAGGCGGTCTTTGCCGCTTTGGTGCAGGCGATCCCCGATCGGGTGACGGCGGCGCCGGCCGGCACCAGCGGCAATTTCGGCCTGGGCGGGACCGACCCCGAGACCGGGGCGGGCTATGTGATGTACCAGATTTCGGGCGGCGGTTATGGTGGTTTTGCCGGCGGTGACGGGATATCGAACGGCTGTTCGACAATCGGCATTTCCAAGGCGCCGCCCGTCGAGATCATGGAGCAGAAATACCCCGTCCTCTACCGCCGCTATGCGCTGCATGAGGGCAGTGGCGGGGCGGGGCAGTATCGCGGCGGCTTCGGGCTGGATTACGAGATCGAACTGCTGCGCGGCATGGCGCGGGCGTCGTTCGTGATGGATCACGGGCGGGTCGGGCCGCAGGGTGTGCTGGGCGGCGGCGATGGCGCGGTGAACCGGGTCGAGATCCACCGCCAGGGCGCGCCGGTTCTGGTGCCCGAGCATCTGTCCAAGGCGCAGGACATCGTCTTGCAGGCCGGCGACCGGGTGCGGGTCAGAACGCCGGGCGGCGGCGGCTATGGCGCGCCGGCCGACCGGGATCCGGCGCGGGTCGCCGAGGATCTGGCGCTTGGCCGCTATGGGACGGCCGAGGCTGCCCGGCTTTGGCCGGGCAAGCCTTAGCGACGCGGGTCACCGCGCCTGTTCCGCGGCCTATTCGGCCGCCTGGGCCGATGGCGGGGCGGGCCGGCCGATCCGGTCTTCCAGCGCGGCCAGACGCGCGCCGATCAGCGCCGCCCGTTCGTCGCCGCTGCGCAGGCGGGTGACCAGTTCCTCGGCCGAAGGCGCCTGGGCCTCGGCCTCTTTCGGGCCGATGAAGCGGCCGAAGACCCAGGACAGGGCGCGGGAAAGATCGTCCATGATCAGGTAGAAGGCCGGCACCACCACCAGCGACAGCACAGTCGACATGATGATGCCGCCGATCACCGCAATCGCCATCGGCGCGCGGAAGGTGCCGCCTTCGCCCACGCCCAGGGCCGAGGGCAGCATCCCCGCCGACATGGCGATCGAGGTCATGACGATCGGGCGCGCGCGCTTGTGCCCGGCCTCGACCACCGCCGCGATCCGGTTCATGCCGCGCACCCGCATCTCGATGGCAAAGTCGATCAGCAGGATGGCGTTCTTCGTCACGATCCCCATCAGCATCAACAGGCCGATCATCACCGGCATCGACATCGGGTTCTGGGTGATGATCAGCGCCGCCGCCACGCCGCCGATGGCCAAAGGCAGCGAGAACAGGATGGTGAAGGGCTGGATCACCGATTTGAACAGCAGGATCAGCACGGTCAAGACCAGCATCAACCCCATGATCATCGCATTCTCGAAGCTTGACACCAGTTCGGCCTGCACCTCGGCATCGCCCGAGGGCTTGACCGTGACCGAGGCGGGCAGGGCCAGCGGCGCGATGCCCTGCGCCGGATCGCCGAAGACGATTGCCTCGAACCGCTGGGTCGCGCTGTCCAGCGGCACGCCCACCGGCAGGTCGGCGCCCACCGTGGCCACGCGCTGACGGTTCAGCCGCTTGATCGTGGCGGGGCCTTCCGAGACCTCGATCCCGGCCACCGCCGCCAGCGGCACCAGCGCGCCCGAGGCGGTGGGCACTTTCAGCGCGGCGATCCGGTCCAGGCTTTCGCGCGACGCATCGTCCAGCCGCACCCGCACCGGGATCAGCCGGTTGTCGACCGACAGTTTCGCCAGCGCCGCGTCATTGTCGCCGATGGTCGCCACCCGCAACGTGGCGGCAATGGCCTGGGTGGTCACGCCCAGCCGCGCCGCCTCGTCGAGGCGGGGGGTGATCTGCACCTCGGGCCGGGGCAGGGTGCTTTCGGTCGAGACATTCGACAGAAGCGGCTCGCCCGCCAGCGCGCGTTCGATCTGCGACACCGCCTGTTTCAGATCGCCCTCGTCGGCCGACAGCACATTATACGAGACCGGACGTCCGCCTGCGCCGGGGCCGCCCAGCTTGAAGGCGCGGATATCGGGAATGGCGGCAAGGCGGGCGAAGACCTCGGCCTCGATCTCGACCTGCGGCTGGGTGCGGGTTTCCGAGGGCGGCACGGTGATGATATCGCGCAAGAGCGGAATGCCCGAGGCCACTTCCAGTAGCCGCCGTTCCAGCCCGACATCGCGCTTTTCCAGCAGCACGCGCATATCGGCGCGGCGCACGTCCAGATCGCCCAGCGGAGAGCTGCCGCCCACCACCAGCACCGTCTCGATCCCCGGGATATCGGCAATCGCCTGGCGCATCCTTTCGGTGGTGCGGTCGGTTTCTTCCAGGGTGGCGCCGGGGGGCAGTTCCACCGAAATCGCGAAACGGCTTTCATCGTCGGGCGGGAACAGGTTGCCCGGCACCTGCAGCATCAGCTGGACCGAGACGATCACCACCGCCACCGCGACGACCAGCGTCATGTAATAGGCCGGGAAGCGGACGCGCGAGCCGAACAGCCGCGGCATGGCGGTGGATTTGCGCACCAGCCACAGATAGAAGCGCATGAACAGCCCGTCGCGATGGTCGTCATGGCCAGTGTCGCGCGGGGTCATGAAATAGGCGGCCATCATCGGCGTGATCAGCCGCGCCACCAAGAGCGAGAAGATCACCGCCACCGCCACCGTGATGCCGAACTGGCGGAAATACTGGCCCGGAATGCCGGGCATGAACGACACCGGCACGAAGACCGCAACGATGGTCGAGGTGGTGGCGATGACCGCAAGGCCGATCTCGTCGGCCGCCTCGATCGCGGCACGATAGGGCGATTTGCCCATGCGGATATGGCGGGCGATGTTCTCGATTTCCACGATGGCATCGTCGACCAGGATCCCGGTCGCCAGTGTCAGGGCCAGGAAGGACACCAGGTTCAGCGAGAAGCCCACCGCCTCCATCACCCAGAAGGTGGGGACGGCGGAAAGCGGCAGGGCCACGGCGGCGATTAGCGTCGCGCGCCAGTTGCGCAGGAAGACGAAGACCACCAGAACCGCCAGCAACGCGCCTTCGATCAGCGTGTGCAGGGCGGATTCGTAATTGCCATAGGTGTAATAGACCGCGTCATCGACCAGTTCGATGGAAATGCCGGGGGTGCGGGCGCGGATCTCGTCGACCACGGCGGCGGTGGTTTCGGCCACCGTCACTTCCGAGGCGCCTTTCGAGCGGAAGACCCCCATCATCACCACCGGCTCGCCATTCCTGCGGCCGAAGCTTTCGGGTTCCTGATAGCTGTCGACGACCTCGCCCAGATCCGACAGGCGCACATGCCGGCCCGAGCGCAGCGCGATCGAGGCTTCGGCCAGGGCGGCGGCAGTGTCCTGGTTGCCCAGCGTGCGGATCGACTGTTGGCCCGCGCCGATCTCGGTCTTGCCCGAGCCGACATTGGCATTGGTCAGCGCCAGCTGCTGGCTGACCTCAAGCGCGGTGATGCCGTAGCTGCCCAGTTTCACCGGGTCCAGATTGATGCGGATCTCGCGGTCGGCGCCGCCATAGCGGTCAACCCGGCCGATGCCGGGCCGGCCCTGCAGCGCGCGCTTCAGCGTGTCGTCGACGAACCAGCTGAGTTCCTCAAGCGTCATGTCGGGCGACGAGACCGAATAGGTCAGGATCGACCCGCCTTCCACATCGACGCGCGCGACGATCGGCGCTTCGATATCGCCGGGCAGATCGCCGCGGATCCGGTCGATCGCATCCTTGACATCCTGCACCGCCTTGTCGGTCGGGATCTCCATGTAGAATTCGACCGCCGTGGTCGACAGCCCGTCCGAGATCGACGAGGTGACATTCTTGACGCCGGTGACCCCGGCCACGGCATCCTCGATTTCCTTGGTGATCTGGGTCTCGATTTCGGCCGGTGCCGCGCCGGGCTGGGCCACGGCGATCGAGACAATGGGCACGTCGATATTCGGGAATCGGGTGATCGGCAGGGTGTTGAACGACTGCCAGCCGATCAGCATCAGCAGGAAGAAGCCCAGAAGGGGCGCGACGGGATTGCGGATGGCCCAGGCGGAAAAGTTCATGCCGGAATGTCCTATTGGGTCGCGTCATCAAGGACGGGGTTGATCCGGTCGCCCGGGCGCACGAAAGAGCCGGCCTTGGCGACGATCTGGTCGCCCGCGGCCAGGCCCGAGACCACCTCGACCCAGCCGCCTTCGCGGATGCCAAGCGTGACCTCGACCTGTTCGACCGTGTCACCGGCGACCCGCAGCACCGTCTGCCGCCCGCCCTCGCGCCCGACGGCAGTGACGGGAACGGCCAGCGCGTCGCGTTCGGCCACGGTGATATCGGCTTCCAGGTACATCCCGGCGCGCAGGCCGGCCTTGTCATCGACGCTGATCCGCGCCCGGCCCAGCCGCGTGGCGCTGTCGATCACCGGCTCGACCAGGCGCAGCCGGCCCGGCAGAGCGGTGTCCATGCCGACCCCGCGCAACTGGGCGCCCTGGCCTTCCTGCAGGCGCTGGATATCGGCCTCGGCCACATCGGCCCAAAGTTCCAGCGCGCCGTCCTTCTCGATCACGAACATCGGCGCGCCGGCGGCGCTGGCAATCGCGCCGATCACCGCGTTGCGCGAACTGATCCGGCCGGCGAAGGGCGCCCGCACTTCGGTCCGGGTCAGTTCCAGATCCAGGCTGGCCAGTTGCGCGTCGATCACGTCCAGCTGGGCGCGGGCGGCGGCCAGCGACTGGCGCGCCACCGAAACGCCCGCCGTGGCCGCGATGGCCGTGGCGCTGGCCGCATCGGCCGCCGCCTGGGTGGCCGAGCCCTGATCGCGCAATTTCCGTGTGCGTTCGGCCACGCGCTCAGCCTCGTCGGCCGAGGCCTGGGCTTCCAGCATCTGCGCTTCGGCCTGGGCAATCGTCGCCTCGGCCGCCGCGCGCGAGGCCAGGGTCTGTGCCCGGCGCAGCAGCAGCGCCTTGTCCGACAGCACCGCCAGAACCTGATCTGCCGCGACCATGTCGCCCACATCGGCCAGAAGCCGGTCGATCGGCTGGCCCTCGATCAGCGGCTGGACATTGATCTGCTGCACCGGGTTGACGAAGCCCGTGGCGATCACATGTTCGACCATGTGGCGGCTTTCGACCCGCGCCACCGTGATCGCCGGCAGCGTGGCCGCCGCAGGCGCCTCGGCCGGAGCGGCGGCTTCGGCGGTTTCGGCCGAAAGCGGCAGGGGGGCCAGCAGCACAAGCGCCGCGACCGAGGAATGAAGCATGAAGCGGCGCATGGCAGAAGCCCTTGTCGGAACGGGTCAGGTCTTTTCGGAAGCGGCGGCAGTCACCTCGTCCAGCACGCGGTTGATGCTTTCCAGCACCAGCGCGGTCAGGTCGGGGTCGGGAATGGTGGAGTTGCGCATGGCGACCGTCTTCACCATCAGGACGACGAAGCGGGCATGGGCGCCAAAGCGCTGCTGGCATTCGCCTGGCGCAAGCCCGGTGACGCGCGCGAAGACGCCCAGCATGTTCCGCGCCACCAGCTCTTCCATGCCGGCGCAGATGGTCGCGATTTCGCTTTTGCGCCGGGCGGCGGCGTTGATCTCGGCCCAGAGCCCGCCCTTGTCGGTCTGCACCGCGCAGACCTCGCCCGCGACCTTGGCGCGTACCGCGCCCATCAGATCGTCGGCGGTGCGGATATCGGCGAATTTCGCCTCGATCTCGGCCATGTCGCGGCCGACCATCGCCTCGACGATTGCGGCCTTCGACGGGAAATAACGGTAGAAATTGCCCACGCTCATCCCGGCGGCACGCGCCAGATCCTGCATCGAGGCGCCGTCAAAGCCCTTTTCGACAAAGACCTCGCGGATCTGCGCCAGAATCGCGTCCGCCCGGTCGGCGGCCGGCGCGGGCGCGTCGGAAGGGGGCAGGGCGTCGGGAAGCGAAGGGGCACTGGTCATCAGGGTCCGGGGGCAATCAGGGGGATTCGGGTGCGAATGAACGTTCATTCGCACATGTGCATGCTTTTCACATCCCGTCAATTCATCGTTTGATCGACGCGAAGAAAACCGCGGCGCGACAGGGCGGCCTTGGCAAGGCGCGGCATTTGGCGCTAAACCGCGGCGGTTTTGCAGGGGATGGCGATGGCGCAGGGCTTCGGGTTCAAGGTCTCGGCGACGGATGGCAAGGCGCGGGTGGGGGTGATCTCGACCCCGCGCGGCGAAATTCGCACGCCCGCCTTCATGCCGGTCGGAACGGCGGCGACGGTGAAGGCGATGTTGCCCGACAGCGTGGCCTCGACCGGGGCCGATATCCTTCTGGGCAATACCTATCACCTGATGCTGCGCCCCGGGGCCGAGCGGATCGCGCGGCTGGGCGGGTTGCACAAGTTCATGAACTGGCAAAAGCCGATCCTGACCGACTCCGGCGGCTTTCAGGTCATGAGCCTGGGCCCGCTGCGCAAATTGACCGAGGAAGGCGTGGTGTTTTCCAGCCATATCGACGGCTCGAAACACCAGCTGACGCCCGAGCGCAGCATGGAGATTCAGGCGCTGCTGGGCAGCGACATCGTGATGTGCTTTGACGAATGCCCCGCGCTGCCGGCCGACGAGGCGACGGTGGCAAAGTCGATGCGCCTGTCGATGCGCTGGGCGCGCCGCTCGCGCCAGGCCTTTGGCGACCGGCCGGGGCACGCGCTGTTCGGCATCATGCAGGGCGGTGTCACCCGCGAATTGCGCGCGGAATCGGCGGCCGAACTGCGCTCGATCGGGTTTGACGGCTATGCGATCGGTGGGCTGGCGGTGGGCGAGGGACAGGCGGCGATGTTCGACGTGCTGAACTATGCGCCGGGCCTGCTGCCCGAAGACAAGCCGCGTTACCTGATGGGTGTGGGCAAGCCCGACGATATCGTGGGCGCGGTCGAGCGCGGGGTGGACATGATGGATTGCGTCCTGCCCAGCCGCTCGGGCCGGACCGGCCAGGCCTGGACGCGGCGCGGGCAGGTCAACATCAAGAACGCCCGCCATCAGGACGACCCGCGCCCGCTGGACGCGCAATGCAGCTGCCCCGCCTGCCGCAATTACAGCCGCGCCTATCTGCATCATGTGTTCAAGGCGCAGGAAATCATCGCCTCGATGCTGCTGACCTGGCACAATCTGCATTACTATCAGGAGCTTATGGCGGGCCTGCGCGCCTCGATCGGCTCGGGCAACCTGAAGGCCTATGTCGCGGCCTTCCATGCCCGCCGCGCCGAGGGCGATATCGAGCCTCTCTAGCTCTGCACAGGCGGAAGGGCGGCTTTGCACAGCCGTCGGGCTTGTGCCGCGCTGCAGCAGGACTAGCTTCTAGTCCCCAACCGCTGCGGAGGCCGCGATGACTGACAAGCTTTTCACCCCCCTGACGGCAGGGGCAATCGAGTTGAAGAACCGCGTCGTCATGGCGCCCCTGACGCGCAACCGCGCCTATGCGGGCGATGTGCCGGGCGATCTGCATGTGGACTATTATCGCCAGCGCGCCGGCGCCGGGCTGATCGTGACCGAAGGCTCGCAGATCTCGCCGCAGGCCAAGGGCTATACCGCAACGCCGGGGATCTATTCTCAGGCGCAGGTGGCGGGCTGGCGCCGGGTGACCGAGGCGGTGCATGCCGCCGGCGGCCGGATCGTGATCCAGCTTTGGCATGTCGGCCGGGTCAGCCATCCCGATCTGCTGGATGGCGGGGCGCCGGTGGCGCCCTCGGCCATTCCGGCCAAGTCGCGCACCTATGTGAACGGCGCCTTTCTGGAAACCGGCGCGCCGCGGGCGCTGACCGAGGCCGAGATCGCCGCCACGGTCGAGGATTACCGCAAGGCCGCCGCCAATGCGATTGCGGCCGGGTTCGACGGGGTCGAGATCCACGGCGCCAATGGCTATCTGATCGACCAGTTCCTGCGCGACAGCTCGAACAAGCGGACGGATGGCTATGGCGGCCCGGTCGAGAACCGCATCCGCTTTCTGCGCGAGGTTCTGGCGGCGGTCACTGGCGAAATCGGCGCGTCGCGCACCGGCATTCGCCTGTCGCCCTGGTCGAATGCCAATGACGTGGGGCTCGACAGCGACACGGCCGGCCTGTTCGGCGCGGTGGTGGATCAGCTGAACGCGGCCGGGCTTGCATTCCTGCATATGGTCGAAGGCCAGACCGGCGGCCCGCGCGACTGGCCCGCGGGCGGGATCGAGGCGCTGCGGGCGCGGTTCAAGGGGGTCTGGATCGCCAATAACGGCTATACGCGCGATATGGCGGTGCAGGCCGTGGCCTCGGGCGCTGCGGATGCGGTGGCCTTTGGCAAGCTGTATATCTCGAACCCCGATCTGGCCGAGCGGCTGGCCCAGGATGCGCCCCTGAACCCGCTGCCGACGGCGGGCCTGTATGGCGGCGGGGCCGAGGGCTATACCGATTACCCGACCCTGGCGCAGATGCCCGCCGCGAACTGAGCCGCGCCGCTACAGGGCGAAGGGGGCAAGGTCGCGCATCATCCGGGCCTGGGCCAGGAAGCGATAGGCGGCATTGCCGCCTTCGCCTTCGGGCGCCTGGGCGCGGAAGATCAGGACCGCGCGACCATCGCTTGCCCGCTGCACCGAAATCTCGCGCACGGGCACCCGGTCGGCCAGCGCGCCCTGGGTGGCGCTGCTGCGCGCCGCAGGCCAGGTGCGCGCCAGGCGCGTGGCGCTTTCTTCGGCCTCGGCTTCGGTCGCATAGCTGAACAGCGCCGCGGCATGGCAGGTCTTGCCATCGGAAAGATCGCCCAGCAGCCCCAGCCCCCAGGGCAGAAGCCCAAGCCCGGTGACGCCAGTTGCAAGCCCCTGCTGGTCGTTCAGCACCAGCGCCTGCAGAATCTGGGCCGCGCCGAAGCCGGGCGCGCGCAGCGCCTGGGTCAGGGCCGCCAGATCGGGGTGGCCCTGCGGCCCGGCCGTGCCCGCAAGCCCGGCCAGCAGCGCCCAGCCGGCGGTCTGGATCACCTCATCCCCCGCCACGATCACGCGGGACGATTTCCCGATCAGCCCCCCGAACGGGTCTTTCGGATCGCGCCGCGCCGGATCGACGGCAAAATCCTCGGCGCCGCGCTGGAAGACCGGGATCGTGCCCAGCATAGCCTGGTCATAGCCGCGTTCCGAAAGCGTTCCGCCAACCCCGTCGCCCGCGCCCGCGTGCAGCGTCAGGATCGCGCCGCGTTCCGGCTCGGCCGTCGTGCAGAGAAACCGCGCCACATCCTGCGGGCCGAAGCCCACCGTGCCGGCCCAGCCGCCCTGCAGCCCGAACACCACCTGCTCCAGCGCAAAGCCCTCGACCATGCGGGTCCAGCTGCCCAGCACCTCGCGCGCGCCGAAGCCCAGCGCCCCGGCGCCCGCCAGATCGCCCCAGACGATGCGCGGCACCTGGCCCGCGGGATCGGGGCGGAACTGCGCCACCGGCAGGCGCGACAGATCGGCCAGAAGCCCGGCCGCGGCCCGGTCGGCGGGCGAAAGGGCCGGCTCGGCCCCGGCGCGCTGCGGCGCCAGGCCAGTGACCAGGCCAGTGATCAGCGCGGTGCCCATGGTGGGGGGAAGGCCGGGCAGGGCGGCCAGTCCGGCCAGAAAGCTGCGGCGCTGCATCAGGGTCATTCGGCATTATCCTTCCCGCCGGTTCTGCCCGGCGCGCGTCAATCCTGCATTGCCAGCCCTGCGGGGCAAGGATGGTTCCCCTGACCCGGCAGAAACCATCCCATCCGATCCACTCTTGCAGCCCGCCGCGGGCAGGTTCAAACTGGCGGGCCAATGATGCGCTTGAAACCCTCCCTCCGGGACCACAGATTTACATTTCCGAACGCGGGGAAGGGCGGGCTGCCGGTGGTCGGGGCCCGCATCCATCCGCCGCAAGAAAGGATGCGCCAATGAGCGAAACCCTGTCCTCCAGCTTCCCGGTGCTGCCGCTGCGCGACATCGTGGTGTTTCCGCACATGATCGTGCCGCTGTTCGTCGGGCGTGAGAAATCGGTGCGGGCGCTGGAAGAGGTGATGGCCGATGACAAGCAGATTCTCCTCTCCAGCCAGGTCGACCCGACGGTCGACGATCCGACCACCGACGGCATCTATCGCGTCGGTGTGCTGGCCAATGTCCTGCAGCTGCTGAAACTGCCCGATGGCACCGTGAAGGTGCTGGTCGAGGGCAAGGCGCGGGTGAAGATCACCGACTTCGTCGAGAATCCCGCCTTCTTCGAGGCCCGGGCCACGCTTTTGGAAGAAAGCCTGGGCGATCCGGCCAGCGTCGAGGCGCTGGTGCGCGCCGTGGGCGACGAATTCGAACGCTATGCGAAGATCAAGAAGAACATCCCCGAAGAGGCCACCGCCTCGGTCGGTGAGACGCGCGAACCCGCGCGGCTGGCCGATCTGGTCGCCGGCCATCTGGGGGTGGAAGTCGCGCTGAAGCAGGAACTTCTGGAAACGCTGAGCGTCGCCGAACGGCTTGAGAAGGTCTATGGCCAGATGCAGGGCGAATTGTCGGTCCTGCAGGTCGAGAAGAAGATCAAGACCCGCGTGAAGTCTCAGATGGAGAAGACCCAGCGCGAATATTACCTGAACGAGCAGATGAAGGCGATCCAGCGCGAGCTGGGCGATGGCGAGGAAGGCCAGAACGAGATCGCCGAACTGGAAGAGCGGATCCGCAAGACCGACCTGTCCAAGGAGGCCCGCGAAAAGGCCGATGCCGAGGTCAAGAAGCTGAAGTCGATGTCGCCGATGTCGGCCGAAGCGACGGTGGTGCGGAACTATCTGGATTGGCTTCTGGGCGTGCCCTGGGGCACGAAGTCGCGCACCAAGAAGGATCTGGGCGCGGCGCAGAAGGTGCTGGATACCGACCATTACGGTCTGGACAAGGTGAAAGAGCGGATCGTCGAATATCTGGCGGTCCAGGCGCGCTCGACCAAGCTGAAGGGGCCGATCCTCTGCCTCGTCGGGCCGCCCGGCGTGGGGAAAACCTCGCTTGGCCGGTCGGTCGCCAAGGCCACGGGCCGCGAATTCATCCGCATCTCGCTGGGCGGGGTGCGCGACGAATCCGAGATCCGCGGTCACCGGCGGACCTATATCGGCTCGATGCCCGGCAAGATCATTCAGTCGCTGAAAAAGGCCAAGACCACCAACCCGCTGATCCTGCTGGATGAAATCGACAAGATGGGCCAGGATTTCCGCGGCGACCCGGCCTCGGCCCTGCTGGAGGTTCTGGATCCCGAACAGAACAACACCTTCGTCGACCACTATCTCGAGGTGGAATACGACCTGTCCAATGTGATGTTCATCACCACGGCGAATTCGTACAACATGCCGGGCCCGCTTCTGGACCGGATGGAGATCATCTCGCTGGCGGGCTACACCGAGGATGAAAAGCGCGAGATCGCCAAGCAGCACCTGCTGCCGAAGCAGATCAAGGCCAACGGCTTGCGCAAGGGCGAGTTCAAGGTCACGGACGAGGCGCTGACCCATGTGATCCGCTACTATACCCGCGAGGCGGGGGTGCGGAACCTGGAGCGGGAGATCGCCAAGCTGGCCCGCAAGGCGGTGACCGAGATCCTGCAGGGCAAGGTCAAGTCGGTCGAGGTGACGCCGCAGAAGGCCGAGGAATACCTGGGCGTGCAGCGGCACCGCTATGGTCTGGCCGAGAAGGAAGACCAGATCGGTGTCGTCACCGGCCTGGCCTGGACTTCGGTCGGCGGCGATCTGCTGCAGATCGAGGCGCTGAAGCTGCCCGGCAAGGGCCGGATGAAGACGACCGGGAAACTGGGCGACGTCATGAAGGAATCGATCGAGGCGGCCTCCAGCTATGTCCGCTCGATCAGCCCGCAGCTGGGGGTGAAGCCGCCGAAATTCGAGGCGATGGACATTCACGTCCACGTCCCCGACGGCGCGACGCCCAAGGACGGGCCCTCGGCGGGCCTGGCCATGGTGACCGCGATCGTGTCGGTGCTGACCGGCATTCCGGTGCGCAAGGACATTGCGATGACGGGCGAGGTTTCGCTGCGCGGCAATGCGATGGCGATTGGCGGGCTGAAGGAAAAGCTGCTGGCGGCGCTGCGCGGCGGGATCAAGACCGTGTTCATCCCGGAAGAGAACGAGAAGGACCTGGCCGACATCCCGGACAATGTGAAGAAGGGGCTGAAGATCATCCCCGTCACGCATGTGCGCGAGGTGCTGGCCCAGGCGCTGACCCGCCAGCCCGAGCCGGTGGATTGGGACGAGGCCGCCGAAGAGGCGGCGGCGGCGGCGCGCAAGGCGGGGGGCGAAAGCCCGGCGCAGATCGCGCATTGATCCTGGCTTGCGCTGGCAGGCATTCGGGCGGCCCTTCGGGGCCGCCCGTTTTCATGGCGCGCAGGGCAGGGCGGCAAGCAGATGGTCAAGCGCTTCGGTTGCGGCTTGCCCGGGTGCGGCACCCGCCTGCGGATGCGCGGCCAGCGCCAGCGCCGCGCCATGGGTGACGTCGATCAGGATGTCGCGCCAGGCGGTCACGGCCGCGCCCTGCAGGCCGGCATCCTGCAGCAGCTGTTCCAGCGTGGCGGTGATGCGTCGGGCCTGATCGGGGAAGGCGCCGGGATCGCGGAAGATCTCCAGCGTCAGGGCAGGGTGGGCCTGCACCGCCGCATGATAGGCGGTGATCAGCCCGGCCAGGCGCTGGCGCGGGCTGCCCTCGGCCGGGGCGGTGATGCCGCCATAGGCACGGTCGGCCAGGGCGCGGATCAGCGCTGCACGGTCGGCATGGTGGGTGTAAAGCGCCATCGGCGTCAGGCCCAGCTCGCCCGCCAGCCGGCGCAGGGTCAGGCCCGCCGGGCCGCCTTCATCCAGAATCGCCTGCGCGGTCGCCAGGATGCGCCCGGGCAGATCCTCGCGCCCCTCTTTCCGGGGCCGGCCGCGCGGGGTCACCGCAGCACCCGGTACTGCGATTGCACCAGCCCCGAGGGGAAGGCCCGGCTCGACAGAAGCTGCAGGTCGATGTCCTGCGGCACAGGCCCGAACAGCGGCAGGCCGCCGCCCAGCAGCACGGGCACCTGGGTCAGGGTGATCGTGTCGATCAGGCCACCCGCCAGAAAGCTGCGCACCAGCTTGCCGCCATCGACATAAACCTGCCGCACCCCTTCCGAGGCCAGCAAATCCATGGCCGCATCCGGCGCCAGATCAAGGAATCGCACCTTGCCGGCCAGCCGCGCCGGCGGCGTCTGTCCGGCCAGGCGGCGCGACAGGACCAGAACCGGGATCGGATAGGGCCAGGGGTCGAAATCCTGCACCGCCGCCCAGGTTCCCGCCCCCATCACCATCGCCTCGATCCCGGCGATGAAGGCGGTGAAGCCGTGATCCTCGGCCGGGTCGTCGCGGGCGATCAGCCAGGCGATGTCGCCATCGGCGCGGGCGATGAATCCGTCCAGGCTGGTTGCGATGAAGACATGACCCTGCGGCATGGGGGGGCTCCTTTAAATATACGGCGTATAATAAATTCGGGCCTGCCGAAGGGCAAGGCCGATCCGAAGGCCCGCAGCGCCAATCGGCGGCGAAACAGCCCAATGATTCCTGTAGTATTGTTTCCAACCCGCCGATAACCTTGCCGAAAACGCCTGGAGCAAAGGGACCATCGCGATGGCGACCAAGAAGTCGACTGCAGCAAAGCCTGCCGGAGCGGCAGAGGCCAAGCCCGAACCCGCAGCCGAGCCGTCCGAGACGGTCAGCGTGGCTGCGGACAAGGCGCCCAGCCTGAAGATCAAGGATCTGGTGGCCAGCGTCTCCGAGGCGACGGGCGGCAAGAAAAAGGACGTGAAGCTGGTGGTCGAGGCCACGCTGAAGGCCCTGGGCGATGCCATGGGCGCGGGGCTGGACATGAACCTGCCGGGCTTCGGCCGCAGCCGGATCACCCGCACGGCCGAAAAGGACGGGGCGGCCCATCTGACGCTGAAAGTGAAGCGCGGGCCCCATCGTGCAAAACATGCAGAAGAGCCTCTTGCAGAGGACGGCGAGGATAGCTAGAAGGCCCCCACTCGGGCGATTAGCTCAGCGGTAGAGCGCTTCGTTCACATCGAAGATGTCAGCGGTTCAAATCCGTTATCGCCCACCATCCATACCGTCTCGATCCGAGACCGGGCCGCTCTCCTGCAAGGGATGAGCGGCCCGTTTCGTTTGGCCCGTTTCGTTTGGCCCTGTCGCTTTGGCCCTGTCGCTTTGGCCCTGTCGCTTTGGCCCTGTCGCTTTGGCGGTGTCTTCGCCCCGGAAACCGGCTTTCCGATCAGGCGCTTGCACGGCGCCCCTGCATTCCTGCACAGCCGGCCTGCGCCGGGCGGCACTGGCCTTGCTGCAGGGCACTGGGCAAAACGGCGCAGAACCTGCAGGAGCCGGACATGCCAAAGCCGATCGACCGCCGCCAAGTTCTGGCCCTTGCCGGTGGCGCCACAGCCTCATCCGCGCTGGCCGGAGCGCTGCGGGCTGAGGGTATGGCGCCTGGCGCGCCCTTGGCCGTGCCTTTTGCCGGCACGACGCCGCTGCATTGCGGAGAAGCGGCGTTGCGGGTCCGCGATCTGCCGGCGATGCAGCAGTTCTACGCCGATCTTCTGGGGCTGGGCGTGATCTCGCACAGCGCCGATGCCGTCAGCCTGGGGGTGGACGGCACGCCGCTTCTGCATCTGCTGGCCCGACCCGCTGCCGCGATCGAACCGCGCCACGCGGCGGGTCTGTATCACATCGCCTGGCTGATGCCCTCGCGCGCAGATCTGGCACGCTGGCTGGTCCATGCGGCCTTCCGGCAGGTCACGCTCAGCGGCTTTGCCGATCACTGGGTCAGCGAGGCGATCTATCTGGACGATCCGGAAGGCAACGGCATCGAAGTCTATGCCGACCGGCCGCAAAGCAGTTGGCGCTGGTCGCAGGGGCAGGTCGCGATGGCGACGGATCAGCTGGATATCGACGGGCTGCTGGCCCTGACCTCGACCGAGCGCGATTCCTATCGCCAAGCGCCCGCGCAGCTGCGGATCGGCCATATCCATCTGCGCGTGGGCGAGATCGCCGCGGCGCGGGGGTTTTATGAAACGGCGCTGGGGCTGGACCTGACCCGCGCACGTGGCGACAGCGCGGCCTTTCTGTCCTCGGGCGGCTATCATCACCATCTGGGGCTGAATGTCTGGGACTCGGCCGGCGCGGCGGCACGCGACGAGGGCACAACCGGGTTGGACTGGTTTTCCCTGATTGTGCGTGGTCAGGGCGAGGCCGCGGCCCGGGCGCAGCGTCTGGCGTCGGCCGGGTTCGCCCCACAGGCGGCGAATGGCGGCCACGAGGCCCGCGATCCCTGGGGCACAAGACTGCGGCTGACCGCGGCGTGATCCCTGCCCGCCAGACCGCGCCCGGCGCTTGCATCGCGGCAGCCGGGCGGCTAAATGCCCGGTATCGCGCCGGAAGGCGGGTGGTTAGCTCAGTTGGTAGAGCGTCTCGCTTACACCGAGAATGTCGGGGGTTCGAGCCCCTCACCACCCACCAGCCCGCCGCGCCGGGCTGCTGCGCCGGTTCGGGCGCCGGCCCTGGGCCCGGCAGCGGTTCCGTTCAAATCTGCACAGGACCCGCGCGGATGTCGGGGATGCGTGCAGGCGCCTGCGGTCTTATTCTTGGGACCAGACAGGAGAACGCCATGAGCTGGAACCCCATTCTCGACCATTCCATTCCGATCGGCGATGCGGTCGATGCGATCGAAACCGTCATCGTGCCGCGCGCCCGCGATCTGGGCGGCTTCGAGGTGCGCCGCGCGCTGCCCTCGGCCCAGCGGCAGATGGTCGGGCCCTTCATCTTCTTCGATCAGATGGGCCCGGCCGAGTTTCTGACCGGCGATGGCATCGACGTGCGGCCGCATCCGCATATCGGGCTGGGCACGGTGACCTATCTGATGAAGGGCCGGCTGCATCACCGCGATTCGCTGGGCACCGATCAGTGGATCGAGCCGGGGGCGGTGAACTGGATGATGGCCGGCCACGGCATCACCCATTCCGAACGCACCGACGGGGCGGCGCGTCAGGCCCCCCTGACGATGTTCGGCCTGCAGACCTGGCTGGCGCTGCCCGAAGACCGGGAAGAGGATGCCGCGGGGTTCACCCATATCGGCCGCGAGGCGCTGCCCGAGCTGGAGGGCGAGGGCAAGCAGGTGCGGCTGATCCTGGGTCAGGCCTGGGGCGCGCGCGTGCCGCTGCAGATGCCCTCGGAAGTCTTCTATGCCGACGCGGTTCTGGCGCCCGGGGCCTCGATCCCCTTGCCCGACGATCACGAGGATCGCGGCGTCTATGTGCTGGAAGGCGAGGTCAGCCAGGCCGGCCAAAGCTTCGAGGCCGGGCGGATGCTGGTGTTCCGGCCGGGCGACCGGATCTCGGTCAAGGCCGGGGCACAGGGCGCGCGGGTGATGCTGTTGGGCGGCGCCACCATGGGCGGCCCGCGCTATATCTGGTGGAACTTCGTCGCTTCCTCGCGCGACAAGATCGCTGCTGCGAAAGAGGCCTGGCGGGCGGGCGACTGGCAGCATGGCCGCTTCAGCCTGCCGCCCGGGGATGATGCCGAATTCATCCCGGCGCCCGAGAAATGAAGATCGCGACATGACCATCCCGGCCGCGGGTCTTGCCCGCGGCCGCAGCACGGGATCTTCTGCCGCGGGGCAAGAGGGATCTGCCATGTTCGAGGGATTCGAGACCTTCCGCATCGACACCGGCACGGTTCAGATCGAGGGCGTCGTGGCCGGGCAGGGCGCGCCGGTCCTGCTGTTGCATGGCTATCCGCAATCGAAGGTGCTGTGGGCCCGGATCGCGCCCTTGCTGGTCGCCGCGGGGTTTCGCGTCGTGGCCAGCGATCTGCGCGGCTATGGCGGGTCGGGCAAGCCTTCGGGGCAGGATCTGGCCGCCTTTTCCTTTCGCGCCATGGCGGCCGATCAGGTGGCGGTGATGGCGGCGCTGGGGCATGACCGCTTTCACATGGTGGGCCATGACCGCGGCGCGCGCACCGGCTATCGGATGGCGCTGGATCACCCCGGGGCGGTGGCCAGCCTGGTGCTGATGGATATCGTGCCGACCGAGGTGCTGTTCACCGATCCGCGCCCCGAAGTGGCCGCCGCCTATTGGCACTGGTATTTCCTGGCCCAGCCCGCGCCCTTGCCGGAACGGCTGATCCTGGCCGAGCCGGATCTGTTCCATGAAACCTCGATCGCCGGCTGGGGCGCGGGCGGGCTTGATGCCTTCGATCCCGAGCAGCTGGCGGCCTATCGGGCGCTGTGGCGCGATCCGGCCTGTGTGGCGGGCGCCTGCAACGATTACCGCGCGGCGCTGCATGTCGATCTGGCGCTGGACCGGGCCGAGGCCGGGCGGCAGCTGGATCTGCCGTCCTTGGTGCTGTACGGCGCCGAGGGCGCGATGGCGCGGCTGTACGACATTCCGGCCACCTGGGCGCCGCGTCTGGCGCGGCTTGAGGCGGCGGCGCTGCCGGGCGGGCATTTCTTTCCCGATCTCTGCCCCGATCTGGTGGCGGCGCGGCTGGTCGATTTTCTGGGCCGGCAGGCCCTGTAACGCCGCGGTCGGGAAATTGTGTCAGGCCCGATGATTTTGCCTTTCCCGCGCTTGACGCCGCCCGGCGGCCCGCGTATCTACCCGCCACGCCCGGGCAGCCGGGATGGGATGTGCGGTTGTAGCTCAGTTGGTTAGAGTACCGGCCTGTCACGCCGGGGGTCGCGGGTTCGAGCCCCGTCAACCGCGCCACTTTCCTTACAAAATCAGATCAGCAGCCCCTTTCCCAGGGGCGCCGTTCTGCATTTGCGGGGCGCCGCATCGCCGCGGCTCGCGCCCGATCAACCCCGCGCGAGAGGGGCTGGGCAGGGCCGCGCGGAAGGCGCATCTTCCCCTCAGCACGGACAGGGATTGCCGGGCGGACCCCACCGCCGACGCGACAGACCCGGAGCGCCGTGCTGATGCAGGGCTGGCGGCACAGGCCGCGGCCCGCAGAGTTCGGGGATTGATCATGAAGACCCGTCTTATCGCCTCGCTAGCCCTTGCCGGTTTCGCTTTCGCCTCGGCCGCGCTTGCCGCGCCCAGCGATGTGACCGGCACGATCCGCGCCATCGACCCGGCGCAACAGGCGATCACCCTGTCGAACGGGCAGGTCTATACGCTGCCCGAGGGGGTGAAGGCCGACAAGTTCAAGGTCGGCGACCACGTCAAGCTGAGCTGGGAAATGGAAGGCACCGTGCATCAGGTCCTGGCGATCGGCCCGGCCAGCTGACACGCGGTCGACCGCGCCGACAGAAGGGGGCCCGCGGGCCCCCTTTTCGCATCTGTTACAGCTTCATCCGGTAGCGCAGATGGCCATCCGAGGGGGTGTAGCTGTCATAAAGCGCGCGGGCGCGGGCATTGTCCTGATCGGTATGCCAGTACAGCCGGTGCCACCCCTTGGCGCGGGCCAGATCGGCCAGATCGTCGATCAGCGCCCGGCCGACGCCCGCGCCGCGGGTGTCGGGGGCGACGAACAGGTCTTCCAGATAACAATCCTCGCCCGGCACCCAGCTGGAGGGATGCGACAGATGCAGGGCAAAGCCCAGGATCCGGCCCGCGCCATCCTCGGCCAGCCGGCAGCCCATCGGGCAGGCCGGATCCAACAGCCGCGCCCAGGTCGCATTGGTGACCGCAGCGGCCAGATCGACCTTGTAGAAGGCCAGGTACTGATCCCACAGCCCCTGCCATTTCGGCCGGTCGGCCGCCTCTGCCCAGCGAATTCTCACCCCTGTCTCATCCCTGTCTCATCCCTGTCTGTCCGATCCTTTTCGATCCGCCGAACCCCGAACCGCGCCCCCGATCCCCGGGTCACGCGATCCGCGCCAGAATCCGCGCCCAGCTGCGGATGCCGTGGTGGAAACTGTCCAGATCGTATTTCTCGTTCGGGGAATGGATCTGGTCATCGTCGCGGCCGAACCCGATCAGCATCGCATCCATCCCGAGGATCGACTTGAAATAGCCCGCCACCGGGATCGACCCGCCGGCCCCGACAAAGGCCGCGGGGCGGCCCCATTCCTCGGTCAGGGCCTGGCGGGCGGCCTCGAAGGCGGGGTCGGCGATCGACATGACCGAGGCGGGGGCGCCCTCGATCCCGTCATGCCAGATCACCTCGCAATCGGCCGGGATCTGCGCCGCGACCCAGGCGCGGAAGGCGGCCTGCACCTTGGCCGGATCCTGGCGCGAGACCAGACGGAACGACACTTTCGCATGCGCCTCGCCCGGCAGAACGGTCTTGAACCCCGCGCCGGTATAGCCGCCCCACATGCCGTTCACCTCGGCCGTCGGGCGCGACCAGATCATTTCCAGCGGCGTGCGGTCGGCTTCGCCCGCCGGCACCGACAGGCCGACATCGCCCAGATAACCCGCATGGTCGAAGGCCAGCGCCTGCCATTGCTGGCGCAGCGTATCGGGCAATTCGTCGACATCGTCATAGAAGCCCGGCACCTGCACCCGGCCCGTGCCATCGTGCAGCCCGGCCAGGATCGCCGACATCACATGCAAGGGGTTGCGCGCCAGACCGCCATACATGCCCGAATGCAGATCGCGCGACGCCGCGCGGATGGTGAATTCGGCCTTGGTCAGCCCCCGCAGCATGGTGGTGATCGCCGGCACCGCGCCGTCGAACAGGCCGGTGTCGCAGATCAGCGCCAGATCGCAGGCCAGCTCGCCCTGGTTTTCCTTCAGGAAGGGAATCAGCGAGGGCGAGCCCGATTCCTCTTCGCCCTCAAGAAAGATCGTCAGCTTGCCCGGCAGGCTGCCATGCACATGCGTCCAGGCCCGGCAGGCTTCCAGGAAGGTCATCAGCTGCCCCTTGTCATCCGAGGCACCGCGGGCGCGGATGATCTTGCCCTTCGGCCCGTCCTCGATCGCAGGATCGAAAGGATCGCGGGTCCACAATTCCAGCGGGTCGACCGGCTGCACGTCGTAATGGCCATAGAACAGGATATGCCGCGCGCCTTCGCCGCCATGCGCCACCACCATCGGATGGCCCGGCGTCGCCGCGGCGCGGGCGCTGAAGCCGATGCTTTCCAGGTCCTGCACCAGCCAGTCGGCGGCGCGGGCGCAATCGGGCTTGAAGGCGGGATCGGTGGAAATCGAGGGAATGCGCAAAAGCGCCATCAGCCGGTCCAGGCTGTCGGGAAGGGTCTCGTCGATCCGGGCCAGTACGGCGTCGAGGGTCATGTCGCATTCCTTCTGCTTGGCGGCGGGGCGAAGCCTATCAGGCGACGGGGGACTGTCCAGTGCCGGCGGCTTGCGGTATTCGGGCCAGATTGGCGGATCGGAGAGATGACATGCGGTCAATGATCTTTGCAGCGGCGGCCGGCCTGGTCGTGGCGGGCACGGCCGGGGCGCAGGACGTGCCGGTGGAAACCGGAACCCTGGGCGGATCCAGCGTGACCCTGCATCTGCAACCCTTCCTGACCGAGGAAGAGCTGACAACCCTGCGTCTGGTGATGACCAATCAGCAGGCGCTGGAGATTTTCGTGCCCGATGCCGCAAAGGGATTTGCCGCGCTGGCGCTGGCGCCCGACGAGGGCTTCATCCGCGACGGCAAGCCCGTGGCCTCGGCCGTGGCGATTGCCGGCCTGACCTCGGCCGATGAGGCGAAGGCTGCCGCGCTTCGGGCCTGCGATGCCGCGCGCAAGGCGGCTTCGGCCTGTGTGATCGTGCTGGAAGTCGCGCCGGCGGGTTGACCGCGGGCGCCCGGTGCAGAAAAGATGCGGACAGGGGGCGACAATTCGCCCCCTTTTCCGGCACAGGGAAATTGACGCAAGTCAAAGGGCCGGAAAACAGAATGGGCTAGGTCAAGCCCAAGCGGATACGCCAGGAGACGACCAGATGGATTACGAGGCCCAGCTTGATATCGCGTTGAATCGGCTGCACGAGGAGGGGCGTTACCGCACCTTCATCGACATCGAACGGCGCAAGGGGCAGTTCCCGCACGCAGTGTGGACGCGGCCCGACGGGACCGAGAAAGAAATCACCGTCTGGTGCGGCAATGATTATCTGGGCATGGGCCAGCATCCCGAGGTGCTGGCGGCGATGCATGAGGCGCTGGATGCGACCGGCGCCGGATCGGGCGGGACGCGCAACATCAGCGGCACCACCGTCTATCACCGCCGCCTTGAAGCCGAGATCGCCGATTTGCATGGCAAGGACGCGGCGCTGGTCTTCTCGTCGGCCTATACCGCCAATGACGCCACGCTGTCGACGCTGCGCACGATCTTTCCGGGGCTGATCATCTATTCCGACGCGCTGAACCATGCCTCGATGATCGAGGGCGTGCGGCGCGGCGGCGGCGAGAAGCGGATCTTCCGCCACAATGACGTGGCGCATCTGCGGGCGCTGATCGCGGCCGACGATCCGGCGGCGCCGAAGCTGATCGCCTTCGAATCCATCTATTCGATGGATGGCGATTTCGCCCCGATCAAAGAGATCTGCGATCTCGCCGAGGAATTCGGCGCCCTTACCTATCTGGACGAAGTGCATGCGGTGGGCATGTATGGCGCCCGCGGCGCCGGCGTGGCCGAGCGCGACGGCCAGATGGCGCGGATCGACATGATCAACGCCACGCTGGGCAAGGCGTTCGGGGTTTTCGGTGGCTATATTGCTGCATCTGCGAAGATGATCGACGCGGTGCGGTCCTATGCGCCGGGCTTCATCTTCACCACCTCGATTCCGCCCGTTGTGGCGGCGGGGGCGGCGGCTGCGATCAAGTTCCTGAAGGCCGAAGGCGGCCGCGCCCTGCGCGAACGCCATGCGACCCAGGCGAAGATCCTGAAGATGCGGCTGAAGGGGCTGGGCCTGCCTTTGATCGACGAAGGCTCGCATATTGTGCCGGTGCATGTGGGCGACCCCATCCATTGCAAGATGCTGTCGGACATGCTGCTGGAAAACTACGGCATCTATGTGCAGCCGATCAACTACCCGACCGTCCCGCGCGGGACCGAGCGGCTGCGCTTCACGCCCTCGCCGGTGCATGGCGCCGAGGAGATCGACCGTCTGGTGCGGGCCATGGATGCGCTGTGGAACCACTGTGCGCTGAATCGCGCCGAGGCTTCGGCCTAGCAATTGCGGCGGGTGCAAAGACCCTTGCCCTGTGCTAGCGTTACAGCAATACACAAGCCTGTGTGAGTCGCCTGACAGGTGACTCGCGACGCAGACGGGCAACACAAAAACAGGCGCCAAAGGGACAGGGTTCGGATGATCGGCTGGAGGTCCAAACCTCACGCAGCGGAAGAGGAGAAGCCCCGGGGCTTCGACGATTTCGAGCTTCGGCTTGGTGATGTGATGCGCGGCGAAAGGGCGACTTTGGGCAAGTCGCTTCTGGATGTGCAGCGCGAATTGAAGATCAAGGCCACCTATATCGCCGCGATCGAGAATGCCGATGTCTCGGCTTTCGAAACCCAGGGCTTCGTTGCCGGTTACGTGCGGTCCTACGCGCGCTATCTGGGCATGGACCCGGACTGGGCCTTCCAGCGCTTCTGCCGCGAGGCGAATTTCACCGTGGCCCATGGCATGGCTGCCGCGGCGGCGCCGCAGCGCCTGCGCGAAGCGCGGCCGCGGGCCGAGTTTTCCGATCCGCTGGCCAATCCGAACGCGACCTTCATTCCGCGTGGCGAAAGCTGGCTGTCGAAGATCGAACCCAGCGCGGTTGGATCGCTGGCCGTGCTGCTGGTTCTGGTCGGCGGCCTGGGCTATGGCGGCTGGTCGATCCTGCAGGAAGTGCAGCGCGTGCAGCTGGCCCCGGTTGACGAAGCCCCTGCCGTGGTGGCCGAGATCGACCCCCTGGTGCCCGCGACCCTGCCGGCCAAGCCCGCCACGGGCGAGGCGCAACTGGCCGATGCAGAGGGGCAGGCCTCCGGCGATCTGATGGACCGGCTTTATCGCCCGCAGGCGCTGGACGTGCCGGTGCTGGTGTCGCGCGATGGGCCGATCGCCGCGATCGACCCGGGCCGGGCCGCGCCCGCGGCCAGCGGCAGCACGGGCGAGGGCGCAATTGACGCTGCCGTGGCCGAGGCCCTGGGCGGCGAGGTTCAGGTCGTGGCCGATGCCAAGCCGGGCGTGGAAATCCTGGCGGTGCGCCCGTCCTGGGTGCGCGTCAGCTCGTCCGATGGCACGGTGCTGTTCGAAAAGATCCTCGATTCCGGCGAGCGCTACGTGGTGCCGCCGCTGGAAACCGCCGCCGTCTTCCGCACCGGCAATTCGGGCGCGGTCTATTTCGTGGTCAATGGCGTGACCCATGGCCCCGCGGCGCCCGGCGCCCAGGTGGTAAAGGACATCGCCCTGTCGCCCGAGGCCCTGTCCGAGAAATTCGCCGTCGCCGATACGGCGAAGGATGGCGATCTGGCGGCGATCATGACCGCCGATGCCTCGGCCGGCCGGGTCACCCCCTGATCCACCTGACGCCGCGGCGCTTTCCGCCGCGGTGCCGCAGCCCCGGTTGCCCCTTGCCGGGCGAAGGCCTATGGTCCGCGCGACAGCCCCGGAGTGCCTGAGATGAGCCACAACCCGATCCGCCCCTGGCGCAATATCGAGCGCCGGAAGAGCCGTCAGATCATGGTCGGGCGGGTGCCGGTGGGGGGGGATGCGCCGATCTCGGTGCAGACCATGACCAATACCGACACATCCGACGTGAAGGCCACGCTGGCCCAGGTGTTGCGCGCCGCCGATGCGGGCGCCGATATCGTGCGGGTGTCGACCCCTGACGAGGCCTCGACCCGGGCGCTGCGCGAGATCTGCCGCGAAAGCCCGGTGCCGATCGTGGCCGACATTCATTTCCACTACAAACGCGCCATCGAGGCGGCCGAGGCGGGCGCGGCCTGTCTGCGGATCAACCCCGGCAATATCGGCGATGCGGCGCGGGTGCGCGAAGTGGTGAAGGCCGCCAAGGACCACGGCTGTTCGATCCGCATCGGGGTGAATGCGGGGTCTTTGGAAAAGCACCTCTTGGAAAAATACGGCGAGCCCTGCCCGGATGCGATGGTGGAATCGGGGCTCGACCATATCAAGCTGTTGCAGGACAACGATTTTCACGAATTCAAGATCAGCTGCAAGGCCAGCGACGTCTTCCTGTCGGCGGCCGCCTATCAGCAGCTGGCCGCCGTCACCGATGCGCCGATCCATCTGGGCATCACCGAGGCCGGCGGGCTGACCTCGGGCACGGTGAAATCGGCCATCGGGCTGGGCAGCCTGTTGTGGTTCGGCATCGGCGACACGATCCGGGTCTCGCTGTCGGCCGATCCGGTGGAAGAGGTGAAGGTCGGCTTCGAGATCCTGAAATCGCTGGGCCTGCGCACCCGCGGGGTGCAGATCATTTCCTGCCCCAGCTGCGCGCGCCAGGGCTTTGACGTGATCAAGACCGTCGAGGCGCTGGAAAAGCGTCTGGAACATGTGAAGACCCCGATGAGCCTGTCGATCATCGGCTGCGTGGTGAACGGGCCGGGCGAGGCCTTGATGACCGATATCGGGTTCACCGGCGGCGGGGCCGGGCGCGGCATGGTCTATCTGGCCGGCAAGCAGGCCCATGTGATGGGCAATGACCGGATGATCGACCATATCGTCGAATTGGTGGAAAAGCGCGCCGCCGAGATCGAGGCCACTGATGCACAGGCGGCCGAGTAGGGCGCAATTTTCTTCGAAATAAATTGCAAAATCCTGCGAAGGATTTTGCGCAGCGCCGCTGCCATCTAGCGCCCGATCGAGGCGTAAAGCGCGAAATCCTCGGCTGCGACCTGATGCAGCAGGGCTTCGGTTTCCGGCGACAGATCGGTCGATCCGGCGGGCGAGACATTGACCCGGGGCAGGGTGATCTCGCAGCCCAGCCGGTCTTCCAGGAAATCGACGAACTGGTCGATCTCTTCATAGCGGAACAGCCGGTCGACGCCCTGGCCCTGGCGCGGCCGCAGGAAGCGGGCCTGGCTGCCGACATCGGCGAAATCGGGCCGCGGATCCTGGCACCAAGCGCGCACGAAATCATCGAAGCTCATCCCGCGGGTGCTTTTCGACGCATCGACCTGATCCTCGCGCGAGCGGAAGCGATACCAGGACCCCAGCCAGTCGCGCGGCTCGCGCATCATCGCGACCACGGTCCAGTCGGCCTTCGAGGCGGCTTCCAGATAGGGGCCGACAAAGCGGCGAAAGCGGTGGACGGTCGTGTGCTTCAAGACCGGCGGGCGCTGGATCGACACCGAGGCCAGCGATTCGAGCGCGCTGGCCAGGGCGGTGGACCCAGCCTTCGGCGTGGCCAGAAACACCAGCCGCTCTTCCCAGAATACCAGCATTCCTGCCCCTTTTCGTCTCTTCCGCATCCTGGCGACACGGTTTTCTGCGTCTGCGTAAACTATCCGTTAACGGAATCGCGCAAAAGCTGATTTTGCGACAATTTGCTTGATCTGTTCTCTTTTTGTGCGCATAAGGTCGTGAACACATAGGGAACTTTTGCCAGGATTGCCCGGGTCGGGCGGCTATGGGATAAGGGGACTGCAAATGGCTGTTGCCAATCTTTTCGATCTGGGTGGGAAGCGGGATATGGACAAGCAGAAGGCGCTGGAAAGCGCGCTTGCGCAGATCGAACGGCAGTTCGGCAAGGGCTCGATCATGAAGCTCGGCGCAAACAACCCGGCGATGGAGATCGAGGCGACCTCGACCGGATCGCTGGGGTTGGACATCGCGCTGGGGATCGGCGGGCTGCCCAAGGGGCGGATCGTTGAGATCTACGGGCCGGAATCCTCGGGCAAGACGACGCTGACGCTGCATGTCGTGGCTGAAGAGCAGAAGAAGGGCGGGGTCTGCGCCTTTGTCGATGCGGAACATGCGCTGGACCCGCAATATGCCAAGAAGCTGGGCGTCAATCTGGACGAGCTTTTGATCTCGCAGCCCGACACCGGCGAGCAGGCGCTGGAGATTGTCGACACGCTGGTGCGTTCGGGCGCGGTCAGCCTGATCGTGGTCGACTCGGTCGCGGCCCTGACGCCCAAGGCGGAACTGGAAGGCGACATGGGCGACGCGACCGTCGGCGCCCAGGCAAGGCTGATGAGCCAGGCGATGCGCAAGCTGACCGCCAGCATTGGCCGCAGCAACTGCATGGTGATCTTCATCAACCAGATCCGGATGAAGATCGGGGTGATGTTCGGCTCGCCCGAAACCACCACCGGCGGCAATGCGCTGAAATTCTACGCCTCGGTGCGGCTGGATATCCGGCGGATCGGCGCGATCAAGGACCGCGACGAGGTTGTGGGCAACACGACCCGGGTCAAGGTGGTGAAGAACAAGGTGGCGCCGCCCTTCAAGCAGGTGGAATTCGACATCATGTATGGCGAAGGCATCTCGAAGACGGGCGAGTTGGTGGATATCGGCGTGAAGGCCGGGGTCGTGGAGAAATCGGGCGCCTGGTATTCCTATGGCGACGAGCGGATCGGCCAGGGCCGCGAGAATGCCAAGACCTTCCTGAAGAACAACCCGCTGGTCGCGGCCTCGATCGAGGACAAGATCCGCACCGCCAATGGCCTGGATTTCCACATGGCCGATGGCGAAGTGGTCGAGGAAGACGAATAGGCGCCGTCCCGGCGATCTGGTGATAGGCGGCCGCGGGCAGGCGCTCGCGGCCGCTTTCATTCTGGCCAATCGCCAATGGACAGCGGGTTTTCCCGCCGTTACATGAGGCGGGCACAGGATCTTCGCCGGAAAGGCCCCGAACATGGCGTCGCTGAACGACATCCGCTCTACCTTCCTCGACTTCTTCGCGAAGAACGGCCATCGCGTCGTCGATTCCAGCCCGTTGGTGCCGCGCAACGACCCGACGCTGATGTTCACCAACTCGGGCATGGTGCAGTTCAAGAACCTGTTCACCGGCACCGAACATCGCGATTACACCCGCGCCACCACCGCGCAGAAATGCGTGCGTGCCGGGGGCAAGCACAATGACCTGGACAATGTGGGCTATACCGCCCGCCACCATACCTTCTTCGAAATGCTGGGCAATTTCAGCTTCGGCGACTATTTCAAGGAAGAGGCGATCCCCTTCGCCTGGGAATTGCTGACCCAGGGCTTCGGCCTGGACCCGAAGCGGCTTCTGGTCACCGTCTATCACACCGATGACGATGCGGCGGTGCTGTGGAAGAAGGTCGCGGGTCTTTCCGATGACAAGATCATCCGCATCCCGACCAATGACAATTTCTGGATGATGGGCCCGACCGGCCCCTGCGGCCCCTGCACCGAGATCTTCTACGATCACGGGCCAAGCATCTGGGGCGGCCCGCCCGGCAGTGCCGAGGAAGACGGCGATCGCTATATCGAGATCTGGAACAACGTCTTCATGCAGTTCGAGCAGTTCGAAGACGGCTCGCGCCGCGAGCTGGAGGCGAAGTCGATCGACACCGGCATGGGGCTGGAACGGATCGGCGCGCTTCTGCAGGGCAAGCACGACAATTACGACACCGATCTGATGCGCAGCCTGATCGAGGCCTCGGCGCACGCCACCAGCAACGATCCCGACGGGCCGGGCAAGGTGCATCACCGGGTGATCGCCGACCATCTGCGCTCGACCTCGTTCCTGATCGCCGATGGCGTCATGCCCTCGAACGAAGGCCGCGGCTATGTGCTGCGGCGGATCATGCGCCGGGCGATGCGGCATGCACATATGCTGGGCGCGCAGGATCCGGTGATGTACCGGCTGGTGCCGGCGCTGGTGCGGCAGATGGGGGCGGCCTATCCGGAACTGACCCGGGCGCAATCGCTGATCGAGGAAACGCTGAAGCTGGAGGAAACCCGCTTCCGCCAGACCCTGGACCGGGGCTTGCGGCTTCTGGATGACGAGTTGGCCCGCATCCCCGAAGGCGCCGATCTGCCCGGCGGGGCGGCGTTCAAGCTGTATGACACCTATGGCTTCCCGCTGGACCTGACCCAGGATGCGCTGCGCGAAATGGGCCGGGCGGTGGATGTGGCCGGGTTTGAGGCCGCGATGGACGAGCAGCGCGCCAAGGCGCGGGCCTCGTGGTCCGGCTCGGGCGAGGCGAAGGATGCCAAGATCTGGTTCGAACTGGCCGAAGCCGGCGGCGTGACCGAATTCCTGGGCTATGACACCGAAACCGCCGAGGGCGTGATCCAGGCGCTGGTGCGCGATGGCGCCGAAATCGGCGCGGCGGCGACGGGCGAAACCGTGCAGATCGTCGTCAACCAGACGCCCTTCTATGCCGAATCCGGCGGCCAGGTCGGCGATGCCGGCTATGTGCGCACCGATACGGGCCTGGCCCATGTCACCGATACGCGCAAGGCGGCGGGCGTCTTCATCCATGTCGCGACCGTGACCGAAGGCTCGATCGCCAAGGGCCAGCCCGCGAAGCTGGAGGTCGATCACCACCGCCGCGGCATGATCCGCGCCAATCACTCGGCCACGCACCTTCTGAACGAGGCGCTGCGGCGGGCTTTGGGCGATCATGTCGCGCAGCGCGGCAGCCTGAACGCGCCCGACCGGCTGCGGTTCGATTTCGCCCATAACGCGGCGCTGTCGCCGGCCGATCTGGCGACGGTCGAGGCCGAGGTGAACGGCTTCATCCGCCAGAATGGCGCGGTGGAAACCCGGATCATGACGCCCGATGACGCGCGGGCCCTTGGCGCGCAGGCGCTGTTCGGCGAGAAATACGGCGACGAGGTGCGCGTCGTGTCGATGGGGTCGCTGGACGGCTCGGGCAAGGGCAATGACGGCAAGACCTATTCGATCGAGCTGTGCGGCGGCACCCATGTGGGGCGGCTGGGCGAGATCGGGGCTTTCGTTCTTCTGGGCGACAGTGCCTCCAGCGCCGGGGTGCGCCGGGTCGAGGCGCTGACCGGCCAGGCGGCGCTGGACCATCTGCGCGGCCAGGGCGCCATTCTGGCCGAGGTCGCGGCGACGCTGAAGGCCTCGGTGACCGAGGCGGCGGAGCGGGTGAAGGTTCTGTTCGACGAACGCCGCGCCTTGCAGAACGAAGTGGCGCAGCTGCGGCGCGAGTTGGCGATGGGCGGCGGCGGCAAGGGCGTTGAGGCCAAGGAGATCAATGGCGTGAAGCTGATTGCCCAGGTGCTGACCGGCGTCTCGGGCAAGGATCTTCCGGCGCTGATCGACGAGATGAAGACGCGGCTCGGCTCGGGCGCGGTGGTGCTGATCGCCGATACCGGCGCCAAGCCGGCCGTCGCGGCGGGCGTCACGGCCGATCTGACCGGCCGGATCAGCGCGGTCACGCTGGTCAAGGCCGCGGCCGAGGCGATGGGCGGCAAGGGCGGCGGCGGCCGGCCCGATATGGCGCAGGCGGGCGGGGCCGATATCGGCCTGGCGGATGCAGCGATCAAGGCGGCGGAAGCCGTGCTGGAGGGATAAGATGCCGATTGCGTTCTGGATCGCCCATGTCGAGGTGACCAACCCCGAGGCCTATGCGCTTTACGCCAAGGGCGCGACCGAGGCGATTGCCGCCCATGGCGGGAAGTTCCTGGCGCGCAATGGCCGCCATGTGCAGCTGGAAGGCAAGGATCGCGCCCGCAATGTGCTGGCGCAATTTCCCAGCCTTGAGGCGGCGGTCGCCTGCTACAACTCGCCCGCCTATCAGGCGGCGCTGGCGCATGCCCAGGGGGCCGCGGTGCGCGATCTGGTGGTGGTCGAGGCGCTGGACTAGCGCAGTGTTTCAGCACCCGGCGGAAATCCGCGGGATTTCAACACAATCGAAAGGCCGCGCGCTTAACCTGCGCCGGCCTTTCTGCTAAATCTCGATCAAGGCGCGGCCGGGCAGGCCCCGCACGGATGAGGGTATCATGTGCCGGTGGGCGGCCTATATTGGCGAGCGCATCTTTCTGGAAGACATCGTGTCCCGTCCGGGCCACAGCCTGATCCACCAAAGCCATTGCGCCACACAATGCCATACCGCGACCAATGCCGACGGCTTCGGCATCGCCTGGTATGATGAACGGCCCGAGCCGGGCCAGTATCGCGACATCATGCCGGCCTGGTCGGACCCGAATCTGCGCAGCCTGACCGCGCAGGTGAAATCGGGCCTGTTCCTGGCGCATGTCCGCGCCTCGACCGGCACGGCCACCAGCCGCAACAATTGCCATCCCTTCACCCATGGGATCTGGAGCTTCATGCATAACGGCCAGGTCGGCGGCTATGACGCCTTCCGACGCGATGCCGACATGATGATTCCCGACGCGCTTTATGCCAATCGCCGCGGCGCGACCGACAGCGAGGCCCTGTTTCTGGTGGCCTTGGCCGAGGGGCTGGATGACGATCCGCGCGGCGCGCTGGAACGGGCGGCGGCGCGGTTCATCCGTCTGGCGCGCGCCAAGGGGGCCGCGCCGCATCTGCGCATGACGGCCGCGCTGTCCGATGGCAAGATGCTGTACGCGGTGCGCTATGCGACCGACGATCTGGCGCCCTCGCTGTATTATCGCTGGTCGGACAGCCGGCAGGGCATGGCCGTGGTGTCAGAACCGCTCGAATCGGATGAGGCGGGCTGGACCGAGATTCCGACCGCCAGTTTCTGCAGCTTCGACGATCGCGGCGCGGTGCTGGTGGAAGAGTTTCATCCCTGCCGTCTGGGCCTGGCCGCGGCCTGAGCGCCCGGTTTCACGGCATCTTCACAGCACGGTCCGGGCAATCGGCGAAAATCTGGGCGCCGGGCGGGCAGGGCGCGCGGGTTGCGCAAAAACCTGGGACCGCACACGTCGCTGCGTTTGCGCGCCGCAGCTGCAACATGCTATAGTTGTGCAGCCTTGTGATGGAGATCTTCAATGAAGCACTTCGCCTATTCCCTTACCTTCCTTGCCTTTGCCCTGCCTGCCGCAGCCCAGGGTGTTGATTGCGGTCTGGTGTCCAATGCCGAAAACCCGGCCTGCCTGCCGCAGCAAACGCCGCCGCTGACCGGCACCGAACTGCTGGCCACCGTGGGTCCGATCGTCGCCGGCACGCTGGCCGTCGCGATCATCGCCAACAGCTCGACCTCGACCACCGCCACCGCGGGCACGTCGAACTAGGGCGATCGACCGTCGGGCGTTGCACCGGGCGCCTGGCTGGTCTCATCCAGGGCTGGCAGACACAGCAGGATACAGGCGGGCAGGCAACTGCCCGCCTGTTTTCCGTTCTGCAGGGGCAGGGCAGGTGCGCGGCAAAAGAAAAGGCCCCGCGATGCGGGGCCTTTTTGTCGGGATGTCGATGGCCGGGCAGATCAGCTGCCGGTGCCGCGGATCACCACAGCGACCGTGCCCAGCACGATGCGGATATCCTGACCAAGCGACTCGGTCTTGCGATAATCGACATCGAACTGCACACGCCGTTCATAGCTGACGTCATTGCGCCCCGAGATCTGCCACAGGCCGGTCACACCCGGACGGCCGCGCAGATAGGCCCAGGATGCCGCGCCGTACAGGTCCAGCTCGTCGCGCACCACCGGCCGGGGGCCGACAAAGCTCATCTCGCCCTTCAGCACGTTCCAGATCTGCGGCAGTTCATCCAGGCTGGTCTTGCGCAGGAAGCGCCCGATCCGGGTCACGCGCGGATCGTTGCGCAGCTTGCGGTCGCGTGCCCATTCCGCCGCGGCGGTCGGGTTCTCGGCCAGGTAGACCTTCAGCTTTTCCTCGGCATTCACTTCCATCGTGCGCAGCTTCCAGCAGCGGAAGGGCTTGCCGTTACGGCCGACGCGCATGTGGCCGTAGAAGCCCGGCCCCTTGGACCGCTTCACCATCAGCCACAGAAGGCCCACAACCGGAACGATTGTGGGCAAGGCCAGCAGCGCAAGAACGATGTCGAAAACACGCTTGCCGAAGGCCTGATAAAATCCTCGGGACGGGCTTATGGCCGTGCCATGAAGATAGGGGAAGGCGTCTCCTAGGGCAGACGCATCTGCCCGGTCAACGCGAGTATGTTCCATAGATATATCTCGCCGAAAGAAGGATGGTGGGGCAACTCAACCAACCGTTAACTATCGGGTACATCAACCAAATGTTTACCAGTGATGTACAAACGATTCGCGACAACTTTGCGTTGTTGGCTTCGCGTTTGCAGAAACTCTGGCGTGTTCTACAGTTTTTTGAGCGGAATAAAAGGGGCCTGCCGCAAATCTAAGCAACCAGAGCGGGATTTCCGCCGCATTGCGGCATCAGCGTTGGCGCCGAGTCGTCAACAATCCGCCGATCGAAGCCCCGGGTTTCGGACCCGGTTGAAAATACCGGGCAGCGGTGCAGGAATTGTGACAAAGCGGCGATATCAGGCGGTCGCGCAAGCGCTCTTGCAACGCGCGGCCTTATGACTAGTCTTGCTGCTGCGCAGAAACGAGGGGTCGCAGTGCCGCCGAAATTTGGAACTTCGGGCCTGCGGGGCCTGGTGACCGATCTCACCCCAGAGTTGATCTGGGCTTATACACAAGCCTTCCTGGCCAGCTGTTCAGCAGGTGAGTCGCTTTATGTCGGCTGCGACCTGCGCCCGTCCTCGCCGCGAATCGCTGCCGATGTGATCGCCGCGGCCCGGGCCTCGGGCGTGGCGGTCTGCGACTGCGGCGCGCTGCCGACGCCGGCGCTGGCCCTGGCGGCGATGGCGGCCGGTGCCAAGGCGGTCATGGTCACCGGCAGCCACATTCCCGCCGATCGCAACGGGCTGAAATTCTATCTGCCCTCGGGCGAGATCACGAAAACCGACGAGGCGGCGATTTCGGCCGCCTATGCCGCGGGCCAGCGCCCTGCGCCAGCCGCGACCGACGCCGCGCTGCGGCCGGTCGATGCGGGGCAGGCCTATCTGCAGCGCTATGTCTCGGCCTATGGCGGGCAGGCGCTGCAGGGGCTGCGGATCGGGATCTACGAACATTCCTCGGTCGCGCGCGATCTTCTGGGGCAGATCTTCGCCGGCCTGGGCGCCCAGGTCGTGGCGCTGGCGCGATCTGACAGCTTCATCCCGGTCGATACCGAGGCGGTTTCGCCCGAAAGCCGGGCGCTGTTTGCCGATTGGTGCCGCACGCATCGGCTGGATGCGCTGGTTTCGACCGATGGCGATGCCGACCGGCCGATGCTGACCGATGCCCGGGGCCGGATGATTCCGGGCGATGTTCTGGGTGTGCTTACGGCGCGGGCAGTTGGGGCCAATCAGGTCTGCACCCCGGTTTCGTCGAATTCGATGCTGGCGCAGATGCCGGGCTTCCGCGCGCTGCACTTGACTCGCATCGGCTCTCCTTACGTGATCGCGGCGATGGAACAGGCGCTGGCAGAGGACAAAGAGGCGCGGGTCGTGGGGTTCGAGGCGAATGGCGGCTTCCTTCTGGGCTTCACGGCGCAGGGCCCGGCCGGGCCGATTGCCCCGCTGATGACGCGCGACTGCACGCTGCCGATGGTGGCGCCGCTGGTCGCGGCGCGGGCGGCGGGCAAAAGCCTGGCCGATCTGGTGGCCGATCTTCCGCCGCGCTATACCGCCTCGGGCCGGCTGACGGAAACGCCGGTCGAGGCCTCGGGCGGCTTTCTGGCCGGGCTGAGTGCCGATGCCGAAGCGCGGGCGGCGTTTTTTGCCCCGGCGGCGATTGCCGCGGTCGACCAGACCGACGGGTTGCGTGTGACGTTTGACGATGGCGCCATCGTGCATCTTCGACCTTCGGGCAATGCACCGGAATTTCGGGTCTATACCGAGGCAGAGTTGCCCGGCAGGGCGCAGGGCATGCTAGAGGATTATCTGGCAAGGGTCCGCGCCGCGATTTGAGTTTGTGATGAGTGGGCAAATCTCGGTCCGGGCCGGCGCCTTTCGCGTGGGCGGCGGATCGCATCCGCGCCTTTGCGAGGAAGGGGTTTGCGCCGCAATGACCTATCTGCATGAGGAACTGGAATGACGATCTATCCAACCATTCTGTGCGGCGGCTCGGGCACAAGGCTGTGGCCGCTGTCGCGCAAGAGTTTTCCCAAGCAATTCGCGGCCCTTCTGGGCGGAGAGACGCTGTTCCAGGCCTCGGCGCTGCGGCTGGTGGCGCCCGATTATGCGCCGCCGCTGGTGCTGACCAATTCCGATTTCCGCTTCATCGTGACCGAACAGCTGTCGGAAGTCGGCGTGCGCCCCGGCGCCGTTCTGATTGAACCCGAGGCGCGCAATACCGCGCCTGCGGTGCTGGCGGCCGCGCTGCATGTGCATGGCCACGATCCCGAGGGTGTGGTGCTGGTGGCCCCTTCGGACCATGTGATCCCGGATGCCGAGGCGTTCCGCGCCGCGGTGGCGCGCGGGCAAAGCGCGCTGGCGGAAGGGCGGATCGTCACTTTCGGCATCACGCCGACCCGGCCGGAAACCGGCTATGGATATCTGGAACTGGCGGCCCAGCCGCAGGGTGATGGGCCGGTCGCCTTGAAGCGCTTTGTCGAAAAACCCGATGCGGCGCGCGCGGCCGAGATGATCGCCGCCGGCAATTTCCTGTGGAATGCCGGGATCTTCATGGCGCGCTGCGCCGATCTGATCGCCGCCTATGCGGCCCATGCGCCCGATATGCTGCGGCTGGTGAAAGCCTCGGTCGAGGCGGCGCAGACCGATCTGGATTTCCTGCGGCTGGCGCCGGACCCCTGGGCCGAACTGCCCGATATCTCGATCGACTATGCGGTGATGGAGCGGTCGGACAATCTGTCGGTCGTGCCCTATGCGGCGGGCTGGTCGGATCTGGGCGGCTGGGATGCGGTCTGGGCCAGCGGCGGGCAGGATGCGCAGGGCACCGTCACCACGGGCGAGGCGCTGTCGATCGGCTGCGAAGACAGTCTGCTGCGCTCGGAAAGCCCGGGGGTGGAACTGGTGGGCATCGGGCTGAAGAACGTCTTCGCCGTGGCCACGCCCGATGCGGTTCTGGTGGCCGACATGTCGCGGGCGCAGGATGTGAAGAAGGCCGTCGACGCGCTGAAGGCCAAGGGCGCCAAGCAGGCGACGCAATTTGCCAAGGATCACCGGCCCTGGGGCTGGTTCGAGACCCTGGCGCTGGGATCGCGCTTTCAGGTCAAGCGGATCGTCGTGCATCCGGGCGCCGCGCTGAGCCTGCAATCGCATCATCACCGCTCGGAACACTGGATCGTCGTGCAGGGCACGGCCAAGGTGACGATCAATGACGAGGTGAAGCTGGTGACCGAAAACCAGTCGGTCTATGTGCCGCTGGGCGCAGTACATCGGATGGAAAACCCCGGCAAGCTGCCGATGGTGCTGATCGAGGTGCAGACCGGCGCCTATCTGGGCGAGGATGACATCATCCGCTATGAAGATGTCTATGCGCGCGGGCAGGGCGCCAAGGGATGACCCCAGGTCCGCGACAGGGCTTTCGCCGGGCGGGATCGGTGCGGCACGCGGGATGTGCCGGACAAGACAGGGTCCGTCCGGCGCTTGATCAGCGGAATGCGGGGATGCCTAGCAAACAGACGAAGCCGAATTGCAACCGGGAATGTTGCTGTGGTGCAGCATTTGCAATTGCGAGCCTGTGTCAAACGTGGTCCAAGACGCCGGAAGAGATGATGGTCGAAGTGATTGAAATGAATTTCGCCGGTCAAAGGCGCAATCAGGGCCTTGCCTGCAGCCAGAGGGGCGCAAGATGAAAGTTGCGATCTTTGGCCTGGGCTATGTGGGCCTGTCGATGGCGGTGCTGCTGGCACGCAAGCACAGCGTGACCGCGGTCGATGTTTCGACCGACCGGGTGGCGCAGGTCATGGCGGGCAAAAGCCCGATCCAGGATCCCGAGATCGAGGCGGCGCTGGCGGCGGGCGGGCTTGACCTGACCGCGACGACCGATGCGGCCGCGGCGATCGAAGGGGCGGAATTCGTGATCGTGGCCACGCCCACGAATTACGATCCGGCGACGAATTACTTCGACACCTCCACGGTCGAGGCGGTGGTCCGCCAGGTCGTGGCGCAGAACCCGCAGGCGACCGCGGTGATCAAATCGACGATCCCGGTCGGCTATGTCGAAAGGCTGCGCCAGGATCTGGGCAGTGACCAGGTGATCTTCAGCCCGGAATTCCTGCGCGAAGGCAAGGCGCTGTACGACAATCTTCATCCAAGCCGGATCATTGTCGGCGAAAGATCCGACCGGGCGCGGCGCTTTGCCGATCTGCTGGTCGAGGGCGCGGTCGAAAAGGATGTGCCGGTCCTGTTCACCGACCCGGACGAGGCCGAGGCGATCAAGCTGTTTGCCAATACCTATCTGGCGATGCGCGTGGCCTTCTTCAACGAGTTGGACAGCTACGCCCTGTCGCGCGGCATGGACAGCCGGCAGATCATCGAAGGCGTCGGGCTCGATCCGCGGATCGGCAGCCATTACAACAACCCCTCCTTCGGCTATGGCGGCTATTGCCTGCCCAAGGATACCAAGCAGCTTCTGGCCAATTACGCCCAGGTTCCGCAGAACCTGATCGCGGCAATCGTCGATGCCAACCGCACCCGCAAGGATTTTCTGGCCGATCAGATCATCGAACGCCGCCCGCGCGTCGTCGGTGTCTACCGGCTGGTGATGAAGGCGGGCTCGGACAATTTCCGCCAAAGCTCGATCCAGGGCATCATGAAGCGGATCAAGGCCAAGGGGATCGAGGTCATCGTCTTCGAACCGGCTTTGAAGGAAGACAGTTTCTATGGCAGCCGGGTCGAGCGCGATCTGGACCGTTTCCTTGCCACATCCGAGCTGATCCTGGCCAACCGGCGCGCGCCGGAACTGGACGGGGTGGCGGACAAAGTCTTTACCCGCGACCTGTTCGGCGCGGATTAATCCAGAGGGCGCCGGCCCATTTGCCCGGCCTCCTCATCCTGCCCGATCCGCGCGGATTTGCGCGGTGTGAAGCCTTGGCTTCCGGGGCAGGGGTCTGTGTGACCCGTAAATGTGTTCCTGTGTCATCAAAACGAGGCAAGCCAGCGGATAGCTGATCCGGAAATACGCTCGAAAGGCAAGTCCAATGCCGACTTTGTTCCTGTTCGTGACAGTTCTTTGTGTTCTCGCCGTTGTCTATCCTTATGTTATCTATGGAAAGATCCTTCAGCGGCTGCCAACGAAACCGATTGCACGGCAGGATGGTCAGCCCCGGCGGATGACGCTGGTCTTCTGCGCCTATAACGAGGCCGCGCATATGCCGGCCAAGCTGGAAAACATCGCCCGGCTGAAGGCGCGGCACCCGGATCTGGAAGTGCTGGCCTTTGACGACGGCTCCAGCGACGCGACCTATCAGCTTCTGTCGGCGCGCCCCGATCTGCTTAGCGTGGTGCGCGGCGGCGGGCGCAACGGCAAGGCGCATGGGATGAAACTTCTGGCCGCGCGCGCGACCGGCGAGATCATGGTCTTCACCGATGCCAATGTGACCCTGCGCGAAGACGCGCTGGAGGCGCTGGCGGCCTGGTATGCCGATCCGCAGGTGGGCGGCGTCTGCGGCGCGCTGCATTACCTGGGCTCGGACACATCGGCCACCGCCTCGGTCGGCTCGCGCTACTGGCGGATGGAAGAACATCTGAAAGCCGAAGAATCGCGCACCGGCAATGTCATGGGCGCGGATGGGTCGATTTTCTCGATCCGCCGGGCGCTGTACCCGGAATTCCCCGACACGGTGCTGGACGATTTCACCGTGTCCATGGCGGTGGTCTTTGCCGGCAAGCGGCTGATCAAGGTCGAGGATGTGGTCGCCTATGAAGGCCTAGTGGCCAGCCGCAAGGACGAGATCGCCCGCAAGATCCGCATCGCGGCGCGCGCGTTTCACACCCACAGCTTCCTGGCACCGAAACTGGCGCGCATGGGCGGGCTGGACAAGTTCAAATACGCCTCGCGCAAGATCCTGCGCTGGTTCGGCGGCGGCTTCCTGGTGATCGGCGCGCTGTCCTTCGTGCTGGCCATGCTGGCGATCTCGTGGCCGCTGGGCCTGGCCGCCGCGGCGGCGATCGCGGCGGCGGTGCTTGCGGGGCTGCGCATGACCAAGGGCCCGCTCGCCTCGATCATGGAAATCGTGATCGCGCTGATCGCCACCCAGATCGGCGTCTTCCGCGCCATGCGGGGCCAGACCTTCGCGGTCTGGAACCCGGCGAAATCCCGTTGAACCCCATCCGATCCGGCGCCGCGGTCCTGACCGCCGCGCCCGCATCCACAGACGCATTTTGGAGACAGAGATGAAGGCGGTAATCCTTGCAGGCGGGCTTGGCACGCGACTGGCGGAAGAAACGTCGGTGCGCCCCAAACCCATGGTCGAGATCGGTGGGCATCCGATCCTGTGGCATATCATGAACATCTATTCGGCCCATGGCATCACCGAGTTCATCATCTGCCTGGGCTACAAGGGCTATTACGTGAAAGAGTATTTCGCGAATTACGCCATGCACAATTCCTCGGTTTCGGTCGATATCCGCAACCGCTCGCTGGAATTCCTGGGCCAGAACGATCTGCCGCCGTGGAAGGTGCAGTTGATCGACACCGGCGCCGAGACGCTGACCGGCGGCCGGCTGAAGCGGGTGCGCGACTATCTGAACCCGGACGAGCCGTTCTGCATGACCTATGGCGACGGCGTGGCCGATATCGACATTCCGGGCCTTCTGGCCTTCCACAAGGCGCATGGGCTGGATGCGACGCTGACCGCGGTGCGTCCCTCGGGCCGGTTCGGCGCCACGATGATCGAAGACGGCCGGGTGACCAGTTTCGAGGAAAAGCCCGCGGGCGACGGCGCGCAGGTCAATGGCGGCTTCTTCGTCCTGCATCCGCGGGTGATCGAGCGGATCGCCGATGACAGCACGATCTGGGAACGCGAGCCGCTGGAAGGGCTGGCGCGCGATGGCCAGCTGGCGGCCTTCGATCATGACGGCTTCTGGCAGCCGATGGATACGCTGCGCGACAAGATCTATCTCGAAGGGCTTTGGTCTGCCGGCAAGGCGCCCTGGAAAGTCTGGAGCTGAGCGATGCCGAACAAGGATTTCTGGGCCGGGCAGCGGGTGTTTCTGACCGGCCATACCGGCTTCAAGGGCAGCTGGGCGGCGTTGTGGCTGGCGCGGATGGGGGCGGTCACGACCGGCTATGCGCTGGCGCCCGAAACCGATCCGGCGCTGTTCGACCGGCTGGGCCCGATCGAGGGCCTGACCTCGGTCATCGGCGATATCCGCACGCCCGCGCCGCTGGCGCAGGCGGTTGCCGATTGCGACCCGACCATCGCCATCCACATGGCGGCGCAGCCTCTGGTGCGACGGTCCTATCGCGAGCCGGCCGCGACCTATGACACCAATGTCATGGGCACGCTGAACGTGCTGGAAGCCCTGCGCAAGGCGCCGAACCTGCGCGCCGTTCTGGTGATCACCACCGACAAGGTCTATCGCAACGACGATTCCGGCCATGCCTTCCGCGAGGACGACCCGCTGGGCGGGCATGATCCCTATTCCAGCTCGAAAGCCGCCTGCGAAGAGGTGGTCTCGTGCTACCGGCAAAGCTATTTCGACGAGATGGGCGTGGCCCTGGCCAGCGCGCGCGCCGGCAATGTCGTGGGCGGCGGCGACTGGTCGGAAGACCGGCTGGTGCCCGATATCTGGCGCGCCATGGTCAAGGGCGAGGCGGTCACGCTGCGCAACCCGGCCAGCGTGCGGCCCTGGCAGCATGTGCTGGATCCGGTCAGCGGCTATCTGGACTATGCCGAGGCGCTGGCCTCGGGCCGGGCCGATCTGCCGCGCGCGCTGAACTTTGCCCCGCCCGCCGATGCACCGATGACGGTGCAGCAGGTGACCGAGACGCTGGGCGCTGCCATGGGCGTGGCGCGGCCCTGGAAACTGGGACAGGGCGCGCAGCCGGTCGAGATGAAGCTTCTGACGCTGGACGCCTCGCTGGCTGGGCGCAGCATCGGCTGGCGCCCGCGCCTGACCGGGCGCAAGGCGATCGAATGGTCGGCGGAATGGTATCTGGCCATGCACAAGGGCGGCGATGCCCGCGCCCTGACCGAGGCGCAGATCGCGCGTTACGAAGACCTGCCGGCGGCCTGAGGAAAGGGAAGAGCGATGAAATTCACCGAAACCGAGCTGTCCGGCGTCTATTTGATCGACCTAGAGCCGCGCGGCGACGACCGGGGCTTCTTCTCGCGCGTCTTCTGCGTGAACGAATTCGGCGCACTGGGGCTGCAGACCGATTTCGTCCAGTTCAATACCTCGTTCAGCAAGATCAAGCACACGCTGCGCGGCATGCATTATCAGCTGGGCGCGGCGGCCGAGGTGAAGGTGATCAAATGCATCCGCGGCGCGCTGTATGATGTGGTGCTTGATCTTCGCCCCGACTCGCCCAGTTTCGGCAAATGGACCGCGGCCGAGCTTTCCGCCGAAAACCGCCGGATGATGTATGTGCCGCGCGGCTGCGCGCATGGCTTCATGTCGCTGACCGAGGATGTCGAGATGATGTATTTTGTCTCGGCCTTCTATGATCCGCAGCAGGAACGCTCGGTCCGCTGGAACGATCCGGCCTTCGGCATCACCTTCCCGCATGAACCGGCGCTGATTTCCGACAAGGATGCCGCCGCGCCCGATTTCGACCGCGCCTGGCATCTGGGCGAGGGCTGAGCGATGCGGGTTCTTCTGACCGGGGCGACGGGATTGATCGGCCAGGCCATGGCGGCGCGGCTGGGGGCCGAGCATCAGGTGCTGCGGCTGGGCCGCAGGGCAGGGGCCGATCTGGTGGCTGACCTTGCCGATCCGCAGGCGATCGCCGCGCTGGACATGCCTCCGATCGACGCGCTGGTGCATTGCGCCGGGGTGGTGGACGAAGATTTCCGCGACGCACCGGAACGCGCGATGCAGATGGCGATGTTCGGGGCCGATGCGCTGGTGCAGAAGGCGGTGGCGGCCGGGGCGAAGCGGCTGGTCTACCTGTCCTCTGCCCATGTCTACGGGCCGATGCTGGGCCGGATCGACGAGGACAGCCCGATCAACCCGGTCTCGAATTACGCGATTGCGCATTACGCGACCGAACAGGTCTTCCGCCGCCAGACCGGCGCCGAAGTGGCCGGGCTGGCGCTGCGGCCCTGCGCGGTTTTCGGCGATCTGGCCGATCCGGCGCAGTTCCGGCGCTGGTCGCTGATCCCGTTTTCCTTCCCGCGCGATGCGGCGGTGGATCATCGGATCGTCATCCGCTCGACCGGCGAGCAGATGCGGAACTTCGTTGGCACCGGCGATATTGCCGAGACCTGCACCGCCTGGCTTTCCGCCCCAGCCACGGGCTGGAGCGCGATCAACCCCTTGGGCGCGCTGGCCTGCACCGTGCATGACTTTGCCCAGATCTGCGCCCGCCTGTCGGCCGAGATCACCGGCCAGCCCTGCGAGATCACGCGCGTCACCCCGACCGGCCCGACGCCGGGGTCGGATTACGACTACCAAAGCCTCTCGCCGCTGGCCCGGGGCCGGCAATCCGCCGAAGACACGCTGGCGCGGCTGATGCGCCTGGCCATAGGGGGCTGAGCCATGCCGCGACTGACCATCGGCCTGATCACCTATAATGGCGCCTCGCATATCCGGCGCAGCATCGACAGCCTGCTTGCGCAAAGCTTCACGGATCTGGAACTGTTGATCTTCGACAATGCCTCGACCGATGGCACCAGCGCGATCTGCGCCGACTATGCCGCCCGCGATCCGCGGGTGCGCCATGTGCGCCATGCCGAAACCGTGCCGCAAAGCGCGAATTTCCGCGGCGTGCTGATGGCGGCCGAGACCGAATTGTTCATGTGGGCTACCGATGACGATTTCTGGGGCCCGCGCTTCGCCGAATTGTGCATTGCCGAGCTGGACCGCCATCCCGGCGCCGTCGCCTCTTGCACGCGGGTGCAGTTCCGGGCGCCGGATGGCAGCGAATATGCCGCCCGCGGCACGTTCACCATCACCGGCACGCCCGAGGCCCGGGTGCGGACCTATCTGTCCAACCCCCGCGACAGCGCGCGGCTGTTCAGCGTCTATCGCACGGCGGGGCTGAAGCGCGCCTATCCGGCCGATGTGAACGTGTTCGGCTATGACTGGCTTGTCGTCGCGCTGACCATGTTGCAGGGCGACCATATCGAGGCCGACGCGATGGAGCTGGTCCGCTCGGCCAATCCGCCCGGCAAGTATTTCGAACGCTACAGCCGGCATTTCGTGCGCGAGAAGGGGCTGATCGGGCGGCTGTCCTATTTCCTGCCGCTGGCGCCCTTGACGCGCGAATTGAAGCGCAGCCTGCCGGCCCCGGCCTGGAAGGCCGCGCGCGGCAAGGTGCTGCGGCTGAACCTGCATCAGATGCTGTTGCTGCTGAAATGGAAATACCCGGTGTTCGAAGGCGTGTTCCGCGCGCTACGGCGGGTGGATCGCGCCGTCGGGAATGGATGAATAATGGAAAAGAAAAAGCCGTCAGGCACCTATTTTATTGTTCTGGATTCCTGGCGCGGGATCTGTGCAATGCTGGTCGCAGTGCACCACTATTTCTGGTTCAGTGTGAACGGATATCAAAGCGTTACCATCGAGTCATTCTTCCTCTTCGTTGACTTCTTCTTTGTTCTCAGTGGATTCGTTATCGCTCTGAATTACCAGAACCGGATCAGCGGGCCGGGCAACTATGTTTCGTTCATGATCCGCCGCTTTGGCCGGATCTGGCCCGCGCATGCGGCGGTTATGATCGCCTTCGCGCTGTTCATCATGCTTCTCGCGCTGGCTGGAGAAAACCCACCCTATACGATCGGCGCATTGGGATCGACCTATGACTTGCGGAAGTTTCCTCTGGTTCTGGCACTGACGAACTCGCTTGGTCTTTATTCCGGCGGCTGGAACCTGCCGAGTTGGAGTATCAGCGCGGAGTTCATCTCGTATATCCTGTTTGGCGCTGCCTTCATCTTCGCGCAGCGTGTCTGGATCACTGCGGGACTGACCTTGGCCGGTTTTCTCGTGGTCCTGGTTCTAAAAGACGGAAACATCGGCATAACAGCGAATATGGGCGCGGCCCGAGGCCTTTACGGCTTCGGCATCGGCATTCTCACCTATTACCTCTATATGCGCCTGAACCGGCATGCGGGCCTAAGAGATCTGGTGGCCAGGCCCTGGTTCGAACCGTTTACAGTCCTGGCGCTGGTGCTGTTTCTCAATCAGGCGGTAACATTGGAAGGCGCGCCGCGGCCCGCAGCCCTTGCTGCACCAGTTGTGTTTGCGTTGGTCGTGCTGGTCTTCTCGCTAGAAGGGGGGCCGGTTTCGCGCCTGTTGCAGCATGCGCCGTTTCGGTTGCTTGGGAAGCTGTCCTATTCGATCTATATCAACCACTGGCTGATATTTCTGGCGCTGGCCGCGGCGGTCAATGCGGCCGTACCCGCGTATCGTCCGGTGACGATGTGGGGTGCGGAATACTGGAAGCTCGACCTAACCGATCCGCTGCGATTCTGGGCGTTTCTGGCCCTGTATCTCGGGATCGTCTGCACTGTGTCCTATGTGACCTATCACCGGATCGAGGATCCCTGTCGCATTCTCTTCAACAGGCTTGCCTCTGGCCTGATGAAACGAAGCCTGGCGTGAGACGGGCAAGGTCATGACCGGATCACATAACATCCGCCGCAATGCCCTGTTCTCGGGCGTCGAGGTCATCGTCGGCGGGTTGGGGCTGTTTTTCATCTACCGCAATGTCGTGGCCGAACTGGGCGTCGCCATGCTGGGCGTCTGGTCGCTGGTGCTGGCAACCACGGCATTCGGGCGGCTGGCCGATGTCGGCATCGCGGGCGGGCTGGCGCGCTTTGTCGCGCTGTCGCTGGCCGAGGAGGACGCGACCCAGGCCGTCCTTTACATGCGCACCGCCTTTGTCGCGGTCGCGGGGATCATGGGGGTCATCGCGCTGTTGTTCTGGGCGCCGCTGTCCTGGTCGCTGGCCTTCGCGCTTGAGGGCAGCGATCTGGCGCTGGCGCGCGACCTGCTGCCCTGGGCGCTGCTCAGTTTCTGGGCGCTGAACCTGAAGGCGGTTCTGGACGCCTGCCTTCTGGGTGTGCATCGCGCCGATCTGAAATCCTTGTCCAACATGGCCGGCATGGTCCTGCAGATCGGTGCCTCGCTGGCGCTGGTCGGGCCCTATGGGCTGACCGGCCTGGCCTGGGCGCAGGCCGGGCAATTCGGTTTCGCGCTGATCCTGTCGGTGATCCAGCTGTACAGCGTCGCCCCCCTGCGCGGGATGGGCCCGGTTCAGGGCTGGTTCGTGCCGCGGCTGTTCCGCCAGATGCTGGGCTTCGGGGTGAAGCTGCAGGTCGGCACCATCGCCAATCTGATGTTCGAGCCGCTGACCAAGATCGTCCTTGGCCATGTCGGCGGCACGACCATGCTGGGGATCTACGAGATGGCCTATCGCATGGTCTATCAGGTGCGCGGCATCGCGATCATGGCCTTGCGCGCGGTGATCCCCACCTTCGTCACGCTGCTGCACAAGGACCCCGAGGCGCTGCGGCTGTTCTTCCTGAAGACCTGCCGGGTCTCGGCGCTGGCCTCGTTCGGGCTGATGGGTGGAACGGTCCTTGCCTCGCCGCTGATCTCGTGGCTTTGGCTGGGTCATGTCGATCTGACCTTCATCCAGTTGACCGGCATTCTGGCGGTCAGCTGGGCGGTCAGCGTCCTGGCCGCGCCGGCGCTGTATCTGGGCATTGCCGAAGGCCATGTGACGGCCAACATGATCGGCCAGATTTCGGCCGGCATCATCGCGCCCAGCCTGGCCTATGCGATGGGTCTGGGCTTCGGCGGCATGGCCGGGGTGGTGGGCGTGCTGGCGGGCCGTCTGGTCGCCGACCTTCTGCCCTCGATCTACAACCGGCCCGGCGGGCGCTGGGACAGTGCGGTGATCACAAGGATCGAGAACCTTGCCGTGGTGCTGGGCGTGGGTGCGATCAGCCTGGGCGTGATCTGGATTTCGCAATCGGTCTGGGGCTGAGCCATGGCGCGTAGCAGCCTTCCCCCGACCCCGACAGGAGCCTGACATGACCTCACTGCTTCCCGATGACCGCATGCTTCGGCTGGGCCTGGGCTGCAGCCGGCTTGGCTCGGTCAATGGCAGCACGGGCGACGAGGCGCGGGCGCTGCTGCGCCTGGCGCTGGACGAGGGCATCCGGGTCTTCGACACGTCGAACATCTATGCCCAGGGCGACAGCGAGCGGTATCTGGGCGAAATTATCGGCAGCCGCGCCGATTGCGTGATCTGTTCCAAGGGCGGGAAATATCTGTCGCCGGTCAAGCGCCTGCTGGTGCCGTTCAAGGGCCTGCTGCGCCGGCTGGTGCGGCGGTCGGGCAGCGCGCGGCAGGGCGTGGCGCGGGCGCGGGCCCAGCCGATGCCGATGCGCTGGGATCCGGCCTTCCTGGCCCGAAGCCTGGAGGGCAGCCTGAAGCGGCTGCGGCGCGACCGGATCGACATCTACATGCTGCACAGCCCCTCGGCCGCGGTGCTGCGGGCGGGCGTAGCGATCGGCGCTTTGGAGACGGCGCGGATTGCCGGCAAGATCGGCCGGGTCGGCGCCTCGATCGACGATCTGGCGGCGATGGAGGCGGCGCTGGACGATCCGCGCATCACCGTGCTGCAGGTGCCGCTGCATCGGGGCGACGCCAGCTATGATGCGGCCCTTGCCCGGGCTGCGGCGCAGGGCGTGGCGATCATCGCGCGCGAGATCCTGGGCGGCCCGGCCGCGATTTCCGGAGGGGCTTCGCCCGCCGGTTTCGCCGCGGCCCGCATCGCCGAAATGGCGCGCCGACCCGATATCGCGCTGCCTTTGGTGGGCACGACGAAGCCCGCGCATCTGCGGGCCGCCGCGGCCGCGGCCGCAGGCGCGGGCCGGCCGGCATGAAAGCGCCAGAGGCGGTCCACGGAAAGCAGGGCTGAGCGATGCACAAGAACAATTTCGATCTCATCCGTCTGGCCGCGGCACTTCAGGTTGCCCTGGCCCATGGCGAACGGTTCATCGTACAGGCCAGCGACACATTGCGGTCGGTGCTGGAATTCATACCCGGCGTTCCGGTGTTCTTCTTCATCAGCGGCTTCCTGATTTCCGCCAGCTGCGAACGATCGTCGAGCCTGGGGTCGTTCGCGATCAAGCGTGTCCTGCGGATCTTCCCGGCGCTTTGGTTCTGCGTGATCGGAGTGACGCTGGTCCTGGCGGTCACCGGATATCTGGCCGCGGTGGGCGCCGAGCCGGGTAAGCTTCTGATCTGGCTGGCCGCCCAACTGAGCTTCCTCCAATTCTACAATCCGGATTTCATGCGCCAATACGGAGCAGGAATCGTCAATCCGGCTTTGTGGACGATCAGCGTCGAATTGCAGTTCTATGTGATGATGCCGCTGCTTCTTTTGCTGTTCCGGGTCAGCCGCGGCCTGTTCTTCGGGCTGTTCCTGTTCTTCGTCGCGATCTCGGCGACCTATTCGCTATATCTGGACCCGATCTATGGCGAGACCACTGCCGCGAAGCTTCTGGGCGTCTCGTTCATTCCCTGGATCGCGATGTTCATCGTGGGTGTGATCGCGCAATTCTACTGGCCGCGGATCAGTCGCTTCTTCGTAGGCAAGCTCGCCCATTGGGCGCTGATCTACCTGGTCTGCGCGCTGATCGGGTCCTATGTGCAGAACATGACCGGGATCATGATCACCGGGAACCGGATCACCATCCTGCTGTTCCTCCCGCTTTCGGGTCTGATCCTGGCGTTGGCCTATGCCGATCCGCGCCTGTCGGGCTTCCTGCGCGGCAATGACATCTCCTATGGGCTATATCTCTGGCACATGCCGGTGATCGGGACCTGGCTTTACCTCGGCCTGCCGCAAACCTATGCCGGTATCGCCGCCTGCGTCGTCATCGCCATCGGCGTGGCCTTGCTGTCCTGGTTTGCAGTTGAGCGGCCGGCGCTTGCCATGAAGCCGAAAACTCAACCAAGGGTGGAATGATCCGGGAGTGATCGGTTACAAGGTCAAGAGCGTCGCGAGAGGTCGTGGTCCATGAGATTTTCACCCATAGCTTTCCTCCTCGGAAGCATTCTTCTCACCACCTACATGAAGATCCATTTCCTCGGGCTCATCTTCACCGCGACGTTGCTGATCGCGGTCTTCTGCCTGGAAAGGTACCGCTGGATGCCGCTCGGCGTGGTCTATGTGCGCGGTGCTCCTGGTTTTCCTGATCGCCCAGAGCCAGCTGGTGCAGCTTTGCGTCTACCCGGTCGGCGCCTCGATCGAAGATCTTGCGGCGCTGGACGATCCGCGCATCGCCGTGCTGCAGGCGCCGCTGCAACGGGGCGACAGAAGCTATGATGCGACACTTGCCCGGGCTGCGGCGCAGGGCGTGGCGATATCGCGCTGCCCCCGGTGGGACCGGCGAAGCCTGCGCCTCTTCGGGCGGCCGCGGCGCGCGTGGCAGGGCGATGAACTGCCCGCTTCGTCAGCGCATCGGCGGAGTCTGACAGGCTGCGACCAGAATGGGAATGGGCCGGCTTGCGACGCCGATACAAACGCGACTAAACGAGAAGGGGTTGGCCTGCTGCCCATGGACAGCCGAGCAAGCGCCCGAAGGGAGCGACTGATGAGCAGACCGTTGTGCACGACTGCGGAGCAATGCCGGTGATCGGTTTCAGCCCTACCGATCGCCACCCCGCACGCAGCCGCAGCGGCATGGCGATCCGCAAAAGCACCCTGGCGCTGATCCTGATTGCGATCTACCTTGTCGGCGCGCATCTGCGACTGTCGCTGGTCAGCGGCGGGCAGACCATCGTTCCGATGTATCTGATGTTGATGAGCGCTGCGCTCATGACGCTCATGTACCAGGGGGTGATGCTGCGTCGCGCCGTTGCACCGCTGTTTGCGATCATGATCTTCGCGCTGGTGCAGCCGATGTTGGCCACCGCGCCGGGTGCAAGCGCCACCGATCAATTGCCCCGGATTCTCTCATTCATCGTGGCCGTGATCTCTGGGGTTGCAGCGCTGGTTGCCATGACCGAGGTTCCGCCAGAGAAGCTTCGGCGCCTGCTGATTGGTCTGTGGTTGGTTCTGGTCGGGTTGGTGTTGCTGGAGAGCATGGGGCTGAAGCCTGTCTTCGACAGCATAAAGACCGCGCTTTACGCGGGCTCCGGGCGCGGGCTTTACGAGGCCACCGCGCGCGATCTGGCGCTTTATGGTGTCACTCGGGCCACCGCCTTTGCCAGCGAACCCTCGCATTTGGCGGATTCGCTTTCTGCGCTTACCTTCATGGCCTATATTCTGCATCCCCGGCGCGGCAGTCTTGGCTCGATCTTGACGGTGGTCGCCATGTTCCTGGTCGGCTACCTGGTCTCGCCAAGCTTCAAGACCAGTTTCTACATTCTTGCGCTGCTGATCTGGGCGTTCTGGCCACGCAGCCTGCGCGGGATCGTCGCTCTGATCGCGCTGATTCTGATGGTCAGCACGCTATTCGCGATCTTCTCACGCGAGGTTCTGGTGTTCTTCAACAATGTCGCCGGCGTGCATATGGCGAGCGGCAGCTTTTTCGGCCGGATGCTGGCAGGGCCACTTGCGGCGCATGATATCCTCGGCACCTATCCGATGCTCGGGGTCGGCCTTGGCAATTTCGACGGAGCGCTGCCTGCCATCGTCCAGATCTGGAACGACAGCGGCGCGCTGGTGCTGTTTCCCTGGTACGCGCCGCTGGGCGCGGCCGACCTGATGTCGAGCGGCTTCTGGTGGCAATGGTTCTTCCTGGGCCTGTTCGGCGGCGCGGTGTTCTCGGTTCTGATCCTGTGGCTGCTGCGCGATTTGGGGGTCGAGGCCCCGCTGCGGTCGCTGATCTGCACATGGATCATATGGTATCCCGGCGCCGGCTTCGTTGATGCGCGCAGCTGGTTCATTCTCGCCTTCGTGTCGCTCTCGGTGGCCGGGACAGCGTCAGGCCGCAAGCGCGCGCGCGCGCAAGACCCGACGCCTCATCCGTTCGGATAGATCCGCGCCAGCACCGGGCCTGCGCCTTCGATCACCGCTTCGGCCTGGGCGGGGGCCAGCGAGGCTTTCCAGGACTGCGCCAGTTCGCGCGCGTTGCGGGTCATCTGATGCAGCTGGTTGCCCGACATTTCCCCCGCATCGCCCGTGGTCGAGCGGGTCAGAAAGCCCATCGCCTGATCGGTGACCGGCAGGGTCAGATGGCGCAGGATCGCCTCGCCCTCGGCATGGGGATCGGCACACAGGTCTTCGTGCCGCACCAGGCGCAGCCGCGCCGGCTCGGCCGCGACCTGATCCAGCACTTCGGCGTAAAGCCGGGCCCAGAACTGGCCCAGCGTGAAGGCGAATTGCAGATCGGCATCGTCATGCCGCCTGTCCCAGGCCTGGCCGTCGATCAGCGGCAATTGCCAGTTCATCCGGCGCAGCGAATTCACCAGCGCCGCGGGATGGCGCACCAGGCAGACGCCGCGCGCATCGAAGCGCCGCGCCAGCACGGCGCCCAGACGGATGAGGAACGGGTCCTTCAGGATCAGCGCCGGGGCGTCCGACCCCAGCGCCGCCTTCAGATCGCGGTCATACTGGCTGCCAAGAAGCCCGCGGCCAAGCGCCTTCAGCAGCCCGTCACTGGGCCGGCGGCGGCGATAGCCGATCTTGCCATCGAGAAGCCGCCCGACCAGCGAGACCGCCGTCTCTTCGTCCTGCGGCCCCAGATACCAGCGGTCCACCCCGGGCAGGCCCGAGGCGGCATTGAAGGGTTCATGCAGCACGGCGCCGGGCATGGCATGGGCCGCGACCTCGCCGATCCAGGTCGTGCCCGAGCGGTGCATTCCGGTGATGAAGCGCAGGGATTTGCGGGACTTGGTCATCAAAGGGCCTCGGCATGGGGCTGCGGGGAAGGGGCAGAAACGGGGGGCGGCGCCTTCGGATGCGCGGGCACCAGCGCCGCCAGCAGGTCGCACGCCCGTTGCTGCCACGAGAATCGCGCCGCGCAATCGTCGAAGGCGCGGTTCTGCAGCGCGTCCAGTCGGTCGCAATCGTCGATCGTGGCCAGGATCAGCGCGGTCAGAGCCTCAAGGCCGCGGGCGCCCAGATAGCCCTTGCCCTCGGGCGTGGGCAGGCCGCTGATCGCCTCGGACAGGCCGATCATCGGCAGGCGCTGGAAGACATGCGACAGAAGCCGCAGCTTGAAGCCGCCGCCGACCGTATCGGCGATGATCCCCGCCCGCGCCGTGGCGATCAACGCGCCCAGATCGTCGACAAAGCCCAGGACCTGCGCGCGCGGATAGTCGGCCGCAATGCGCATGCGCAGCTCGTCCTCCATATCGCCCACGATCACGATCTCGACCCCGGCCGCGGTCAGCGCGGCATAGCCCGAGGCCAGCCAGTCCAGCAGGATCTGCCGCTTCTGCTGCGCGCGCCGGCCGCCCAGAAGCAGAACGCGTTTGGGAACCTCGGCACTGATGCGGCGCTGCGCCACGACCGGCCCGTCATAGCCCGGGGTCAGCAGGAAATAGCGCTGATGCGGCGCAAGCGCGCGAAAGGCATGCGCGTCGTTTTCATTGATCACCGTGACCATGTCGGTCCGGCGCAACAGCGCCTCTTCGGTGCGGCGGACCTTCACCAGATCCACCGCCGCCGCCAGACGCGCCGCGGGGCTTAGCCCATAGGCACCATATTTCGACCGCCGCACCGCATATTCCTGTTCATGCGACAGATAGACCAGCTGCGTGCCGGGATGGGCGCGCCGATAGGCTTCCAGCTTCGGAAGCGCATGGGCCGAGCCGATATTGTCGATCACGATCGCATCCCAGCTGCGCGTGAGCAGCCGGTCAAGCGCGGCATGCCAGGCCGGCGTCGCGCCCTTCCAGGCAATCAGCGGCCAGCGCGACAGCAGCGATTTCGCCCGTCCGCTGCGCTGCGGGGCGGCGATGGTCCATTCCACCCCCGGCACGCTGCGATGCGCGGCACCGCTTTCGGAACACAGCACGGTGACCGGGCAGACCCCGGCCAGCGCCTCGATCACGCCGCGGGAATAGACGGCGTCGCCGGCCACCGCGGGCGGATAGGGCAGAACCTTGGACAGGATCAGGATCCGGGGCGCAGAGGCCGGGGCGACAGGGGGGGGCGAGGTTTGGGGCGTCATGGGCAATGCGGCCTGCGGCTGAGCGGAAGGAAGGGGAGCATGCTGGGCGGGCTTCAGGCTGGCTGGTGGGCGATCTGCCATTCAAGCCTTGCGGCTTCGGCAGAGGGTTCGGGAAACAGCGTCACGATCTGGGCGGGGGAATCGACTAGATAGCGGCAGGCCCAATGGCCGGGCCCGATGCTGCCGATCCGACCCGCCTGCACCGACAGCTGCGCGCGCGCGCCGTCGCAGGCGAAGACCAGCGCCTGGGGGTGACGCTCGACCAGCTGCCAAGTGGCCGGCAGGCTGAGCCGCAGTTGCGGCGCCTCGAACCGGCCCTGCCAGCGGTCGCTGATCGCCAGGGCGCCCGGCAGCAGCTGCAAGCTGCGGCGCAGAAGGCCGCCGCCGGGCAGCGGCAATTCGCCCGCCACCGCGCGTGTCCCCGGCGCCTCGGGCGCAAGCAGCCGGGCCTCGGCCAATTGGCCGACGCGGAAACAGCCGTAATAGCTGACCGGCTCCAGCCCGGCGGCGCCGGGCCCGTTATGCGCCTGGGCCGAGCGTTCGAACATCCGCCGCGGTCCAGTGGAATATTGGTAGGTGCCGGGATCGGTCAGAAAGCGCCGGCCCGCGACATCGACCTCGATGCTTAGAAAATCGGCATGGCCATGGCCCGGGTTCCAGCGCGGCCCGATCGCGCCCGCATCGAAAAGCGCAAAGATCCCATCGCCTTCCAGCCGTGCATACCCCGCCTGCGGCAGCAGGGCCACCGGATCGAAGCGGGCGGGGGCGACGATGGCATGCGCCGGGGGCACCTCGCCGAACCAGGAATCGTTGAACAGCGCGATTTCGCCATCGGGATGGGTCATGAAGGACCAGGCCCGCGCGGCCTTGCGCGCCTGGGTTTCGGCCAGGCGCCGGGTTGCGGGTGTCAGGAAGGGCGCGGCGGCAAAGACCTGCAGCGCCATGACCGACAGGCCTTGATACATGGCCGAGCGTTCGGCCAAGAGCCCATCGTCCAGAATGCAGGCGCGGATGATGCCTGCCACATCGCGATCCAGCCGCCGCGCCAGGGCAGGGGGCACGGCCTGCGCGCAGCTGTAATAGAAGCACAGCGCCGCCAGGTTGCGCTCGACATGGTTGTTCTTCAGCTCATGCTCGATATTGGCTTCGACGAAGGCCACGTTCCAGCGCAGGAAATCCTCGATCTCGGCGCAAAGCGGCGCGGGCAGGCGACCGGCGGCGCGGGCGATCAGATAGCCGCTGAGCAGCGCCAGGATGCGATGCGAGACGCTGTAGGGAAACCAGTAAGAAGAAAAGCACTCGGGCTGGTCGAACCGCGCGCGCGCCCGGTAGCCGGCGAAGATCTCGGCGACCGCCTCCAGATGCGCGGGCCCGCCATCGGTCAGCATCGGGCAGAGAAAGCCCATATGCCCCAGCTTCATCCGCCACAGGTGAAAATCCATTTCAGCCGGGATGCGGTGATGCCAGTCGATGTCCGCAGCCCTGCCGAAATCGACGCTTTGGCCGAAGAAGGTAAAGCGCCCGCGGGCGGCATCGTCGATCTCGTGCCGGTATTCCTCGCGGTAGAAGGCCGCAACGCCCTGTGCCATGGCCAGCGCCGCCTCGCCCGTGGCCGCGGCGGGACGAAGGCCGGGCAGGCGGTCGGCCGCGCGCGCGATCCGCGCCGCATAGCGATCGGGCAGGCGCGGGACCAGCTTGTTGCGGGCCAGCCGCTTGAGGTGATAGCCGACCATGCGCGGCGAAAGCCGCGAGGCGGCCTGAAGCGTGGAGCGGCTTATCATCCGGCACACCTGCAAGGCAGAGTTGAATTGGCGCGTGCCGCCGCCGGTCCGGCCGAGAGCCGGGAAGGCTCAGGGTCGAATCGAGCCCGGAAGCGGTCCGATCGGGGTAAAGCTCGTGCTGGGCCGAAGCGCGATCCCGTTTGGTCCCGCGCCCTGGATCAACAGAGTCAACTCGTTGAGATGCAAAAGAAAATCTGGCGAAAGCAACTGCGGCCGCCCGGCCTTAAGCTCTTGCGCCATCTCGGCCACGCCGATCAGCTTGTCTTGAGCATAAACTTCGCGCCGACGCAACCATTCGACAAGCCGCTGCTTCAGGGTCGACCGGATCTGCTGATCCTTCTCGACCGCCGCCGACTTCCAGTTCTTCACCAGCTTCTGCCGCTTGCCGCCAATGCCGAACAGCCGCCCCAGCAGCGGATGCGCCCGCAGCGTGTGCAGCTTGCGCGCGCTGAGGCTGCGCTTGGTGAAACGCTCCAGATAGACCGGCGACTGGTAATGGCGGTAGCTGTCGGCGCTGACCTCGCCCGCATCGCCGATCACCCGCATGCGGTGGTCGCGGGGGGCGACGACGCTGCAGGTGATGCGCGCGCTGGCGCCATTGGCGAAGGACAGGCAGGCCACGGAATAATCCGGCGTGCCGGAATGGCCGGGCACCAGGGGCGATTTGTCGGGCAGAAGCTCGGCCGAGAAGGCGGTGACCGAAACCGCCGGGCCCAGAAGCCCGCAGATCCAGACCAGGTGATAGCCGACATGTTCGAAGGTGCAGCCTTCATGGATCTCTTCGGCCACCGGCCAGGGCGCGCCGGTGGCGCTGCGCACCTTCTCGAATTCCATCAGATGGATCGGGTTGTCGTCCAGTTCGGCATAGATCAGCCGCGGCGTGCCGATCCTGCCCTGTTCGACCGCGTCGTAGATCGTTCGGACACTGTCGCTGAAGATGTTGCTGGGTGCGGCGTACAGCCGGACGCCCTGCTTTTCTGCAAGTGCGAAAAGTTCACGCGATTGCGCAAGATCGGTGGTCAGAGGCTTCTCGGAATAGACATGCTTGCCACGCAACAGCGCCTGCTTCGACACCTCATAGTGCGAGCCGATATTGGTCAGGTTGACCACGACGTCAACTTTGGGGTCGGACAGCAGGCTGTCATAGCTGTCATAGGTCTTGAAACCGTAATGCGCCGCGACCCGCTGCATCCGGTCGGGCTTCAGGTCATAGACCCCCTGAATCACCAGTTCGGGATGCGCGCGAACCGTCTTCATGTAAATGTCGAACACGAAACCGCACCCTACGAATGCAATGTTCATTCGGCCTCGGCCTCCATCAAGTCCCTGATATGGCGAACCTTTGGCAGGCCATGTTTGCGCGCAAGCTGAAGGCGGGGCGCAGGGCTGTCAAGCCTGTCGCCCGTCCTGGCCCCCGGCTGACAGGGTTTTTTATCGTTTTCATGAAATAGTAAGCGCTGCCGCGATTTTTCTGGCAGAGGCGTTGCCTTTCCTGCACAGCGGCGCCTTCGCGGGGCTTGGCCAGGCCGCGCGCACGGCGGGGCAGGGCGCCCGGGATCCGCCGCGATCCCCCGGGGTCGATCCGGCTTGCTGGGTTGCGGATTCGTTGGGCGATTCTACCGATGGTTGCAATTCAAACGCCCGCCACGCGCCGGAAATGCGTGATTTGTTCTGCCCGAGTTTGCGGCGACTGCACAATAATCTGCGCGAAACTCGGCCGGCTCGCAACCTCAGGGGGTGCATGTGTGTGGACAGTCTCCTGACGCCTGTCTAATGGTAAACCCGATCTGCCAGCCTTTCCGACCCCTGCAAATTTTTGGTATTTGATGAACAAACATCATATCGAGCTCGCCGACGATCAGGACACTGTTCTCGACCTCGGGGCTATGGTGACGACACTTTGGCGCGGACGCTGGCTTTTCCTGCTTGTCACCGCGCTGTTCTGCCTGATCGGCGGTCTTTATGCCTTCGTGCTGGCGGTGCCCAGCTATCAGGCCAGCGTCACGCTGGTTCTGGACACACGGACCGAACAAGTCGTTGATTTTGAAAGTGTCGTCGGCTCGTTGCGCGCCGATTCGACCGCGATCAACACCGAAGTCGAAGTGCTGAGCAGCCGCGCGCTGCTGGGGCAGGTCGTGGACAAGCTGGATCTGGTCAATGATCCCGAATTCAACGCGCTGCTTGCCCCGCCGACGCTGCGGCAAAAGGCGGCGGGGGGGCTGGTCTCGCTGGTCTCGGGCTCTGCTGACCCGGCCGAGCCGCCGCCCAGCCCGCAGATCATCCGCGAGCGGGTGATCGCCGTTCTGGCCGCGCGGGTGGCGGTCAGCAATATTCCCACCAGCGTGGTCTTCGAAGTCACCGTGCGCGCCGGCACGCCCGCGAAGGCGGCGCTGATCGCCAACACGCTGGCCGAACTTTACGTCACCAACCAGATCGCAACGAAATACCAGACGACCGAGCAGGCGACGCTGTGGCTGGCCGGCCGGGCGACGGAATTGCAGACCGAACTGGGCACGGCCGAGACCGAGCTGAAGGATTTCCGCGCCACAGCGACGATCACCGAGAAGGTGGCGCTGGCCGAATCCGACCAGCAGCTGTCGCGCCTGCGCGAACGGGTGACGGCGCAGACCAGCAAGGCTGCGATGACGTCGGCGCGGTTTGAACGGTTGGCGGCGGCGAAGACGCCGCAGGAAAAGCTGGCCGCCGCCAGCGATGCGGTGCTGCAGGGCATTTTCGAGGCCACGGCGCCGGGCGGGGATGAAACCCTGAAACAGGCGAATTTCGACCGCCGTTTCAACGAATTGCTGGCCGTCGCGCGGCAAGAGGCCGACCGCGACCGGATCCAGCTGGACTCGCTTCGCACCTCGCTGACCACGCTTGAGGAAAGCGTGCGCAAGCAGACCGAAGACCTGATCCGGCTGGACGAGCTGACGCGCAAGGTCGATGCGGTGCGGCTGCTGTACGAATATTTCCAGGGTCGTTTGCGCGAAACCTCGGTGCAGCAGGGCCTGCAGCGCGCGGATTCGCGGGTGCTGTCGGCCGCCGTTCCGCCCGAGCGTCCGGCCTCGCCGCAGAAGGCGCGGATCATGGCCGCGTCGCTGGTTCTGGGCGGGCTGGTCGCGATCGGCTTCATCTTCCTGCGCGACATGCGCCGCCGGGTGGCCGTCACCGCGGCCGAGCTGGAGATGGGCGTGGGCTATCCGGTGCTGGGCACGGTGCCCTTGCTGCAGGGCCGCCGCACGCGCGAAATGCTCAGCCTGCTGGCCGGCCGGCCCACGTCGTTCGCGGCCGAAAGCGTGCGCAACCTGCGCACCTCGCTGATCCTGCGCGGCGCCTCGGGCGCGCCCAAGGTGATCGTCGTCACCTCGGCCATGCCGAACGAGGGCAAGACCACGCTCTCGGCGGTGCTGACCCAGGCGCTGGCCGGGATCGACCGGCGCGTGCTGCTGATCGATGCCGACCTGCGGCGCCGCACGATCACCCGCGAACTGGTGCCGGCCGACGTGAAGAAGGGCGTCCATGCCATGGTGCTGGCGCAGGAATGGATCGACGGGATCGCCTATCACGACCCCGATCTTGACGCTGACATGATCCCGGCGGAAGACAGCCGGATCAGCGCCTCGGACACGCTGTCTTCGGGTGGGTTCGAGCGGCTTCTGGCGGCCGCGCGGGATCGCTACGATTTCATCGTGGTCGACGCTCCGCCGCTGCTGCTGCTGCCCGATGCACGGCTGATGGCGAAATTCGCCGATGCGGTGCTGATGGCGGCGCGCTGGAACAAGTCGAACCTGCCGCAGGTCCGCGCCGCGGCGCGGCTGCTGGAAAAGGACGCGCAGGCCCAGCTGACCGGCCTCGTGCTGACCATGGCCAATCCCAAGGCGATCGCCCGCTATGGCGACCCCGAGGGCTATTATGCCAGCGGCCGGGTGATGAAGACCTATTTCCGCGAATAGGCCGACAGGAAGCGCGGCCTTTCGTCCAGGCCGAAGACCGCGGCCGACAGGACGCCCGTCGCATAGGCGCCGGTGTCGATGCAGATCCTGTCCCGGATGATCTCACATTCGGGGCGGATCGTGTGGCCATGCACGATCCACAGCCCATCGCCCCGGGCCTGGTCGGGCCAGTGGCGGTTGCCCCAGATCAGATCCTGCTCGCTTTGCTCTTCCAAGGGCAGGCGCGGATCGGCGCCGGCATGGACGGCCACGACATTGCCGCTTTGCCACCACAGCGGCAGATCGCGCAGCCAGTCGATCACCGCCGGATCAATCGCGTCGCGCACCTGATCGCGCAAGGCGACCATCGCCGGGGCGCCGCCGGTCATGGTCAGGCCGCGCAGGCCCAGGCTTTCGATCATCTGCAACCCGCCATGCGACAGCCAGGCCGAGCCATGCCGCGCCGGGTCGTCGATGAAGGCGAGAAACATGCTTTCGTGATTGCCCAGCACGCTGAAGACCCGCGCCCCCTCGACCGTGGCCTCGGCGTGAATGGCGGCAAGCACGCTGGCCGATTGCGGGCCGCGGTCGATCAGATCGCCCACGAAGACGACCGGCAGGTCCGAGGACAGCGCATCGATCTGCGACAGAAGATCCAGCATCAGCGTGCCGCAGCCATGCACGTCGCCGATGACGGCGAAGGGGCCTTCGGGGGCGATGGGCGCAAGGGCAGGCTGCTCTGCTGGTTCCTGCGCAGCACGGTTTTTCCGCAGGGCTTTGCCAAAGAGACTCAACATGTCACAAGTCCTGATTTTGTGCGGACCTGACGGATTTTCGGCTTCTCGGCAAATCGCGTTCCTGTTATCCGGCTTACAACCGGGGCGCGTGTCGCCTGGCGTCATGCCACGGTCTTATTGCCCGGTCTTAATGATTGTCCACAGTTGCGCATAACTCACGTCCAGAACAAGCTCAACTTGCCGGACAGGACTGAATGACTCATAGATTTGCAGGGTTTACCCTGGCGTGCATTTCCCTGACAGCCCTTGCGGCGCCGGCTGCGGCCGAACAGGTCAACCTTTCCTTCTACGGCACGCCCGGGCTGATCGACATGCCCAGTGCGGTGATGATGCCGGATGGCGATCTGGCCTTTACCGTGACACGGGCGGGGGGAAGCCAGCGCAACACGCTGACCTTCCAGATCACGCCGCGGCTGTATGGCAGCTTCCGCTACGCCATCATCGACGGCTATGAAACCGATGGCGGCGACCGCTTCGACCGCAGCTTCGACGTGACCTATCTGATGATCGAAGAGGGCCGGTTCCGGCCCGCCATTGCCGTGGGTCTGCGCGATTTCGCCGGCACCGGGATCTACAGCAGCGAATTCGTCGCGGCGACGAAATCCTTCGGCCCGAAGTTCCGCCTGACCGGCGGGATCGGCTGGGGCCGCCTGGGCGAGCGCAACAGTTTCGACAACCCGCTTGGCGTCTTCGGCGATTATTTCGACACGCGGCCGGCTTCGGGCACGGGCGGAATCAGCCAGACCGGACGGCTGGATTTCGACAACTGGTTCCGCGGTCCCGCGGCGCTGTTCGCCGGGCTGGAATACATGCCGAACGACCGCACGCGGTTCGTGATCGAATATTCCTCGGATGAATACAGTCGCGAATCCGGCCGCGGGGTGATCGACCAGAAATCGCCGCTGAACTTCTCGGTCAGCCACCGGCTGAAGAACGGCATCGACCTGGAACTGAGCTATCTCTACGGCACCGAGATCGGGCTGCGCTTCAGCTATGTGATCGACCCGCGCCGGCCGGCCGGCGGGGCAGGGATCGAATCCGCGCCCGAACCGATCCGGCCGCGCGATGCGGTGGCGGCGGCAAGCTGGGGTCTGGATGATCGCGGGCGCTGGCAGGGCAGCGGCAGCGACCGGCTGCGCACCCGGCTGGAAGCCCAGGATCTGCGTTTCGAAGGGATGGAGCGCGAAGGGTCGACCCTGACGCTGTATATCGGCAACGGACATTACGGCGCGCCCGCGCAGGCGGTTGGCCGCGCGGCGCGGGTTCTGGCCAATGTGGCGCCGCCCGAGGTGGAGACCTTCCGCATCGTCACGGTCGAGAACGGCATCGCGCTGAATTCGGTCACGCTGGCGCGGCGCGACCTTGAGGCGCAGGAATTCGCCCTGGATGGCAGCTGGGACAGTTTTGCCCTGGCGCGGATCGACGATGGCTATGGTCTGACCGCGGTCGAGCCGCGGCCGCGCTTCAGCTACGATCTGCGCCCCTATCTGGACCCGTCCTTCTTCGATCCCGACAATCCGCTGCGCGCCGACCTGGGGCTGCAGCTGCAGGCCAGCTGGTCGCCGACCGCGCATCTGGTCTTTGCCGGCGGCTTGCGCCTGCCGCTGGCCGGCAATCTGGACAGCTCGACCCGCGCCTCGGATTCGATCCTGCCGCATGTGCGGTCGGATTTCGCGATCTATGACCGCGAAACCGATATCGGCCTGACCTATCTGACCGGCGAATACTTCTTCCGTCCCGGCCAGAACCTGTATGGGCGGGTGACGGCAGGCTATCTGGAGCGGATGTATGCCGGCCTGTCGACCGAAGTGCTGTGGCGCCCCAGCCAGGGGCGGCTCGCACTGGGGGCCGAGATGAACTATGCCGTGCAGCGCGATTTCGACGGCGGCTTCGGCCTGCAGGACTATGATATCGCGACGGGCCATGCCTCGGCCTATTACGATTTCGGCAAGGGCTATCTGGCCCAGGTCGATGTGGGGCGCTATCTGGCCGGCGATTACGGCGCCACGCTGACCTTGAAGCGCGAATTCGCCAACGGATTCACCGTCGGCGGTTTCATGACCCTGACCGACGTGTCCTTCGACGATTTCGGCGAAGGCTCGTTCGACAAGGGCGTGATGGTCACCATTCCGATCGCCTGGCTGTCCGGCCGGCCCTCGACCGACGGGTTCACCACCGTGCTGCGGCCGGTGCTGCGCGATGGCGGGGCGCGGCTTGAGGTGCGCAACCGGCTGTACGAGGTCACCTCGGGCCATGTCCAAAGCGATCTGCAAGACGATTGGGGGCGGTTCTGGCGATGAGGGGCTTGCGTCTTCTGGGGGCGGGGCTCGCGCTGGCCGCCCTGGCCGGCTGCGGCAGCAATGGCAGCCCGTTCGACCGGCTTTTGCACAAATCCCAGCCCAGCCCGCGCTTTCTGGCGCTGCATCAGGCCGGTGCTCCGGTCCTGTCGGTGAACATCCTCAACCGCAAGGCGCTGGCGGTGATGTTCCTGGAAACCCGGCGGGCCGGGGTGGAAAGCTGGATCAGCGCCGATGGCGTGGCGTTGCAGACGGCGGACGGCTTTCTGGTCGGCGCCCGCGGCATGGGCGACGAGTTGATGAGCGCCGATGTCTCGGCCAGCCGGGCGCTGGTTCTGGCCGGACGGGCAGGGCAGGCGCAACGCTTCCATTCGATGCTGGACGGCAACAACCAGATCCGCACCCGCAGCTTTGTCTGTGACATCAGCCTGCGCGGTCCGCGCGAGTTGGATGAACGCGGCGCGAAGGTCACGGTGCGGTTGATGCAGGAAGACTGCCACAACCCCGAATTCAGCTTCAGCAATCTGTATTGGGTCACCCAGTCGGGAGCCCGGATCATTCAGTCCCGGCAATGGCTTGGCCCATATACCGGCTCTATTTCGATGCGAAAGGTCACCGAATGAAGAAGTCTCTGGTCAACGGCCCGGCGGCGCGATCGGGCCTGGCCGCGGCGCTGTTCGCCCTGGCCGGCTGCGGTGCGATCTATACGAGCCCCGAAGTCGGCACCTCGGATGACAAGGTTCGCGTGGTCGACATCACCGCCGAAACCGCGATGCAGGCCAATCGCAGCGCCTATGAACCCAAGGCCCTGCCCGAGGTCTTCTTCGCCAATGCGGGCTATGGCAGCCCGCGCGGCATTGGCGCCTTGCCCGAGCCGGTCTCGGCCCCGGATTTCGACGCCTCGGCCGAGGTCGAGCGCCTGCCGCCCACGCCCGAACCCGGCCCCTACCGGATCGGCCGCGGTGACGTGATCGCCGTTTCGCTGCCCAGCGTGGTGATCACCGGCAGCGCCTCGGACCCCTCGCTGATGCGGCGGGGCGAATATGCGGTGCAGGATGACGGCGCGATCTCGCTGCCCGATATCGGCCGGCTGTCGGTGGGCGGTCTGACGCTGAGCGAGGCCGAAGCCGCGCTGTTCCAGCGGCTGGTCGACCGGCAAATGTCGCCGACCTTCTCGATCGAAGTGTCGCAATTTGTGTCGTCGCGCGTGGCGATCGGCGGGGCGGTGCGGGCGCCCGGAACCCAGCCCGTGGGCCTGACCCCGCTTTACCTGGACGAGGCGCTCAGCCAGGCGGGCGGCGTGGACTCGAACGACGAAGGCTCGATCGTGGTGCGGCTGTTCCGCGATGGCGAGTTGTATACCGTCCCGCTGAAATCGGTCTATGCCCCCTCGGGCAAGGCGCGGGTCCGGCTGGTGGCGGGCGACAGCGTCTTTGTCGATCTTGGCTCGGACCTGACCCAGGCCCAGGCCTATTTCGCCGAACAGATCAAGGTGGCCGAGCTGCGCCAGTCGGCGCGGCAGGCGGCGCTGGAGGAACTGGCCTCGGAAATCGCGATCCGGCGCGGCACGCTTGAGGAAGAGCGCAGCAATTTCTCGACCCGGATGCAGCTGGATGCGGTCGATCGCGATTATGTCTATCTGACCGGCGAAGTGGGCAAGCAGGGCCGCTATCCGCTGCCCTTCGGCAAGCGCGCGACGCTGGCGGACGCGCTTTATGGCGAGGGCGGCGGGGTGCGGCCGGAAACCGGCGACGTGTCGCAGATCTATGTGCTGCGCGGCTCGGACGATCCGCGGGCCTTCGGGGCGGTCACGGCCTGGCAGTTGGACACGCGCGAGGCCACGCATCTGGTTCTGGCCACGAAATTCGAGCTGCGGCCGAATGACGTGATCTTCATCGCCGAACAGCCGGTGACGCGCTGGGGCCGCGTGATCAAGCAGATCACCCCCACGCTGATCGCCACATCGGTCAACGCCGCGCAATAGCGGCCGGGAACCGGCCGGAACGGGGCAGGGCGCGCGGATCCGCGCGCCCTTTTCCGTCTGCGCGCAGGCCCGCGCGAAGATCGTTCAAATGCAGCACATCTTTCGGTGCGAAGCGAAGACGCCCGCGATGGCATTAGCCATTGGGTCACCAATTTGCGCCTAGGATTTCGGGGTGTTTCAACCGGACGTCCGGTTCCGACCGGGCGGGGGGCCGTTGCGGAGGCCAAATGACGGCAGGTCTTTCTAGAGCGAAACCCGGGCGCGATCCGGTGCTGATCCTTGGGGCGGGTATTGCCGGCCTCGGCGCCGCGCGCGGCCTGTCGTCGCGCGGGCATGAAATCGTGGTGATCGACGCGGCCAGCGAAGTTGGCGGCACGCATCGCTCGCGGGTGATCGGGCCCTATACATTCGATGTGGGCAGCATCTTCTATGAAGACGATGCGCTGGTCTTCCGCATCTTCCCCGGGCTGCGCGATCTGTGCCCGGTGGTGCGTCGGGTCGAACGACGGTTGACGCCCGAAGCCGGTCTGGTGGATTTCCCGCTGGGGGCCGCCGATCTGGCGGCGCCCGGCCGGCTCCACCGGCTTGCAGCCCAGCTGTCCCTGGGGTGGAGCAAGCTGACCCGACATGGCGACGGATCGCTGGAAGGCGCCTGCGTCGCAAGGCTCGGCCGGCATTTCTACGAGGATTCGGGGCTGAAATCCTATCTGGAACGCATCAACCATGTGCCGCCCGCAGAGGTGGATCAGGAATTCTACGCCCATCGGCTGGGCTTTCTGCAGGGCTGTCCCCGGCAGCCCGCCATGCCGGGGGCCTTCTGGCCGCGCCGGCACCGGCCCGGGCCACGCAGCCTGCGGGTGCGCCCCTCGGAAGGATTCGAGGCGCTGTTCGATCCGGCGCGGCGCATGCTGGATGCGGCTGGCGTGCGCATCGAACTGGGTGCCGAAATCCGCCGGATTCGCAAGATCGGCGACCTGTTCGAGGTGGAAACGGCGTCGCGCAGCTTCCGCGGCTGCGCGGTGGTCAATGCCATGCCGCTGGCAGCCTGTCACAAGGCGGTGTTCGGCACGGAAAGCGGTTTGCAAAGCCTTGATCTGATGACGCTTTTCGTCTCGGCCAAGCGCTTGCCCGCAGCCATGGGCAATGTGGTGCAGAACTTCCATCCGCAGGGGCGCTGGAATCGTGCGACGATCTATTCGCGGATCTATCCAGGCCTTGGGGCAGGGCGCGAATTCCTGTCGGTCGAAGTCACGCTTCCGCCTGAAACGCCCCCCGATCCCGCCGCCGCATATGACGATTTCGCCCGCCATGTCTGCGGTCTGGGCCTTGGGATCGAAGGATTGCGTCTGGAAGGCCATGATCTGGTGCCCCAGGCCTATCCGTTCACGCCGCTTGGCCAGGCGCAGGCGGCGGCTCCGGTGCTGGAGGCGCTGGAGGCGTTTGGCATCGTCTCGGTCGGGCGTCAGGGTCGGTTCGAATATCTGCCGACCGCAACCGGCGTGCTGCGTCGGGTGAATGAGGAACTGGCGCTGGCCAGCGCGCGGTTGCAGCTGCGCAGCAGCAATCCGCCGCGGGCGGTACAGGCCTGAGCCGATCCCGAACCCGTCGCGCGCCACTGGGCGGCTATGATGGAAGAATTGCGCAAAGACAGGCCGTCAGGGCAGTCGGAAAGTCTGCCAACGGCCTTTGAAGCAGGCCAGCTTACAGGGGGCCGGATCTTCTGAGGATCCGGTCATCCAATTTTCGCATAATCAGTATTATGTAAATAAATCGTTAACCGGGCGCGCGGCGCTAGACGATCGCGCGTTCCACAATCGGCCGGCCGGCCTGAACCCTGTCATAGGATAGCTCTGACAGATCAAGGCTTTGCCAGCCCCCGTTCAGAATATGCTCGGCCGTGCCCCGACCCAGCGCTGGCGATTGCTGCAGGCCATGACCCGAGAAGCCATTCAGCAGATACAGGTTCGGCAGCGCCGGATGCGGCCCCAGGATCGCGTTCTGATCCAGTGTGTTGTAATCGTAATGCCCGACCCAGTGCCGCACGACCTTGACCGCGTCGAAGCCCGGGCATCGGGCGTAAAGCGGCTCCCAGATTGCCTCTTCGAACAGATGAAGATCCGGCTCGAAGTCATCGGGATCGCAGGCGGAATCCGAATCGGGCACGGTCGCTGTGATCCAATGGCCCTGTTCGGGCCGCATGTAGAAGGCCCGGTCGATCAGCAAGGGTCCGTCGGGATGGCGCGCATTCGGCGCGTCGATCACGAAGACGGTGCGCTTGCGCGGCTCGACCGGCAGATCCAGCCCGGCCCAACGCAGCACCTGGGCGCCGCGCGTGCCGGCGGCATTGACCACGGCGCCGCAGGACACCAGCCCGCGCCCCGCGATCTCGACCCCGGTCACCCGGCCGGCATTCACCGCAAGACCCACCGCCTCGGCCTTCTCGAACCGCGCGCCCTGGGCCCGCGCGGCATTCCGGAACCCGGCAAGCAGCCCCATATTGTCGAACCAGCCTTCGTCACGCGGCCCGAAACTGCCCGCGGCCAGATCCGACGTCTCGATCCAGGGAAAACGCGCGCCGACCTGGGCCGGCGTCCAGACCTCGGTCGCGGCCCCGCAGGCGCGCTGCATGGCCGCAAGTTCTTCCATCACCGGCTTCTGCGCCGGATCGGTGGTCAGGAACAGATAGCCATTCTCTTTCAGCCCCAGCGAGGCCACCTCGCCCGCAGGCCCCAGGCGTTCTGCAAAATTCCGGATGAAATCAACGCCGAAGCGTGAAATCTTCACGTTGGTCGGGTCTGAAAACTGCTGGCGCACCGACGCAACCGACAACGCCGTCGCCGCCCGCGCATAGCTGGGGTCGCGTTCGACCACCAGAACCTTCAACCCTGGCGCCATCTTGGTCAACCAGAAGGCCGTCGCAGCGCCCATTGCGGCACCGCCAATGATGATGACATCTTCCGTCATGTTTTTGCCAAGTCTCGACAGGGCCGATGCGTCTGAATATGACGGAGCGGGGATGAGGACAACGGGTTGCCGCGAGAATTGCCGCAGCAACATATGGAGGTTTGGTGCATGAGTGGAACTGCCATACTCAGTCGTCTTCGCCAGATCGGTGAGGCACAGTCGATCGATCAGGCCTGGTCGCTGGCGGCCGAGCATTACGCGTCGCTGGGCTTCGCGCGCCTGCTGTATGGCTTTACCCGGTTCCGCCATATCCGCACCATCGGCGATCCCGATGATGCGCTGATCCTGACCACCTGCGACGACGACTATGCGCAGCGCTATTTCAAGGGCGGCTTCTATGCCAAGGCGCCGGTGTTCCGCTGGGCTGAACGCAATTCCGGCGCCTGCACCTGGACCTGGGTGAAAGAGGCGTTCGAGGCCGGCCGCCTGTCGCCGGACGAGGTCGAGGCCGTAAAGTTCAACGTCTCGATGGGCGTTCTGGCCGGCATCTCGGTCAGCTTCCCCGAGGCCTCGGCGCGGTCGAAAGGCGCCATCGCGCTGATCGCCGATCCGGGACTCATGCATGACCGCGTCGAAGAGATCTGGGCCGAACACGCCGACGAGATTCTGTCGGTCGCCCATATGATGCATCTGCGCATCTGCCAGCTGCCGCAGCTGACCCGGGCCCGCGCGCTGTCGCCGCGCCAGCGCGAGGCGCTGGAATGGGTGGCCGATGGCAAGACCACCCAGGATGTCGCCCTGCTGATGGGTGTCAGCGCCGCGATGGTGGAAAAGCATCTGCGGCTTGCGCGCGAAGCGCTGGCGGTGGAAACCACGGCGCAGGCGGTCGCCAAGGGCGCGATGCTGAACATGATCTTCCAGTGCCCGCCCGAGCCGGTGGCCCAGGCGGCCCGCTAGCCCGGGCGTTCTGCCGAAAAGTACACAACCACAGGGTTGGTAAGGATTCCCGCACTCGCTTGACCCAGCGTCATACGCCACTGTGCGCCTGTTCCGAACCGGGTGACATTTCCCCAAGGAATTCATGATCGGGTGGCCGCCCTCTTGCGCTGCGACCCGGTCGACCGTTGCCCGCAGGCCATGCCTGCGGGACAGACCGGCCTGGCTGTCCTCATCCCCAAGGGTCAGGGCCGGACTGGAAAAGGCGCGGCCTTTCTGGGGAAGGCCGCGCCTTTTTTACTGCCTCTGCGGTGCCCGGAACGCAAAAGGGCCGCCCGACATGCGGACGGCCCCTGCCCCACCCCGAAGGGTTGGATCAGCCCTGAGCGATCTTCGCCACTTCGGCGGCGAAATCCTCTTCCTTCTTCTCGACGCCTTCTCCGACCATGATCCGCGCATAGCCGGTGATCTCGACCCCGGCCTCTTTGGCGGCCTGTTCGACCGTCAAATCGGGATTGATCACGAAGGCCTGGCCCAGCAGGGTGTTCTCGGCCAGGAACTTCTTCATCCGGCCCGGGATGATGTTGTTGTGGATCACCTGTTCGGGCTTCGGCTTGGCCGAGGTCGCATTTTCTTCCAGCGCCTTGGCGGTCTGCACCGCCAGCTCGCGCTCGACGATCGACGGGTCCAGCGTGGCTTCCGACAGCGACAGCGGCGAGGTCGCGGCGATATGCATCGCGAATTGCTTGCCGATCTCGGCCGCCTTGGCCTTGTCGCCGTTCAGCGCGACCAGCACGCCGATCTTGCCCATGCCGTCGGCCGCGGCGTTATGCACATAGGATACGACCGTATCGCCTTCCAGCACATGCAGGCGGCGGAAGGTCATGTTCTCGCCAATGCGCGCCACGGCTTCCTGGATCACGGTTTCAACCGTGGTGCCGTTCAGCGCCGCGGCCTTGACCACTTCGATCTCGTCGCCCGCGGTCAGCGCCACATTGGCCACTTCGCGCACCAGCGCCTGGAAATCGGCATTCTTGGCGACGAAGTCGGTTTCCGAGTTGATCTCGACCGCAACGCCGCGGCCATTCGACACGGCCACGCCCACCAGACCTTCGGCGGCCACGCGGTCGGCCTTCTTGGCGGCCTTGGCCAGGCCCTTGGTGCGCAGCCAGTCAACGGCGGCTTCCATGTCGCCATTGGTCTCGGTCAGCGCCTTCTTGGCATCCATCATCCCCGCGCCGGTCGAATCGCGCAGTTCCTTCACCATCGCTGCGGTGATCGTCATTTCATCTCTCCTCGGACATCCGGCCACGGCGGGGGCTAACCCCGCCGGGCAACAGGCTTGTGACAGATGGGCCAGGCCGAGGAACGGCCCTGCCCTTGTTCCTCAGGCCTCTTCGGCCGCCACGGCCTCTTCTTCCGGCTGGGCATCCAGCGCGCCCAGGTCGATGCCGGCAGCGCCCATCTGGGCCGACATGCCGTCCAGCGCCGCGCGGGCGACCAGATCGCAATACAGCGCAATGGCGCGGGCCGCGTCGTCATTGCCCGGGATGATGTGGCTCACGCCCTTGGGCGAGCAGTTGGTGTCGACCACGGCCACAACCGGGATGCCCAGCTTGTTGGCTTCCAGGATCGCCAGATCTTCCTTGCCCACGTCGATCACGAACAGCAGGTCCGGCAGGCCGCCCATTTCACGGATCCCACCCAGCGAGGCTTGCAGCTTCGCCTGGTCGCGTTCCATGTTCAGACGTTCCTTCTTGGTCAGGCCTTCGCCGCCCGCCGCCAGAACTTCGTCGATCTGCTTCAGACGCTGGATCGACTGGGAAACGGTCTTCCAGTTGGTCAGCGTGCCGCCCAGCCAGCGGTGGTTCATGTAATATTGCGCGCATTTTTCAGCGGCTTCGGCGACCGGCTTCTGGGCCTGACGCTTGGTGCCGACGAACAGGATGCGGCCGCCCTTGGCGACGGTGTCGCGCACGATCTTCAGCGCCTGGTCCAGCAGCGGGACGGTCTGCGTCAGGTCGACAATATGGATACCGTTGCGGTCGCCATAGATGTATTCGCCCATGCGCGGGTTCCAGCGCTGGGTCTGGTGGCCGTAGTGAACGCCAGCTTCAAGCAGCTGACGCATGGAAAACTCGGGGAGCGCCATGTCCAAATTCCTTTCCGGTTTGCGCCTCGGCAGGGTGTCTCAGGGTTGCCCCCAACCGGCGGACCAGCACGGGATTTCTCCCCGCATTGGCCCTCACCCAGCCTGTGAAGTGGCGCGCATATACAGCCGCCCTGCCCCGCTGGCAAGGCCGCCCGTCATATCCGCCTGAAATACGCCTGCGAAAGGCCGCCGATGCATCGGCTTGCACAGCGCCCGGGCTTGGGCGATGAAGCCGGCATGGCACCCGACATCCTTTGCATCGGTTCGGTCCTGTGGGACATCATCGGCCGCAGCCCTGCGGTCCTCAGGCTTGGCTCGGACGTGCCGGGCCGGATCACCCGCCTGCCGGGCGGCGTTGCGATGAACATCGCGATGACGCTGGCCCGCTTCGGGCTGCGCCCCGCGGTGCTGACCGCCATCGGCCGCGATCCCGAAGGGGACGAGCTGGCCGCCGCCTGCGCCCGGCTGGGGCTGGACATCGCCTATGCCTATCGGTCCGAGGATCTGCCCACCGACCGCTATATGGCGGTCGAAGGCGCGAACGGGCTGATTGCGGCCATTGCCGATGCGCATTCGCTGGAAGCGGCCGGCGACAAGGTGCTGCGACCCCTGGCCGATGGCCGGCTGGGCAGCGCCGCGACGCCCTGGGCGGGGCCGATCGCGCTGGATGGCAATTTGACCGAACAGCTTCTGGCCGAGATTGCCGTCTCGCCGCTGTTCGCCGCCGCCGATCTGCGCGTGGCGCCCGCCAGCCCCGGCAAGGCCGAGCGGCTGCGGCCGCTTCTGGCCCATCCCAGGGCCACGTTCTACGTGAACCTCGAAGAGGCGAACATCCTGTCCAAGGCCGGCGCCAGCACCGCCACCGCCGCGGCCGAGGCGCTGCTGGCCCGGGGCGCGGCCCGCGTTCTGGTAACCCAGGGCGGCAAGCCTGCCGCCGAGGGCCAGGCCGGCCAGGGTGTAATCGAAGGTTGCCCGCCTTCCGTTCTGGTCACCCGCGTCACCGGCGCGGGCGACACGTTCATGGCCGCCCATATCGTGGCCGAGCGCGAGGGCCAGTCCCGCCGCGCCGCGCTTGACGCTGCCCTTGCCGCTGCGGCGGCCTATGTATCCGGAGAAATCGGCTCGTGACCCTTCCCCTGACCTTCTCGCCCGAAGTCGCCCAGGCCCGCGCAAGCGGCGCGCCGCTGGTGGCGCTGGAATCGACCATCATCACCCATGGCATGCCCTTTCCGCAGAATGTCCAGACCGCCCGCGCGGTCGAGGATGCGGTGCGCGCCGGCGGCGCGGTGCCCGCGACCATGGCGATCCTGGACGGGCGCATCCATGCCGGGCTGACCTCGGCCCAGCTGGACACGCTGGGCCAGGCGCAGGGCGTGGCGAAACTGTCGCGCGCCGATCTGGCGGCCTGTCTGGCCACCGGCGGCACCGGCGCCACCACGGTTGCCGCGACGATGATCTGCGCGCGGCTGGCCGGGATCGAGACTTTCGCCACCGGCGGCATCGGCGGGGTGCATCGCGGCGCCGAGCTGAACTTCGACATCTCGGCCGATCTGATGGAACTGGCGCAGACCCCGGTCACTGTCGTCTGCGCCGGCGCCAAGGCGATTCTCGACCTGCCCAAGACGCTGGAAGTGCTGGAAACCCAGGGCGTGCCGGTCATTGCCTTCGGGCAAGACGATTTCCCCGCCTTCTGGTCGCGCTCGTCCGGGATGAAGGCGCCGCTGCGGATGGACCGGCCGGCCCAGATCGCGGCCGCGCATCGGATGCGCGCGGCCCTGGGCCTGCCGGGCGGCCAGCTGGTCGCCAATCCGATCCCGGTTGAGGCCGAAATCCCCTCGGCCGAGATCACGCCGCATATCGAAGCCGCCCTGGCCGAAGCCGAGGCGCAGGGCATTTCGGCCAAGGCGGTGACGCCCTTCCTGCTGCAGCGCATCTTCGAGTTGACCGAGGGCCGCTCGCTGGCCTCGAACATCGCGCTGGTGCTGAACAATGCCCGTCTTACTGCCCAAATCGCCTGCGAGTTGGTGAAACTGCCGTGAAATCTCGGGCCATTTCCGGTGCGCCCATTGCGCCTGCGGCAGGGGCGTTCCTAGATACTCCCCGAATGAGGGAGACAAGATGACCGAACCCGCCCACCCCCGCCGCGGCTTTCTGGCGGGCCTGCGTGCCAGTTTTCTGACCGGCCTGGTCGTCGTTCTGCCCGTCGGGCTGACGATCTATTTCGTCTGGGCGGTGATCGGCTGGATCGACGGCTGGGTGCTGCCGCTGATCCCGGGGCCCTACAAGCCCGATGCGCTGATCCGCGACTGGTTCGGGCCGGATTATGAATTCCCAGTGCGCGGCGTGGGCGTGCTGGTGTTCCTGGTCGCCACGATCCTGGTCGGCTGGATGGCCAAGGGGCTGATCGGCCGTTCGGTCATCCGCCGCGCCGAGGATGTGGTCGACCGGATGCCGATCGTCCGCTCGGTCTATGGCGCGATCAAGCAGGTGGCCGAGACCTTCTTCAACAAGAAGGAACAAAGCTTCGATCAGGCCTGCCTGGTGCAGTTTCCGCAGGAAGGCAGCTGGGCGCTTGGCTTCATCTCGACCCGGCCCAAGGGCGAACTGGCCGAGAAGCTGGCTGCGAAGGGGCGCGATTATTCGGCGGTCTTCGTTGGGCTGACGCCCTTCACCTCGGGGATCCTGCTGTTCGTGCCCACTTCGGAACTGGTGATCCTGACCGATGTGGGCATCGACGATGCGGCCAAGCTGATCGTGTCGGGCGGGCTGGTCTATCCGCAGATGAAAGAGCCGCGTTAGGGCGAAGAGCCCGATTTTTCGACGAAAAATCGGGCTCCCTAGCCGAACAACGCGTGCAGGTCGACCGAATGGCTGACGCCCAGCTTGTCGCGGTTGCGCTGCAGGAACCGCTCGGCCGCACCGCGCCCATCCTCGCACAGCCGCCGCACCAGATTGCCCGAGGGCTGCAGCTTCGAGGTCGCCGACAGCGTGTTCAGCAGCCCGTCCTCGGCGATCATATGCACCCGCACATCCTTCATCTGCCCCGGCTGCAGCCGTCCCTCGGCGATCAGCCGCTTGACGAAGGCGATCGAGCGCAGTTCGCTCATCAGCGAGGCGTTGAAGCTGATCTCGTTGACCCGGTTCTGAATTTCCAGCGGCGTGTCGGGAATATGCTCGCGATACAGCGGGTTGACCTGCACGATCAGCAGATCCTCGGGCAGGCCCGCGCCGTAAAGCGGCCAAAGCGAGGGGTTGCCGGTGAACCCGCCATCCCAATAGCTTTCGCCGTCGATCTCGACCGCCTGGAACACGGTCGGGATACAGGCCGAGGCCAGCAGCGCCTGCGGCGTGATCTTCTGGCCCGCGAAGACATGCACCTTTCCGGTGCGCACATTGGTGGCGCCGATGAACAGCGCCGGGCCTTCCTCGGCGCAGACCTGGCTGAAATCCAGTTCCGCCACGATCGGCTCCAGCGGATTGGACCAGGCCCCGCCCAGCGTATAGGGCGAATAGAATTGCGCCATCAGGCCCTGCGGGCTGATCGGCAGCATGCGGTCGGCCGCTTCCTGCCAGAAGCGCAGCGCCGGCAGCCATGGCTGGATCCAGGCATAGCTGCGGAAATCGCCGATATCGCCGATCTCTTCCCACAGGTCGCGCAGCCGCTTGCGCGCGGCCTGCCGCCCGCCGGCCACCAGCCCGGCCTTCAGCGCCGCCCCGTTCAGCGCCCCGGCCGAGGTGCCGCTGATCGCGGCGATTTCCAGGTCGTCCTCTTCCAGAAGACGGTCCAGCACGCCCCAGGTGAAGGCGCCATGCGCGCCCCCACCCTGCAGGGCCAGCGAAAGTCGGATCACCCGCGCGGCCTCACATCGCCGTCCAGCCGCCATCGACCGAGATCGTCGTCCCGGTCACCTGATCGGCATAGGCCGAACACAGCCAGACCGCCGTGCCGCCGATCTGTTCGGTGGTGGCAAACTGGCGCGAGGGCTGGCGGTCCAGCATGACCTCGCGGATCACCGTTTCGCGGTCCATGTTATGCGCCTTCATCTGGTCGGGGATCTGCGCCTCGACCAGGGGGGTCAGCACATAGCCCGGGCAGATCGCGTTGCAGGTGATGCCCTGGCCCGCGGTCTCAAGCCCCACGGTCTTGGTCAGCCCGACGATGCCGTGCTTGGCCGAGACATAGGCCGATTTGAACGGCGAGGCGGTCAGCCCATGTGCCGAGGCAATGTTGACCACCCTGCCCCAGCCCTTGGCGCGCATGCCCGGAAGCGCTGCGGCGATGGTGTGGAAGGCGGAATTCAGGTTGATCGCGATGATCCGATCCCATTGCTCGACCGGAAACTGCTCGATCGGCGCCACATGCTGGATCCCGGCATTGTTCACCAGGATGTCGCAGCCGCCGGCCTTCTCGATCAGGGCGCGGCACTCCTGGCCCTTCGACATGTCGGCCTGAATATAGGTCACCTTCACGCCGTATTTGCCGGCCAGATCCTCGGCCAGTTGGTGATCCTCGGGCCGGTCGGTGAAACTGTTCAGCACCACCTCGGCGCCCGCCTTGGCCAGTTCCTCGGCCACGCCCAGCCCGATGCCGGAATTCGACCCGGTGACCACCGCCCGCTTGCCCGTCAGTTCCATCGCTGCCTCCTGATGCTGCGCTGCCGCCAACCTATACGCCGCGCCTGCGAAACGCACGTCACATCGGGAAGAGCGGAAATGAAAAAAACGCCGGCGCAAGGCCGGCGTTAAGTCGTTGAGGCAGGTTTCATACAGGCAAGAAACCTATCGAGCAGTAAGCTCTATATAATCCGGTCTCGCGGGATGGCCAAGCTAAAAGTTTGAAAAGCCTCACCCCCGGCTTTACTCTGGCCCCGAAGAAGCGGCCGGAACGGGGATGGTTTCCAAAATGCGACAGATGTTTTTCGCGCGGCTCAACGGCTGGATCACGGGCCTGGCGCTGGGTTTCATCGCGCAAACCGCGTGGGCAGAGCCGCAGCATGGCATAGCTATGTATGGCGAACCCGCCCTTCCCCCGGATTTTGTGTCTTTGCCCCAGGCCAACCCCGATGCGCCGAAGGGCGGCGGGGTCATCCTGTCGATGTCGGGCAGCTTCGATTCGGTGAACCCGTTCATCACCGCCGGCACCCCCGCCGAGGGGATCACCCCCTATACATTCGAGACGCTTATGGCGCGCAACCATGACGAACCCTTCAGCCTTTACGGCCTGCTGGCCGAATCGGTCGAGACGGATTCGGCGCGCAGTTACGTGGAATTTACCCTGCGTGAGGGCGCGCGATTCTCGGACGGCACGCCCGTCACGGTCGAGGATGTGATCTGGTCCTTCGAAACGCTCGGCACCCAGGGCAATCCGCGCTATCTGGCGGCCTGGAAGAAGGTCGCGAAGTCCGAACAGACCGGCCCGCGCTCGGTCCGCTTCACCTTCAACACCGAAGACCGCGAGCTGCCGCTGATCCTGGGCCTGCGGCCGGTGCTGAAGAAGGCCGATTTCGACGGCAAGGCGTTCGAGACGCCCAGCCTGACGCCGCTGACCGGCTCGGGGCCCTATGTCATCGACAAGGTGACGCCCGGCGTGTCGATCTCCTATCGGCGCAATCCCGACTGGTGGGGCAAGGACCTGCCGGTGAACCGGGGCCAGTGGAACCTGGATACGATCCGTTACGATTACTTCGCCAATACGGTGGCGATCTTCGAATCCGTCCGCGCCGGCGAGATCACCGCCTATCGCGAGGACAATCTGGCCAAATGGGCCAGCCGCTACGATTTTCCCGCCGTGCAGAAGGGCGACATGATCCGGCTTGAAGTGCCGCACAAGCGGCCCTCGGGGATCATCGGACTGGCCATGAACACCAGAAAGCCGGTCTTTGCCGACTGGCGGGTGCGCGAGGCGATGATCCAGGCCTTCAACTTCCCCTATATCAACCAGACCATCACCGGCGGCGCCGCGCCGCGGATCCAGTCCTATTTCTCGAACAGCACCTTCGGCCTGACCCCGGGCGCCCCGGCCGAGGGCGCGGTGCTGGATCTGCTGACCCCCTTCAAGGACAGCCTGCCCCCCGGCGCGATCGAGGGCTATGCCCTGCCCGACGGCGATGCCGCCCGCCCCGTCAGCCGCAAAAGCCTGCGCACGGCGCTGGCCCTGCTGGAGGAAGCCGGCTGGACGCCCGGGGCCGATGGTCTGCAGCGCAATGCCGCGGGCCAGACGCTGCGCTTCGACATTCTCTTGACCGTGGGCCAGGACGAAGCCGCCGCGACCACCGCGATCTATGTGGAATCGCTGAAGGCGCTGGGGGTGGATGCCCGCGTCACCATGCTGGATTCCGCCCAGATGAAGCAACGCACCGACGCTTTCGACTTCGACATGACCTATATCCTGCGCACCCTTTCGCTGTCGCCGGGCAATGAACAGGCGCTGTACTGGGGCGCGGCCGCGGCCGATACCGAAGGCTCGCGCAACTGGATGGGGATCAAGGATCCGGCGGTCGACGCGATGATCGCGGCGATGCTGGCGGCCCAGACGCCCGACGCCTTCGCCGCCGCCGTCCAGGGGCTGGACCGGGCGCTGACGGCGGGGCGCTATGTCGTGCCGTTCTGGTATGCGAACAAGAACATGATCCTGCATCGGCGAGAGTTGAAGCATCCCGAAACGGTACAGCTTTACGGAGACTTCGGGACGTCCTATCTTCCCGCCCTGTGGTGGTACGAAGAATGACCGCCCGATCGATGCAGAAACGACAGGCAAGAAGAAGACGGGCAAGCAGATGAAAAAACTGGCTCTTGTACTCGCGGCGCTGGCCGCGCTTTCGGGTTGCAACACCGTGGCCGGCGTGGGCGACGATGTCTCGGGCGGGGCGCGCACCGTGCAGGGCTGGTTCAACTGATCCGTCCCGCGCCGCGTGGCATTGGTGCTGCTGCGGCGGGCGTCTGACCCGACCGCGCGTCGGGGTTTTGTGCAACCGCGCCAGCAGTCTCTTGCACCGCTGGCCCTGCGGGCCTATCCCGGCAGCATGTCCGCCCTGCCCGATCTGACACGCTTCAACCTGGCCGCCCATGTGCTGGCGGCAGGCCACGCGACGCCCGACAAGCTTGCCCTTGCCGTTCTCAGCCTGACCGGGGCCGAACGGTGGAGCTATGCAAGGCTGATCGGCGCCGTGCGCGGGGCGGGCAGCTGGATGCTGGCGCAGGGGGCGCAGCCCGGCGACCGCATTCTGTTGCGTCTGGGCAATACGCCCGCCTATCCGGTCGCCTATCTGGGCGCCATCGCGGCGGGTCTGGTGCCGGTTGCCACCTCGCCCCTGCTGACAGCGCCCGAGATCACCCGGATGTCGGCGGCCATACGCCCCCGTCTGGTCCTGTCGGCGCCGGGCATCGCCCTGCCGCCCGCGCCTGCGGCGCAGGTGGCCGACCTGGCGCTTTGGGAAGCGCAGCCGCCCTGCGACTGGCATCTGGGCGATGCCGGGCGCGAAGGCTATGTCGTCTTCACCTCGGGCACGTCGGGCACGCCGCTTGCGGTGCGCCATGCCCATCGCGCCATCCTTGCCCGCGCCCTGATGCATGGCGGCTGGGAAGGGTTGACCGTGGCCGACCGGCTGCTGCATGCCGGCGCCTTCAACTGGACCTATACGATGGGCACCGGCCTGCTGGATCCCTGGACGCTGGGCGCCACGGCGCTGATCCCCGCGTCTTCGGTGCAGATCGAGCAGCTGCCCCTGGTGTTGCGCCGCCATGACGCGACGATCCTGGCCACCGTTCCCACCGTGCTGCGCCGCCTGTTGCGCGCGGGCCTGCCGCCCCTGCCCCGGCTGCGCCATGTGCTTTCCGCGGGCGAGCCGCTGCCCGCCGCCCTGCGGGCCGCGTGGCGCGCCCAGACCGGCACCGAAGTGCATGAGGCGCTGGGCATGTCCGAGATTTCGACCTTCATCTCCTCCTGCCCCGACCATACGGCCCCGGATGGGGCCACCGGCTATCCGCAGCCCGGCCGGCACATCGCCATTCTGTCGGAAACCGGCCAGAGCCTGCCGGTGGGCGAGATCGGCCAGCTGGCGGTCTCGACCGGGGATCCCGGCCTGATGCTGTCCTATGACGGCCATCCGCCCCCGTCCGGCCCCTGGTTCGCCACCGGAGACATGGTGCATCAGGATGCCGATGGCGCGATCCATTACCATGGCCGCGCCGATGAGATGATGAACCCGGGCGGCGTCCGCGTCTCGCCGCGCGAGGTGGAACAGGCGCTGTCCGGCCTGCCCGGCGTCACCGATCTGGCCGTGGCCGAGGTCGAACCCAGCCCCGGCATCCGCATCATCGCGTGCTTCTATGCAGGCACCGCTCTGCCGGAAAGCACAGCCCAGGCCTTTGCCGCCGAACGCCTGGCGCGCTACAAATGCCCGCGCGCCTTCCGGCACTTGCCCGAAATCCCCCGCGGACCCACCGGCAAGATCAACCGCCGCGCCCTTGCCACGCTTTTCAGGAAAGACCTCCCGGCATGACCCGGTCGACGATCCGTCTTGACATCTTTTCCGATCCCGTCTGCCCCTGGTGCTTCGTGGGCAAGACCCATCTTGATCGCGCCCTGGCCGACCATCCCGACCATCCTTTCGCGATCCAGTGGCACCCGTTCCAGCTGAACCCCGACATCCCGACCGAGGGCGTCGAGAAGCGTGCCTATCTTGAGGCGAAGTTCGGCGGCAAGGCGCAGGTCGATGCGATCCATGACCGCCTGCGCGAGGTCGCCCGCGCCGCCGGCGTGGCGCTGAACCCCGATGCGCCGCAGCGCCAGCCCAATACGCTGGATGCCCATCGCCTGATCCATTGGGCCGGCATCGAAGGCCGGCAGGCGGCGGTGGTCGATGCGCTGTTCCGCGCCTATTGGACCGAGGGGCAGGATATCGGCGATGCGGCCATACTGGCCCGTATTGCCGCCGATTGTGGCATGGACGGCGCCGCCGTCGCCCGGCTTCTGGCCTCGGAGGCCGATGCCGAAGACATTGCCGCCCGCGACCGCGATGCCCGCCACAAGGGCGTGACCGCCGTACCCAGTTTTCTGATTGCCCAGCAATATCTCGTCTCCGGGGCGCAACCGCCCGAGCTTTGGGGCGACGTGATCAAGGACCTCGCCGCACGCTCATGACCCAGTCCCAATCCCATCCGGCGCGGCTCTCGACCGGAGAGTTCGTGGCCCTTGTCGCCATGCTGTTCGCCACGATCGCCATCTCGATCGACGCGATGTTGCCCGCCATGCCGCAGATCGAGGCAGCGCTGACGCCCGATGCGCCGAACCGGGCCCAGCTGATCATCGCCACCTTCGTCTTCGGCATGGGGCTGGGCACGCTGGTCATGGGGCCGCTGTCGGATGCCTATGGCCGCAAGCCGGTGATCATGGCCGGCGCCGCGGTCTATTGCGCCGCCGCCATCGCCTGCTATGTCAGCGGCTCGCTGGAAGTGCTGCTGGTTGCGCGCTTCCTGCAGGGCATCGGCGCCGCCGCGCCGCGCACCGTGTCGCTGGCGATGGTGCGCGATCTTTACAGTGGCAGGCAGATGGCCCAGGTCATGTCCTATGCGATGATGATCTTCACCCTGGTCCCCGCCCTGGCACCGATGCTGGGCCAGGCGGTGATGTGGGTCGCGTCCTGGCACGACATTTTCCTGGTCTATGTGATCTTCTCGCTGATCTCGATCCTCTGGCTTGGCCTGCGCCAGCCCGAGACCATCCATCCCGAGGATCGCAAGCCCCTGTCACTGGCCGCGATGACCGCCGCCGCGAAGGTGATGCTGGCGCAGCGGGTCGTGCTGGTCGCGATCCTGGTGCAGGCGCTGCTGTTGGCAGTGATCTTCTCGACCATCTCGTCGATCCAGGGGATCTTCGAGAGATACTTCGACCTCGGCGCAAGCTTTCCCTACTGGTTCGGCGCGATCGCGATCCTGTCGGGGGGCGGGTCGCTGCTGAATGCGCGGATCGTGGTCAAGGTCGGCATGCAGCGGGTGATCCGCGCCTCGCTGGCCGCGGTTCTGTGCCTGACTGTGGCTTTCATCGGATTTCTTCTTTTCGGTACAACCGACTGGACCACGGTCTTCGTGCTTTACCTGATCTGGCAATTGTCGGTCTTCACCATGATGGGCCTGACCATGGGCAATCTGAATGCCATGGCGATGGAGCCGCTGGGCCATATCGCGGGCTTTGCCTCGTCGATGATCGCCTCGGTGGCGACGGTTCTGTCGGTGGCGCTGTCCGTGCCGGTGGGCCAGGCGTTCGATGGCACGCCGCTGCCGCTGGTTCTGGGCGTCGGCGGCTTTACCGGCGGGGCGCTGATCCTGACGCGCTGGCTTAGGAAAACCTCCTAAGCCGCCGTCTCCTTTGCTTTTTCCGCCAGATCGCGGGCGATGGCGAAGGCGCCCTTGATCCGGTCGCCTTCGCCCTTCATCTCGCCCTGCAGCACGATCTTGGTGCCCTGCACCTTGGCGGCACCGCCCTGATCCTTCAGGAAGCTGACCAGCCCGGCCGGGTTGGCGAATTTGTCGTTGTGGAATTGCACCGTCGCGCCGCGCGGGCCCACATCCATCTTGCTGATCCCGGCCCTTTTGCACATCGCCTTGATCCGCACGATCAGCAGCAGCGTGTTCACCTCTTTGGGGATCGGGCCGAAGCGGTCGATCAGCTCGGCCGCAAAGCCCTCCAGCTCCACCTTCCGGGTCAGGCCCGACAGGCGGCGGTACAGACCCAGGCGTATGTCCAGATCGGGGACGTAATCCTCGGGGATCATCACCGGCACGCCCAGGTTCAATTGCGGGCTCCAATCATCAGAGATGGTTGACAGACCCTGCAATTCGCCCGTCTTGATCTTCTGGATCGTCTCTTCCAGCATGTGCTGGTACAGTTCATAGCCGACTTCGCGGATATGGCCCGACTGTTCTTCACCCAGAAGATTACCTGCGCCCCGCAAGTCCAGGTCGTGGCTTGCCAAATTGAAACCAGCACCCAGGCTGTCAAGGCTGCCCAGCAGCTTCAACCGCTTCATCGCCTGCGGCGTCAGCGGCGCCCGCGGCTTGGTGGTCAGATAGCAATAGGCCCGGGTCTTCGACCGGCCCACACGCCCCCGTATCTGATACAGCTGCGACAGGCCGAACATGTCGGCGCGGTGGATGACCATCGTGTTGGCGGTCGGGATATCCAACCCGCTTTCCACGATCGTGGTCGCCAGCAGCACGTCATACTGCCCGTCATAGAAGGCGTTCATCCGGTCATCCAGCTCGCCCGCCGCCAGCTGACCGTGCGCGACCAGATAGCTGACCTCGGGCACATGGGTCTTCAGGAACTCCTCGACCTCGGGCAGATCGGAAATCCGCGGCACGACATAGAAGCTTTGCCCGCCGCGATAATGTTCGCGCAGCAAGGCTTCGCGGATGGTAACCGTATCGAATTCAGACACATAAGTGCGGATGGCCAGCCGGTCGACCGGCGGCGTCGCGATGATCGACAGATCGCGCACCCCCGTCAGCGACAGCTGCAAGGTGCGCGGAATAGGCGTTGCGGTCAGGGTCAGCACATGCACCTCGGAGCGCATCTCCTTCAGCCGCTCTTTATGGGCCACGCCGAAATGCTGTTCTTCGTCGATGATCAGCAGGCCCAGCCGCTTGAAATTGATGCCCTTGGCCAGCAGCGCATGGGTGCCGACGACGATATCCACCTCGCCCTCGGCCAAGCCCTTGCGGGTCTCGGCCGCCTCTTTGGCGCCGACGAAGCGCGACAGCGTACGCACCCGTATGGGAAAGCCGCGGAAACGGTCGGCAAAGCCGCGGAAATGCTGGCGCGCCAGCAGCGTGGTCGGACAGACGACGGCAACCTGCATGCCCGCCATGGCGGCCACGAAAGCCGCGCGCATTGCCACTTCGGTCTTGCCAAAGCCCACATCGCCCACGACCAGCCGGTCCATGGGCGAGCCCTTTTCCAGATCGGCCACCACATCGGCGATGGCCGCCAGCTGGTCATCGGTTTCCGCATAGGGGAAGCGCGCCGCGAAAGCCTCCCAGGCGGAATGCGGCGCGTCCAGAACCGGCGCGGCGCGCAGCTGGCGCTCAGCCGCGACGCGCATCAGCCGTTCGGCAATCTCGCGGATCCGCTCCTTAAGCTTGGCCTTCTTCGCCTGCCACGCCCCGCCGCCCAGCCGATCCAGCAGCCCGTCCTCATGGCCGTAGCGGCTGAGCAGTTCGATATTCTCGACTGGCAGGTAAAGCTTTGCACTTTCGGCATATTCCAGCGCGACGCAGGCATGCGGCGCCCCAAGTGCGGTGATCGTCTCGATCCCCAGATAGCGGCCGACGCCATGTTCGACATGCACCACCAGATCACCCGGAGAAAGCGTATCAACCTCGCGCAGGAAGTTATCGGCTTTCTTGCGTTTTCTCGGTTTCGCGATCAGCCGGTCGCCCAGGACGTCCTGCTCGGAGATCACCGCCAGCCCCGGCGCGGTGAACCCCTGTTCCAAGGCCCAGACCACCAGGAAGACACCGCCCTTGTCCTTGGGCAGCGCCTTCAGATCGGCAATCTCCTGGGCCGCAAGCCCCTCATCCTGCAAAAGCCCGCTCAGCCTTTCGCGCGCCCCTTCGGACCACGAGGCGATGACGACCTGCGCCTCTTTGCGCAAAGCGCGAACATGATCGGCCAAGGCTGCAAAAAGGCTGATCTTTTCCTGCTGCCGCTCGGGCGAGAAATTGCGGCCGGCCCGCCCGCCCGCGTCCAGAACACCCGGGCCGGGCGGCTGTGCCAGCGGCGACAATTGCACCAGCCGATGCGCCGAAACCGCCGCCTCCCAGGCCTGATCGTCCAGATAAAGCAGATCGACGCCCACCGGCTTGTAGACCGTATCCAGCCGGGTCCGGTCGTTCATCGCCTCGAAGCGCGCGGCATAGGCATCTTCCACCGCCTCGCGCCGGGCGATCCGCATCACCGGCACCTGATCGTCCAGCAGAACCGAAGCCTCGGGCAGATAGTCGAAGATCGTCTCAAGCCGATCCTGGAAGAAGGGCAGCCAATGCTCCATCCCCTGGTGCTTGCGGCCGGCGCTGACCGCCTCATACAGCGGATCGCCCGAGCCGCCGGCGCCGAATTCCACCCGGTAATTCTGCCGGAACCGCGCGATGGACCCTTCGTCCAGCACCACTTCCGACACGGGTGCGAAATCGACCCGGGTCAGCTTTTCAATGGTGCGCTGGGTTTCGGCATCGAAACGTCGCGCGCCATCCAGTTGATCGCCGAAGAAATCCAGCCGGACCGGCCCGCCCGGGCCCGGCGGGTAGATATCGACGATACCCCCCCGTATGGCGTAATCGCCCGGCTCGGCCACGGTCGAGGCCGGGGTAAAGCCCATGCGGGCCAGAAAGCTGCGCAGCCGCGCCTCGTCGACCCGGTCGCCCACCTTGGCGCGGAAAGACGACTCGCGCACCAGATCGCGCGCGGGCACCCGCTGCGTCGCCGCGTTCAGCGTGGTCAGCACCACAAAGGCGCCCGGCAGCCCATCGGCCAGCGCCGCCAGCGTGGCCATCCGACGCGAGGCGACATCGGGGTTCGGCGATACGCGGTCGTAGGGCAGGCAATCCCAGGCCGGAAACTCCAGTACGGCCACGTCCGGCGCCACAACGGCCAGCGCCGCGCGCATCGCCTCGGCCCGCTTGTCGTCGCGCGCCACATGCAGGACGGGCCGGCCGCGCGCCAGTTCGCGGGCCAGAAGAAAGGCGTCATAGCCCTCGGGGGCGCCGCCCAGAAGGATGCGTTCTGCCATGGTCAATTCAGGATCGAGATGTTCAGGTTCTGGTACATGCCATAGATCGAGGTCACGAAGATCGACAGCATGCCGATGACCTGGACGATGCGGCGGTGAATCAGCAGCCGGCGATACAGGGCCGGGCCACGGTCTTCGCCCGCCTCGATCTTGGCCGCGGTGAAGACCGACAGCCAGCCGACCAGCACCATGGGCGCCGCCAGGAAGAACACCGCCTGGGCGAATTCCACATCATAGCGGAAGGCCAGCAGCGTCAGCACGGTCATCAGGAAGGCGACGCTGGCGAACAGCGGCATGGCGGCGGTGCGGGCGATGCCCAGGATCCGGCGCTGGTTGATCTGCACCATCGCTTCGACATCCTGCTCGGTCTGGCCGCCCTGCCGGCGCGCGCGATGGATCAGATCCTGCGGCACGCCCAGAACCCAATGGCTGGTCGAGGACCACAGCACCGCAAGCGCGATCCAGTACCACAGGTTCGAGAACGACCGCATGTCGATCACTTCAAGAACGGTATCGTAGATATCCACGCTGCCTGTCCCCGGTCTGCCGCGCGGGCCCGCCCCTTGCCTCAGGGCCTGCGCTGTCTTGGCGCTTGAGGCGCGCGTCTTTCCATGGCAGGCAAGCGGCCGGGCTGCAAGCCCTTCCGGGCGCCCGCACGTGGCGCGGGCCCTGTCGCATCTGCCGGAGACCGTGATGACCCCAGTCCAGCCCCCCTTTCCCGCCCTGCGCTTCCGTCGCCTGCGCCGCAGTGCCGCGCTGCGCGCGCTTGCCCAGGAACATGTGCTGGGGGTGGGCGATCTGATCTGGCCCCTGTTCGTGCGCGATGGCGTGGGCGTCGAAGAGCCGGTGGCCTCGATGCCTGGCGTGGCGCGTCTTTCCATTGACAAGATCGTGAGGGCGGCCGAAGAGGCGGCGGCTCTGGGCATTCCGGCGGTCTGTCTCTTTCCCTATACGGATCCGTCCTTGCGCACCGAGACCTGCGAAGAGGCGTGGAATCCGGAAAACCTGGCCAATCGGGCGATCCGGGCCATCAAGGCCGCGGTGCCCGAGATCGCGGTGATGACCGACATCGCGCTGGATCCCTATAATGCCAATGGCCATGACGGGCTGGTGCGGGACGGGGTGATCCTGAACGACGAAAGCGTCGAGGCGCTGGTGCGGATGGCGCTGGCCCAGGCCGAGGCGGGGGCCGATATCCTGGGCCCCTCGGATATGATGGACGGGCGGATCGGCGCCATGCGTCAGGCGCTGGAGGCCGCGGGCCACAAGGATGTGGCGATCCTGTCCTATTCGGCCAAATATGCCAGTGCCTTCTACGGGCCGTTCCGCGACGCGGTGGGGGCGTCGGGGCGGCTGGTCGGCGACAAGAAGACCTATCAGATGAACCCCGGCAATGCCGACGAGGCGCTTCGGCTGGTGGCGCGCGATCTGGCCGAGGGCGCCGATATGGTGATGGTCAAGCCGGGCCTGCCCTATCTGGACATCTGCCGGCGGGTGAAGGACGCCTTCGGCGCGCCGACCTATGCCTATCAGGTGTCGGGCGAATATGCGATGATCCGCGGCGCGGCCGATCGGGGCTGGATCGACGGCGAAAAGGCGATGATGGAAAGCCTTCTGGCCTTCAAGCGGGCCGGCTGTGACGGGATTCTTACCTATTTCGCCCCTCAGGCCGCGCGGTTGCTGCGGCAGCTTTGACCATACGCGACCGTATGGAAACCCATACCCGGGCGTATGCCGCGGCCTGAAACGGCCGCGGAAAACCGCGCAATGCGGCCAAAGCGCATGACAAACCCGCGACGACGCGCTAGATTTTGCGGTGAGCATAAGCGAGACCCCCATCAGGGGGCACAGAGGAGCGGGCAGATGGAACAGATCACGCGCAGGACCATGCTCTGGGGCGTCGGCCTTTCGGCGCTGGCGGTTGCAGGATGCGGCAATGGCATCGGATCGAATGGCGCGGCGCAGATCGACGCCCGGGTCGATGCGACGCAGAACTACCTGTTCGGCCGCTATCCGGGCACGCGCGATCTGGCCAACAAGGCCTCGGGCATCCTGTTCATGCCGCTGATCACCGAAGCCGGGCTGATCTATGGCGGCGCCTATGGCCGCGGTGCGCTGCGCATCCAGGGCGCCACGGTCGATTACTATTCGGCCACCAAAGCGTCGATCGGGCTGCAGATCGGCGCCCAGCAATATGCCCATGCGCTGTTCTTCATGACGCCCGAGTCGCTGGCCGATTTCCGCCGCTCGTCGGGCTGGGCGGCCTCGGCCGACCTGCGCTATGCCACGCCCGAAGAAGGGGCGACGATCGGCAAGGCCACGACCGAGATGGATCCGGTCATCGCCTTTGTCTTCGGTCAGCAAGGCCTGATCGCCGGCGCCTCGCTGGCCGGGGTGAAATACACAAGGATCATCCCGTAACACTTCGCGCGGAACCTTAGGTCCCGCGCGCAAGCCTTTGCTTTCAGGGAAAGAAGTCGTCTACTTCAAGCGACGGATGAGGCTTGAGGTGTCGTTGCGGCCGCCGCCCATCAGCTGGACATCCTTGTAGAACTGGTCAACCAGCGCCGTCACCGGCAGCCGGGCGCCGATCTCTTCCGCCGTGTCGAGGCAGATCGCGAGATCCTTGCGCATCCAGTCGACCGCGAAACCGAAGTCGAATTCATCCTTCAGCATGGTCTTGTGACGGTTGACCATCTGCCAGGAACCGGCCGCGCCCTGACCGATCACCTCGACCAGTGCCTCGCCGTCCAGCCCCGCCTTCTGCGCGAAGGCCATGCCCTCGGCCAGGCCCTGCACCAGACCCGCGATGCAGATCTGGTTCACCATCTTGGCCATCTGGCCCGCGCCCACCCCGCCCAGACGGCGGCAGACCCGCGCATAGGCGGCGATCACCGGCTCGGCCGCGGCATAATCCGCCTCGGATCCGCCGCACATCACCGACAGAACCCCGTTCTCGGCCCCGGCTTGCCCGCCCGAGACCGGCGCGTCGACATAGCCGATCCCGCTTTGGCCAGCGATTTCAGCCAGTTCGCGCGTGACCTTCGCGGAAACCGTGGTGTGATCGACAAAGATCGCGCCTTTCGACATGCCGGCAAAGGCCCCGTCCGCCCCCAGACAGACCTGACGCAGATCATCGTCATTGCCCACGCAGGCCATCACGAACGCGGCCCCCTCTGCCGCCTCGCGCGCCGTTTCGGCCGCGCGCCCGGCATGCGCCCCGACCCAAGCCCCCCGCTTCGGGGCCGAGCGATTCCAGACCGTCACCTCATGCCCCTTGGCCGCCAGATGGCCGGCCATGGGAAAGCCCATGACTCCCAGGCCCAGAAATGCCAGTTTCGCCATGATCTTCTCCTGTCTTCCATTTCGGTGATTTGCGCATCGCGCCGCGATCGACTACGAACCACCCCCAAGCCCCAAGGTCAAGCCGAGCCCGCCCATGTTCACCCTGTTCCGCTGGCTGATCCGCATCGTCTCCGGCCTTCTGCTTCTGGGCGTGGCGGCGGTGCTGGTCCTGTACTGGTTCCTGTCGCGCTCGCTGATCGACTATAATGAAAGCTTCACGCTGAACGGCATTTCGGCCCCGGTCGAGATCGTGCGCAACAACGATGCGGTGCCGCATATTTTCGGCAAAAGCGACGCAGATGTCTATTTCGCGCTGGGCTTCGTGCATGCGCAGGATCGGTTGTGGCAGATGACCATGCTGCGCCGTACGGCCCAGGGGCGGCTGTCCGAACTGTTCGGCCCGCCGACGCAACAGGTCGATGAACTGGTCCGGCGGCTGGATATGTACGGGCTGGCCCTGGCCTCGGTGAAGGCCCAGGATGCCGAGACGATGACGGCGCTGACCGCCTATTCCGCGGGCGTCAATGCCTGGATCGAACAGGTGAATTCGGGCGCCCGCGGGCGGGGTGCGCCGGAATTCTGGCTGTTCGAACCCGAGATCGCGGCCTGGGCGCCGGCGGATTCGATCGCCATCATCAAGCTGATGTCGCTGCAATTGTCATCGCATGTGCAGGACGAGGTGTTGCGCGCGCGCCTGTCGCTGCTGCTGTCGCCCGAACGGCTGGCCGATATCCTGCCCGATGATCCGGGCCAGGCCATCGCCGCCCTGCCCGATTATGCAGCACTGGTGCCCGGCGTTGCGCCGGATGCGCGCAAGCTGGACTTTGCGCTCGGCCCGTTTTCGCCGGTGGCGGAACCGGGCATGGCCGGCGCGTCGAATGCCTGGGCGGCGGCGCCCTCGCGCTCGGCCGCGGGCGGGGCGCTGCTGGCGGGCGACCCGCATCTGGGCTTTACCGCGCCGTCAATCTGGTATCTGGCCCGGCTGGAGTTGCAATCGGGCGGCGTGATCGGCGGGACGATCCCAGGCGTGCCGGTGGTGATGGTCGGACGCAGCGAGAAGATGGGCTGGGCGCTGACCACCGCCTATCTCGACGATCAGGATCTGGTGATCGAGAAGCAGAACCCCGAAAACCCCGAGGAATATGCCCTGCCCGACGGCAGCTGGGCCAGGTTCACCAGCCGGCAGACCATTCTGCAGGTCAAGGGCGCGCCGCCGGTGACGCTGACGCTGCGCTGGTCGCGCAACGGGCCGATCCTGTCGCCGAAACTGTACAATGTCGGCACGGTGACCCCGCCCGGCCATGTCGCCGCCCTGTCCTGGACCGCGCTGTCCGATCAGGACACGTCGATGACCGCGGCGATCCATCTGATGAAGGCGCAGACCGTGGCCGAGGCGATGGAGGCGGGGCGTCTGCATGTGGCGCCGGCGCAGAATCTGATGCTGGCCGGGCCCGATGGCATCGCGATGCAGGTGATCGGCCACATGCCGGTCCGCGACGCCGCGCATCCCAGCCAGGGCCGCCTGCCCTCGCCCGGATGGAATCCGGCGGTGGGGTTCAAGGGCATGTTCGACTATGCCGAGAATCCCAGTTTCCTGAACCCGCCCTCGGGTCTGCTGGGCAATACCAACAACAAATCGGTGGACCGCCCCTTCCCGCTTCACGTCTCGTTCACCTGGGGCGATACGATGCGGATCCAGCGCTGGCTGACGCTGATGAAATCGCGCGGGGTCCATACGCGCGAAAGCTTCATCGAGGCGCAGACCGATACGGTCAACCCGACGGCGCGGCTGCTTTTGCCGCTGATCGGCGCCGATCTGTGGTTCACCGGCGAGGCCGCGCCCGAGGGCACGCCCGAGGCTTTCCGCGAGCGGGCGCTGAAGCTGCTGGCGGAATGGAACGGCGAGATGAACGAGCATATGCCCGAGCCGCTGATCGCCGAGGCCTGGCTGCGGCGGCTGCAGGACCGGCTGATCCGCGATGAGCTGGGGCCGATGGCCGATACATTCACCCATCCCGACCCGGTGTTCCTGGAGCGGGTGTTCCGCAATACCGATGGCGCCGGCATCTGGTGCGACGTGATCCAGTCGGCGGCGGTCGAAACCTGCACCGATATCGCCCGCATGGCGCTGGACGAAGCGCTGCTGCGCCTGTCGGAAACCTATGGGCCGAACATCGAAAGTTGGCGCTGGGGCGATGCGCATCAGGCGGCGCAGGATCACCCCGTCCTGGGCAATATCCCGGTGCTGCGCTATTTCGTGAACATCCGCCAATCGACCTCGGGCGGGGATGACACGCTGCTGCGCGGACGCACCAAGGGCGAAGGCGAAAACCCCTATCTGAACGTGCATGGCGCGGGATATCGCGGGGTCTATGACTTCGCCGATCCGGATTCCTCGGTCTTCATCGTCTCGACCGGCGAATCCGGCCATCCGCTGAGCCGGCATTACGACGATCTGGGCGAGTTGTGGCGGCGGTCGGAATATATTCCGATGTCGCTGGATCCGGCGCTGGCGCGGGGTGCTGCGGTGGGGATCATGCATCTGACCCCAGCCGGTGGCGGCTGAGATCCGGGTACCGACAGGCCCTGCGCCGCGCCATCATGACGCGCGCCGCAAGGCCGGCGCCGCGGCTTCGGGCTTGGTCTCGGGCAGCTGGAAGCGGCCGACCAGGCCAACCAGCGCCTCGCTTTCGCCGCGGATGCCACGTTGGGCGCCCGCCATCTGCTCGACCATGCCGGCATTCTGCTGGGTCACCTGATCCAGCTGGGCCAGGCCCTGGCTGATCTCGCCCAGCCCCGCCGATTGGGTGCCGATCGTGCTGGCCAGACCGTCGGCCAGACCGGCGACCGCAGCCACCTCGTCGCGGATCCCGCCAAGCGCGGCGCCGGTGCGGTCCACCAGATCGACGCCCTTCATCACCTCATCGGCCGAACCCTGGATCAACTCTTTGATTTCCCTGGCCGAGTCCGAGGTGCGTTGGGCCAGGGCACGCACTTCCGAGGCCACGACCGAAAAGCCCCGCCCCGCTTCCCCCGCCCGCGCCGCCTCGACCCCGGCATTCAGGGCCAGAAGATTGGTCTGGAAGGCGATGTCGTCGATCACCCCGATGATGCGGGAAATCTGCTCGGAACTGCTGCGGATCCCGGCCATCGCCAGAACCGCCTGCTGGACGATGGTCTGGCTGTCGGCCGCCTGGGCCAGGGTGCGGGCGACGCCTTCGGCGACTTTGCGGGTATCGTCGGCCGCCTGGCGGACCGATCCGCTCAATTCCTCAATGGCCGCGACCGATTGTTCCAGCGTGGCGGCCTGGTTCTCGGTCCGGCGCGACAGATCGTCGGTCGAGCGGCTGATCCCGTCCGTCCCGCCGCGGATGCGCGCGATCGCCTGGACCACCGCCCCCAGCGTTTCGCAAAGCCGGCCTGCCATGCCGTTCAGATCGCGGCGCAGGGCTTCGTAATCGGGCGGAAATTCCTCGGCGATGCGCTGCGCCAGATCGCCCGCGGCCAGCTGGTCGAGCGCCGCACGCAGCCGATCGACCACCCGGGCCTGGTCGGCCTGCGCCTGGGCGCGGGCCAGATCGGCCGCTTCCGCCGAGGCAAGGCGGCTGCGCAGCAGATCAAGATCGCGGGCCAGCGCGCCGATCTCGTCCCGCCGGGCGGTTTCGGGCACCGGACTTGCATAGTCGCTTTCCGCCACCGCCCGGATCGCCTGCCCCACGCGCTGCAGGGGCTGGCTGATCGTGCGGCGCAACAGCCAGGCCGCGCCGACCGCCAGCGCCAGAAACAGCGCCAGCGCCTGCAATCGGCTGATCAGCAGATCGTGGTCGATCTGGGCCTGAAGCGGCGCGTCGGTCCATTCGACCACCAGCGCGCCCAGCGGCGCGCCATCCTTGCCGCGGATCAGCTGCGCCAGCGTCAGCCCATCGGCCGAGGCCTGGGGCGCGTCGCCGGCAAGGGCCGCTTCGGCCAGGCCTTTCAGCGGCGCCGCCAGGTCTTCGTCCGAGGCGGGCAGCACGGCGATGGTGCCGGCCTTGGCATCCACCGCCAGCGCCCGCAATGCAGTGCCGGCATTGCGGTCGAGCAGCGGCTGGACCAGCAGTCCCACATCCGCGGCCTTGCGGAACTTGACCGCCGCGGTCAGCGACTCGGCCAGCGTTTCGGTCGCTTCGCCGGCAAAGCGCAGCAGCCCCTGCCGCGCCAGATCATCGGCCAGGCGGCCGCCCTGCCAACTGAGCAGCGTCGCGACCACGGCCGCGGTCACCGCCGAAATCCCGACGGCCCGCAAGAAGACCGAGCCACCACCAAGACCGCCCTGGGCCATCTGTCACCCCGATTCCTGAAAGGAAAAGCTCTGCCGCGCCTTACATCAGCGAATCGGCATCGACCCCCACGGTCAGCATTCCGACCGCCTGGCCGCTGGCCGGATCGACCACGGTCACCGAAATCTGGCCCTGATAGCGCTGGGTCGATTCATCCAGCTCCACATCCGAGATATGGGCACCGTCCGGGGCGGGATAAGTCTTGGTGAACTTGTCCTCATCCCCCTGCCAGTAATCCGAGGTCGGATCGGTGGCCGCGACATTCAGCCCCTTGGCATCGGTGATGAAGGCTTCGGTGATCGCGCCACCCGACTCGGCCACGCGCGCCCGCAGGAATTCGGCCGCGGGGTTGTTCAGCACCCCGCCCACCAGGGCCGAATCGGCCGCGCCCAGTTCGGCCGCCCATTGCTGATCCAGCGTGTCGATCTTGGTCTGATCATAGCCGGCGGTCACCCCGTTCTGCGCCACGATCGCCGCGACCAGCGCCGGGTCCGAGGCCCAGGCGGCGATATGGTCGGTCCGGTAGGCATCCAGCGCGGGGGTGAATTCATCGGCCGCGCGACCGGAAGGCGCGGACAGCGCGATCAGCAGGGCGGCGGCGGGCAAGGCGGCAAGGCGGATCATGGGCTGGTCCTGTTGGCTGTTGAAGGGGCGGGCACCGATGGCACCGCCCCCGCAGCCTGAGGCCCGAAGCTTTCTTCCGGGTTAAGCCTTCAAATTGAGCGGAATCTCTGCGCCTGCCGCTCGGTCCAGCGCACGGTGACGCGCCAGCCCTGCTCGCCGGTCTCTTCCGCCAGCACGATGCCCTGACCATGCAGCCAGGCATGTTTGCGGCCTTCGGCAAAGGGCAGATCCAGCACTTCCTCGCGCCGCTCTTCATCCAGTAGCCCGGCGATCCGCGCCAGCAGGGGTGCGATCCCCTCGCCGGTCAGGGCCGAGACCGGCATCACCTCGGGCCGCTGCGCCGCCTGGGCCTGCAAGGCCTCGCGCCCGGCCGGATCCATCAGATCCAGCTTGTTCCAGACCTCGATCTGCGGGGTGGCCGCCGTCACGCCCAGACTGGTCAGGATCTCGGCCACATCGGCGGCCTGTTCGGCCGTCTCGGGATGGCTGATATCGCGGACATGGCAGATCAGATCGGCCGACAGAACCTCTTCCAGCGTGGCGCGGAAGGCCGCGACCAGCTGGGTGGGCAGGCCCGAGATGAAGCCGACCGTATCGGACAGAATGATCTTGCGCCCCGGCGCGCCGCTTTCGCCCGGCAGCGTCACGCCGCGCATCGTCGGATCCAGCGTGGCAAACAGCATGTCCTTGGCCAGAACCTCGGCCCCGGTGATCCGGTTGAACAAGGTGGACTTGCCGGCATTGGTGTAGCCCACCAGCGCCACGATCGGGAACGGCACCTTGGCGCGGGCGGCACGCTGCAATTCGCGTGTGCGAACAACACGTTCCAGCCGCCGCTTCAGGCGCACGACCTGATCGTCGATCGCCCGACGGTCGGCCTCGATCTGGGTTTCGCCCGGGCCGCCGACAAAGCCGAAGCCGCCCCTCTGGCGTTCAAGGTGGGTCCAGGCCCGCACCAGACGCGAGCGCTGATAGCTGAGCGCCGCCAGTTCCACCTGCAACACGCCTTCGCGGGTGCGGGCCCGGTCGGCGAAAATCTCAAGGATCAGGCTGGTGCGGTCCAGAAGCTTGACGCCCAGTTCCTTTTCCAGATTGCGCTGCTGCACCGGGCTGACCGGCCCGTCGACCAGCACCAGCTCGACCGCGTCGGCCTTGATCCGCGCCTTCAGCTCTTCCAGCTTGCCCGAGCCGAACAGCAGGCCGGGATGCACGCGCGGCAGGCGCACCACCTCGGCCCACAGCACATCCAGCCCCGGCAAAGCGGCGGCCAGCGCCACCGCCTCGGCCAGCCCATGTTCAGGCAGCCGTCGGGTCTGGCGGGCACGGGTATCGGGATGCAGGACAATCGCCCGCGTCGGCTGGGCGGACGTGTCGAAGCCCCGGCCTGCGCGGTCAAGCGGCAGGTCGAAGCCGTCGTCCTCCTCCTCGTCTGGAAGATCGGAAATCAGTCTTCGCCTTCATACAGGTTGATCGGCCCGCCCGGCATGATCGTCGAGATCGCATGCTTGTAGACAAGCTGCGACTGGCCATCCCGGCGCAGAAGCACGCAGAAATTGTCGAACCAGGTGATGACGCCCTGCAGCTTCACCCCGTTGATCAGAAAGATCGTCACCGGAACCTTCTGCTTGCGGACGTGGTTAAGGAATGCGTCCTGCAGATTTTGCTTGTCGCCAGCCATTTTTCTTTTGCCTTGCGCTTCGCCGCGTTGACCGCGGGCTAGTGAACGGATCGTCTGACCTACGGGGTGAGGCAGCGGAAAGACCCCCGCTTGCCCCACATGCCGGCGTCTCGGACAATATTATGCGGGATTCGCGCGGTTACCAGTCGAAAAGATCAGTCTAAGCCACAGGTGTTGCGGAACTATCGCCGCCAGCCCCCCGGCGCCAGAAGCGCGATCAGGGCCAGCGTTTCCAGCCGGCCCAGAATCATCGCCGCCCCCAGAATCAGTTTCACCGGATCGCTGAGCCCGGAATAGAGGATGGGATCCAGCGAGGCGACGCCCGCCAGCTGCCCGGTGGTGGTCAGGCCCGCGATGCCCAGAACCAGCGCCGTCTCGAAGGCCAGACCGGCCACGGTCAGCGCCGCCATCACCAGCGCCACCGAAATCGCGAACAGCATGAAGAACACCCAGGCCTGATAGGCGCCCTCATAGCGCAACCGCCGTTCTGCCGCGCCGCCGCCGCCAATGGAATTCGGATGGATGATCCGCTCCAGCTCGCGCTGACCATGGCGGAACAGCGCATAGACCCGCAACAGCTTGACCCCGCCCGCCGTCGTGGCCACCCCGCCGCCCAGGATCGCCAGCGCCAGCAGCAAAAGCCCCGGTGCGCCCAGACCCGACCAGTCGCGCGCCGACGACCAGTAGGCGCTTTCATAGCCCGTGGTGGTCAGGAACGACAGCGAGGTGAACATCGCCCCCCAGAAGGCGCGCAGGAAGCTGCGCAGCGAGGACAGATCGCCGGTCTGCACCTCGCTCATCAGATGGCGCAGCAGCAGGACCAGCACCACCACGACGACCAGACCCGCGGCCAGCCGCAATTCGGGGTCGCGGCGCAGCGCCTGGGCCTGGATCTGCGGCGATTGCAGCGGCATGGCGCGGCGGGTGATGGCGAAGATCAGGAAGCAGAACATCAGAATCTCGCCCGGCAGGCCCGAGCCGGTGACCGACAGGCCGACGCCCGCGGTGATCCCGCTGGTCGACAGCGTGCCCATGGCATGGACCAGCGCCAGCAGCCCATCCTCGCCCGCGATCAGAAGTCCGATCCACAGCGCCAGCGTCAGCCCGGCATAGACCGGCAGGATCGTCGCCGTATGCCGCGACAGCCGCAGCGCGGGGTCGGCCAGCCGGGCGATCTGCATCACTCCCTGCCCGCTGCGCCCCGGCGCCCGGCCCGACAGAACCTCGGCCCCGCCCAGATTCAGCGGCGCCAGCACCGCCGAGGCCGCCAGCAGGATGAAGAAGCCGCCGAACCAGCCGCTCATCGCGCGCCACAGATGCACCGAGGGCGGCAGACGCCCTGGCTCGTAGACCGAAGCGCCGGTGGTGGTGAAACAGGACAGCATCTCGAACCAGGCATTCGAGAAACTCGTATCCGGCAGCGCCAGATCCAGCGGCAGCGCCATGGCCAGCGGCAGAAGCAGATAGGCCCCTGCCAGCGCCGCCAGCTGGCCCTGCACACCGATGCGCGCCCGCATCTGCCTCGTCGCAAGCGCCAGCATCACCGCCAGAACGCCCAGCACCAGCCCGGAATAGAAGAAGGCCTGCGCGACATGGTAATGGCCCAGGATCACCGCATGCGCGGCCGGCAGCCAGGCGGCCAGGCCCAAAGTGCCCAGCAGCACCACCAGCAGCGGATATTCCGACAGGCGCGGCATGGCCTAGAAGAAGTCGATCGAGACCTGCAAAAGGCGCTCGACCTCTGGCACGTCCTTCGACATTGCAAACAACGCGATCACATCGCCGGCCTCGATCCGCAGATCGCCGGTCGGCTTCATCACCCGGTCGCCCTTCATCACCGCGCCCACCAGCACACCTTCGGGAAATTCGATGTCGCGGATCAGCCGCCCCGCCAGGGGCGAGGTCGACAGGACCTGCGCCTCGATCATCTCGGCCTCGGCATCGCCCAGCGAATAGACGCCGCGCACCCGCCCGTGCCGGATATGGCGCAGGATCGAGGAAACCGTGGTGGCGCGCGGGTTGATATAGGCGTCGATGTCCAGGGGCGCCATCAGGGGCGCCAGCGTGGGGTCGTTGATCAGGGTGATCGCCATCTGGCAGCCCGCTTGTTTGGCGCGGACCGAGACCAGGAGATTGGTCTTGTCGTCATCGGTCACCGCCAGAACCGCATCGGCCCGGTCGACCGCGGCTTCCAGCAGCATGTCCATGTCCATCCCGTCGCCGTTCAGCACGATGGTGCGCTCCAGCCCGTCGGCGGCGTTTTCCGCGGTCGTGCGGTCCTTTTCGATCACCTTCGCCCGGATCCGGTCGGTCCGTGCCTCCAGCGCGCGCGCGACGCCCAGACCCACATTGCCGCCGCCCACGATCACCACCCGCTCTTGCTTGCGGTTCTTCTTGCCGAAGATTTCCAGGCAGCGGGTCACGTCTTCGGAATGGGTGAAGACATAGATATCGTCCTCGGCCAACAGCTGGTCATCGGCATCGGGCGCCACCAGACGCCCGCCGCGCCGCAGCCCCACCACGATCGCCCGCAGGGTCGGGAAAAGGTCGTTCAACTGGCGCAGGGGCGTGTTCAGAACCGGGCAATCCGCGTCCAGATGCAGGCCCAGCAGCTGCGCCCGCCCGCCCATGAACACTTCGGTATCGAAGGTCGAGGGCGCCGCCAGCCGCTGCAGCGCCGCCTCGGCCACTTCACGCTCGGGGCTGATCACCACGTCGATCGCCAGCCGGTCCAGCGTGTAAAGATCGGACCAGGCGGTCTCAAGGTAGGATTGGTTGCGGATCCGCGCGATCTTGCGGGTGACGTTGAAGGCCGACTGCGCGATCTGGCAGCAGACCATGTTCACCTCGTCGGAATGGGTGGCCGCGATGATCATGTCGGCATCGCGCGCGCCGGCCTTCTCCAGCACATCGGGATGGCTGGCAAAGCCGACAACGCCCCGCACATCCAGCGTTTCCGTGGCGCGGCGCACCAGATCGGCATTCACATCGACCACGGTGACATCGTTCCGTTCCCCGGAAAGATGGCGGGCAATCTGCCAGCCCACCTGCCCCGCGCCGCAGATGATCACCTTCATGCGCTGTCCCTTCGCGGCCCCGTCACCCCGCCTGTTTCGCAGATCGGCAATGCAGGGTCAAATCCGCCCCGGTGCGATCAGAGATCGCCCTCGTCCTCGCCATCATCCTCGAAATGCGCCGAGCGGCCACCGGCCTTCGAGGTGGTCACCACCCCCAGCGATTTCAGCTTGCGATGCAGGGCCGAGCGTTCCATGCCGACGAAATTCGCGGTGCGGCTGATATTGCCGCCGAAGCGGTTGATCTGCGTCAGCAGATATTCCCGCTCGAACAGCTCGCGCGCCTCGCGCAGCGGCAGGGTCGCGACCATGCCGCCCAGCACCATCCCGTCGCCCGCCGCGGCCTGCGCCTCGGTGCCCGGCAGTTCGCGCGCCTCGATCAACCCGCTGGATTCGCCAAGGATCAGAACACGTTCGATCACGTTCCTCAGCTGGCGCACATTCCCAGGCCAGGCCATGGTCTGCAGCATCGCCTCGGCCTCGGCGCTGAAGCTGCGCGCCGGCAGGCCCTGGCTGCGATGGAACCAGTCGACGAAATGCCGCGCCAGTTCGGGAATGTCGTCGCGCCGGTCGGCCAGGGCCGGCACCGCGATCGGCACCACATTCAACCGGTCGAACAGTTCCTGCCGGAACCGCCCGGCCCGGATCTCGGCCGTCAGATCGCGCGAGGTCGACGAGATCACCCGCAGATCGACCCGCACCTTGTCGGTGCCGCCGGCGCGGGTGAACTGCTGCTCGGTCAGGACGCGCAGGATTTTCGACTGCGTTCCCAAGGGCATATCGGCCACTTCGTCGAAATAGACCACGCCGCCATGCGCCTGCTCCAGCAGCCCCGGCTCGACGCCGCGCTCGGTCGTCTCGCGGCCGAACAGCACTTCTTCCATGCGTTCGGGCTCGATCGAGGCCGAAGACACGCTGATGAACGGGGCGGCGCCGCGGCTGGAATTCGCGTGAATGAAGCGCGCCGCCATTTCCTTGCCCGATCCGGGCTGGCCGGTCAGCATCACCCGGCCGTTGGACTTGGTGACCTTTTCAAGCTGCGCTTTCAAGGCTTTGAAGGCCGGACTTGAACCGATCATGTCAGATTGGCTGACGTCGCGGCGGCGCAGTTCATGGTTTTCGCGCCGCAAGCGGCTGGTTTCCATCGCCCGCGCAACAACGACCGTCAACTGGTCGATATTGAAGGGTTTTTCGATGAAGTCATAGGCGCCCTGCTTGATCGCGGCCACCGCGATCTCGATATTGCCATGCCCCGAGATGATGATGATCGGGATATCCGGGTTGTCGCGCTTGGTGGACTTGAGGATGTCGATCCCGTCCATCCGGCTGTCCTTAAGCCAGATGTCCAGGATCATCAGCGCTGGCGGATCGGCGTTGACCTCTGCCATGCAATCGTCGGAATTCCCAGCCAGTCGAACGACATAGCCTTCATCCCTCAGAATGTCCCCGATCAGCTCGCGGATGTCCTTCTCGTCATCGACGATCAGAATGGTCATGCCTCACCCCCCTGGCTCTGCGGCCCGATATTGCGCCCCATCCGGCGTTTGGCGAGCCGCGGCAGGCGGATCTCGGCCATGGCGCCGGCATGGGCATTGCCGGGAAAGACCGGCGCATCGACCAGCGCCAGCGTCCCCCCGTGTTCCTCGATGATCTTCTTGACGATCGGCAGGCCCAGGCCCGTGCCCTTGGCGCGCGTCGTCACATAGGGTTCGAACAGCCGCGACCGGTCGGCCGGCAGGCCGCACCCATTGTCGGCAATGCTGATCAGACTTTCACCATCCTGCATCTCAAGCCGGATGCGGATTTCGGGCACATGACCATCAGGTGCGCCTTTTTCCTGCAAGGATTCAATCGCTTCACCGGCGTTCTTTATCAGGTTTGTCAGCGCCTGGCTGATCATGGTCGCATCCAGATCCATCACCATCGGGCCTTCGGGAATCTCGGTTTCGAAGCGCACGCCGGGCTGGCCCGCCTTCTGCAGCGTCACCGCATCGCGCAGGATCGCCACCAGATCGGCCTCGCGCCGGTCGGGTTCGGGCATGCGCGCGAATTTCGAAAACTCGTCAACGATGCGCCGCAAATCATTGGTCTGACGCACAATGACATCGGTCAGCGCGTCAAGTTCGGCCGGTTCCCGCACTTCGCCGCGGAATTTTCGCTTCAGCCGTTCGGCCGACAGCGCGATCGGGGTCAGCGGGTTCTTGATTTCATGCGCGATCCGCCGCGCCACATCGCCCCAGGCTGCCATCCGCTGCGCCGCGACCAGATCGGTCACGTCGTCGAAAGCCACGACATAGCCTTCCAGCCGGTCTTCCTCGGAGCGCCGTTCCGACAGGCGCACCAACAGGTTTTCCAGCCGCCCGCGCCGCGTCAGCCGGATCTCTTCTTGCGCCGCAACATCAGCATCGTCGCGCAATCGTTGGAACAGGTTCGAAAATTCCGGTACAACCGCATCCAGAGACTGGCCATGCGGATCCCCCGTCACATCCAGCAGCCGCATCGCGGCGCGGTTGGCGAAATCGACATTGCCCGCCGCATCCAGGCCGATCACCCCGGCGGTCACGTTCGACAGCACGGAATCGAACAGCCGCCGCCGCCGCTCGGTCTGGCGATGGCTGTCCATCAGCGCCTCGCGCTGTCCCTTCAGCTGCCGGGTCATCTGGTTGAACAGCCGCCCCAGCATGGCGATCTCGTCATCGCCCTCTTCCTCATGCACCTGCACGTCCAGATCGCCGCCGCCCACCCGCTGCGCCGCCCCCGCCAGCCGCCCGACCGGCCGCGACAGCCGTTCGGCGAACCACAGGCCCAGCCAGATCGCCGCCAGAATCAGGATGATCGCGAAGGCGATGTAGATCAGGCCGAAATTCAGCAGCAGCCGGCCGCGTTCGGATTCCAGCTGATTGTACAGCTGCACCGTTTCCTGGGTTTCATCCAGCAGCGACAGGATCGAGCCATCGACCTTGCGGCTGACGTAAAGGTAGCGATCGGGGAAGGCCTCAAGATAGACCAGCGCCCGAAACTCGTTATTGTCCCAATCCTCGATCAGCAGCGGCTGGGCGCTGTCCCGCGCCTGGGCCAGCTGCGCCGCCGTCACCGGCTCGAACCCGAACAGATAGGACCGGTCGCCTCGGGTCTTCAGCGTGCCCGAACCGTCCAGCAGATAGGCCTCTTTCAGCCCGCGCTGAATCAGCTCTTGCCCCTGGCTCAGCAAGGGGCGCAGTTGATCGTCGCGCAGGAAGAAGGTCTTCTGCTTGGCCAGGTTCAGATAGGCCGCCAGCGCGATCGTGTCTTCGGTCAGATCATGGCGCTGCTCGTCCTCATAGGCGCGCGCCGCCGACAGCGACGATCCGACGACCGAGCGGACCCGGTCGGAGAACCAGCCCTCAAGCCCCAGATTGACCGACAGAACCGCGAAAACCGCCACCAGAACCGTGGGCACCAGCGCCACCCCGGCGAAAACGCCGGACAGGCGCAGGTGCAGCCGCGATCCGGCCGATTGGCTGCGCCGGTCGGCGATCATCCGCGCCACGCGCGCCATGACCAGCGCCGCGATCAGCAGCACATAGACCAGATCCGCCAGAAGCGTCAGGCGCAGCTGCGGCGAATTCGCGCCCTGGGCAAAGGGCCCCAGCGCCAGGAAGGTCGCAACCACAAGGACAGGCCCCAGAAAGACCAGACCCAGCGTCATGGCCGTCTGCACCCGCCGCTGCCGGCGCAGACGCGACAGCCTGACCCAGACGTCCCGCCTTAGATTGCGATCCAATACCGTCATAAATCCGCAACATCTTGTGGCCTTCGGGGCATGTCCCCGCGCTGCCACGCTTGATGTTGCGGTTTTACATCAGCTTGCGCCGCCGTGTCACGCGGATATCGAGATCGGTGATCTTCTTGCGCAAAGTATTGCGGTTGATCCCCAGCAGATCGGCACATTTTGCCTGATTGCCGCCGGTCGCATCCAGCGCAATCTCGATCAGCGGCAGTTCAACTTCCTTCAGGATGCGCTGATACACGCCCGGAGGCGGCAATTGCCCGCCATGCAGATCGAAATAGCGCTTCAGATGCCGCGCCACGCTGGCCGACAGCTTCTCGCCCTCGATCCCGCCCTTCAAGGGCTCGGCCGCGGGCTGGCCGCCCAGCACGCCCTCGATTTCCGGCTTCGAGATCTCGGCCTCGGCCGAGGTGACCAGCAGCCGCCGGATGGTGTTTTCCAGCTGCCGCACATTGCCCGGCCAGGAATAGGTGCGCACCATTTCCCGCGCCTCGGCAGACAGCCGCCGGACGGTGCCGAAATCGCGCTCGCCCTTCTGCAGGAAATGTTCCGCCAGCAGCGGAATATCCTCAACCCGTTCGCGCAAGCTGGGCACATGCAGCGTCACGCCGCCCAGCCGGTAATACAGATCCTGGCGAAAGACGCCCGCATCCATCCGCCCGGCCAGATCGACCTGGCTTGTCGCCATGACCCGCGGCGCCTTGTCGCCCAGCATGTCCAGAAGCCGCACCACCCGGGCCTGGGTGTCGTCGTCGTAATCGGCGACCTCGTCAAAGACGACCGAGCCGCCGCGCGCCCGCGCGATCAGGCTGGCCGGGCCCTCGACGCCCTGCAGATCGGCCGCCTGGGCCACGATGAAGGGCAGCGTCCGCCGATCCGAGAAGTCATGGATCGCCCGCGCGATCAGGCTTTTGCCGGTGCCCGATTCCCCGGTGATCAGCACCGGAATATCGGTGTTCATCACCCGCGCCACCAGCCGGTACAGCGCCTGCATCGCCGGCGTGCGGCCGACCAGCGGCAGATCCTCGCCCACATCGCCCTTGACCGGCGCGGCCGGTTTCGGCGCCCGGCGCTTCTGTTCCAGCGCCCGCGCGCTGCGCTTCATCAGGTCGGGCAGGTCGAAGGGTTTCGGCAGATAATCAAAGGCTTCGGCCTCGGCGGCCTGGATCGCGGTCATGATCGTGTTCTGCGCCGAGATCACGATCACCGGCAGGCCGGGCCGCATCTTGGAAATCCGCGGCAGCGAATCCAGCCCGTTTCCGTCGGGCATGATCACGTCCGAGATCACCAGATCGCCCTTGCCCTCTTCCACCCAGCGCATCAGCGTCATCAGCGAACTGGTCGCATGCACCTTGCAGCCCGCCCGGGTCAGCGCCTGGGTCAGCACCGTGCGGATCGTGCGGTCGTCATCCGCGACAAGAACGGTTCCGTCCATCGGTCAATAGTCCTTCCGTTTATCCTTGGGCGCCATGGGCAGGGAAATACGGAACGCGGTGCGCCCCGGCACCGATTCCACTGAAATCCAGCCTCCGTGATCGGAGATGATCTTCGAGACCAGCGCGAGCCCCAGCCCGGTGCCGTTCTCGCGCCCCGAGACGAAGGGTTCGAAGATCTCGGCGGCGATATCGGGCGAGATGCCGGGCCCGTCATCGATGATCTCGATGTTCAGGGGCAGCGCCGCGGGCGGTGCATCCTTGCGGCGCACCCGCAGCGACAGATCGTAGAAGGTGCGCAGCCGGATCGTGCCGCCCTGCGGGCCTGCCGCTTCCGAGGCATTCTTGATCAGGTTCAGGAAGACCTGCATCAGCTGGTCCGGATCGGCCCAGGTCGGCGGCAGCGAGGGGTCGAAATCCTCGACGATCGCCATATGCGCGGCAAAGCCCACCATGGCGGATTTGCGGGCACGGTCCAGCGCGTCATGGATGTTCACCGCCCGGCAATCCGGCGGGCGGACATTGCCGAACTGCTCGACCTGCTCCAGCAGCTTCACGATCCGCCGCGTCTCTTCCACGATCAGATCGGTCATCTCGCGGTCTTCGGGGCTCAGGCTCATCGACAGAAGCTGTGCGGCGCCCGAAATCCCGGCCAGCGGGTTCTTGATTTCATGCGCCAGCATCTCGGCCATGCCGATCGCCGATTTCGCCGCCGATTTCGCCCCCAGGGACCGGCCCAGCCGATCGGCGATTTCACGTGGCGACAGGATCAGCAGGATGATGCCCGGATTGTCATGCATCGGCGCGATATGGATCGTGCATTGCACCGGGGCGCGTTCGCCGGTCGTCACATCGACATCGTTGATGTTCAGCGCCGATTGGTTGGCCCGCGCCCGGCTGAACGCCTCTTCCATCGGCGCGTCGATCGACAGGCGGTCAAAGGCGGGCTGGCCCTGCAAGGCACGCGCCGAGGCGTTCATGAAGGCTTCCGCCGCGGGATTGGCCTCGACGATGCGGCCGGCCTCGTCGATCAGCAGCGAGGGCAAGGGCAGCGAGGCCCAGATCACCCCCGGCACCGGATAGGGCGAGCGATAGGTCGGGCTCATGCGGCCACCTCGGTTTCGGCAAAGGCCTCGCGCAGAAGTCGGATCACCTGCGCCGGATCGGTCGAGGTCAGGATCGCGTCGCGCGCCTGATCCAGCCCGGCTTCCTCAAGATACCAGCCCAGATGCTTGCGCGCGCAGCGCAGGCCCAGCTCGCGGCCGTAAAACCCCAGCATGTCCTCGTAATGGCCGATGATCATCTCGGCCAGCGCCAGGCCCTGCGGAATCGCCGGCGCGGGCCGGCCGTGCAAAGCCGCCGCGATCTGCGCCAGCCGCCAGGGCGCGCCCTGCGCACCGCGCCCGACCATCACCCCATCGGCCCCGCTGGCCGCCAGGGCCGCCTGCGCGGTCTGCGCATCGACGATGTCGCCATTCGCGACCACCGGGATCGACAACGCCTCTTTCACCGCCCGGATCGCCGCCCAATCGGCCCGGCCCTTGTAGAACTGGCAGCGCGTCCGGCCATGGATCACCACCATCTTCACCCCCGCGCCTTCCGCCCGCCGCGCCAGGTCGGCCGCGTTCAGGCAGCTGTCATCCCAGCCAAGCCGGGTTTTCAACGTCACCGGCACCTCGACCGCGCCCACCACCGCCTCGATCAGCGCCAGGGCCAGATCCAGATCGCGCAGCAGCGCCGAGCCGCACAGGCCCGTGGTCACCCGTTTCGACGGGCAGCCCATGTTGATGTCGATGATCTGCGCGCCCTGCCCCGCGCACCAGCGCGCGGCCTCGGCCATCAGCGCCGGATCGCGACCCGCCAGCTGGACCGCGGTCGCGCCCTCGCCAAAGCCCAGCTCGGCCCGCGCCCGCGCCTCGGGCCGGTCGCGCAGCACCTCTTCCGAGGCCACCATCTCGCTGACCACCAGGCCTGCGCCGAAACGCCCGACCATGCGGCGGAACGGCAGATCCGTGATGCCGGCCAAGGGCGCCAGCAGGACCGGAGGGTCGATCGTGTAAGGGTGCAGACAGAAGGCCACTTGCGTTCCCGATTGCCTTTTTGCTGTGCGCTCGCCTCTGGGTTAGCGCTGACAAGGGCGGCATACCACAATGTCGCAGCGGATTTGTGACCGATTATCAGGCATCGCACAAATATTATGCAGCATCGCCGGGTTTCTGGACAGATTGTCAGCCGCGGCGCGCTGACCTAGGAAGAGCCATGCAGACCCATGTCATCATCGTTGCCGCCGGTCGCGGCAGCCGCGCGGGCGGCGACATCCCGAAACAATGGCAGATCCTGCGCGGAAAGCCCGTGCTGGCCCATACGCTTGCGGCCTTTGCCGGCTGGCCGGTGACGCTGGTCATCCATCCCGATGACCGCGCCCGGGCCGAGGCGCTGTTTCCCGGCCTGCCGCTGGTTCCGGGCGGCGCCACGCGCAGCGACTCGGTCCGCGCGGCGCTGGAGCAGCTGGCGGAGAGCGGTGTGACGCGGGTGCTGATCCATGACGGCGCGCGTCCGCTGGTGTCCCGGGCGCTGATCGCCCGGCTCAGCGCGGCGCTGGACCGGGGGCCGGCCGCGGCGCCGGCGCTGGCGGTGACCGATGCGCTTTGGCGCGGCGCGGCGGGCCGGGTGACCGGCACCCAGCCGCGCGACGGGCTGTTCCGCGCCCAGACCCCGCAGGCCTTCCATCTCGCCCAGATCCTGGCCGCCCATCGCGCCCATGGCGGCGCCGCGGCCGATGATGTCGAGATCGCCCGCGCCGCGGGGCTTGACGTCCAGATCGTCGAGGGCGAGGAAGACAATCTGAAACTCACCTGGCCCGGCGATTTCGCCCGGGCCGAAGCGATCCTGAAAGGCCGCGACGTGGATATCAGGCTTGGCAATGGTTATGACGTGCATGCCTTCACCGAGGGCGATCATGTCTGGCTTTGCGGTGTCAAGATCGCCCATACGCGGGCGCTTCTGGGCCATTCGGATGCGGATGTCGGCATGCATGCGCTGACCGATGCGATCTATGGCGCGCTGGCCATGGGCGATATCGGCCGGCATTTCCCGCCCTCGGATCCGCAATGGAAGGGCGCGGCCTCCGAGATCTTCCTGCGCCATGCCGTCGCACTGGCCGGCGCAAAGGGCTATCGCATCTCGAATTGCGACGTGACGCTGGTCTGCGAGCGGCCGAAGATCGGCCCGCATGCGGCCGCAATGCAGTCCGCGCTGGCCGCGATCATGGGGCTGGATCCCGACCGGATCAGCGTGAAGGCCACCACATCCGAGCGGCTGGGCTTTACCGGGCGCGAGGAAGGCATCGCGGCGCTGGCCACTGCGACGCTGGTGCAGCCATGAGCCGCGCCGTCGCCACCGTGCTGGGGATCGGGCATCTGCGCCCGGCTTCGGGCACCTGGGCCTCGGCCGCGACGGTTGCGGTTGCGGTGGGGCTGTACCAGGCGGGGCTGGCGCTGGCCGTGCCGGTTTTGTTCGTGCTGGCGGTGCTGGCGGGGTTCTGGGCGGTGCCGCGCTATCTGGCCGGGCGCGGCGACACCGACCCGTCCGAAGTGGTGATCGACGAGGTGGCGGGCCAGTTGCTGGCGCTGTGCTTCACCGTGATCCCGCTTTGGCGCCATGACGTGGCGGATCTGGCGCTGGCGGCCTGGCCGGGCTGGGTCGTGCCGTTTCTGCTGTTCCGGCTGTTCGACATCTGGAAGCCCTGGCTGGTCGGGCGCGCCGACCGCCGCCACGATGCGGCCGGGGTGATGCTGGATGACCTGTGGGCGGGGCTGTTTGCCGGCCTCGGCTCGGCCGCGCTGGCGGGGCTGTATCACGGGGCGATCGAGCCATGGCTCTGACCAAGGCAGAACAGATCCTGGCCGAACAGATCCTGGCGCGGGCCCGGTTCTGGGGCCTGCATCTGGCCACGGCGGAAAGCTGCACGGCCGGGCTGGTGGCTGCGGCTCTGACCGATCCGCCCGGGGCCTCCGAGATCTTCGATCGCGGCTTCGTCACCTATTCCAACGCGGCGAAGATCCAGATGCTGGGCGTGCGCGCCGAAACCCTGACGGCCTATGGCGCCGTCTCGGAACAGGTGGCCGCGGAAATGGCCGAAGGCGCCCGCGCCGCGGCGGGGGTGGAGCTGGCCGTGTCGATCACCGGCATCGCCGGGCCCGGCGGCAGCGAACACAAGCCCGAGGGTCGGGTCTGCTTCGGCCTGGCGCGCGACGGGGTGTCGGTCTTGACCGAAACGGTCGAATTCGGCGCCCTGGGGCGCGATGCGGTGCGGCGCGCAGCCCGCGACCACGCGCTGGCGCTGCTGCTGGCCGCGCTGGACTGACGGCACCCTTGCTGCGTGCGCCCCATGGGGCCGCGCCCGTACCGAAGCCGCGCGCCGATCTTGCCCCACCCGCGCCCAGACCGCTGGCCGCAAGGCGCGTGTGGCCTGCCCTGCCGGCGCGAAAGGTCCAAGGGCATCGCAACCCGGGTCACGCCCCGGCAAGGCCCGATCCGCAGGCGCCCCGAAGGGCCCGGCCCGTCAACACGGCCGCGTCAATGCAACTGGCCCTGAACCGTCGTTGTCAGATCGCTCAGCGAGAAGGGCTTGGCCAGAAATACCGAATTCGGGATCCGCGCCTGATCTTCGGCAAAGGCTTCTTCGGCATAGCCCGACACGAAAACCACCTTCACATTCGGCCGGTTTTCCAGCGCCAGCCGGACCCAGGACGGGCCATCCATCCCCGGCATCACCACATCGGTGACGAAAATGTCGACTTCCAGCTTCGGATCTTCCAGCGTCTTCAGCGCAGCCTCGGCATTCTCGGCCTCAAGCACCGTATAGCCCCGCATCCTCAGCGCCCGGCTGGCAAAGGCGCGCACCGGCGCCTCGTCCTCGACCAGCAGAACCACGCCCTCACCCTTGCGGGCGACCAGCTTCCGCGCCTCTTCCCCCTGCACCGGCGTTTCCGCTTCGGACGGCTCATGCACCGGGAAATACAGCTCGAACGTCGTGCCCCTGCCGACTTCGCTTTCGACAAAGACATAGCCGCCCGACTGTTTGACAATGCCATAGACAGTGGACAGGCCCAGCCCCGTCCCCTCGCCCACGCGCTTGGTGGTGAAGAACGGCTCGAAAATCTTGTCCAGCCGGTCGGAGGGAATGCCGCAGCCGGTGTCGCTGACCCGGACCAGCGCATATTCGCCGGCGGGAATCAGCACCCGGCCGCGCGGCTGCGGCGCATCCATCGCCACCGCCTCGGTCTGGATCTGGATCGCCCCGCCCTCGGGCATGGCGTCGCGCGCATTGACGACCAGATTCATCAGCACCTGTTCCAGCCGGCGCCGGTCGGCGCGGATCGGGCCCAGCAGAGGATCATGCGTCAGTTTCAGCGCGATCTTCTCGCCCACCAGACGGTTCAGCAGATGGGTCAGATCCGACAGCACATCCTGCAGATCCAGCCGCACCGGCTTCAGCGTCTGCTTGCGCGAGAAAGCCAGCAACTGGCTGACCAGTGCCGCGGCGCGGTTGGCGTTCTGGCGGATCTGCTCCAGGTCGGAATATTCGCTGTCTTCGCGCCCGTGCCGCAGCAGTAGCAGATCACAATGCCCCGAGATCGCGGTCAGCAGATTGTTGAAATCATGCGCGATTCCGCCCGCAAGCTGGCCGATCGCCTGCATCTTCTGGCTTTGGTTGAACTGCGCCTCCAGCTTTTTCAGCGCCGATCCGTCCGACAGGATCGCCAGCGCGCCCACGCGCCCCCGCTCGACGATGCGGCGCAGCTGGACCTGGACGAAATTCTCCTCTCCGCCGCGCCGGACATGCAGAACCTCGGCCCCCGCCGGCAGGCGTTCCTCGATCACATCGGCCAGCCAGTCGCCGACCGGGCGGCCCAGATCCTCGAACAGGTCGTGAATGGACACCCCGGCCAGCGAGCCTTCGCCCAGAAGATCGCGCGCGGCCCGGTTGGCGCCGCGCAACAGCCCGTCTGCGCCGAATTTCATCAGCGCGACGGGCAGGTTTTCGTAATCGGTCGGCGCTTCATCCGCCTCCTGCTGCGCCGAGGCGGGCAGAAGAAAGATCTCGCGCCGGTCGCCCACACCGTCGACCTCGGCCAGAATGGCGCGGATCGGCCCCTCGGCCGACTGGACCTGCACCTCTTCGCCCGAAACCAGCCGCTGCTGCAGGAAGATACGGTCCAGCCGCTTGGGTCTTTCGCCCAGCAAGCGCCGCATCGCCTCGTTCGAGAACAGGACGACGCCGGATTTGTTGGCCACGACCATCGGCAGGCTCAGCCCCTCGGCCCCGCGGCCGGTGGGGCTGCGGTCCTGAAATTCTTCCAGGCGCCAAAGAAAGCGCTGGGGCGCGACCCGATGCACCGAAAGCCGCAGATGCCCGCGTCGGGTGACCACATCCTCGCGCGCGGCGCCCAGATTGGCGGCGCGCGATTGCAGGCGGAACAGGACGGCCGAGGGCGAGGCGAATTGTTCATGCAGCGCCCCCACCAGCGTGGCCGAGGCGGTTTCGCCGAAACGGGCCTGGGCGGCGGCGTTGCGATAAAGGATCTGGCCCAGTTCATCCGTGGTGAAACAGGGCGAGGCATCGTCGCCCACCAGCGATTGCAGCTGCGCGCCCAGCCGCGCTTCGCGGCGGCGGTCGGACAGCGCCACCAGCCGCAGCGCCAGCGCGACCAGCGCCAGGGCCAGGCCACCGCCCGTCAGCACATAGCGCAGGGTCGGGTCGCCGGTCGCATAGGCCAGGCCGAAAAGCACCGCGGCGCCGGCCACAAGCCAGGAGGCCCGGCGCGACAGGTTGCGCGCCGTCGACATCACCGCCCTGATTTCCTGATCGGCCCCGATCACCCAATCCTCCGTCCGGGGGATTCGACCCCCGTCTCCATAGACCGCGCAATTCGTTAACCCCGACTTAACCGCGTCCGAATTTCCCCGGCAAGCGGCTTGTAGGGCGGCGAAGCGGGGGTCAGGCGGCGGTCAGAAGGGCGACAAAGAACCCGTCGCCGCCCTGCAGGGGCGAGAAGCGGCGCGTCAGCCGGCAGGACCAGCCGGAATGGCGGGCCAGAAAGGCCTCGACCGCCTGCTCGTTTTCCTCGCGCAGGAAGGAACAGGTCGCATAGGCCAGCGTTCCGCCAGCCGCGACCATGGCCGCGGCCCGGTCAAGGATGCCGGCCTGGATCCCGGTCAGCTCTGCCAGCCGGTCGGGCGTCAGGCGCCATTTCCCCTCGGGGTCGCGGCGCCAGCTGCCGGAACCGGAACAGGGCACATCCGCAAGGATCAGATCGTAAGGGCCAGTTCTTTCAGGGTTTTCCGTCAGGGCGACCTTCAGTCCAGCCCGCGCGGCCCGGGCCGGAAGATCGGCCATCCGCCGCGGCGCGATGTCATGCGCCACCAGCCGCAGCGGTGCGCGGGCGCCCATGGCCAGCGTCTTGCCGCCGCCGCCCGCGCAAAGATCCAGCACCTTCAGGCCCGGCGCCAGCGGCAGCGCCTCGACCACCGCCTGGGACGAGGCGTCCTGCAATTCGACCAGCCCCTCGGCATAGGCGGCCGAGCGTTCGATCCTGCGCGCGCCCTCGGTCACGGTCAGGGCGGCCTCGGCCAGTGGATGCGGCGCGGCGATGATACCCTCATCGGCCAGCCGTTCCATCGCCGCCGCGCGCGCGATCCGCGCCAGGTTGACGCGCAGGGTCACCGGGGCGCGGTGGCGCATCGTCTGGGCCACCGCGGCGAAATCTTCGCCAAGCGCCGCCCTGAGGGGCGGCTCCAGCCAGTCGGGAATGTCAAAGGCCTCGGCCCCTTCGGGGGCCCGGCCCGGCTCGTCCCCAACCGGCGCCGGCCCGTGGGCCGAGCCGTCGAACCACAGCGCCGGGTCGATCCCGGCCGCGCGTGCCGCACCCAGGATCAGCCCGCGCCCGGTCATCGCCCCGCCCAAAGCGGCAAAGCTGCGCCGGCAGCGCAGGGCGTCGAAGACCAGATCGCGCACCGCCGCCCGGTCACCCGAGCCGGCATAGCGCGCGCCCCTGGCCCATTGGGTCAGCGCCTTCTCGGCCGGCTCTCCGGCCAGGCTGCAGTCCAGAACCGCGATGGCCGCGGCCGCCCGCGCCGCCGGAACCATCTCACATCACCCGGTAATTCGGGCTTTCGCGGGTGATCTGCACGTCATGGACATGGCTTTCCTTCAGCCCCGCCCCGGTGATGCGGACGAACTGGCAGTTCTTGCGCATCTCCTCGATCGTGGCGCAGCCGGTATAGCCCATGGCCGCCCGCAGACCGCCCACCATCTGATGCACCACCGCCTGGGCCGAGCCCTTGTAGGGCACCTGGCCCTCGATCCCTTCCGGGACCAGCTTGTCCGAGGCCGCATCCTTCTGGAAATAGCGGTCGGCCGAGCCGCGGGCCATAGCGCCGATGCTGCCCATGCCGCGATAGGCCTTGAAGCTGCGGCCCTGCCACAGGATCACTTCGCCCGGCGATTCATCGGTGCCGGCGATGGCCGAGCCGACCATGGCACAGCTGGCGCCCGCGGCGATGGCCTTGGCGAAATCGCCGGAATACTTGATCCCGCCATCGGCGATGACCGGAATATCCCCCGCGGCGCGGGCCGAATCCATGATCGCGGTCAGCTGGGGCACGCCCACGCCCGCGACGATCCGCGTGGTGCAGATCGAGCCGGGGCCGATCCCCACCTTCACCGCATCCGCACCGGCACCGATCAGCGCGCGGGTGGCCTCGGCGGTGGCCACATTGCCGGCCACGACCTGCACCGTGTTCGACAGCGCCTTGATCCGCTCGACCGCGCGGGCCACGCCTTCGGAATGGCCATGCGCGGTGTCGATCACCACCATGTCGACGCCGGCCTCGATCAGCGCCTGGCTGCGTTCAAAGCCCGCATCGCCCACGGTCGAAGCGGCGGCCACGCGCAGCCGGCCCAGTTCGTCCTTGCAGGCATGCGGGTTCAGGACCGACATTTCCGTGTCCTTCAGGGTCAGCAGGCCCGTCAGCACGCCGGTCCCATCGGTGACCAGAAGCTTCTCGATCCGCCGCGCCTTCATCAGGCTGATCGCCTGGGCCCGGTCGATCGGCTCTTTCAGGATCGCGAGGTTTTCCGAGGTCATCATCACCGAAACCGGGGTGCGATCGTCGCTGGCAAAGCGCATGTCGCGGTTGGTCACGATGCCCACCACCCGGCCATCGCCGTCCACCACCGGAAATCCGGTGATGTTGTAGCGGTCCATCAGCAGCTTGGCATCGGCCAGCGTCTGATCGGGGGTCAGGGTGATCGGCTTGTAGACCACGCCGGATTCAAAGCGCTTCACCCGCCGCACTTCGGTGGCCTGCTGTTCCAGATCCAGGTTGCGGTGGATCACGCCAATGCCGCCGGCCTGCGCCATGGCAATCGCCATGCGCGCCTCGGTCACCGTGTCCATGGCGCTGGACAGCAGCGGAATGTTCATGCGGATGGATTTGGTGACAAAAGTCGCCGTGTCGGCATCGGACGGCAGAACGCTGGACGCTGCCGGCACCAGAAGTACATCGTCGAAGGTAAGAGCCTCGCGAATCTCCATGGGTCACTCCTCGGGGATCATCGTTTGGCGGTTCCCTGTTTCACCTTGGCCGGCCGGGCGCAAGGGAAAAGCGGCGCCCCGGGGTTGAAAGCCGGCCCCCCGCGTGCAGATTGTGCCGCAGGGCAGCAGGGGCAGGACATGCGCGTCACCATCGTCGAGAACACCAGGATCACCCATCACGGCCAGGTCGGCGTGGCCCTGCACGAGGCGGCCGCGCGGATCGAGATTCTGCGCCCCTGGGCGGGCGAGCCGCTGCCGGCGACGCTGGCAAGCGATGCGCTGGTGGTCTTCGGGGGCGAGCAATCGGCGCTAGCCGACGACACCCATCCCTATCTGCCGCAGCTGGCCCGGCTGATGGCCGATGCGGCGGGCGCGGGCAAGGCGGTGCTGGGGGTCTGCCTGGGCGCACAGCTTTTTGCCCGGGGCCTGGGCGCGCGGAACGTCCTGGGCACGGCGCCGGAATTCGGCTGGTGCGAGGTCACGCGCAGCGACGTGCCCGATCCGCTGCTGGGCGCCCTGCCCCGCAGCTTTCCGATCTTCCAATGGCATTCCGACACGTTCACCCTGCCGCCGGGCGCCACAAGGCTGGCCGGATCGGCGCAGGCGGAAAACCAGTCCTTCCGCTTCGGCCGCGCGGGCTATGCGACGCAGTTCCATTTCGAAGCCTCGCGCGCCGTCGTCGCCGATTGGAGCCGGGAATTCCCCGATCTGGTCGAGCGGCTGTCGCCCGGCTGGCATGCCGCCCATCCGGCGCTTGCCGCGGGCCCGGGCCTGCAGGCCGATGCGCATGGGCTGGCGCTGGCGCGCGCCTGGGTCGGGCTGATCGGCTAGGGTCCCGCGCCCTCAGGCCGTGGCGGTGTTGGTCTTGCTGGCCAATTGCCCGCCCGGCCAAAGCTTCAGCACTTTCCAGGCGATCCAGGGCACCACCACCAGCGCCACGGCCAGAAGACCCACGCCCAGGCTGGACAAGGGGCCGCCCTGGCGCAGCATCGCCGTCGCAACGGCCGCCATCGGAAAGGTGAAAGCCCCCCAAAGCGGCGAGAAGCCCGCCGCGGTCAGCCAGCCCGACAGCAGCGCCATCAGCGCCGCCAGACCCAGCGCGGCAATCGCGAAGCCCAGGGCCATGCCCTCCATCCCGGTCAGCGCGGCCGAGGTGGCAAACAGGCTGGCCGGTGCCAGATGGATCGCCAGCATCGGCCGCAGCGGCGCCGGGGGAAAGCCGCGGATCAGCTGGGCCAGCGACACGCCCCAGATCGCCGCGGCGATCGGCAGGGTCAGCCAGATCAGCCCGCGGGCCAGCTCCATCTGCCCCAGCAGCGCCGCCGAGGGCGCGCCGATGATGAAGCCGGTAAAGATCAGGTGCCAGCCCGGGTTCACCACCCGCGTCTCGGCCGGCATCCGCGCCAGAACCCACAGCACGCACAGGGCCAGCGCCAGATGCAGGCCCAGTCCCACCGACAGCACCGCCACCGCAAATCCCGGCGCGAAGGGCGCCAGCAGGCCCGCCGCCGCCAGAAGTCCGGCCGTGCCGGCCGCCAGCCCCGACCGCGCCGGCATGACCTTCAGATCCTCCAGCAGCACGCCCGGCCGGCGGGCCAGCTTGGTGCCATAGGCCACCGCGCCAAAGACCCAGAACCCCAGCGCCAGCCCCGCGACCAGATCGCCGACCCCCGCCGGCAGGCCCAGCCGGTCCAGCCCCAGCCGCAGCGCCATGGCCAGGCCCAGAATCCCCAGCAGCACCGGAAAGATCGCCGGCGGCACCTTGGCGAAAACCGGCAGGCGCCGCGGCGGAAACTCGGGCGGCGGATAGGCTTTGGGGCGGAATCGTGCGGGCTCGATGGCCATGCGGGCTCTCCTTTGTTGCAGGGCATCCGATTGTGGCGGCCAAGGCAAGGGCCGCCATTGCCGCAGCCCCGCCACTGCCGACGCCGGATCAGAGCGGCAGAACCGGGAACCAGTCTTCGCGCAAGGGTTGGCCCGGCTGCATGCCATGACCCGGGAACGGCGGCGAGGTCGGCCCCGGCCGGTCGACATAGCGCGCATCATCGCCCACCAGTCGCAGCGAAAACGCCCGGCGCCGCGCCGTGGTGGTATTGCCGCGCGCGCCATGCAGGGTGCGGTAATGGAAGGCCACCGCATCGCCCGGCGCCATCTCCCATTCCAGAATGCGCATGCCTTCGGCCTCGGGATCGGGCACGGGCATGTAATCGTGATCGCCCGGGTAGAAATCGCTTTGCGACACCCAGCGGGTCGGCAGCACGTCCTTTTCCCACAGATGGCTGCCGGCAACGCAGCGCAAGGACGCCTCGCGCACCGGGTCCAGCGGCACCCAGAAGCTGACGGTCTGGCGCCCCTCGACAAAGTAATAGGGCCCGTCCGTATGCCAGGGCGTGGGCTTGGCGGTGCCCGGCTCTTTCACCAGCACATGGTCGTGGAACAGCTGCACCCGCTGCGATCCCATCAGCCGCGCCGCCGCCGCGGCCGCGCCCGAGCCGAAGATCGCGCGTTCGAATTCGGGGATGCGGGTCCAGTTGCAGTAATCGTCGAAGAAGCGCCCGGCCTCGCCCGGCTTCAGCGTCGCCATCTGCTGGGTGGGCGCGGCGATGTTCTTCTCGATCCCCGCCCGCAGCTCGTCGACCCAATCGGCAAACAGCCCGCGGATCACCACCGCGCCATCTGCCGCATAATCCCGCACCGTCTCGTCGCTGATCGCAACCATCATCCGCCCCCCCGTTTCGCCAGAAGCCTGCCCCGCGCCGCCGCGCTGGACAAGCCCCCACAGCCCACCCATTCTGCCTCGGCAAAGGAGAGCATGCATGAGCGGACATGGCTATGAGACCGGGCGGCTGAACCTGCCCTTCGTCGGGATTTCCACCTTCGGCAAGCGGCCCTACCAGCCGGATTGGGGCGCGATCTCGGCCGATGCGGCGATTCTGGGGGCGCCCTTCGATTTCGGCACCCAGTTCCGCGCCGGGGCACGTTTCGGGCCGCGCTCGATCCGCGAGGCCTCGACCCTGTTCTCCTTCGGCCATGCCGGCGCCTATGACCACGAGGACGACGCCACCTATCTGGGCCCCGAGGTGACGATCGTCGACATTGGCGACGCCGACATCGTCCATACCGACACCGAGAAAAGCCATGCCAATATCGAGGCGGGTGTGCGGGCGATCCTGAAGGCGGGCGCGCTGCCGGTGGTGCTGGGGGGCGACCATTCGGTGAACATCCCCTGCATCCGCGCCTTTGCCGATCAGGGCCCGATCCATATCCTGCAGATCGACGCCCATCTGGATTTCGTCGATATCCGCCATGGCGTGAAACATGGCCATGGCAATCCGATGCGGCGGGCGGCGGAAAGCGCGCATGTGACCGGGATCACCGCGCTGGGGATCCGCAATGTCAGTTCAACCGCCAAGGACGGGTACGAGGCCGCCCGCGCCATGGGCGACGATTTCCTGTCGGTGCGCCAGGTGCGCAAGCTGGGGGTCGAGGGCGTGATGGCGCGCATCCCCGCCGGAGCGCGGCTTTACGTGACGATCGACATTGACGGCTTCTGCCCCTCGATCGCGCCCGGAACCGGCACGCCCTCGCATGGCGGGTTCCTGTATTACGAAGTGCTTGAGATCCTGCAGCAAGTGGCGAAGCGGCATGAAGTGGTGGGGATGGATCTGGTCGAGGTGGCGCCGGATTACGACCATTCGGGATCAACCGCGATCCTGGCCGCGCAGGTGCTGCTGAACTTCCTGGGCTTCGTCTTCCATGCCCGCAAGGCGGGCGGCTAGGCCCGCAGCAGTGCTGTGGCGCCGGGGGGTCCGCCCCCGGCCCTAGCGATACAGAAGCGACCGGCCTTCGGCGAAGAGATGCACCTTTGCCGGATCGGCGCCCAGCCGCACCTCTTGCCGGCGCAATTCGGGCCGGATGCCGGGCAGTTTGGCGATCACCGGATGGGCGGTGCCGTCGGGCTTCAGATACAGAAGCGTGACTTCGCCCAGGGCTTCGGTGATCTCGACCGGGCCGTGGAAGATCGGAGTACCTTCGGTTTCGTGCAGGTCTTCGGGCCGAACCCCCACATTCACCGTCCGCCCCAGATCGCCGGGTTGCGTCGGCACATGCGACCGCGCCATGCCGCCATTCGCCAGCTTGACCACCGTCTCGGCCCCGGTTTCCACCACCTCGCCCGGGGTCAGGTTCATCGCCGGGCTGCCGATGAACTGCGCCACGAATTCATTCTCGGGCCGCTCGTACAGATCCAGCGGCGTGCCGACCTGGGCGATGCCGCCGCCGGCCAGGACAACGATGCGCGAGGCCAGCGTCATCGCCTCGACCTGATCATGGGTCACATAGATCATCGTCGAGTCGGGCATCTGTTCCTTCAGCTGCGCGATCTCGATCCGCGTCGCCACCCGCAAGGCGGCATCCAGATTCGACAGCGGCTCGTCGAAGAGATAGACCTTCGGCGCCCGCACGATGGCCCGGCCGATGGCAACGCGCTGGCGCTGCCCGCCCGACAGCGCCTTCGGCAGCCGGTCGAGATAGGGCGTCAGCTGCAGCATCTTCGCTGCCTTGTCGACCGCCGCCGCGATCTCGGCCTGGCTTTTGCCGGCCAGTTTCAGCGCGAAGGCCATGTTGTCGCGCACGGTCATATGCGGGTAAAGCGCATAGCTTTGGAACACCATGGCGATGCCGCGCTGGGCCGGCGGCACGTCGTTCATCCGCTGGCCGTCGATGTGGAAATCGCCGCCGGTGATCTGTTCCAGCCCGGCGATCATCCGCAGAAGCGTGGATTTCCCGCACCCCGAGGGGCCGACGAAAACGATCAGCTCGCCCTTCTGGATCTCAAGGTCGATGCCCGACAGAACCTTGACCTCGCCATAGGCCTTCTCGACCCCTTTCAGCACCAGATCCGCCATCGTCCCCTCCCCCTTCTCAGACCTGCCGCGCCAGGACAAAGCCCCAGCCCGGCAGATCGACCGTTCCCGTCGCAGCATCGACCCCGCCCAGGTCTTGCGCAAGGGCCTGCCAGCGGCCCTCGGGCAGGGTCACCCGCGCCGCGGCTTCGCCCAGGTTGAAGGCGCAAAACAGCGTCTCGTCGCCCAGGCGCTGAAACTGCACCACATCGCCCTGCGCGGCGATGCCCGTCATGCCGCCGGTGCGCAGCGCCTGATGGGCGCGGCGGAAGGCCAGAAGACGGCGGTAATGCGCCAGCATCGACCCCGCGCCCCCCTGCGCCGCCACCGCCCGCGGCAGATGCGCCGGGCTGACCGGCAGCCAGGACCTTTCGGCCGTGGTGAACCCACCCTGCCGGTTGTCCTGCTGCCAGACCATCGGCGTGCGGCAACCGTCGCGGCCCTTGAATTCGGGCCAGAATTCGATCCCGTAAGGGTCCTGCAGGTCTTCGAAGGCGATCTCGGCCTCGGGCAGGCCCAGTTCCTCGCCCTGATACAGGCACAAAGAGCCGCGCAAGGTCGCCAGCAGCACCGCATAGCAGCGCGCGCCCTGGTCGCTCAGCCCCCAGCGGGTGATGTGGCGCACCACGTCATGGTTCGAGGCCGACCAGCAGGGCCAGGCATCGGGCGCCTCGGCGGCCAGCTGGTCGAAGACCGAAACCAGATCGGCCGCAGTGACCCGGGCCGGCTGCAACAGCTCGAACGGATAGCACATCTGCACCTTGTCGCCACCACTGGTATATTCGGCCATGATCTGCAGGCCCCGCTCGGCATCGCCGACCTCGCCCACCGCGGCCGCGCCGTAAGGCGCCAGCCGCGCCCTGAATTTTCGCAGAAAATTCAAATTCTCCGGCCGAGATTTGTCGAAGAGATGCATCTGGTGATTGTAGGGGTTCACCTTCGGCGCAGTGCGGTCGTTGCGGTCCTCGACCGGCAGGCCGGGATTGTCGCGCAGATACTTGTCGTGGAAGTAGAAGTTGATCGTGTCCAGCCGGAACCCGTCGACCCCGCGCTTCAGCCAGAATTCGGTCGCATCCAGCACCGCGGCCTGCACCTCGGGGTTGTGGAAGTTCAGGTCGGGCTGCGAGGTCAGGAAATTGTGCAGGTAATACTGCTCGCGCCGCGCATCCCAGGCCCAGGCCGAACCGCCGAAGATCGACAGCCAGTTCGTGGGCGGGGTGCCGTCCAGCTTCGGGTCGGCCCAGACATACCAGTCGGATTTCGGATTGGTGCGGTCGCGGCGGCTTTCGGCGAACCAGGGATGCCGGTCTGAGGTGTGCGAGATCACCAGGTCGATCATCACCCGCACGCCCAGATCATGCGCCCGCGTCACCAGCGCGTCGAAATCCGAAAGCGTGCCGAACATCGGATCGACGTCGCAGTAATCGCTGACATCGTAGCCGAAATCCTTCATCGGGCTTTTGAAGAAGGGCGAAATCCAGATCGCATCGGCCCCCAGGGCCGCGACATGATCCAGCCGCGCGGTGATGCCCGGCAGGTCGCCGATCCCGTCGCCATTCGAATCCTGAAAGCTGCGGGGATAGATCTGGTAGATGACGGCGCCGCGCCACCAGTCGGGGTCTTTTTGCAGTGTCATGTCTTTCTCACTTGACGGAACCGGCCAGAAGCCCGCGCACCAGGAACCGCTGCATCGAGAAGAACACGAGCAGCGGAACCGCGATGGACACGAAGGCCGAGGCCGAAAGGATCTCCCAGTCGCCTCCCCGCGACCCCATGAGGTTGACCAGGTTCCCGGTCAGCACCAGCTTGTCATTGTCGGTGCCCAGAAAGACCATCGCGACCAAAAGGTCGTTCCAGGTCCACAGGAACTGGAAGATGGCGAATGAGGCCAGCGCCGGGAAGGACAGGGGCAGGATGATGCGGATGAAGATCTGGAATTCGGTCGCGCCATCCACCCTGGCATTCTCGATGATGTCCTTGGGCAGGCCGACCATGTAATTGCGCAGCAGATAGATCGCCAAAGGCAGGCCGAAGCCGGTATGGGCCATCCAGATCGACAGATAGCCTTTGCCGATGCCGATCCAGTTGTGGAACTGCAGCAAGGGGATCAGCGCCAGCTGCAGCGGTACGACCAGCAGCCCGACGATGAAGGCAACCAAGAGCGCGCGGCCCGGAAACTCCATCCAGGCCAGCGCATAGGCCGCGAAGGCGGCCACCAGGATCGGGATCACCGTTGCCGGGATCGCCACGGTCAGCGTGTTCAGGAAGGCCTGGCCGATCGACTGGCCGGCCAGGGGCGAGAACAGCACGTTGCGGTAGTTCTGCAGGGTGAATTCCGGCGGGGTCGAGGCGGTGGTGAAGACCCGCGGCAGGCGCTGATCCGCCAGGCTGGCGGGTGAGGTCAGGCTGAAATCGCCGTTCTCCTGCACGGTCAGGCGCAGCCCGTCCGCCAACTCGGCCGTGTCGCCGGGCGCATGGGCCTCGGGCTCGCGCGAGGAGGTGCCCCAGGCGCTGATCGCCCCGCCCTTTCCACCGTAAAGATTGCCCGAGATCGCAAAGACCCCGTCCTGCGCGACTTCGGTTCCCGCAATGCGGATCGCGGGCTGCTGCGCCTCTTGCGCCGACAGCGCCTGCCACCAGCCCGAGGACACGATCTGATCTCCGGTGCGGAAGCTTGACACCAAAAGCCCCACGACCGGCAGAACCCAAAGCAGCACCAAGGCCAGAACCGACAGATGCACGGCCCAAAGCAGCGCGGGTTTCTTGCCGACGATATTGTCCATCTGCCCCGTGCCCCCTCAGCGCATCTCGCGGCGCGCGTTCCAGACGTTCCACACCAGGATCGGCGTCACCAAGGCCATGATCACCATGGCGGCGGCGGCGCCCATGCCCCAGTCGAAGGCGCGGAACAGCTTGTCATACATGTAATTGGCCAGAACCTGCGTCTCCCACTGGCCATTGGTCATCGCATAGACGATGTCGAAGACCTTCAGCACGGTGATGGTGATCGTGGTCCAGACCACGACGATCGTGCCCACGATCTGCGGTACCTTGATGCGGAAGAAGATCTGGAACGGGTTCGCCCCGTCCAGCACCGCCGCCTCGATCGTATCCTCGGGCACGCCGCGCAGCGCGGCCGACAGGATCACCATGGCAAAGCCGGTCTGGATCCAGATCAGCACCGCCATCAGGAAGAAGTTGTTCCAATAGGGGATCTGCAGCCAGGCCTGCGGCTGGCCATAGGGAAGATCGGCCGTGGCGATCCCATAGGCCCAGCTGGCCAGTTCGATGACCAGAAACACCGCCACCGCCGCGCCGATCACCCGACCGACCCGGATCCACGCCGTCTCGTCCCGCCGGCGCCACAGCGGACGCAGCACCAGCCATCCCAGATAGGCGAAACCCGCGATCAGCGAGACCACCAGCGCGAAGGGCAGCAGCTGCAAGATCAGGACCGAGCCGATCCCGCCTTCCGCCTTCAGCCAAAGCGCGTTCAGGATGCCGATCTGCGGCAGGTTCGCCTCGCGCGTGTCATAGATCAGCTTGAAGATCACGCTGGCGCCGACGAAGGAAATCGCCATCGGCATGAAGATCAGCGACTTGGCCAGATTGCCCCAGCGGATGCGATCGGTCAGCTGGGCCGCGAGAAGGCCAAAGCCGGTGGCCGCGGCCGGCACCACGATCAGCCACAGAAGGTTGTTGCCCAGGGCTTCGGTGAATTTCGGCTCATGCGCCATCTTGGCGTAATTCGCCAAGCCCACGAATTGGCCGGCCTGGTTCAGCAGCGACCGCCAGAAGGTCGCGAAGACCGGATAGGCCAGATACAGGGTCAGCGCCGCCAGGGCCGGGGCCAGGAACAGCCAGGGCCGCACCAGATTGGCGCGGTTGATGTTGCGCCCGGCCTGTGGCCCGCGCGCCGGAAACAGGACTTTGTCCAGGATCAGATTCGAGGCGTAGAAATATCCGACGCAGCCGCCGACGCCGCCAAGGATCACCAGGATCGCCTGCAAGGCAGGATGCATTTCGCCCTCCGCATGCGCTGTTTCGCGACGGCCGCGGCCCGGGGGGCATCCTGCACGCCCCGGGCCGCGTCCCGCATCACACCCTGAAAGGGCTTATTTCGGCCAGCTGGCCTGGATCGCGTCGGCCACCTCTTGCGCCGACTTGCCGCCGACGAAATCGACCATGCCGGTCCAGAACGACCCCGCGCCCACCGCGCCCGGCATCAGATCCGAGGCGTCGAAACGGAAAGTCGTGGCATTCAGCAGGATCTCGCCCATCTTCTTCATCGTCGGATCGCCGTAAAGATCGGCATTCACCGTCTTCATCGGGGTCAGGAAGGATTTCTGCGCCATCCAGACCTCATGCGCGATCGGCGTCTTCAGGAATTCGATGAAGGCGCGGCTCGCATCCGAATCCTTGGTGATGAAGGCCAGCGTGCCCGCGCCCAGCACCGGCTTGCCCAGATCCTTGCCGGCATAGGCGGGCATGTAGAAGAAATCCGCATCCGTGCCGACCTGCGTGCCCTCGGGGAAGAACGAGGGGATGAACGAGGCCTGATGGTGCAGGTAGCATTGCGGCGGCGAGGTGAACAGGCCCTTGGGGCTGTCGCGGAAATCGGTCGAGGTCACGGCCGAGGCGCCGCCCGCCACATTGGCATCGGTCTTGGCGAACCAGCCGAATTCCTCGATCGCGCCCACGACTTCGGGGCTGTTGAACGGCAATTCGTTCGACACCCATTGGTCATACAGATCGGCCGGCTGGGTGCGCAGCATCAGGTCTTCGACCCAGTCGGTCGCGGGCCAGCCCGTGGCCCCGCCCGAGCCCAGGCCGATGCACCAGGGCGTGCCGCCATCGGCCACGATCTGCTCGGTCAGCGCCTTCAGATCCTCCATCGTCTCGGGGATCTCGTAGCCCGCATCCTCGAAATTCTCGGGCACGTACCAGACCAGCGATTTCACGTCGATCTTATAGGGAAATGCATACAGCGCCTTGGTCCCGTCGGGGCCGGCAAAAGACCCCAGCCCGACCCAGCTGTCGCCGGCGGCATAGTTCTGCGCCAGCCAGTCCTGGGTTTCCTGGCCAAGCGCCGTGACCTTGCCCTTCTTCACCAGATCGGCGATCAGCCCCGGCTGCGGCAGGATGGCGATGTTCGGCGGGCTGCCGGCTTCGGTGTCGATGACGATCTGCTGCTCGTAGCTTTCGGACGAGGAATAGTTGACCTTCACCCCGGTCGCCGCGGCGAAATAGGCGAAAACCGATTCCGCCAGGACCTGATCCTCGCCGCGCCAGGGCCCGAAGATGGTCAGGGTCTGGCCGTCCAGATTGTTCGCCGCGTCAAACGCCTTGTAGCTGTCCCAGTTGAAGGCGCCCTCGCCCACCGGGAACACCAGATCCTGCGCAAGCGCGGCGCCCGACAGAAGCGCCAGCGTGGCGGCACTGGCGGTCAGCATCCGTTTCATCATCCATCCTCCCCTGCGCCGGACTGTCCGGCGACCTGTCCTGAAATCCGGCGGCGTCACGGTTCTACGGCCCGCCAGGCGGGATTCGAACTCAAACCGCTTTGGGACAAAACCCTTGCTGATCCGCCCCCCCAAGTCAAACCGAAACCGCCTTTGCACCTGCAGAAACACGCCATTCCGCAGCCGCATCGCCGCGGCGCTTTGGCTTTGACTTGCCGACCCAGCCGGGTAATGTCGGACGGATTGAAACCGTTTTGGATGCCGCCCGCGATGAATCTGAAGGAACTCGCCACCAAACTGGGCCTGTCGCCCACCACGGTGTCGCGCGCCCTGAACGGCTACCCCGAGGTGAACGAGGCCACGCGCGAACGCGTCATGGCCGCGGCGAAGCGGCACAATTACCGCCCGAACACCCGCGCGATCCGCCTGGCCACCGGCCGTGCCATGGCGGTGGGCCATGTCATCCCGATCGCCAGCCGGCACGAGATCGTCAACCCGGTCTTCGCCGATTTCATCGCCGGCGCGGGCGAGGTCTACAGCCGCAACGATTATGACATGGTGCTGTCCGTCGTGCCCGACGCGCAAGAGGAACCCACCTATCGGCTGCTGCGCGCCAAGGGCAATGTCGATGGCGTCATCGTGCATGCGCCGAAGATGGACGATCCGCGCATCGCGCTTCTGCATGAAATCGGCCTGCCCTTCGTGGTGCATGGCCGCGCCTCGGGCTGCAGCCTGCCCTACCCTTGGGTCGATGTGAACAACCGCCGCGCCTTCCAGCGCGCGACCGAGTTTCTGCTGGATCTGGGCCATCGCCGCATCGCCCTGCTGAACGGGCTGGAATTCATGGATTTCGCCATGCGCCGCCGCGGCGGCTATGCCGATGCGCTGGCCGCCCGCGGCCTGGCCGAGGACCCTGCGCTGATGGTCTCGGAAGAGATGACCGAGGTTGCGGGCCACCGGGCCGGGCTGCGCATGCTGGCCCTGCCCGATCCGCCCACCGCCTTCCTGGCCTCGTCGATGATCCTTGGCATGGGGCTGCGCCGCGCCTGCGAAGACCGGGGGCTGCGCCTGGGCCGCGATGTCAGCGTGATCATCCATGACGACGATCTGTCCTACATGAAGAACGGCGAGGATGTGCCGATCTACACCGCCACGCGATCCTCGGTGCGCGAGGCCGGGCGGATCGCGGCCGAGATGCTGCTGTCGCTGATCTCGGGCAACCTGACCGAAGTGCCGACCCGGCTTCTGGAGGCCGATTTGATCATCGGCCAGTCCACCGGGCCCGCGCCCGCCCGCTGATCGCCCCTGCCGCCGCCCCTGCCGCCTGCCCTGCCCCTGCTGCCCCGAAAGGTCCACCCATGCTGCCCGCCCGTTCCCAGTTTCCCGAGGGTTTCCTGTTCGGCACCGCCACCTCGGCCTATCAGATCGAGGGCCACGGCTTTGGCGGCGCGGGGCGCACCCATTGGGACGATTTCGCAGCCACCCCGGGCAATGTGGTTCGGGCCGAAACCGGCGCGCGGGCCTGCGACCATTACCACCGCTGGCCCCAGGATCTGGACCTGATCCGCGACGCCAATCTGGACGCCTATCGCTTTTCGGCCTCTTGGGCGCGGGTCCTGCCCGAGGGGCGCGGCACGCCCAATCCCGAGGGCCTGGATTTCTACGACCGGCTGGTCGATGGCATGCTGGAGCGCGGGCTGAAGCCGGCGCTGACGCTGTATCACTGGGAACTGCCCTCGGCGCTGGCCGATCTGGGCGGCTGGCGCAACCGCGACATTGCCGGCTGGTTCGCCGATTATACCGACGTGCTGATGCGCCGGCTGGGCGACCGGACCTGGTCGGTCGCGCCGATCAACGAGCCGTGGTGCGTGGCCTGGCTGTCGCATTTCATGGGCGTGCATGCGCCGGGGGTGCGCGACATCCGCGCCGCCGCGCGGGCGATGCACCATGTCCTTCTGGCGCATGGCCGCGCGATCCAGACCATGCGCGGGCTGGGCGTGCAGAACCTGGGCGCGGTCTGCAATCTGGAATGGGCCGATCCGGTCGATGACACGCCCGAAGCCGCCGCCGCCGCCGCGCGCTATGATGCGATCTACAACCGCTGGTTCCTGGGCGGCATCTTCAACGGAGCCTATCCCGATCTGGCGCTGGAGGGCCTCGCGCCGCATCTGCCCCAGGGCTGGCAGGACGACATGGAAACGATCTCGACCCCGGTCGACTGGTGCGGGTTGAATTATTACACCCGCAAGCTGATCGGGCCCGATCCCGGCCCCTGGCCGCATTTCGCCGAAATCGACGGCCCGCTGCCCAAGACCCAGATGGGCTGGGAGATCTACCCACAGGGGCTGGAGAAGTTCCTGCTGCGCTGCGAGGCCGAATATTCCCGCGGCCTGCCGGTCTATATCACCGAAAACGGCATGGCCTCGGCCGAAGTGCCGGTGGTCGAGGGCACGGTCGACGACCCGGAACGGGTCGATTACCTGGCGCTGCATCTGGCGGCGGCGCAACGCGCGCTGGCGCAGGGGGTGAACCTGAAAGGCTATTTCATCTGGTCGATGCTGGACAATTACGAATGGTCCTTGGGCTATGAAAAGCGCTTCGGCCTGGTGCATGTCGATTTCGACAGCTTGCAGCGCAGCCCCAAGGCCTCGTATCACGCTCTGGCCCGGGCGCTGGCCCGCAACCGCTGAGGGGATGATGGCGCTGAACCTTCTGGCCGATCTTGGCGGCACCAATACCCGCGTGGCGCTGGCCGAGGGCGCCCAGGTGCGCCCCGACACGATCCGCCGCTATCCCAATGCCGAATACAAGGCCCGCGGCCAGGACATCGCGCAGATCCTGCGCGATTACCTGGCGGTGACCGGAGCCGAGGTCGAGGGCGTCTGCGTCGCCGCCGCGGGCCCGGTGGAAGACGGCGTGGCGCGGATGACCAATCTGGATTGGGTGATGGATGGCGACAAGCTGCGCGCGGCCTCGGGCGCGCAGCGGGTGGCGATCCTGAACGATCTGCAGGCGCAGGGCCATGCGCTGGGCCATGTCGCGGCGGCCAATCTGCGGGTGGTGATCGAGGGGCCGCAGAAGCCGGGCGGGTCGATGCTGGTCGTGGGTCTGGGCACCGGGGTCAATGCCGCGCCCGTGCATGGGCATGGCGCGATGCGGATCGTGCCGGCCTCGGAGTGCGGGCATGTGAACCTGCCGGTGCGCTGCGAGGAAGACCTGCGGCTGATGCGCTTTGTCGAGGATCTGCTGCGCGCGCGCGGCGAGGCCCCGCATTGCGGCGCCGAAGAGGTGCTGGCGGGCCGGGGTCTGGGCCATCTCTATGCCTTTGCCGCCGCCGAGGCGGGGGCGGCCGGAGGGCCGCAATCGGCGGGCGCGCCCGGCGGGCCGCAATCGGCCGAGGTGCTGGCGCTGTTGCAGGCGGGCGATCCGATCGCCACCCATGCCGCACAGCTTTATGTGCGGATCCTGGCGCAATATCTGGCCGATCTGGCGCTGGTGCATCTGCCCTGGGGCGGGCTTTATCTGATCGGCGGCATGTCGCGCGCCCTGACGCCCTGGTTCGCGCCCTTCGGCCTGACCGAGGGGTTCCGCGAAAAGCGCCGGGTCGATCTGCTGACCCGCGATTTCGCGGTCAGCGTGGTCGAGGACGATTACGCCGCGCTGACCGGCTGCGCGGCCTGGCTGGAGGCTTTGGCCTAAGGTCCTGGCCTTCGGTGCCTGTGGCCGAGGCCGGGGGTTTTGCACCCCCGGACCCCCGCAGGATATTTTTGCAGAGAGGAAGGCGTCAGGCCGGAAGGCGATCCTTCAGGAAGCTCATCGCGACGCCCAGCCCGTCGGGTGCGATGCCATGGCCGGTGCCCTTCATCACATGGGCATAGGTTTCGAAGCCCGCATTGACCAGCGCATTGCCGGCCAGGCCCATTTCCTGGAACGGCACCACCGGATCCTGATCGCCATGCACCAGCAGCACCGGCGGCTTCACCCGCGATTCGCCGATCAGCAATTCGGGCGCCAGCAGCCGGCCCGAGATCGCCACCACCGCCGCGACGGGATCGGGGCGGCGCGGGGCGATCTGCAGGCTCATCATCGCGCCCTGCGAGAAGCCCACCAGCGCCAGGGCCGAGGCCGGCAGGCCGGTTTCGGCCAGACGCGCGTCCAGAAAGGCATTCAGGTCTTCGGCTGCGGCCAGCAGCCCGGCCCGCGCCTCGGCCTCGGTCGAGCCGTCCATGCGCGGGATCGGAAACCATTGCCGGCCGAACGGATTGCCGCGGCAGGGTTCGGGCGCATCGGGGGCAAGGAATTGCGTGCCGGGCAGATGCGGCGCCAGGGGTTCCGCCAAGCCCAGAAGATCGGCGCCATCGGCACCATAGCCATGCAGGAAGACCACCAGCGAGGTCGGGGTCTCGGCGCCTTGCCGACCGAATTGCAGCTCTCTCATGTCCTGATCCCTTCCCGGTTCTTCGCCTGACGGTAGTAGGCCCAGAGCGCCCGGGCCGCAACCGCGCGCCAGGGGCTCCAGTCTTCGGCCATCGCCCTGAGCGCCCGTTCCGAGGGCCGTTCGGGCAGATCGAAGACCAGCCGCGCGGCCTCCTGCAGCGCCAGATCGCCCGGCGCGAAGACATCGGCGCGGCCAAGGGCGAACATCGCATAGATCTCGGCCGTCCAGCGCCCGATCCCCGGCAGCGCCACCAACCCCGCCACCACCGCGCCATCGGGCGTGGTGCGCAAGGCGGCGTAATCCAGCCGCGCCCGCGCCAGCGCCCGCGCCGCATCCGAGGCAAGCCCCTCGATCTCGGCCGCGATCGCGGCCGCGCCGGGCGCGGTCTCGGCCTCGTCCAGATGCCAGCCGCGCGCCGAAAGCCAGGCCTCGGCCTCGTCCTGCGGCGTGGCCAGCCCCTCTTCGGGCCGGGTTTCCGACCGGTCCAGATAGGCCACCAGCGCCTCGGCCCCCTGGGCCAGCCTTTCGCTGTCGGCGTAGAGATTGCCGTGAAAGCGCAGGCGCCAGTCAGGGTCGATGTCTTCGGTCTCGGCCAGGATCGCCGCGGTCGCCCGCACCCCGGACAGGGCCGACAGCAGTTCATGCAGCGCCGCCGACAGATGCGGATCATGGCTGAGCCGGTCGTTCAGCGCCGAGACCGCGCGCTCCAGCGCCGCGACCCGGCCCTGCAAGCCGCCCGCCAGCGCCGCCCAGCCCGGGAAGCGCGCGATCAGCTCGTCAATCCGGTCAAGTTCCGCCCCCGCCCCCGGCAAGGCCGCCGCCGCCGCCCGCAGGTCCTCGGCCAGCGCCCCCGCCGTCGCATCGCCCAGCGCGGCCGGGTCGGTCCCCAACGCCGCCGCCAGCCGCGCCAGAACGGGCGGCGTCACATTGCGCCGGTTATGCTCGATCAGGTTCAGATAGCTGGGCGAGACGCCCGCCGCCTCGGCCAGATCGGCCTGCTTGATCCCCGCCGCCAGCCGCCTTTCGCGCAGCCTTGTGCCCACCAATGCCGAAAGCGCCACGATCCCCTCCGCGTTGCAAAGGAATTTACAAGGACACCCCCGGGTTTACAAAGGAAAAGGGGGCCCATCGGCCCCCTTAACCGCAGCGTGAAAGGCGCTGTCCGTCAGGTGCTTACTCGGTCAAAGCCTTGTCCGAGATGTCATGCGTCCAGGCCATGCCTTCAGGCGCCTTGGTGATCGCCGGGTTCTCGGGCGAGACGGCGGCCAGAAGCGAGGCCACGGTCGCGTCGAAATCGGCCGGGTCCAGCGCACCATTGCCGCCCGCGGTCAGCTTGGCCACTTCGCTCATCATGTATTTCTGATGGTCCAGCGTCTGCGCGCCCGATTCATCATTGTCGATCACGATCTGCGCGGCTTCATCGGGGTTCGCCTCGGCATATTTCCAGCCCTTCATCGAGGCGCGGACGAATTTCACCATCGTCTCGGCAAAGGCCGGGTCCTTCAGCTTCTCTTCCATCACATAAAGCCCGTCTTCCAGCACGACGACGCCCTCTTCGCGATAGACGAAGGTGGTCAGTTCCTCGGGCTTGATCCCGGCATCCAGCACCTGGCCATATTCGTTATAGGTCATGACCGAGATGCAGGCCGCCTGCTTCTGCAGCAGGGCATCGACGTTGAAGGCCTGTTTCAGCACCGTCACGCCCCCGGCCGAGCCATCGGTGGCCAGGCCCAGCTTGGCCATCCAGGCATAGAACGGGTATTCGTTGCCATAGAACCAGACGCCCAGCGTCTTGTCCTTGAAGTCGTCGGTCTTCTCGACGCCCATGTCCTTGCGGCAGGTCAGCTCCAGCCCGCCGGTCTTGAACGGCTGGGCGATGTTGACCAGCGGCACGCCGCGTTCGCGCGCGGCCAGCGCCGCCGGCATCCAGGTGGTGATCACATCGGCCCCGCCCGAGGCGATGACCTGTTCCGGCGCGATGTCGGGCCCGCCCGGCTTGATGGTGACGTTCAGACCCTCTTCCTCGTAGAAGCCCTTGTCCTTGGCGACGTAATAGCCGGCGAACTGGGCCTGGGTGACCCATTTCAGCTGCAGCGTCACATCTTCGGCCTGGGCCGCGCCCGCCATCAGGGCCAGAAGACCCGCGGTCAGCAGTTTCTTCATCGTCTCACCTCCATGTTGCCGCCCGGCCGGTTCAAGCCGCCGGGTCAGGGTTTCAGTTCCGCTGCGAGGGATGCCAGAAGGTCACCCCCGCCTCGATCAAGGCAATCAGCCCGTAAAAGGCCGAGCCGGCCAGCGCCGCCACCGCGATTTCGGCCCAGACCAGTTCCAGATTCATCACCCCCGCCGCGGTCGAGATCCGGAACCCCATGCCGAAGACCGGGCTGCCGAAATATTCGGCCACAATGGCCCCGATCAGCGCCAGCGAGGCCGCGATCTTCAGGCCGTTGAAGACGAAGGGCATGGCGGCGGGCAGGCGCAGCTTCCACAGGCTTTGGCCATAGCTTGCCCCCCAGGTCGCCATCAGGTCGCGCTGCATCCGCTCGGCCGAGGCCAGGCCCGCGACCACATTGACCAGCATGGGAAAGAACACCATGGCCACGACCACCGCCGCCTTCGACTGCCAGCCGAAGCCGAACCAGGTCACCAGGATCGGCGCCAGGCCGATGATCGGCAGGGCGGCCACGAAATTGCCCACCGGCAGCAGGCCCGCGCGCAGGAAGGGCACCCGGTCGCAGATCACCGCCACGACCATCGCCGCCCCCGTGCCGATCAGGAAGCCGCTCAGCGCGCCCTTCAGCACGGTCTGCACGAAATCGGCCCACAGGATCTCGGGCGAGGCTGCAATCTTCGCCGCAATGGCCGAGGGCGCGGGCAGGACGACGGGTTCCACCAGACCGGCGCGGCAGATCGCCTCCCACATCACCAGAAGCGTGGCGCCGAACAGCACCGGCACCATCACCCGCACCGCGCGGCTGCGCCGCATCGGGCCATTGGCGGCCGCCACATTCAGCCCCCAGGCCAACGCCCAGAAACCGAAGGCCAGGATCAGGATCATCGCGCCGCTCATGCCCTGACCCCCATCCGGCTATTGGCCAGCCGCTCGACCGTTCCGACGGCGACGATCAGCAGCCCCGCCAGGATGGCGCTGGCGAACAGTGCGGCCCAGGTGATCAGCGGCTCGCCGAACTGGCTGCCGATCAGCATCCGCGCGCCCAGGCCCTCGACCGCGCCGGTCGGCAATTCGCCGACGATCGTGCCCACCAGCGCCGCCGCGACCGAAACCTTCAACGAGGCGAAGAAATAGGGCATCGAGGCGGGAAGCCGCAGCCGGAAGAAGGTTTGCGCCTCGGTCGCGCCCCAGGTCTTCAGCAGGTCCAGCTGCATCTGGTCGGGCGCGCGCAGCCCCTTCACCATCGAGACCAGCACCGGAAAGAACGACAGATAGGCCGCAATCACCGCCTTGGGCACTTCGCGCCCCTCGATCCCCAGCTTGTTCGACATGGCCAGGATCATCGGCGCGATGGCCACGATCGGCACGGTCTGGCTGATGATCGCCCAGGGCATCAGCGACAGGTCCATCACCCGGAAGCGCACGATCGCCATGGCCAGGCCCACCCCCAGCACGATGCCCAGCGCAAAGCCCCACATCGTGCCGCGGAAGGTGACATAGCCATGATAGACAAGGCTTTTCTTCGAGGTCACCGCCTGGGCCGTCAGCCCCTCCCACAGTTTCGCCGCCACCTGATGCGGCGGCGGCAGCACCGGCCGGGCCTGCGCCATCGTGTCTGACACCAGCGCGCCGAAGCCTAGGCTGCGCCCCTCGCGCGCGGCCTGGTCATAGGCCCAGGGCGCGTTCATCCAGACGGTGGCAAGATACCAGATCGCCAGGATCCCCAGGATCACCGAAAGAACAGGCAGGGCGCGGGTCATTTCGGCTTCTTCCTGTAATCCTTGCCGCGGTTCAGCCCCCATTCGTTGACCCGGTGGTGATTGCGCCTCAGCCAGACCCAGTCTGCCCACAGCGCAAGCGGCGTGACGATCAGGAAGATCAGCGGCACCAGCGGCACCAGCGGGCTGCCGCCGGTGAAGACCAGCCTGGAATGGAAGGCGATGGCGATCACCCCCAGCAGCGCGGTCATCAGCGTCGCCCGGATGCGCCAGGCCTTGCCGATCCAGGGCGGCAGGTCAGACTTCATCGCCATGCCCCGCCCGCAGCCCTTCGCGCACGCGATGGGCGATTTCGATGAACTGGCTGGAATCGCGGATGTCCAGCGGCCGCTCACGCGGCAGCGGGCTGTCGATCACATCGGTGATCCGGCCCGGACGCGGGCTCATCACCACGATCTTGGTCGACAGATAGACCGCCTCGGGGATCGAATGGGTCACGAAACCGATGGTCTTGCCGGTGCGCGCCCAAAGCTTCAGCAGCTCTTCATTCAGCCGGTCGCGGACGATTTCATCCAGCGCGCCGAAGGGTTCGTCCATCAGCAGGATATCCGCATCGAAGGCCAGCGCCCGCGCGATCGAGGCGCGCTGCTGCATGCCGCCCGACAATTGCCAGGGAAATTTCTTGCCGAAGCCCGACAGGTCGACCAGGTCAAGCACCCGCTCGACCCGCTGGGTCTGCTCGGCCTTGGAAAAGCCCATGATCTCCAGCGGCAGGCGGATATTGCCGGCAATCGTGCGCCAGGGATAAAGCCCCGCGGCCTGGAAGACATAGCCATAGGCCCGCTTCCGCCGCGCCTCGTCCGGGGTCATGCCGTTCACGGTCAGGCGGCCCGCGGTCGGATGTTCCAGGGCGGCGATGCAGCGCAGGAAGGTGGTCTTGCCGCAGCCCGAGGGCCCGATGAAGGAAACGAAATCCCCCTTTCCAATGGAAAGATTAACGTCCTTCAGCGCCTGCACCGGCCCGTCGGCGGTCTGGAACACCAGATCCAGCGCCTCGGCCTCGATCACCGGCGGGGCGATATTCAACGTGTCCTTCATCTGCGCTCCAAACCCTGTCGTCCCGCCGTCATGCCCATGCCGTCACCCCTTCACGCGCCCGTCGCGCAACCCTGCCATCGTGCCGTCCGTGCCGCTCTGCCACCGCACCCCATCCCGCCTTGGAGCCCCGCCATGCTGATGACCACCGCCTTCGCCCCCAACGCCGAAGACTTTGCCGATCCCTGGTTCGACCTGTCCGGCCGCCTTGCCGCCCTTGCCGGCCCCGAAGACGACGAGACCCCGGAAGACCTTGACGAGGACGAAGCGGAAGAGGTCGAGGACGGCGAAGACGAAGACCCCGAAGAAGACGAAGACGAAACCGAAGACGACGATTTCGAAGACCAGGACGAAGACGACGCGGTCGAGCAGGCCTGAGCCGCGCCTGTCCGCAACGCCCCCTGTGCCGGGCCGGGCGACCGCCGGCACAACCCCGTCTGCCCTTGACCTTGCCGCCCCCCGCGCATCTGCCCGGCGTCCCGTCAGACGCCCGAGGCCGGAATGCCCTCACGGGCAATGGGCCGGGGGTTCGTCAGCGCCTTCCAGGTCGACAGCGCCTGCCCGACCGGCATCCCCGGCGGGCGGGCCACGAATTTGCCATGGCCCTCGGCACTGGTCAGCGCCCCATCGGTCACCGCCACATGGCCGCGGCTCATCACATAGCGCGGCAGACCCTTCACGACCTTGCCCTCGAAGACGTTGTAATCAATCGCCGATTGCTGGCTGCCGGCCGAGATCACCTTCTCCTTCTCGGGATCCCAGACCACCAGATCGGCATCGGCGCCGACCAGAACCGCGCCCTTCTTCGGATAGCAGTTCATGATCTTGGCGATATTGGTCGAGGTCACGGCGACGAATTCGTTCATCGTGATCCGCCCGGTATTCACCCCATAGGTCCAAAGCATCGGCATCCGATCCTCAAGCCCGCCGGTCCCGTTCGGAATCCGGGTGAAATTGCCCAGCCCGAAGCGTTTCTGTTCGGTGGTGAAGGCGCAATGGTCGGTGGCCACGCAAGACAGCGTGCCCGAGGCCAGCCCGGCCCAAAGACTGTCCTGATGCTTCTGATTGCGGAAGGGCGGCGACATGACGCGCCGCGCGGCATGATCCCAGTCGGGGTTGAAATATTCGCTTTCATCCAGCGTCAGATGCTGGATCAGCGGCTCGCCCCAGACCCGCTTGCCGTTCATCTTGGCGCGCCGGATCGCCTCATGCGCCTCTTCGCAAGAGACATGCACCACATAAAGCGGCACCCCCGCCATATCGGCGATCATGATGGCGCGGTTCGTGGCCTCGCCTTCCACCTGGCTGGGCCGCGAATAGGCATGCGCCTCGGGCCCCACATTGCCTTCGGCCAGAAGCTTGGCCGACATCTCGGCCACGATATCGCCATTCTCGGCATGGACCAGCGGAATGGCCCCCAATTCGGCGCAGCGCTTGAACGAGGCGAACATCTCGTCATCGTTCACCATCAGGCTGCCCTTGTAGGCCATGAAATGCTTGAACGTGTTGATGCCGCGTTCCGTGACGGCTTTCATCTCGTCAAAGACCTGCTCGCCCCACCAGGTCACGGCCATGTGGAATGAGTAATCGCAATGCGCGCGGGCGGATTTGTTGTCCCACATCTTCAGCGCATCCAGCATCGACTGGCCGGGGTTCGGCAGGGCGAAATCCACCACCATCGTGGTCCCGCCCGCCAGCGCCGCCCGCGTGCCAGAATCGAAATCGTCGCTGGAATAGGTGCCCATGAAGGGCATCTCCAAGTGCGTATGCGGGTCGATGCCGCCGGGCATGACATAGCAGCCCGCCGCATCCAGCACCCGGTCGCCCTTCAGCCCCGGCCCGATGGCGATGATCTGCCCGGCCTCGACCAGCACATCCGCCTTGTAGGTCAGATCGGCGGTAACCACCGTGCCGCCCTTGATGACTGTGCTCATCTTTCCCTCCCTGCGGACCGGGCCCGCTTTTCATCTGTCGATAAATATCCCGGGGGTCCGGGGGCTGGCCCCCGGCCCTCTCGGTCACGCGACCAGTTCGGCCGTCTCCAGCACCGCATGCAGCAGCACATCCGTGCCCGCCGCCGCCCAGGCCAAAGAAATCTCCTCGGCCTCGTTATGCGAAAGCCCGCCGACACAGGGGCAGAAGATCATCGTCGTCGGCGCCACGCGGGCCGCCCAGCAGGCGTCATGGCCCGCGCCCGAGACGATATCCATATGCGAATAGCCCAGCTTTTCCGCCGCGGCGCGCACATTGGCCACCAGATCGGGGGCGAAGGTCACAGGGTCGAAATGCCCCACCGGCTCGACCGCGCAGCCGACGCCCAGCGCGTCGCAGATCTTCGCGGCCTCGGCCTCGATCTTCGCCCGCATCCGGTCCAGCTTGGCCTGATCCACGGTGCGGATATCGACGGTGAACACCACCTGCCCCGGCAGCACGTTGCGCGAATTGGGGCTGAAGGTCACCTGCCCCACGCCACCCACCGCATTGGGCTGGTTCTCCAGCGCCACGGCCTGCACCATCTCGAAGATCCGCGCCATGGCCAGACCGGCATTCACGCGCATGTCCATCGGCGTCGATCCGGTATGCGCCGCCCGCCCCGTCAGAGTGAATTCCAGCCACCACAGGCCCTGGCAATGGGTGACGACGCCGATATCGCGGCCCTGCGCCTCAAGGATCGGGCCCTGTTCGATATGCAGCTCGTAATAGGCATGCATCTTGCGCGCGCCGACGGCTTCATCGCCGACCCAGCCGATCCGTGCCAGTTCCTCGCCAAAGGCCTTGCCGTCAAGATCGCGCCGGGCCTTGGCGTAATCTTCGGTATGGACGCCCGCGAAAACGCCCGAGGCCAGCATGGCCGGCGCGAAACGCGCGCCTTCCTCATTCGTCCAATTGGTGATGACGATCGGATGCCGGGTCTTCACCCCCAGATCGTTCAGGCTGCGCACCACCTCCAGTCCCGCCAGCACCCCCAGCACGCCATCGTATTTGCCGCCGGTGGGCTGGGTGTCCAGATGGCTGCCGATATAGACCGGCAGCGCGTCGGGGTCTTCGCCGGCCCGGGTCATGAACATGTTGCCCATCGTGTCGACGCCCATGCTCAGCCCCTCGGCCTCGCACCAGCGCCGGAACAGATGGCGGCCCTCGCTGTCGGCATCGGTCAGGGTCTGGCGGTTGTTGCCACCCGCCACGCCGGGGCCGATCTTGGCCATCTCCATCAGGCTGTCCCACAGCCTTTCGCCATTGATGCGCAGATTCTCGCCAGCCGCAGCCGTCATCGCTTCCGTCTCCCTGTCGCTGTGGGGCGTCGTTTGTCCGCACCCCTTGCCGCGACTCATTTCCTGACCGTATGGTCAGGGAACACGCGACCACACCCTGACCAAGGGGTCAACGGAAATCCCGCCGCCCATGGACGCTTCCCCCCCCGTTCCCCCGCTTCCCCAGGGCCGCCGCAGCGCGATCCGGCGCGAGAATGAGCGGCTGATCCTGATCGCGGCCGAGAAGGTCTTCGCCGAGGCGGGCTTCGGCGGCGCGACGATGCAGCTGATCGCCGACCGTGCCGGCCTGCCCAAGGCGAACCTGCATTACTATTTCGCCACCAAAGAGGATCTGTACCGCCGGGTGGTCGAGACGATCTTCACCATCTGGCTGCGCGCGGCCGAGGCCTTCGACCAGGCCCCCGATCCCGCCACCGGCATTGGCGCCTATATCGCGGCGAAGATGCGCATCTCGCGCGATCATCCCTATGGGTCCAAGGTCTGGGCGTCCGAGGTGATGCATGGCGCGCCGGTGATCCAGGATTACCTGGAAACCACGCTGCGCAGCTGGACCGAGGGCCGGATCGCCGCGATCCGGCGCTGGATCGACGAGGGCCGGATGGCGCCGATCGACCCGCGGCATCTTCTGTACATGATCTGGGCCACGACCCAGCATTACGCCGATTTCACCCATCAGATCGAAACGCTGAACGGCGGCAAGCCCCTGTCCGACCGGCAATGGAAGGCCGCAACCGACAGCGTGACCGCGATCATCCTGCGCGGGATCGGCGCGGCCTGACCATACGGGCGTATGGCGCATACGGGCGTATGGAGCGTTCGTGCGTATGGCGCATACGGGCGTATGGGGAATGCGGGCGTATGGGCCGGCGGGGCGTCGGGCGCATAGGGCAGGTTTGCGCTGCCAGATCTTGCGTCGCCAGATCACGTCGCTCTGCGCAGGCGCCCCCCGCGTCGTCACCGATGCTTTCACCAAAGCGGTCCGGGCGACCCACTCCTGCACCTGGCGATCCGCGCCTTGCACAGCGCCGCCCAGCTTGGCCCCGCGCCGCCATGCCTGTACCTTCCCCGCAGCTGCGCTAACCTGCGCGCGACGTGGCGCAAGGCCGGCGTCGACCGCCTGCCCGCCGCCTTGCCGCAAGACTGATCTTTAGGAGCCCAAATGGACGCCGCCGCACTGGAAGCCGAATTCGCCAGCCTGACCCTGCCCCGCTTCGCCGAGGCCGAAGCGCTTGCCCTGGGCGGGATCGCCTGCGAGCGCGCGCTGGCGGCCGGCGCGCCGGTGGTGATCGACATCCGCACCGGCACGCGCATCCTGTTTCACGCCGCCCTGCCCGGATCGACACCGCTGAACGATCTGTGGATCGCGCGCAAATCGGCCACGGCGCTGCTGTTCCAGCTGCCCTCGCTGCTGGTCGGCCAGCGCAATCGCGACAAGGGGGAAACGCTGGCCCGGCACGGGCTTGCGCCCGAAACCCATGCCGATCATGGCGGCGCGCTGCCGATCCGCGTGGCGGGCTGCGGCATGGTCGCCTGCCTGACCGTCTCGGGCCTGCCGCAGGCCGAGGATCACGCCCTGGCCGTGGCCGCGCTGCGCGCCCTGGCCGCGACACTTTAACCCGGCGCGGCGGCGCAGCATTTGACCCTGCCGGGCAGGATTGCTTAACTGGGCGGCAGAAAACGAACGATCCCGAGGCCCGATGACCGTGCAGCGCAGCCGAATCCAGCGCAAGAATCGCGAGGCGATTCTCGAAGCCGCGCTGGATGTCTTCTCGTCCCAGGGCTTCCGCGGCGCGACGCTGGACCAGATCGCCGAAACGGCGGGCCTGTCGAAGCCCAATCTTCTGTATTATTTCCCCTCGAAAGAGGCGGTGCATGCCACGCTGCTGACCGGGCTTCTGACCACCTGGCTGGATCCGCTGCGCGCGATGCGGCCCGAGGGCGAGCCGGTCGAGGAAGTTCTGGCCTATGTGCGGCGCAAACTGGCGCTGTCGCGCGATTTTCCTCGCGAAAGCCGGCTTTTCGCCAATGAGATCCTGCAAGGCGCACCGCGGATCATGGCGGCGATCGAGGGCGATCTGAAGGCGCTGGTCGAGACGCGGGCGGCGCTGCTGGCGCGCTGGATGGACGAGGGGCGGCTGGCCCGCGTCGATCCGGTGCATCTGATCTTCTCGGTCTGGGCGCTGACCCAGCATTACGCCGATTTCGACGTGCAGGTCCGCGCCGTGCTGGGCCCGGGCCATGATCCCTATGCCGAGGCGGGCGGGTTTCTGGACACGCTGTTCCGCCGCTTGCTGACGCCGGGTTAGGCGCCGCGCCCCTGGGGCGGCGGCTTGCCGGGGGGACCGTTCGAATTCTAACGGTAATTCTGTGGGCAAGACTGTGGCACTTGCGTAAGATCATTCCTCGTGGGGGCACCCTTGTGTTTGGTGACGGTCATGGGAGTCTTCTCATCCGTCCTGCCAACGGTGCAGACGTTGGGAACATCGCCGCAACTGTCGGCAGGGCAGAATTTCGGGGGCGCTACCGCGCTTCACAATGGCGGGCGGACGGAATCAGTCGCCACGCCTTACACCTCGCGGCCGGTCCAACCGGCCTCGGGCCTGGCCGAAGCGGTCGGGTATATCGCCGAGGAAAGCTATCAGATCGAAGCCGCGCGTGCGCGGGCCGAGGCGGCGCAGCGCGCCTATCTGATGGCCAGTCTGATGGAAGGCCGTAACCCGCTGTTCGACCCGGTGGCCTGAGGCGCAATCCGCAGGCCCAAGGCGCATGGCCAGCGGCCTGAGGCGCGCCCACAATGGGCCGGCCGGGCGGCTGGCCAGCTGCCGGAATGGGCGCCGGTCTGGTGCGGCAATGCGCGGTCAGGGCTGCACGACGGGCCAAATTGGTGCCCGGGTGCGCGGTAGGTCATCGGCCTGCCCGGCCCACGCGCGCCCCGGCGGCTTCTCCACCTGTCCGGCCCACATGCCTCGCCCACATGCCTGGCCGCAGATCAGCCCCGGGGCCGCCGCGGCCAGACCCGCGCGAAGCATCATATACACCCGGCAAGGGACCGAATTTTCGAAGAAAATTCGCCCCCCCCGCGCGCGCCCTTCGCCTATTCGGCCGCCTTCGCCGCCATCGGGTTGTTCGGATGGGTGGTCCAGTCGGCGAAACCGCCCACCCTGCGGCCGGTGCGCGGATCAATGCTGCCCGCCGCCATCGGCACCATGGTGATGCAGTCATCGACCGGGCAGACATTGACGCACAGGTTGCAGGCCACGCATTCCTCGTCCTTGACCGTGAACACCCGTCCCGGCCCCATGGCGATGGCCTGATGGCTGGTATCCTCGCAGGCCGCATAGCAGCGCCCGCATTTGATGCAGGCCTCCTGGTCGATATGGGCCTTGGTCACGTAATTCAGGTTCAGATGCTGCCATTCGACGAAATTCGGCACCGCGCGACCGACCAGCTGCGGCATCGTCATCTGCTTTTCGTCCAGATATTGCGACAGGCCCGAGATCATCTCTTGCACGACCTTGAATCCATAGGTCATCGCCGCGGTGCAGACCTGCACATTGCCGCAGCCCATGGCCATGAACTCCGCCGCATCGCGCCAGGTCGTGACCCCGCCAATGCCGGAAATCGGCAGGCCGCGGGTCTCGTCATGCCGGGCGATCTCACCCACCATGTTCAGCGCGATCGGCTTCACCGCCGGGCCGCAATAGCCGCCATGGCTGCCCTTGCCGTCGATCATCGGGAAGGGCGAGAAATTGTCCAGATCGACATTGGTGATCGACTTGATCGTGTTGATCAGACTGACCGCATCCGCCCCGCCGCGTTTCGCGGCCATGGCCGGCGGCAGGATCGAGGTCACATTCGGCGTCAGCTTCACGATGCAGGGCATCTTCGAATAGTGCTTTACCCAATGGGTGACCATCTCGATATATTCCGGCACCTGGCCCACGGCCGATCCCATGCCGCGCTCGGCCATGCCATGCGGGCAACCGAAATTCAGCTCGACCCCGTCGGCGCCGGTATCTTCGATCCGCATCAGGATGTCCTTCCACGACTCCTCGTCGCAGGGCACCATCAGGCTGATCACCAAGGCCCGGTCCGGCCAGTCGCGCTTGACCTGGCGGATTTCCTTCAGGTTCACCTCCAGCGGCCGGTCGGTGATCAGTTCGATATTGTTCAGCCCCAGAAGCCGCCGGTCCGCCCCCCAGATCGCGCCATAGCGCGGGCCGTTCACGTTCACGATCGGCGGGCCTTCGGCGCCCAGCGTCTTCCAGACCACCCCGCCCCAGCCCGCCTCGAAGGCACGGATGACGTTATAGGCCTTGTCGGTCGGCGGGGCCGAGGCCAGCCAGAACGGATTGGGGGATTTGATGCCGATGAAATTGGCGGACAGGTCAGCCATGCCGGGCCTCCTTGCGATGGGCTGGGAGAGGGGATGTGCAAAAGCCACCCGGGCGGCGCCCGGGCGTAAGGCAGGGCTCAGCCTGCGGCGCGTTCAGGGAAAATCGGGCGATCAGGCCGCGAAAAGCGACCAGATCCAGCCGATCAGATAGCCGCCGACCTCGCCCACCTTGGGCACGACCCAGGCCCAGACCAGGCAGCCCAGCGTGTTCCACAGCGCGAAAGTGGCGAAGGGCATCCGGCTCATCCCGGCCATCAGAAAGACGACGGGCCGCAGGAAGGTGACGAAATGGCCCAGAAACACCGTGGCCGCGCCGTAGCGCTGGAAGAAATCGCGCGCCTTTTCCACCCATTCGGGGTGATTGCGGATCGGCCACATGCGCAGGATCGCCGCGCCATAGCGCAGACCCAGCCAGTAGGACCCGAACGAGCCGATCATCGCGCCGACCGCCGCGCCCAGAAACAGCGTGGTGAAGTTCAGCGCCCCGGCCGAGGCCAGCGCGCCCGTGGCCACCAAGACCGCCGTCGAGGGCAGCACGATCGACAGAAAGGCGGTGTTCTCGCCGATCGAGAAGACCAGGATGATCCAGGGCGCCCAGGCCTGGTTGGCTTCGATGAAGCCGATGATAGAGTCGATCCAGCCGCTCATGCCCACCTCTTGCCGGGACCGGCATAGGATGCAGCTGCAGCATATGGCAAGTGCAAAGCGTTGCCATCACGCGGCCGTCAGCGCGGCATGGATCGCCTCGGCCGCATCCCGCCCCTCGGCCACGGCGGTCACGGTCAGATCTTCGCCACCTGCCGCACAATCGCCGCCGGCAAAGATCCGGGCCGGGGTCGCGCCGATCTTGCCCTGCGCGGCCTCCAGCCCCTCGGGCAGGCCCGCCAGCTGCTGGCCAATGGCCTTGAACACCTGATCCGCCTTCAGCGTGAAGGTTTCGGGCAGAAGCGACAGCCCCTCGGGCCTGTCCTGCGTATAGGCGAATTCCACCGCCTCGACCCGGTCCTGACCCAGCACCCGCACCGGAGCGGCATGGCACAGCAGCCGCACACCCGCGGTCACCGCCAGATCCTGCTCCAGCTTCGAGGCCGACATCCGGTCTTGCCCGCGGCGATAGACGATCGTGACGGTCTCGGCGCCCAGCAGCTTGGCCTGCACCGCGGCATCGACCGCCGTCATGCCGCCGCCGATCACCACCACCTCGCGCCCGATCGGCAGTGCCGCAAGATCGGGCGCCTGGCGCAGCTCGGCGATGAAATCCACCGCATTGCGCACACCGGGCAGATCCTCGCCCGCCGCGCGCAACGCATTCACCCCCTGCAGCCCGATGCCCAGGAACACGGCGTCAAAGTCGGCCCGCAGCGCCGACAGCGTGACATCGCGGCCAAGTTCGACCCCACAGCGCAGCTCGATCCCGCCGATCGACAACAGCCAGTCGACCTCGCGCTGGGCGAATCCATCGACCGCCTTGTAGCTGGCGATGCCATATTCGTTCAGCCCCCCGGCCTTGGGCCGGCGCTCAAAGACCACCACGTCATGGCCCTTCATCGCCAGCCGATGCGCGCAGGACAGGCCCGCAGGCCCCGCCCCCACCACCGCAACCCGCTTGCCCGTTGCCGCGGCGCGCTGGAACGGATGGCCCTGCGCCATCGCCAGATCGGTGGCATAGCGCTGCAACCGCCCGATCTCGACCGGCTTGCCCTCGGCCGCCTCGCGCACGCAGGCCTCCTGGCACAGCGTTTCGGTCGGACAGACCCGGGCGCAGATGCCGCCCAGGATGTTCTGGCTCCAGATCGTCCTGGCCGCCGCTTCGGGCGTGCCGGTGGCGATCTGGCGGATGAACAGCGGAATGTCGATGCCGGTCGGGCAGGCCGTGATGCAGGGCGCGTCATGGCAGAAATAGCAGCGATCCGCCGCAACCTGCGCCTCGTGCGGATCAAGGATCGGCGCGTGATCGGCGAAATTTGCGGCAAGCGCGGTGGCGGGCAGACGTGCGGAAACGATTCCCGGCGTCAGCGGGCTGTTGGTCATCGGGGCTCGGGCCTCCCTGGCTCTGGCTTTCTTGGAATCAGCGTCTCACAGGGTCTGAATTTTATCAAACGGTAAATTTTGTGAGCGCTGCACAAAGCCAGGTCCGGCGCTGCAACGGCCGGATCGGCGCTGTCCGCTGCTGCAGGAATGGGCGCTTTTCACCCTCGGCGCCCTGCCCTATAAGCACGGAAACGCCGCCGGCCCTCCCGGGCCTGAAGAAGACCAATCGAGGATGGCATGAGCAAGAACTCTCCCGACGCCGACGTCGCCTTCATCTCGGCCCTGGCCGAGCTTCTGAACAAGAACGACCTGACCGAAATCGCGGTGAAACGCGAATATGGCGAGGATGACAGCCTGGATGTCCGGGTGGTGAAACAGGCGACGATCATCGCCGCCCCGGCCCCGGCCCCGGTCTATGCCGCAGCGCCCGCGGCCCCGGCCCCCGCCGCCCCGGTCGCCGCCGCCCCCGCCGCCGCGGAAGATCCCAGCCAGCACCCGGGCGCGGTCACCTCGCCCATGGTGGGCACCGCCTATCTCTCGCCCGAGCCGGGGGCTGCGCCCTTCGTCACGCTGGGCGCCACGGTGGCCGAGGGCCAGACCGTGCTGATCATCGAGGCGATGAAGACGATGAACCACATCCCCGCCCCGCGGGCGGGCACCGTGAAGCGCATCCTGATCGATGACGCAAGCCCGGTGGAATACGGCGCCCCCTTGATGATCATCGAATAAGGGCCCGGCCATGTTCGAGAAAATCCTGATCGCCAATCGCGGAGAAATCGCGCTGCGGGTGATCCGCGCCTGCCGTGAAATGGGGATCAAATCGGTCGCCGTGCATTCCACGGCCGATGCCGATGCGATGCATGTGCGCCTGGCCGACGAATCCGTCTGCATCGGGCCGGCGCCCTCGTCGGAAAGCTATCTGAAGAAATCCGCCATCATCTCGGCCTGCGAGATCTCGGGCGCCCAGGCGGTGCATCCGGGCTATGGCTTCCTGTCGGAAAACGCCAGCTTCGCGCAGGCGCTGGAAGATCACGGCATCACCTTCATCGGCCCCTCGGCGGAACATATCCGCATCATGGGCGACAAGATCACCGCCAAGGAAACCGCCAAGGCGCTGGGGATTCCCTGCGTGCCCGGCTCGGAAGGCGGGGTGGCCGATGTGGAAACCGCGCTGAAGACCGCGGGCGAGATCGGCTATCCGGTGATCATCAAGGCCACTGCCGGCGGCGGCGGGCGCGGAATGAAGGTGGCGAAATCGGCCAGCGAGCTGGAGGTCGCCTTCCGCACCGCGCGGTCGGAAGCCAAGGCCGCCTTCGGCAATGACGAAGTCTATATCGAGAAATACCTGCAAAAGCCGCGCCATATCGAGATCCAGGTCTTCGGCGACGGCAAGGGCCGCGCGGTCCATCTGGGCGAGCGCGACTGTTCCTTGCAGCGCCGTCACCAGAAGGTCTTCGAAGAGGCCCCGGGCCCCTGCATCACGCCCAAGATGCGGGCCGAGATCGGCAAGATCTGCGCCGATGCGGTGGCGAAGATCAACTACATCGGCGCCGGCACGGTCGAATTCCTGTATGAAGACGGCAAGTTCTACTTCATCGAGATGAACACCCGCCTGCAGGTCGAACACCCGGTCACCGAATATGTCTTCGGCGTCGATCTGGTGCGCGAACAGATCCGCGTCGCGGCCGGCCTGCCGCTGTCCTTCAAGCAGGAAGAGCTGGAAGTGCAGGGTCACGCGATCGAAGTGCGGATCAATGCCGAAAAGCTGCCGAACTTCACCCCCTGCCCCGGCCGGGTGCGCACCTTCCATGCGCCGGGCGGTCTGGGGGTGCGGATGGATTCGGCGCTTTATGGCGGCTATGCGATTCCGCCCTATTACGACAGCCTGATCGGCAAGCTGATCGTGCATGGCCGCGACCGGCCCGAGGCGCTGGCCCGGCTGAAGCGGGCGCTGTCGGAACTGGTGGTCGACGGAATCGACACGACCGTGCCGCTGTTCGCCGCCCTTCTGGCCGAGCCCGACATCCAGGCCGGCGAATACAATATCCACTGGCTGGAAAAATGGCTGGCGGCGCAATTCGGCTAGGGGCCGGCCTGCCCCTGACCAGATGACCGGCGGCAGCATGGTGCGGATCACGCCCGAGCTGCTGTTGCAGGGCTATGGCGCCGGGATCTTCCCGATGGCCGAAAGCCGCGAGGCCGCGGGGTTCCACTGGGTGGACCCGCGGCAGCGCGGCATCCTGCCGCTGGACGGGTTCCACATCTCGCGCAGCCTGTCGCGCCGGATCCGGCGCTGGGATTATATCCCGCGCATCGACAGCGATTTCACGGGCGTCGTGCGCGCCTGCGCCGATCGGGACGAAACCTGGATCAACCCCGCCCTGTTCGACCTTTATCAGGCGCTGCACGCGATGGGGGCGGCCCATTCGGTGGAAATCTGGGTGGGGGACCGCCTGGCCGGCGGGGTGTTCGGCATCGTGCTGGGCGGGGCGTTTTTCGGGGAATCGATGTTCTCGGCCGAGACGGGCGGATCGAAAGTCGCCCTGGCCTGGTGCATGCACCGGCTGCGGGCGGGCGGGTTCAGCCTGTTCGATACCCAGTTCCTGACCCCGCATCTGGCCAGCCTGGGCGGGATCGAGATTTCGCGCAGCGCCTATCGCAGCCGCCTGGCCAGCGCCCTGCTGCGCCCGGCCAGCTTCACGCCCAGCGGCTACTGCCCCTCGCCTTCCGAGGTCGCCTCATCCTCGGGCGCATCGGGGGCCACTTCCGGCGGCTTGTAGCCCGGCACGATGCAGGTCAGCACCCAGACATCGTAGCGCGGATGGTCCAGTGCCGACAGCGCGGGCGAGGAGGCCAGCATCCAGCCGGCAAAGACCGGCTCGCTGCGGCTGGAATCCAGGATGGTCAGATGCGCCTCGGCTTCCGAGGCCGGATTGTCGCTGGGATAGCGGCAGGAATCCAGCTGGATCGTCAGCCGGCCATTGGTCGCCGACTGGCCGCGCTGCAATTCCACATCGCCGGTCTGGCCGGTCAGCTTGTCCAGCCAGCGGATCACGCCCCCCGGCGCATCGGCATAGCCCTGCGCCAGCGCCGGGCCCGCGCCCAGAAGCAGCGCCAGAACGGGCGCCAGCCGCGCCGTCATCCGCCGCTCTCCGCGCCGGCTGGCGGGGCCGCGCCGGAATCGGCCTGCCCGCCCACGAATTTCATCAAAAGCGAGATCAGGCTGACCGCGCCCTGCGTATCCTCGATCTCGTCGCCCGGGGCCAGATTGTCGGGCATGCCGCCCGGCAGAAGTTCCACGTAATTGCCGCCCAGCAGCCCTTCCGAGGAAATCACGATGGCAGTGTCGGTGGGCAGCTGAATCTCTTTGCGGATCTGCACCGTGGCATCGGCCATGAAGGTCTGCGGGTTCAGCTTGATATCGGTCATCGTGCCGACCTTGACCCCGGCCAGCCGCACGTCAGAGCCGACGCCGATCCCTTCCAGCGACCGGAACGAGGCGGTCAGCGGATAGGTCTCGCCCGATCCCGCCGTCAGCCCCGCGCCCTTGGCGGCATAGAAGGCGAACCCGGCCGCCAGCACCAGCACCGCTGCGCCGGTCGCGACCTCTGCGGCATAGCGGCTCATTCCGGCTGCCAGGCCTCGTAGTCGCGCCGCGGCGCGGGATCGGCCCGGCGGATCGAGCCGGGCGGAGCATAGGCCAGCGCGCTGCCCGAGAGATTCTCGACATGCGGCTTTTCCCACGGCTTGTGAATCAGCGGCGCGTCGGTCGGCGGCGCGTCATAGGTGTGGTGCAGCCAGCCATGCCAATCCGGCGGCACGCGCGAGGCTTCCATCTCGCCATTGTAGATCACCCAGCGCCGCTTGCCGTCTTTCGAGCGGTAATAGAGATTGCCCTGATCGTCCTCGCCCACCTTCACGCCTTTGCGGGCGGTGAAGATCTGGGTGCTGATCGTCTGGCTGTTCCACCAGGTCAGCAGGCGCTTGAGGAAATACATCGCAGGCCTCCGTCTGTTCGCTTCTGATATGGCCGATTGCGCGGGGAAGGTCCAGCGCCGTTGCGGCGCCGGGCCCGCCTTCGCCGGCCGCCTTAACGGCCGCGCCAGATCCAGCCGCCGCCATAGACCCGGCCCGGATCGGCCGCTTCGGCGGGGGCATAGAAGACGCAGGCCTGACCGGCGCTGACGCCCTCTTCCGGCGCGATCAGTTCGACCTCGGCCTCGGTCGCCGACAGGGGCCGCAGGATCGCCTCGCGCGGGGCGCGGGTCGAGCGGACCTTGACCTGCAACTGCCATTCCGGGCGCGAGTCGAAGGGGGCGTCGCCCAGCCAGTTGATCTCGCGCAGGGGCACGATCCGCGTCGACAACGCCTCTTTCGGGCCGACGATGACGCGGCGGGTCTCGGGGTCCAGCCGGACCACATACAGGGGCTCGTCCAGCCCGCCGATCCCCAGGCCCCGGCGCTGGCCGATCGTGTAATGGATCACGCCATTGTGCTGGCCCAGCACCCGCCCCGCCAGATCGACGATCTCGCCCGGCTGGCCGGCACCGGGGCGCAGCTTCTCGATCACCGCGGCATAATTGCCGTCCGGCACGAAGCAGATATCCTGGCTGTCGGGCTTGTCGGCGACCGGCAATCCGTAGCGCGCCGCCAGCGCCCTTGTTTCCGCCTTGGATTGCAGATGGCCCAGCGGGAAGCGCAGGTAAGACAGTTGCTCGGCCGTGGTCGAGAACAGGAAATAGCTTTGATCGCGCACCGGATCGGCCGCCATGTGCAGCTCCGGCCCCGCCACGCCCAGCTTGCGCTGGATGTAATGCCCCGTGGCCATGCAATCGGCCTCAAGATCCTTGGCCGTGGCCAACAGGTCCTTGAACTTCACCCGTTCATTGCAGCGGATGCAGGGCACCGGCGTCGCGCCGGCCAGATAGGCCTCGGCGAATTCCTCGATCACCGCCTCGCGGAAGGTGTTCTCGTAATCCAGCACGTAATGCGGGAATCCCATGGTTTCGGCCACGCGCCGCGCATCGTGAATGTCGCGCCCCGCACAGCACGCCCCCTTCTTGGCCAGCGCCGCGCCGTGGTCGTACAGCTGTAGCGTCACGCCGACGACGTCATAGCCTTCCTCTTTCAGCATCGCCGCGACCACGCTGGAATCGACCCCGCCCGACATGGCGACGACGACCCGCGTCTCGGCGGGGGGCTTGGGAAGGCCCAGAGAGTTCAGCGGCAGATCGCGCGGCATGACAAGAGGTCCAAAGACAGGAACGGGGATCCGGCAAGGCAGCGGCACCGGCCGGCCGGGCCGGGCGCGGGGCCGGAGTTGTGGGGAATATAGGAAAATCCGCCGCATCCTCAAGCCATGGCTTCAGCATTGTTTAAGCCCGATGCCGCATGGTCGGCCCGATCCGAAGACGGAGTGAGGTTTTCGCATGTATCTGAAACGCGTTGACGGGCCGCGTCAGGTGACCTTGCCGGATGGCAGCATCCTGTGCCGGGCCGACCTGCCGCCACCGGATACCCGCCGCTGGGTGGCCAGCCGCAAGGCGATTGTGGTCAAGGCGGTGATTCACGGGCTGATTCCGCAATCCGAGGCGCTTTCTCGCTATGCCCTGTCGGAAGAGGAATTCGCGCTTTGGCGCCAGGCAGTGGAACTGCATGGCGAAAAGGCTTTGAAAGTAACGACAATCCAGAAATACAGACAGCTTTAAGTTGTTTTTCGACGCCGCTCTGCCACAGTAACCTCGCATTAACCATTGCCGGCCTATCCGATTAACGAAGAAGGCTTAGGAGCGGAGGTTCTTTAGGATGCGCATTCTCCTCGTCGAAGATGACCCGACCACCTCGCGCAGCATCGAACTGATGCTGACCCATGCGAATCTGAACGTCTATTGTACCGATATGGGCGAGGACGGGATCGACCTGGCGAAGCTCTATGATTACGACCTGATCCTGCTGGATCTGAACCTGCCCGACATGTCCGGGCATGAGGTGTTGCGTCAGATCCGCCTGGCCCGGGTGGAAACCCCGATCCTGATCCTGTCGGGCTCGGATGACACGGAAAACAAGCTGCGCGGCTTCGGCTTCGGCGCCGATGACTACTTGACCAAGCCCTTCCACCGCGAAGAACTGGTCGCGCGCATCCATGCGATCATCCGCCGCTCGAAAGGCCATAGCCAATCGGTGATCCGCACCGGCACGATCATCGTCAATCTCGATGCAAAGACGGTGGAAGTTGAAGGAAAGCCCGTGCATCTGACCGGCAAGGAATATCAGATGCTGGAACTGCTTTCGCTGCGCAAGGGCACGACGCTGACAAAAGAAATGTTCCTGAATCATCTTTACGGCGGCATGGATGAGCCGGAACTGAAAATCATCGACGTTTTTATCTGCAAATTGCGCAAGAAACTGGCCGAGGCGACGGGGGGCGAAAGCCATATCGAAACCGTCTGGGGCCGCGGCTATGTGCTGCGCGACCCGGCCCCCGGGACCGGCGCGGGCGACAAGCCGGTGCAGCGGCTGGCCGCCAGCGCCTGACCGGCGCGGCCCCTCGCGCCCAGCCCTTCGCCGTCGCGCCCAGCCTTTCCCCATCATCGCCCCGCCTTTACCTGCCGCGCCCCTCCGCCTAACCTCCGCGCCAAACCGGAGGGGCCATGGACCGCAAACCCGTCGAGCAGCTGACCAAGGCCGAAGCACAGGCCGAACTGGCCGATCTTGCCGCGCGAATCGCCGCCGCGAACGAGGCCTATCATCGCCGCGACGACCCGGATCTGTCGGATGCCGATTACGACGCCCTGAAGCGGCGCAATGCTGCGATCGAGGCGCAGTTTCCGGCCCTGAAACGCGCCGACAGCCCCTCGGACCAGGTCGGGGCCGCGGTGGCGGAAGGCTTTGGCAAGATCGCCCATGCCCGCCCGATGCTCAGCCTGGAAAACGCCTTCGAAGACGGCGATGTCGCCGATTTCGACGACCGGGTCCGCCGCTATCTGAACCTGACCGGCGCGCTGCGCTATACGGCCGAGCCGAAGATCGACGGCCTGTCGCTGTCCTTGCGCTATGAACAGGGCCGCCTGACCCAGGCCGCCACCCGCGGCGATGGCGAGGTGGGCGAGAATGTCACCGCCAACGCCTTGACGATCAAGGATATTCCCAAAACGGTGACCGGCGCGCCCGAGGTGATGGAGGTGCGGGGCGAGGTCTACATGAGCCATGCCGATTTCGCCGCGCTGAACGACCGCCAGATCGCGCGCGGCGAAAAGCCCTTCGCCAATCCGCGCAACGCCGCAGCGGGATCGCTGCGCCAGCTGGATTCCGCGATCACCGCCGCCCGGCCGCTGCACTTTTTCGCCTATGCCTGGGGAGAACTCTCCGCGCCGCTGGCCGAAACCCAATTCGGCGCGATCCGCCGGCTGGCCGAGATGGGCTTCCAGACCAATCCGCTGACCGTTCTCTGTGACGGGCCCGAAGCGATGCTGGCGCAATATCGCGCCATCGAGGCGCAGCGCGCCACGCTGGGCTTTGACATCGACGGCGTGGTCTACAAGGTCGACGATCTGGCGCTGCAGCAGCGGCTCGGCTTTCGCTCGACCACGCCGCGCTGGGCGATTGCCCATAAATTCCCCGCGCAACTGGCCTGGACCCGGCTTGAGGCGATCGACATTCAGGTCGGCCGCACCGGCGCCCTGTCGCCCGTGGCCCGGCTGACGCCGGTCACCGTGGGCGGCGTGGTCGTCTCGAACGCCACGCTGCACAATGAAGATTACATCGCCGGCCGCTCGGCCACCGGCGAGGAAATCCGCGGCGGCAAGGATATCCGCAAGGGCGACTGGGTGCAGGTCTATCGCGCGGGCGACGTGATCCCGAAGATCGCCGATGTCGATCTGGCGCAACGGCCCGAAGACGCCGCCCCCTATGCCTTCCCGCAGACCTGCCCCGAATGCGGCAGCCCCGCCATCCGCGACGAGGGCGATTCGGTGCGCCGCTGCACCGGCGGGCTGATCTGCCCGGCCCAGGCCGTTGAAAAGCTGCGCCATTTCGTCAGCCGCGCCGCCTTCGACATTGAAGGTCTGGGCGCGAAACAGGTGGAATTCTTCTACGATCTCTGCCGGATTTCCGAACCCGCCGACATCTTCACCCTGGCCGCGCGCGATGGCGGGCCCGAGGCGCTGGTCGCGCGCCCCCGCGACCGGCTGGCCCGCCAGCTGGCCTTGCCCGACCGCGGCACCGAACTTCTGGACCGCCTGGCCGAGATGCTGCGCGGCGCGGGCGTGCCGGTCACCGATGGCGATGCCGATCACATCCTGGCGGGCCTGGAATATCTGGCGACCCGGCCCTTGGCGCAGGTCAAGGGCTGGGGAGAGAAATCGGCGCAGAACCTGTTCGCCGCCATCGAATCGCGTCGGCGGATCGAGCTGCACCGGCTGATCTTCGCCCTGGGCATCCGCCATGCCGGCGAAGCCGCGGCGCAGGATCTGGCCCGCCATTACGGCAGCTGGCCCGCGCTGACCGCGGCGCTGGATCTGTCGCGCCCGGCGGCCCTGGCCCATCGCGCCGCCGATGCCGCCGCCGATGCCGAACGGCAGGCCGCCAAGGCGCAGGCGCGCCGCGCCCGGATCGCCGAGGCGCGCAAGGCCGCGATCGACGTGGCCGGTCTTGCCCCCGAAGCCCAGGCCGCCTGGACCGATCTGGTCGCGACCGACGGGATCGGCCCGGTTCTGGCCCTGTCGCTGTCGGATGCCTTCGCCAATGACCATGAGCGCGCCGCCATCGACCGGCTGGCGGGCTTCCTGACCATCGAGGCCCCCACCGCGCGCCAGACCGAAGGCAGCCCGGTCGCCGGCAAGACCCTGGTCTTCACCGGCACGCTGGAAAAGATGACCCGGGCCGAGGCCAAGGCGCGGGCCGAGGCTTTGGGCGCCAAGGTTGCGGGCTCGGTCAGCGCCAAGACCGATCTGCTGATCGCCGGGCCCGGCGCCGGCTCGAAGGCCAAGGCGGCGGCGCAGCTGGGCATCGAGGTGATCGACGAAGACGCCTGGCTTGCCCTGATCGGCGCCACATGAGCCGGCCGGAACCGCTTTTCCCGCTGTTCGCGGCGCTGGAAACGCTGGACGGCGTCGGCGCCAAGACCGCGCAGGCCTTTGCCGCGCTTGACGTCACGCGGCCGAAGGATCTGCTGTTCCTGCTGCCCTCGGGTGGGGTGGATCGCAGCCGCCGCGCCAGCTTGCGCGACGTGGTGCCGCCCGCCGTGCTGACGGTCGAGGTCGAGGTGGGCGCGCATCAGCCCGCGCGGCGCAAGGGCGGGCCCTATCGGGTGCAGGTGCGCGATGCGCAGGCCGACTGGATGCTGGTCTTCTTCCATGCCCGCGCCGACTATCTGCAGAAACTGCTGCCGACCGGGCAGCGCCGGCTGGTCTCGGGCCGGGTCGAGTTCTTCGATGGCATGGCGCAGATGGTGCATCCCGACCATGTGCTGCGCCCCGACGAGGCCGGCGATCTGCCGCAATGGGAGCCTGTCTATCCGCTGACCGCGGGCGTGACCCAGCGCGTGGTGCAGAAGGCCGTCGCCTCGGCCCTGGCGCGCACGCCCGATCTGCCCGACTGGATCGATCCGGCGCTGAAGACGCGCGAGGGCTGGCCCGACTGGCGCGCGGCTTTGGTGCAGGCGCATGCCCCGGGCACCGCGCCCTCGCCCGGCGATCCGGCACGGCAGCGGCTGGCCTATGACGAATTCTTCGCCCATCAGCTGACCCTGTCGCTGGCCCGCGCGCGGATGCGGCGCGGCAAGGGCCAGTCCAGCCGCGGCACCGGCGCCCTGCAGGACAAGGTGCTGAAAAGCCTGCCCTATCTGCCCACCGGCGCGCAAAGCCGGGCGGTCGCGGAAATCGCGGCCGATATGGGCTCGGGCCAACGGATGAACCGGCTCTTGCAGGGCGATGTCGGCGCGGGCAAGACGCTGGTCGCCTTCCTGGCGCTGCTGGTCGCGGTCGAGGCTGGCGGCCAGGGCGTGCTGATGGCGCCGACTGAAATCCTGGCGCGCCAGCATCTGGAAAGCCTGGCGCCGCTCGCAGCCGCGGCGGGCGTGCGGGTCGAGATCCTGACCGGGCGTGACAAGGGCGCCGAGCGGGCGGCGAAACTGGCCGATCTGGCCGCGGGGCGGATTCACATCCTGCTCGGCACCCATGCGGTCTTCCAGAAGGATGTGGATTTCGCCGATCTGCGTCTGGCGGTGATCGACGAACAGCACCGTTTCGGCGTGGCGCAGCGGATGGAGCTGGGCGCCAAGGGTCAGGCCGCCGATGTGCTGGTGATGACGGCAACGCCGATCCCGCGCAGCCTGGCATTGGCCAGTTACGGCGACATGGATGTCTCGGTGCTGGATGAAAAGCCCGCCGGGCGAAAGCCCATTCGCACCGCCGTTCTGCCCGTGGCGCGGCTTGACGAGGTGGTGGGCCATCTGCGCAAGGCGGTGGCCGAGGGGCGGCAGGCCTATTGGGTCTGCCCGCTGGTCGAGGAAAGCGAGGTGGTCGATCTGGCCTCGGCGGTCGAGCGGTTCCAGCATCTGCGCGCGGCCTTGGGCGAAGGCCGGGTCGGGCTGGTGCATGGCCAGATGCCGCCGGCCGAGAAGGACGCCGCCATGGCGGATTTCCAGGCCGGGCGGACGCAGGTTCTGGTGGCGACAACGGTGATCGAGGTGGGGGTGAATGTGCCCGCCGCCACGATCATGGTGATCGAGCGGGCCGAGACCTTCGGCCTGGCCCAGTTGCACCAGCTGCGCGGCCGGGTCGGGCGGGGCGAAGCGGAGTCGACCTGCCTGATGCTGTACCAGCCGCCTTTGACCGAGGGCGGCGAGCGGCGGCTGAAGGTGATCCGCGAAACCGAAGACGGGTTCCGCATCGCCGAAGAGGATCTGGCTTTGCGCGGCGCCGGCGATCTGATCGGCACGGCGCAATCCGGCCTGCCGCGCTTCCGCATCGCCGATATGGAACGGCAATCGGCGCTGATGGCCACCGCGCAGATGGATGCGCGTGCGCTTCTGACGCTGGACCCCGACCTGACCGGCCCGCGCGGCCGCGCGGCGCGGCTGTTGCTGTGGCTCTTGGATCAGGACCGCGCGATCCGGCTGCTTTCGGTGGGTTAACCGGGCGCCACAGCGCGCCCTGCCCCGGTGTTCCTTAATTTTTCACAAATGTTCCCACTAAGTTCTTTACAGCCGTTAAGGATTGTGAGAACAATCGGGCAACAAGGAACGGAGGACACCACGCCATGATGACCCGCCTGAAAGCCCTGATGCCCCGCCGCGAGCCCTCGGTCGCCGAAGACGCGCTGGGCGTGGTGCTGCTGTTTGCCGTCCTGATCCTGGCCCTGGCCCTGCCCGGCGCCGCCTGAATTTTCGGTTTCTGCCTGCGGTCTGTTCCCCGGGCGCGCGCATCCCCTGCCTGTCCCGGCCTTTCGGATGCATCCCCAGCGCGCCTCAGACACGCGCCTGCCGCCGCCACCGTCCCCCGGTGCGCGGCGGTTTTTTTTGGTCTGGACAGGATCAGACGGCCTGGGCCTTCTCGGCGGCCTCAAAAGCCTCGCAAGCGGCCTCCAGCGCCAGCAGGATCGAGGCATGGCGATTCTTGTAATCGCGCGCCGGCAGCAGCACTTCATAGCCGTCGAACGGCGCCGCCGGCACCGGCCCGCCCTCTTTCAGCATCGCCCGCAGCGCATCGCGCGCCGCTTCCAGCTCGGCCCGGCTGCGGCCCAGGACCACCTGCCCCAGCACCGCCGCCGAGGCCTGGCCAAGCGCGCAGGCCTTCACGTCCTGGGCGAATTCCGCCACCCGCCCGTCAGCCAGCACCAGATCGGCCGTGACGGTCGATCCGCACAGCGGTGACCGCCGCCGCGCCGTGCCCTGCGGGGAGGCCAGCCGCCCGGTCAGCGGAATATCCGCCGCCAGCGCCAGAATGCGCCCGGAATACAGTTTCACAAGATCGGCGTCGCTCATGGACATGCCCTCCGCGGCCCCCTATGTAATCGGCCCGCCCCGACCCGCCAAGGAGAGAGACATGGCTTTCGACCCGGCAAGCCTAAAGTACAATGCCGATGGGCTGATCCCCTGCATCGCGCAGGACCATGCCAGCGGCGAAGTGCTGATGATGGCCTGGATGAACGCGGTGTCGCTGGCCCATACGCTGCAGACCGGCCAGGTCACCTATTGGAGCCGCTCGCGCGGGGAACTCTGGGCCAAGGGCGCAACCTCGGGCCATGTGCAACAGCTGGTGGAGTTGCGGATCGACTGCGACCGCGACTGCCTGCTGGCGCTGGTGACCCAGGAAGGCCCGGCCTGCCATACCAACCGGCGATCCTGCTTCTACACCGCGCTGCGCGACGGGCAGGAAGTGGTGATCAGCGCGCCGATGGTTTAGGGGCGCAAATTCCTTCGAAGGAATTTGGCTACAGACCGACCATGCGGCAAATGTCTGCGGGCGTCGCCCCCTCGGCACGATATTTTGCCAGCGCGCGGGCATCGTCGCGCTTGGCCAGCCTCTTGCCCTGGCTGTCACGGATCAGCCGGTGGTGGTGGTAGATCGGTGTCGGCAGGCCCAGCAGCTGTTGCAGCAGCACATGCAGCGGCGTCGCGGGCGCCAGATCTGCGCCGCGGGTGACTTCGGTGATCCCCTGCGCGGCGTCATCCACCACGACGGCCAGATGGTAAGACGTGCCGATATCGCGCCGCGCCAGCACCACATCGCCGATCTCGTGGCTCATCCGCGCGGCATCGAAACGATGCGTCCCGGGATCGGTGCCGGTTTCCAGATAGGCGACCTCGCCCAGCCGCGCCATCGCGCGGGCCATGTTCAGCCGCACCGCGCCTTCGGTCAGGCCCTTGTCGCGGCACGTGCCGGGATAGATCGGCCCATCCGGCCCGATCATCGGCGCGCCTTCCTGCGGCGCCGACAGGGCGGCGCGGATATCGCCGCGCGAACAGGTGCAATGATAGGTCAGCCCCTGCGCCGCCAGCCGGTCAAGCGCTGCCTGATACAGCGGCAGCCGCGCCGACTGGTGCAGGACCGGCACCTCCCAGCGCAGGCCCAGCCAGCCCAGATCCTGATAGATCGCCACCTCATAGGCCCAGCGGCAACGCGCCTGGTCGATATCCTCGATCCTGAGGAGAAAGCGGTCGCCCCGTTCGGCCGCCACCAGTGCCGCATAGGCATGGCCCAGATGCAGGGGCCCGGTGGGTGACGGGGCGAAGCGGGTTACCCGAGCCATTCCGTAAAGGCCTGTTTGGCGCGGTCGGTATAGGCCTTGTAGCGGTCCTTGCGGCCCTTGCGGCCGCCCTTGGCGTCGATCGGGGGGAAGAGGCCGAAGTTCACGTTCATCGGCTGGAAGGTCTTCGCCTCGGCCCCGCCGGTGATATGGGTGATCAGCGCGCCCATCGCGGTTTCCGGCGGCGGTGGCGGCAGGACCTGGCCCTTGATCTCGGCCGCGGCCATGCGGCCCGCCAGAAGGCCCATGGCGGCGGATTCGACATAGCCCTCGACCCCGGTGATCTGGCCGGCGAAGCGGATGTTCGGGCGGCTGCGCAGGCGCATCTGATCGTCCAGCAGCGTGGGCGAGTTGATGAACGTGTTGCGGTGAATGCCGCCAAGCCGGGCGAAACTGGCATTCTCAAGCCCGGGAATCATCTTGAAAACAGCGGTTTGCGCGCCGTACTTCATCTTGGTCTGGAAGCCCACGATATTGTAGAGCGTGCCCAGCTTGTTGTCGCGGCGCAGCTGCACCACGGCGTAGGGCTTGACCGGGTTATGCGGATTGGTCAGGCCCACGGGCTTCATCGGGCCGAAGCGCAGGGTTTCGCGGCCGCGTTCGGCCATAACCTCGATCGGCAGGCAGCCATCGAAATAGCCCGCCGTTTCGCCGTCGTGGAACTCGGTCTTTTCCGCCGCCAGGATCGCGTCGATGAAGGCCTCGTACTGGGCTTTGTCCATCGGGCAGTTCATATAGGCGGTCTGTTCTTCCGCCGTCTCGCCCTTGTCATAGCGCGACTGCATCCAGGCCACCGACATGTCGACCGTATCGGCATAGACGATCGGCGCGATGGCATCGAAGAAGGCCAGCGCATCGGCCCCGGTCGCAGCGCGGATGCTTTCGGCCAGCGCGGGGCTGGTCAGGGGGCCGGTGGCGATGATCCAGTGCCCGGATGAAGGAAGTTCGGCAACCTCTTCATAAGACGTGGAAATCAGCGGATGCGATTTCAGCCGCTCGGTCACCGCCGCGGCGAAAGGATCGCGGTCCACCGCCAGGGCGCCGCCGGCGGGCAGGCGATGGCGGGTCGCCATTTCCATGATCAACCCCTGCGCCGCCCGCATTTCCCAATGCAGAAGACCCACGGCATTGCGTTCGTCATCATCCGAGCGGAAGGAATTCGAGCAGACCATTTCGGCGAAATCGCCGGTGCGATGGGCGAAGGTGGCGACCTGGGGCCGCATCTCGTGCAAAACGACCGGCACGCCGGCCCGGGCGGCCTGCCAGGCCGCCTCGGATCCGGCCATGCCGCCGCCGATGATGTGAAGGGGTTCCATGGCCCCGCGATGTAGCGGGCGGGGCGCGGGCTGGCAAGCGCTGCAAAGGGGCGCTGCCCCTCGCGGCTGCGCCGCTCACCCCGGGATATTTCGGGACAGATGAAACGGATCAGATCAGGGCGATGCGTTCGCGTTGCGACGGGTCGGGATAGGGCCGGTAAAGTCCGACTTCGGCGCTGGCGATCATGCCATGCATCTGGTCGTAGCGGCGTTGGGCATCGTCATCCGACATGGCGAGCGCCGAGAAGGCCGCGTCCAGCGTGGCAAGGCCCGGGATTTCGATTTCCAGAAGGAAATCGGAATGCGCGCCCGAGGCGAGGCCGAATTTGCGCCGCATCAGCCGCCAGCCGCTGATCAGGCCCTGGCCCTGCAGCGCGTCCAGCCAATGCTGCGCCGCCTGGGCAAAGGCCAGGGCGCGGGCTTCGGGCCGCAGTTCGATCAGGCAATGATAGAGGTTCATGCGCGGGGCTCCTTGCGGCACAGTCTGGCCGCAAAGGGTTACCGGCCGCTTAAGCGCCGCCGCTGGTCGGCAGTGAAGCCGGCGGGGTCGGAAATGTCATGGCCCAGATCCGCCGCCTTGTCGAAAAAGCCGCGCGCCGGCAGGCCGTCGCCCAGCCGGGCCCGCAAAAGGGCCGCGCGCAGCGGGCGGCCCTGGTCGGTATCCTGTTCCATCAGCATCTCAAGCGCCGCGGTCAGGGCGCCCAGGCGCAGGCCCAGATCGCGGGCCAGCGCGCCATAGGTTTCCGTCGCGCCCGCGGCGGCAAGCGCCGCGAGCCGGGCCTCAAGCGGGCTCATCGCCCTGTTCCGCCACCCGGGCGACCGAGACCACTTCCTCATCCGCCGCAACGTTGAAGACCCGGACCCCGCCGGCCGAACGCGAGCGGAAGCTTACCTGTTCCACCGGCGTGCGGATCGACTGGCCGGTCGAGGTGGCCAGCATGATCTGGTCGGACAGATCCACCGGGAAGGCCGCGACGATGCGGCCGCCGCGCGGACCGGGCGAGATCGCCTTCACGCCCATGCCGCCCCGGCCGCGCACCGGATAGTCATGCGAGGAAGACAGCTTGCCCGACCCGCCGGCGGTGATGGTCAGGATCAGATCCTCGGCCGCCGACATTTCGGCATAGCGTTCGGGCGACAGCTGGCCCGCCGCCACGGCCTCTTCGTCCTCATCCGCGGCCTCGTCCTCGGTCACACCGGCCATCAGGCGGCGCTGCTTCAGATAGGCGGCGCGTTCTTCGGGCGTCGCGTCGAAATGGCGGATGATCGCCATCGAGACCACGCTGTCCTCGGCGCCCAGACGGATCCCGCGCACCCCGGTCGAGCCGCGCGACTTGAAGACGCGGATCTCGGTCGTGGGGAAGCGGATGGCGCGGCCGCCGCGGGTGACCAGCATCACATCGTCGCGGTCATCGGCAATGGCGGCATTCACCAGCGTCACGCCCTCGGGCAGTTTCATCGCGATCTTGCCGTTGCGCATGACATTGGTGAAATCCGACAGGTCGTTCTGCCGCACATCGCCATCCGAGGTTGCGAAGACGATCTGCAGCTTGTCCCATTCGTCTTCCGGCACATCGACCGGCATCAGCGCGGCGATCGACACGCCCGGCTCGATCGGCAGGATATTGACCAGCGCCTTGCCCTTGGCGGTGCGGCCGGCCACCGGCAGGCGCCAGCATTTCAGCTTGTAGACCATGCCGGTGGTGGTGAAGAACAACAGCCAGGTATGGGTATTGGCAACGAAAAGCGTCGTCACCACGTCGTCTTCCTTGGTGGCCATGGAAGACAGGCCCTTGCCGCCGCGGTTCTGGCTGCGGAACTCGGCCAAAGGCGTGCGCTTGATATAGCCGCCCGAGGTGATGGTGACGACCATGTCCTCGCGCTCGATCAGATCCTCGTCATCCATATCGCCTTCCCAATCGGCGATTTCGGTGCGACGGGGCACGGCGAAGGCGGCTTTGACCTCGCGCAATTCATCCGAGATGATCCCCATGATCCGGTCGCGCGACGACAGGATGTCGAGGTAATCCTTGATCTTGGCGGCCAGCTCTTCCAGCTCGTCCGTCACTTCCTTGACGCCCAGGGCGGTCAGGCGCTGCAGGCGCAGTTCCAGAATGGCGCGGGCCTGCACTTCGGACAGGTTATAGGTGCCGTCCTCGTTGATCGTATGGGTCGGATCGTCGATCAGGCGGATGTAATCGGCGATGGAATGGGCGGGCCAGCGCCGGGTCATCAGCCGCTCGCGCGCTTCCGAGGGATCGGCGGAAGACCGGATCGTGGCGACGACTTCGTCGACATTGGTCACGGCCACGGCCAGACCGCACAGGATATGGCTGCGCTCGCGCGCCTTGCGCAGTTCGAACGCGGTGCGGCGGGCCACCACCTCCTCGCGGAAGGTGATGAAATGCGCCAGGAAATCGCGCAGCGTCAGGGTTTCGGGCCGGCCGCCATTCAGCGCCAGCATGTTGCAGCCGAAGGAAATCTGCATCGGCGTGAAACGCCAAAGCTGGTTCAGCACCACGTCGGGCGTGGCGTCGCGCTTCAGCTCGATCACCACCCGCACCCCGGCGCGGTCGGATTCGTCGGCGACATTCGAGATGCCGTCGATGCGCTTTTCGCGGATCGTCTCGGCGATGCGTTCCACCATCGAGGCCTTGTTCACCTGATAGGGAATCTCGTCGACGATGATCGCCCAGCGGTCCTTGCGGATTTCCTCGACATGGGTTTTCGCCCGCACGATGACCGAGCCGCGGCCTTCCAGATAGGCCTTGCGCGCGCCGGAGCGGCCCAGGATCATCCCGCCCGTGGGGAAATCGGGCGCGGGCACGATCTCCATCAGCGCTTCCATGGAAATGTCGGGCGTGTCGATCAGCGCCAGCGTGGCGTCGATCACCTCGCCCAGGTTATGCGGCGGGATGCGGGTCGCCATGCCGACGGCAATGCCCTCGGCGCCATTGACCAGCATATTGGGGAAGCGCGCCGGAAGAACCGTGGGCTCGCGGTCCTTGCCGTCGTAATTGTCCTGGAAATCGACCGTGTCCTTGTCGATATCGGCCAGAAGGAAGGTGGCGGGCTTGTCCATCCGCACTTCGGTATAGCGCATGGCGGCCGGCATATCGCCGTCCATCGAGCCGAAATTCCCTTGCCCGTCCAACAGCTTCAGCGACATCGAGAAGGGCTGCGCCATCCGCACCAGCGCGTCGTAGATCGCGCTGTCGCCATGCGGGTGATATTTCCCCATCGTGTCGCCCACCGGGCGGGCCGATTTGCGATAGGCCTTGTCGGGCGTGTTGCCGACTTCCTGCATTGCATAAAGAATACGCCGATGCACCGGCTTCAGCCCGTCGCGCAGATCGGGGATCGCGCGGCTGACGATGACCGACATCGCATAGTCCAGATAGGCCGTGCGCATTTCCTGCGCGATGTCGATCTGGGGGCCGTCATGCACGGGCCGCTCGGGCAAATCGCCAGTGATTCCAGTATCTTCGGGGGTATCGGCCACGGTCTGTCCTGCCTGGATCGCGGGCCCCTTCGCCGGGCCCAGATATTGTTGCGGCGACCTTACACCATCCCATTCCTTGGGTGCAAGGCAGAGGGGGCGGCGCTGGCAGCACTCAGGCCGCCCGAGTGATACAACGTTGAAATCGTTGAACGATTTGTAAACCCTGGCATGATTTCCTTGCGACAAGGAAAGGAGTTGCGCCCATGGGTCACAGCGAGACGGAACTGATGCTGAAGGGCTACGGGATGACCACGGCCGAAATCTTCTACCGGATGCCGGATTACCGCAATGTTATCAACACCTTCGTCTGGCAGCACATGGATCTGGCGCCCGATTACCCGGAACTGTTCCGGTTCATCGAATTCTGGCAGGGCAATATCGAGGGCCCGCTGCATTCGGTGCGCTTCACCCACCGCAAGCTGATCGGGCCCGGCGAATGGCGCCATGTGGTGGGCGAGTTCCCCATCCATTAAGCGCAGCAGGCTTGCGGCTTCGGCCACGCGGCTGTAGCTGCGCGGCCCATGACCGCGCATCGCCCCCCTGCCCGACCCGCCGCCGCCACCAGCATTCAGGCGCTGCAGGATCTGGGCCTGACCGCGCCCGCCGATCGCGCCGCGCTGGAGGCGGTGGAAACCGCCTTCCGCGTGCGCGTCAGCCCCGAGATGCTGGCCGTGGCAGCGCCCGGGGTGCAGGCGCAATTCCTGCCCGATCCGCGCGAATTGCAGCTGCGCCCCGAGGAACTGGCAGATCCGATCGGCGATGATGCGCATCGTCCCGTGCCGGGCCTGACCCATCGCTATCCCGACCGCGCCATCCTGCATGCGACCCAGACCTGCGAGGTCTATTGCCGCTTCTGCTTTCGCCGCGAAACCGTGGGCGAGACGGGCACTCTGGCCGAGGCCGAATTCGACCGGGTGATCGCCTATCTGCGCGAAACCCCGGCAGTGCGCGAGGTGATCTTCACCGGCGGCGACCCGCTCAGCCTGTCGCCGCGCCGGCTGGGGGCGATGCTTGACCGGCTGGAGACGGTTGAAACGGTCGAACTGGTGCGCTTCCATACCCGCGTGCCGGTCGTGGCGCCGGGGAAGGTGACCGAGGCGCTGGCCGAAGTGCTGGATCGCCGCCTGCCGGTCTGGCTGGTCCTGCATGTGAACCATGCCGAGGAACTGACACCCGCCGCCGGGGCGGCCCTGCGCCGCTTGAACCGCGCAGGCGTGCCCTTGCTGTCACAGACGGTGTTGCTGAAGGGGGTGAATGCCGAGGCGGGCGTCTTGGAAGACCTGTTCCGCGCCCTGCTGCGGCATCGGGTAAAACCCTATTACCTGCACCATCCCGATCTGGCCAAGGGCACCGGCCATTTCCGCCTGACCCTGGCCGAGGGCCAGGCGATCATGGCAGCGCTGCGCGGGCGGCTGACCGGGATAGGCCAGCCGCTTTACGTGCTGGATATCCCCGGCGGCCATGGCAAGGTGCCGGTGGGCCCCGGCTATCTGCAGCCCGATGGCGCAGGCGCCTGGCTGGTGACCGATCCGCAGGGGCGCCTGCATTCCTATCGGGATCTTTAGGGCGACGCACGCCCGGGGGCTCTGCCCCCGGACCCCCGGGATATTTTTGCAGAGAGGAAGGCAGCGGGCTATTTCGCGCGGGTGGGCCGGTCAAAGACCTTCTTGCCCATCAGGCTGCCGACCAGATCGACCATCAGCCGCGCCGTCATGCCGCGATCGTCGAGGAACGGGTTCAGCTCGACCAGATCCAGGCTGGTGACCAGGCCCGATTCATGCAGCAATTCCATCACCAGATGCGCCTCGCGGAAGGTGGTGCCGCCCGGCACCGTCGTGCCGACCGCAGGCGCGATGGAAGGGTCGAGGAAATCGACATCCAGCGAGACATGCAGCATGCCCCCCTCGCGCCGGCAGCGGTTCAGGAAGTCGCGCAAGGGCTTGACGATGCCGTGTTCGTCGATCACCCGCATGTCATTGGGCTGGATGCCGCGCTCGGCCATGCCCTGTTCCTCGGCCGGATCGACCGAGCGGATGCCGAACATGCAGATCCGCGCCGCCGGCACCGGGGCGGGAAAGGCCGGGAAAGCATCGAAGCCCGCGCGGCCGTTGATATAGGCCAGCGGCGTGCCGTGCAGATTGCCCGAGGTGGTGGTCAGGGGCGTGTGGAAATCGGAATGCGCATCCAGCCACAACAGAAACAGCGGCCGGTCCTGACCGGCGGCAAAGGCCGCGGCACCGGCCACCGATCCCAGCGCCAGCGAATGATCGCCGCCCAGGATCACCGGAAAGCCGCCCAGGGCCAGCGCCTCTTCCACCCTTTCGCGCAGAACTTCGGTCCAGCCCAGCGTCTCGGCCAGCGAATGCACCGCCGGATTGGGGCTGGTCACCTGTTGCAGAGCCGGCAGCTTCAGATCGCCCCAGTCTTCGACCGCATGGCCCTCGGCGGCGATTTCGCGCGCGATCCCCGCCACGCGATAGGCGGCCGGGCCCATCAGGCAGCCGGGGCGTTTCTGGCCAGTGTCGATCGGGGCGCCGATCAGGATGGTGCGGGTCATCGCGGTCTCCGTTGCATTTGCCGCCAGAATGGCACGGCGCGCGGCCGGCGGCCACTGCTGCGCGGCATCTGCCCCTTTCCCCGCGCCGCCGCCCGTGGCATGTCTGGCGCCATGGCCGCGACCGATCCCCTGCCCGAGCCCGACCGACTGGCCGGCGCCCCGCATCCGCGCGACACCGCCCGGGTCTTCGGACAGGCGGCGGCCGAGGCGGAGTTTCTGGATGCCTTCCGCCAGGGGCGACTGCACCATGCCTGGATGCTGACCGGCGCGCGCGGTCTGGGCAAAGCCACGCTGGCCTGGCGGATCGCGCTGTTCCTGCTGGCCACGCCCGAGGAGGACGGGGGCGGGGGGGGCGGGCTGTTCGGCGCACCCGTGCCGCCGCAGACGCTGGACATCGACCGCGACCATCCGGTCGCCCGCCGGCTGCGCGCCCTGGCCGAGCCGCGCGCCTTCCTGCTGCGCCGCGCCCCGAACGACAAGGCAAGCGCCCTGGCCCAGGTGATCACCATCGGCGAAGTGCGCCGGCTGCGCGACTTCCTGGGGCTCAGCGCCGCGGATGGCGGGCGGCGGGTCGTCATCGTCGACAGTCTGGACGAGATGAATGTCGCCGCGGCGAACGGGCTTCTGAAGATGCTGGAGGAGCCGCCGAAAGGCGTGACCTTCCTTCTGGTCTCGCATCAGCCGGCGCGGCTTTTGCCGACGATCCGCTCGCGCTGCCGGGAATTGCGCCTGGCCCCCCTGGCGCCCGAGGCGCTGGCCGCGGCCCTGGCCCAGGCGGGCGCCGATGTGGCGCCGGGGGCCGAGGTGGCGCTGGCGGAACTGGCCGGTGGCTCGGCCGGCGAGGCGTTCCGGATGACCGAGCTGGACGGGTTGCAGCTTTATGCCCGGCTGGTGGCCTTGCTGGCCGACCTGCCGGGGCTGGACCGGCCGCGGCTGGCCGCGCTGGCCGATGCGGCCGCGGCCCGTGGCGCGGCCGAGACCTTCGATCTGATCCTGGCGCTTCTGGATCTGTTCCTGTCGCGGCTGGCGCGCGCCGCCGCCAGCCGCCAATTGCCGCCCGAAGCCGCGCCGGGCGAGGCCGCGCTTTTCACCCGGCTCGCCCCCGATCTGCGCGCCGCCCGGCTTTGGGCCGAACAGGCGCAGGGCCTGACCCAGCGCGCCCGCCGCGGCAAGGCCGTGAACCTTGACCCTGCCGCCCTTCTGATGGATATCCTGTTCCGGATCGACGAGACGGCGGGACAGCTCGCCACCCCAGGATGATGTCCCCCGCAACGCCCCCCTCTCTGCCGCCGCTGCCCGATCTTGTGGACAGCCATTGCCATCTGGATTTCCCGGATTTCGACGCCGAACGCGACGCGGTGATCGCGCGCGCCCAGGCTGCGGGTGTCACGCGCATGGTGTCGATCTGCACCCGCAAAAGCGCGATCCCGAAGGTGCGCGGCATTGCCGAGGCACATGAGGGCATCTTCTGGGCCTATGGGCTGCATCCGATGAGCGTGGGGCAAGAAGCCCCTGTCACGCTGGACGAGCTGATTGAGGTCGCCCGCCACCCCAAGCTGGTGGCGATCGGCGAGACCGGGCTTGATTACCATTACACGCCCGACAGCGCCGAGGCGCAGAAGCAAAGCCTGCGAATCCATATCGAAGCGGCGCAGGAAACCGGCCTGCCGCTGGTGATCCATGCCCGCGCCGCCGATGCCGATATGGAGACGATCCTGGCCGAGGGCCATGCGCGCAAGCCCTATGCTTGCGTGATGCATTGCTTTTCTTCCGGGCCGCGTCTGGCCGAAGCCGCGCTTGAGATGGGCTTCTACCTGTCGATGTCGGGGATTGCCGCCTTCCCGAAAAGCCAGGATCTGCGCGACATCTTCGCGCGTGCCCCGCTTGACCGGATCCTGGTGGAAACCGACAGCCCCTATCTGGCGCCGCCTCCCTTCCGCGGCCGCCGCAACGAGCCGGCCTATGTCGCCCATACCGCCCGTGCCGGCGCCCAGGTCTTCGGCCTGACCGAGGCCGAGTTCCGCGCCGCGACCAGCGCCAATTTCGACCGGCTGTTCCGCAAGGCGGCCCGCGCCACGAAAGCGGCCTGATGGCGCGGCTTCGCTTCACCATTCTGGGCTGCGGATCCTCTGGCGGCGTGCCGCGGCTGGGCGGCGAATGGGGGGAATGCGACCCTGCCAATCCGAAGAACCGCCGCCGGCGCTGCTCGCTTCTGGTGCGGCGCGAGACGGAATCCGGCACGACCACCGTGCTGATCGACACCTCGCCCGACATGCGCGAGCAATTGCTTGATGCCGGGATCGGCCGGCTGGATGCCGTGGTCTATACCCATTCGCATGCCGACCACATGCACGGCATCGACGATCTGCGCCAGGTCACCTTCAACATCCGCCGCCGCCTGCCGGTCTGGGCCGACGGGCCGACGCAAGAGGCGCTGCTGGCGCGGTTCGGCTATGCTTTCGTGCAGCCCGAGGGCAGCCCCTATCCGCCGATCCTGGATCTGAACACCATCTCGGGGCCGATCCGCGTGACCGGCGCGGGGGGCGAAATCGTGCTGGTGCCCTTCTCGGCCAATCACGGCACGATGGATGCGCTGGGCTTCCGCATCGGCGGGCTGGCCTATCTTCCCGATGCGGTGGCGATCCCCGAGGAAAGCTGGCCGCTTCTGCAGGGCTTGGACTGCTGGATCGTCGACGCGCTGCGCCGCAAGCCGCATCCGACCCATGCCCATCTGGCGCTGACGCTGGACTGGATCGCCCGCGCCCAGCCGCGCCAGGCGGTGCTGACCAATATGCATGTCGACCTTGATTATCTTGCGGTCGATGCCGAAACCCCCGATCACGTCATCCCCGCCTATGACGGGCTTGAGATCAGCTTCGAGACCCCGGCGTGAGCGCCCTGATCGACGTCATCCTGCCGGTCTTCCTGGTGATCGGTTTCGGCTATGTCGCGGCGCGCTGGCTGGGTTTTTCCGAAGCGGCGGTCGACGGGCTGATGCGTTTCGCGCAAAGCTTCGCGATCCCCTGCCTGCTGTTCAAGTCGATCGCGACGCTGGACCTGAACGCCTCGGCCGAGATCGGCCTGTTCCTGTCCTTCTATATCGGCGCCTTCACCTGCTTCTTCCTGGGGTTTTTCGGCGCAAGGCTGATCTTCGGCCGCCCGCTGGAAGATTGTGTGGCGATCGGCTTTGCCTGCCTGTTCTCGAATTCGCTGCTTCTGGGCGTGCCGATCACCGAACGCGCCTATGGGCCCGAGGCGCTGGCGGGCAATTTCACCATCATCTCGCTGCATTCGCCGATCTTCTACGCCTTCGGCATCGTGATGATGGAACTGGCGCGGTCGCGCGGCCGGCTGTCGGCGCCGGGCGCGCTGGTGCGGCAGATCCTGCGCGGCATCTTCTCGCAGCCGCTGGTGATCGGGGTTCTGTCGGGCATCGCTTTCAACCTGTCGGGGCTTGAGATCCCCGGGGTGATGGGCGGCGCGCTGGATCTGGTGTCGCGCGCGGCGGTGCCGGCGGCACTGTTCGGGTTGGGAGGCGTGCTGCTGCGCTACAAGCCCGAGGGTGACATGGCGACCATCGCCATGGTCTGCGCCCTGTCGGTGGTGATCCATCCGGCGATCACCTATGCGCTGGGCCGCTGGGCCTTTGCGCTGGACCGCGACCAGCTGCGCTCGGCGGTGATGACCGCCTCGATGGCGCCGGGGGTGAATGCCTATCTGTTTGCGCATTTCTACGGCGTGGCAAAGCGGGTCAACGCTTCGGCGGTGCTGATCGGCACCTCGACCTCGATCCTGACGATCTGGGTCTGGCTGCACATCCTGCCCTGAGACCCGCGCCAGCTTGCCGGGCGCGCCCCGATTTTCGGCGAAAATCGGACGCCCGCCCCGGCGGGCGCGGCCAGCCTCAGCGGCCAGTCACCCCGCGCAGCCGGTCCGACCGGCGCCGCAGCAGTTCCACCGTGGCCAGAAGCCCGATCGAGATCACCACAAGGATCGTCGCCACCGCCAGGATCGCCGGGCTGATCTGCTCGCGGATGCCGTTCCACATCTGCCGCGGGATGGTCTGCTGGTCGGGCCCGGCCAGGAACAGCACCGCCACCACCTCGTCGAACGAGGTGACAAAGGCGAACAGCGCACCCGAGATCACGCCGGGCAGGATCAGGGGCATGATCACCTTGAAGAAGGTGGTGCGCGGATTGGCCCCCAGGCTGGCCGCGGCGCGGATCAGCGACTGGTCGAAGCCCGACAGCGTGGCCGTGACGGTGATGATCACGAAGGGAATGCCCAGCGCGGTATGGGCCAGGATCACCCCCAGATAGGTGCTGGTCAGCCGCCCGCAGCTAAGCCCCACCACCCCGCAGGGGTTCGAGTAGAAGAAGAACAGCCCCGTCGCGATGATGATGATCGGCACGATCATCGGCGAGATCAGCACCGCCATGATCACCCGCCGATAGGGCATTTCCGGCCGCGACAGGCCCAGGGCCGCCAAAGTGCCCAGCACGGTCGCAAAGACCGTCGCCCAAAGCCCGATCCAGACCGAATTCTTCGCCGCCTTCACCCAGGCCGCATTGCGCCACATGTCGCCAAACCAGCTGCCATCGCGCGGCGCCTCGGGCGCCTGCATGCCATAGGTCAGCAATTCGTCATACCAGCGCCCGCCCAGGCCCCCCGGCTCCAGCATCTTCCAGGAAAAGCTGAAATAGGGCTCGGTGTTGAAGGACAGCGGGATGACGATCAGGATCGGCGAGATCAGGAAGATGAAGATCGCGACGCAGATCACCAGATAGGCGTAATGCCAGGCGCGCTCCAGCGGGCTTGCATAGGTGGGAAGGGCCATGTCGCGTTACCCGAGCTTGAGTTTGTCGATGCCGACCAGACGGTCGTACAGCCAGTACAACAGCAGAACCCCCAGAAGCAGCATCGCCGAAAGCGCCGCCGCCATCGACCAGTTGGACTTGGTCATGTGGAACTGGATCAGGTTCGAAAACAGCTGCCCATCGGCGCCGCCGACCAGGGCAGGCGTGATGTAATAGCCGACCGCCAGGATGAACACCAAAAGCGCCCCCGCCCCGATCCCCGGCAGGGTCTGCGGCAGGTAGATGCGGCGGAAGGTCGTCCAGCTGGTGGCCCCCAGGCTGCGCGCAGCGCGGGCATAGCTGGGCGGGATCACCCGCATCACCGAATAAAGCGGCAGGATCATGAAGGGCAGCAGGATATGCACCATGACGATGATCGTGCCGGTCTGGTTGTACATCATCGACAGGCGGCTTTCGTCCTTGATCAGGCCCAGCGCCACCAGCGTGTTGTTCACCACACCCTGCCCCTGCAACAGCACCATCCAGCTGGTGGTGCGCACCAGAAGCGAGGTCCAGAACGGCAGCAGCACCAGGATCATCAAGAGATTGGCCTTGGCCATCGGCAGCGTCGCCAGCAGATGCGCCACCGGAAAGGCCAAGAGCAGGCAGATGAAGGTGATCAGCGCCGACAGCGCGAAGGTCTTGAGATAGAGATAGACATAAATCCGCTCTTTCGGCGGCACCCGCTCGATCCCGCCATCGGCGGTGCGCTCCATGTCCAGACCGCTGAGATAGAAGTCGCTCGTATAGGCCGACGAGGCGGACCGCATCGCCTCCCAGACCAGCGGATCGCCCCATTTCGCATCGACCGCCAGCAGCGCCTCGCGATAGGGCGGCGCCAGATCATCGGCGACCCGCGCGGTCTTGGTGAACAGGGACCGCGATTCCGGCAGGGTGTAATTCACCCGCGTTCCGGCCTCGCCCGCGGTCTTGGCGGCCTTCATCGCCTTGAAATCCTCGGCCAGGGCGGCATAGGCCGCCTCGTCCGGCGCGGTGCCCGCAGGATGCGCGGCCAGCCAGGCCGACACCGCGGGCGCATTGGCCGAAAACCCGTCATGATAGACGGATCGGTGCAGCATCTGCCCGATCGGCACCACGAAGGTCAAAAGCACGAACAGCAGCAGCGGCAGCACCAGAAGAAAGGCGCGTCGCTTGGCGCGGACCTGCGCCGCGGCCAGCGCCGATTTCAGCGGGCGCCCGTCGGCGGTGGTCAGAAGGGCGTTGGCGGCGAGGTCGGTCATTCTGGGCTCTGTCCGGCGGAAGCAGAAGGAAAGGTCGGGGCCGGCGGATGCGCCGGCCCCTGCCGTCTCAGTTGGAGGCAAGCCAGGCGTTGAACCGCTCGTTCAGCTCGGCATCCTTGTCGACCCAGAATTCGAAGTTCGATTCCAGGGCATTGGTCATGTTCTCGGGCGCGGTCGGCAGATGCGGCCCCATGACGGTCTTGCCGTCATTGAACAAAAGCTCGTCCTTCAGCGCCGATTTCCGCGCCGGACCATACGAGATGTATTGCGCCTGCGCGCGCAGCCCTTCGGTCGAAGTGGCGTATTTCACGAATTCCAGCGCATCCTCCATATGGGGGGCGCCCTTCGGGATCACATACATTTCGTTTTCGTAGATCTGGCCATCCCAGATGATCGAGAACGGCTTGCCCTCGGTGATCACCGCATTGAAGATCCGGCCGTTATAGGCGGTGGTCATCGCCACTTCGCCATCGGCCAGCAGCTGCGGCGGCTGGGCGCCAGCTTCCCACCAGACCACGTCCTTCTTGATCGTGTCCAGCTTGGCAAAGGCGCGGTCCACCCCCTCGGGCGTCGACAGCGTCGCATAGACTTCCGAGGCCGGAACCCCGTCGCCCAGCAGCGCGAATTCCAGCACCGCCTTGGCGCCCTTCTTCAGGCCGCGCTTGCCGGGGAATTTCTCGAGATCGAAGAAATCGGCCACGGTCTTCGGCGCGGCATCGCCCGAGAATTTCGTCGAATCATAGGCAAAGATATTGGCCCAGATGTCGGTCGACACGCCGCAATCGGTGACGGCGCCGGCCAGGAAATCCTCGGCCGCGGGCGTGCCATCGGCCCCGGCGGGCAGGCTGTTGATGTCGATCGGCTCCAGCAGGCCCTCGTCGCACAGCCGGATCGCATCGGCATATTCCACCGAGGCCACGTCGACCGTCACATTGCCGGCCTCGACCTGCGCCTTGATCGGGGTGGCGGGGTTGTCGCTGTCGGTCATCGTGGTCGGGATGCCGGTCTTGGCGGTGAAGGGCTTCAGATGCGCCTCGGTCTGGGCCCCGCCATAGGACCCGCCCCAGGACAGCACCACGACCTCGGCATTGGCCGCATAGGCCATGCCGCACAGCGCGGTGGACAGGATCAGGATTTTCTTCATCTGGTCACTCCCATGTTGAACCGGATTTTTCTGGTCTTGGCCGCGCCGCGGCGAACGGAGCGGCGGTCGTTTCCGCAAGGATCAGGGATCCAGCGCGCGGGCATCCTGCGGATGCCAGCCCACCTTGATCGCCTCGCCGGGCGCCAGACGGGTCTGGCCCTGGGTGTTGCGCATCTTCATGACAAAGCCGTCCTGCCCCGCGACCCGCAGCACCGCGCGCAGGATGTCGCCCATATAGATGACCTCGGTCACCACCGCGTCCAGCGTATGGGCGCCCTCGGGCATCATCGAGGGCTTGAACTCCACCCGTTCGGGCCGGATCGAGACCAGGGTCTTCTGGCCCTTTTCCCTGACATTCACAGGGGTTGCGTCGATCAGCTCACCCGTGGGCAGCCGCACCAGCGCCCGGTCGCCCGACAGATCCTCGATCGTGCCCAGAAGCTTGTTGTTCTCGCCGATGAAGCCCGCGACAAAGCTGTTGTCGGGCCGTTCATACAGATCGGCCGGCGGCGCCAGCTGCTGGATGCGCCCGTCATTGAAAACGGCGATCCGGTCCGACATGGTCAGCGCCTCGCCCTGGTCATGGGTCACATAGACGACCGTGATGCCCAGGCTTTCATGCAGGTGCTTGATTTCAAACTGCATATGTTCGCGCAGCTGCTTGTCCAGCGCGCCCAAGGGCTCGTCCATCAAGACCAGCTGCGGGTCGAAGACCAGCGCGCGGGCCAGCGCGATGCGCTGCTGCTGGCCGCCCGACAATTGCGCCGGCCGGCGGTTGGCGAAGGCGCCCATCTGCACCATGTCCAGCGCGCGCTTGATCTTTTCGTCGCGCTGCGACTTGCCCATGCCGCGCACTTCCAGCGGGAAGGACAGGTTCTCGCCCACCGTCATATGCGGAAACAGCGCATAGTTCTGGAACACCATCCCGATGCCGCGCTTGTGCGGCGGCACCTGGTTGATCGGGCGCCCGTCCAGCGTGATCTCGCCATGGGTCGCGGTCTCGAAGCCTGCCAGCATCATCAGGCAGGTCGTCTTGCCCGATCCCGAGGGCCCCAGCATGGTCAGGAATTCGCCCTTCGAGATCGTGAGGTTCAGATCCTTCACAACCAGCGAAACGCCGTCATAGCTTTTCTGCACATGTTCGAATGCGACGAATGCGTCGCTTTGGGCTGCTGCCGCCACCCTTGTCTCCCTGTGTCATGGCGGGTGTTCCCGCACTTGTTGTCTAGGACGTAAGCAAATGCCGCCGGGGTTTGCAACGCCCAAGTGGACGCAGCCGCACAAGCGCGGGGAATGCAGGAAAACGGCGCAAATCCTGAGGATTCTGCGGGAAATTTGTTCAAATGCCGAAGCCGAGGGCAGCACGCGGCCGCGGATCCGGGCTGTCGGGCAGATTCGCGCGCGGATCGGCGGGGCGGATTGCGGCCAGTCCGCGCAGGGCACGGCCCGACAGATGCGGCGCGGCGCGCGGGCCGTACAGCCGCGGCAGCAGCGCC
>NZ_JAICBZ010000019.1:2355-52094 GCF_020179405.1 Xinfangfangia pollutisoli | reverse complement strand
CGGATGGCCTTTCGGCACGCCCCGCCCCTTCGGCGCGTCCGCTGCGCCGCCCTGCGCCGCGCTTTCCGGCCCGATCGGCCGGCCGCGGGGGGGAATCCGCTTGACCTTTCCCGGGCCCTTCTGTTGAAGACCGCTGATCCCAATCCTGTCCCGGCGGTGGTTCCTGATGGAAGAAAACAACAACAAGAACCTGATCCTTGCCACGGTGCTCAGCTTTCTGGTCATCACGGTCTGGTTCGTTCTGTTTCCCCCGCCCGAAGCGCCGGCCCCCGATCTGACCCAGACCCCGGCCGAAGCGACCGGCACCGGCCCCGCCGCGGCCCCGCCCGCCGGCACCGCCGCCGCGACGCCGGCCGAAGTGGCCCCGGTTCCCGAAGCCGCCCGGCTGACCATCGACACGCCCGAGCTTTCGGGCTCGATCTCGATGCGCGGCGGCCGGTTCGACGATCTGCTGCTGAAATCCTATCGCGACACGCTTGACCCGGATTCCCCCGATGTCCGGCTGTTCACCCCGGTGGGCGAGGGCCAGGCCTATTACGCGCTGTTCGGCTGGGCGCCGGCCGGCAGCCTGACCGCCGAAGACGTTCCCGGCCCGAACACCGAATGGCAGATCGCCAAGGGCGCCACGCTGCGCCCGGGCGAGCCGGTGACACTGGCCTGGGAGAACACCAAGGGCCAGCGCTTCACCCGCGAGATCGCGGTCGACGACAAGTTCATGTTCACCGTCACCGACACGGTGCAGAACAGCGGCGCCGGCGATATCACCCTGCGCCCCTACGGCCTGATCGCGCGCCATGGCACGCCGTCGAACCTGCAGAACATCTTCGTCGTCCATGAAGGCGTGGTCGGCCGCGCCGATGGCGAGCTGACCGAGATCAAATACAAGGACATCGTCAAACTCGACCCGATCGAGGGCGAGGGCCACAATGGCGAGAAGTCCGAAGCCACGGCCGATGGCTGGGTGGGCTTCACCGACCATTACTGGATGTCGGTCCTGGTGCCCGAACAGGGCCAGGCCTTCACCGAAGTCATCAAGCACGTTCCGAATGCCGACATCTTCCAGACCGAGATCCGCCATCCGACGGTGACGGTGGCCGCGGGCCAGACCTCGGCCACCACGACCCGGCTGTTTGCCGGCGCCAAGGAATGGGAAACCATCCGCGACTATCAGGCCGGCAGCGACGGCAAGGCCGCGATCCCGGGCTTCATCGATTCGATCGACTGGGGCTGGTTCTACTTCCTGACCAAGCCGATCTTCTCGGTGCTGCACTGGCTGCACGGGCTGATCGGCAATATGGGCCTGGCGATCATCGCGCTGACCTTCGTCTTGAAGGTGCTGGTGCTGCCGCTGGCCTATAAATCCTATGTCTCGATGGCGCGCATGAAGGAATTGCAGCCCGAGATGGAGGTGATCAAGGAACGCGCGGGCGAGGACAAGCAGCGTCTGCAGCGCGAGATGATGCAGCTTTACAAGGACCGCAAGGTGAACCCGGCCGCGGGCTGCCTGCCGATCCTGATCCAGATCCCGATCTTCTTCAGCCTGTACAAGGTGATCTTCGTCACGCTGGAACTGCGCCAGGCGCCGTTCTTCGGCTGGCTGAAGGACCTGTCGCAGCCCGACCCCTCGTCGCTGTACAACCTGTTCGGGCTCTTGCCCTGGGATGCGCCGGCGGCGGGCACGATCCTGCATCTGGTCTTCATCGGCGCGCTGCCGATCCTGCTGGGCATCACCATGTGGCTGCAGCAAAAGCTGAACCCGGCGCCCACCGACCCGGTTCAGGCCTCGATCTTCGCCTGGATGCCCTGGGTGTTCATGTTCATGCTGGGCGGCTTTGCCTCGGGTCTGGTCGTCTACTGGATCACCAACAACACGATCACCTTCACCCAGCAGTACCTGATCATGCGCAGCCACGGCCACAAGCCGGACCTGTTCGGCAACATCAAGTCGGGCTTCAAGCGCAAGCCGGCCACGGCGGCCGCCAATACCGACAAGGCCCCGAAGGGCGGGGCCCCGAAAGCGGGCAAGAAATGACCGCGGAGATCCGGCTGGCGGCGATTGTCCGCCATCCGGTCAAATCCATCGGACATGAGGAAATTGCGCGCGTGCCGCTGACCGCGGGGCGCGCGCTGCCTTTTGATCGGGTCTGGGCGGTGGCGCATGAGGCGGCGCAGATCGCGCCCGATGCGCCGCAATGGGCGAAGAAGATGAACTTCCTGCGCGGCGTGGCCGGGCCCGAGCTGATGGCGATCGCCGCCGCCTCGCAGCCCCAGGCGCGGCGCATCACCCTGCGCCATCCGCGGGCCGAAGCGATCACCCTGTCGCCCGACCGGACCGAGGATCAGGCGCGGCTTCTGGCCTGGCTGCGTCCGCTTTGGCCCGACAGCCGCCCGGCGCCGGCCTTCGTCACCACGGCGGGCGACGGTGCGATGACCGATGTGCCGCAGCAATATGTCTCGGTCCTGAACCTGGCCTCGCTGCGCGATCTGTCGGGGCGGATGGGGATGGACCTGTCGATCCACCGCTTCCGCGGCAATCTGTGGATTGACGGCCTGGCGCCCTTTGCCGAACTGGACCTGATCGGCCGCCGCTTGCGGATCGGCGATGCCGTGCTGGCCGTCTGCGAGCGCATCACCCGCTGCCGCGCCACCTGCACCGATCCCGCCACCGGGCGCGAGTCGGGCGAGACGCTGGCGGCGCTGAAGGCCGGCTATGGGCATCAGGATTTCGGCATCTATGCCATGGTTGAATCCGGTGGAGAGATCGCCGCAGGCGATCCGGTGGAGCTGATCTGATGCAGTTTACCCTTGCCCCCGAACCCGAGGATGAGGCGCGCGAAGCCGGGCGTCTGCTGTTCGCGGGCCCGGTCGATTTCGTCAAGGGCGTGACCGCCATGGCGCAACTGCCGCCGGCCGACCGGATCGAGATCTGCTTTGCCGGCCGCTCGAATGTCGGGAAGTCCAGCCTGATCAACGCGCTGACCGGCCGCAAGAACCTGGCGCGCTCCTCCAACACGCCCGGCCGTACGCAGGAGATCAACTATTTCGCCCTGGGCGACAGCCGCTATATGGTCGACCTGCCGGGCTATGGCTATGCCGAGGCGCCGGTGGCCATTGTCGCGAAATGGCAGGCGCTGCTGAAGCAATATCTGGCTGGCAGGTCCACGCTGCGCCGCGCCTTCGTGCTGATCGACACCCGCCATGGCGTGAAGGCGGTCGATGACGAGATCCTGACGCTGCTCGACAAATCTGCCGTGACCTTCCAGGTGGTGATGACCAAGGCCGACAAGGTCAACAAGGCCACGCGCGACGCCAATATCGCCCAGACGATCGAGGCGCTGAAGAAACACCCGGCCGCCTTTCCCGAACTGGTCGTCACCTCGTCGGAAAAGGGCGAGGGGATCGAGACGCTGCGGGCGCTGATCGCCGGGCTGGTGTGACCGGCGGCAATTGCCCCTCTGGCATCCGGCGGCGGCCTGCGTCACATTGACGCCAAGGAGCCGCCGATGCCCGAGACGTCCCAATCGCCGCTTGCCCCGCTGCGGCACCCGAATTTCCGGCTGATCTGGACGGCGACGACCGTCTCGAATCTGGGCTCGCTGATCCAAAGTGTCGGCGCCTCGTGGAAGATGGCCGAGTTGACGCCGTCGGAATCGATGGTGGCGCTGGTCCAGGCCTCGACCACGCTGCCGATCATGGTTCTGGCGGTGGCCGCGGGTGCGGTGGCCGACAATTTCGACCGCCGCAAGGTGATGCTGTCGGCGCAGGGCTTCATGTGCGTCGTGTCGGTGCTGCTGGCGCTGGCGGCCTGGTTCGATCTGCTCGGCCCCTGGAGCCTTCTGTCCTTCACCTTCCTGCTGGGCCTGGGCGGCGCGCTGCATCTGCCCTCCTGGCAGGCCTCGATGCGCGATCTTGTCCCGCGCGAGGATCTGCCGGCGGCGGTGTCCCTGAACGCGGTCAGCTTCAACCTGATGCGCTCGGTCGGGCCGGCGGCGGGGGGGATCATCGTGGCCTCGATGGGGGCTGCGGCGGCGTTCGCGCTGAACGCGGTCAGCTATCTGGCGGTGATCTATGCGCTGGCGCGCTGGCGCCCCGCCTATGAGGAGCGCAGCCTGCCGGCCGAACATCTGGGCAGCGCGATCTGGGCGGGCCTGCGCTATGTCACCCTGTCGCCCAATCTGGTGCGGGTGATGGCGCGGGCCTTCCTGTTCGGCTTTGCCGCCGTGTCGGTCATGGCGCTGTTGCCGGTGATCACCCGCGACCGGCTGGAGGGCGGGGCCACCACCTTTGGCGCCACGCTGGGCGTGTTCGGCCTGGGCGCCATCCTGGCCGCGCTGGCCAGCCCGGCCCTGCGCCGCATCGCCTCGATCGAGGTGATCGTCGCCGCGGCCTTCCTGGTCTTCGCGGCCGGGGCCACGGTGCTGGGCTTTGCCACCACGCTGTGGCTGGCGCTGCCGGGCCTTCTGCTGACGGGGGCGGCCTGGGTGATGGCGCTGTCGCATTTCAACGTCTCGACCCAGCTTGCCACGCCGCGCTGGGTGGTGGGGCGGGCGCTGGCGATCTACCAGACCATGGCCTTTGGCGGCATGGCGCTGGGGGCCTGGGCCTGGGGCCATGTCTCCGAGACCGGATCGGTGCCGCTGGCCCTGTTTCTGGCCGCGGGCCTGTGCCTTGTGGGGGCGGCTTTGGGCCTGCTGCTGCCGATGCCCAATCTGAACGATGTGAACCTGGACCCGGCCAACCGCTTCAACACCCCGGCGCTGCGGCTGGATCTGAAGGCGCGGTCGGGGCCGATCATGATCATGGTCGACTGGGACATTCCGCCCGAGAAGACCGAGGCCTTTCTGGCGCTGATGGCCGACAGGCGCGCCTTCCGCCGCCGCGACGGGGCGCGGCACTGGGCCTTGCTGCGCGATCTGGAAAATCCCGACATCTGGGTCGAAAGCTACCATGTCGCGACCTGGACCGACTATCTGCGCCACAACCAGCGCCGCACCGCCAATGACGCGACGAATTACGACCGGCTGATCGAGCTGCATCGCGGCCCGGAACGTCCGCATGTTCACCGGATGATCGAACGCGGCACGGTGCCGCGCCGCGACGACCTGCCGCCCTTGGGCCCGCCGGCGGAATAGCGCTAGACGTGCTGGGCGCCGTTCACCTCGATCTCGGCGCCCGAGATGTAGCTGGACTGGTCCGAACACAGGAACCAGATCACATCCGCCACTTCCTTGGGCTGGCCCAGCCGCTGCAGCGGCAGCTTTTCCACGATCTTGTCGGTGCCGGGCGACAGGATCGAGGTTTCCACCTCGCCCGGCGCGATGGCATTGACCCGCACGCCCAGCGGGCCGAAATCATGCGCCATCTCGCGGGTCAGCGCGGCCAGCGCGGCCTTTGACGTGGCATAGGCGGCGCCTGCGAAAGGATGCACCCGCGACCCGGCAATCGAGGTCACGTTGACGACGCTGCCCTTCGCCGCGGCCAGTTCATCCTTCAGCCCGCGGGCCAGGATCACGCTGGAGAAGAAATTGACGTGGAAGACATGGCCCCAGGTGCGCAGGTCGGTGTCCAAGGTGTTCAGCCGCGCCCCGCCCGGACCCTTGGGGCTGATGCCCGCATTGTTGACCAGCGCGTGCAGCCGGCCATGGATCTTGCTTTTGATCGTGGCGATCGCCTCGATCGTCTTGTTCGGATCGGCCAGGTCGATCTGGATATGGTTCTCTTCGCCGCCCGGCCAGGGACAGCGCGCGTCCACGGGATGGCGCGAACAGGTCAGCACCCGCCAGCCTTCGGCGCTGAACCGCTTCACGGTGGCATGCCCGATCCCGCGCGACGCGCCGGTCAGGACAAGGGTCTTGCGTTCGGGCATGGCGATCCTCCGCTGCCGGTGCAGCCTACGCCAGCCGATGCCGAAGGCAAGGCTTGGCAGGTGGGGGGAAAAGTCTTATGCGGCCCCTAGTCCCGGAGGCCCTGATGAAACAGCAGACCCTGACCATGCAAGACGCCAAGACCACCGCAAAGATGCTGTCCGAAGCCCTTCCCTATCTGCAGCGCTTTTCCGGCGCCGTGGTGGTGGTGAAATTCGGCGGCAATGCCATGGGCGACGATCCGGCCATGGCCGAGTTTGCCCGCGACGTGGTGCTGATGAAACAGGTCGGCGTGCATCCGGTGGTGGTGCATGGCGGCGGGCCGATGATCAATGACATGCTGCAGAAGCTGGGGATCAAGTCGGAATTCGTGCGCGGCAAGCGGGTGACCGACAAGGCGACCGTGCAGGTGGTCGAGATGATTCTCTCGGGTCTGGTGAACAAGCGGATCGTGCAGGCGATCATGGATGCGGGCGGTCGCGCCGTGGGGATTTCCGGCAAGGACGACGACCTGATGGTCTGTGAGCCGGACGACCCGGAACTGGGCTATGTCGGCCGCCCGGTCGAGATGAACGTGCAGGTGCTGCGCGATCTGTACGGTGCGGGGATCATCCCGGTCGTGGCGCCGGTCGCGACCGGCATGCAGGACAATGAGACCTTCAACGTCAATGGCGATACGGCGGCGGGGGCGATTGCCGGGGCGCTGCAGGCCGACCGGCTGCTGTTGCTGACCGATGTGGCCGGGGTGAAGGGGGCCGATGGTCAGGTGATGACCCAGATCACGCCCGAAGAGATCCGCGAGATGACCGCCTCGGGCGTGATCGCGGGGGGCATGATCCCCAAGACCGAGACGGCGCTGATGGCGCTGGATCAGGGCGTGCGGGCGGTGACCATTCTGGACGGCCGCATCCCCAATGCCTGCCTGATCGAGCTGTTCACCGATCACGGCGCCGGCAGCCAGATCCGCTCGACCGTGCCGCGGGTCAAGCCGGTGGTGCGCCGTTAAGGCGGGGCTCCGGTGGGCGGCTCGGGCCAGGGCGAGGGGCAGGGCGATGGCGGCGTGACGCTGGCCGGGATCGCGGCGCAGCTGGCGCCGCATCGGCTGCAGCTTCTGGGCGGTTTTGCGGTCGCGCCGGATGAGCCGGGCTTTCCGCGCGGCACAAGGACGCTTCTGCTGATCGGCCCGGGCGGGGCCGAGTATTGGCCGCATCTGAAGGCGCAGCCGGAATGGGATGGCGCGCCCGACCCGGTCGACCGCTGGTCGCGCCGGGTGATCGGGCGCCTGGCCTGCGATCTGGGCGGCAAGGCGCTGTTTCCCTTTGGCGGGCCGCCCTATCACCCGTTCTACACTTGGGCGCTGCGCTCGGGCCGGGCCTTTGCCAGCCCGGTGCGGCTTCTGGTGCATGATGCGCAGGGCCTGTGGGTCAGTTTCCGCGGCGCGCTGGCGCTGCGCGAGGCGGTGGACGTGCCGCAGGGCCGCGCGCCCTGCGCGGCCTGCGCGGAAAAGCCCTGTCTGGCGGCCTGTCCGGCCGGGGCGCTGGGGGCGCAGGGCTATGACGTGCCGCGCTGCCATGGCTTTCTGGACAGCCCGGGCGGAGAGAATTGTCTTTCCGGCGGTTGTCTTGTGCGCCGCGCTTGCCCGGCCTCGCAGGCTTATGCAAGACTGCCAGAACAATCCGCCTATCATATGGGGCTGTTCCACCGATGAAGCGCCTGATCCTGACGCGCCACGCCAAGTCTTCCTGGGACGACCCGCTGACGCCGGATCATGACAGGCCCCTGAACGGGCGCGGCCAGGCCGCTGCCGCCGATCTGGGGCAATGGCTGGCCAGCCGTGATTACATTCCGGGCGAGGTGCTGTGTTCCGACAGTCTGCGCACCCGCAAGACCTTTTCCGGCATCGCCCCGGCGCTGCCCGGCGCGCCTGTGCTGGAGCTGAAGCCCTCGCTTTACCATGCGGGGCCGGATGTCATGATGGCGGTGCTGCGCCACGCCACGGCCGATGTGGTGATGATGATCGGCCATAATCCGGGCATCGCGGAATTCGCGCATCGGCTGGTGTCGAAAACGCCGATGACCGGCGATTTCACCCGCTACCCGACCGGCGCCACGCTGGTGGTGGATTTCGCCATCGACAGCTGGGCCGATGTCGGCTTCGGCCAGGGTATCACCGTCGATTTCGTCGTCCCGCGCGAGATTGCGGCCTGACAGCGCGGCTGACGCCTACCAGGCGCAAAGCTTGACGTGGTCATTGACCCAGCAGGCATCCATGCGCTGCAGGGGCCCCAGCGGGTCATGCGCATGCTGGGCCTTGGGCGTGCCGTTCCAGAACCCGTCGGCCTGGCCGGGCGCGGTCACCAGCACATAGGCGAAGAACCGGCCGTCCTGCCCGGCGATGGTGAAGGACCCGTCGGCATCCAGCGGCGTGAAGCTGCAGCGCCCGCTGATCGGCTTCTGATCGTCGATGACCAGAAGGCAATCGGCCGGGCGCGGCACGTCGATTTCGGCCAGGGCCGGCCCCGCCGCGATTGCGAAAGCCATCGCCAGCAGGCCGCGCCGCATGGGTCAATGCCCCAGGATCTGCGACAGGAACAGCTTGGTCCGGTCGCTTTGCGGGTTCGAGAAGAACTCTTTCGGGGCGTTCTGCTCGACGATCTGGCCCTGATCCATGAAGATCACACGGTTCGCCACCGCCTGGGCGAAGCCCATTTCATGGGTGACGCACAGCATGGTCATGCCCTCTTCGGCCAGCTGGATCATCGTATCCAGCACTTCCTTGATCATTTCCGGGTCAAGCGCCGAGGTCGGTTCGTCGAACAGCATGATCCGCGGCCGCATGCACAGCGACCGCGCGATGGCGACGCGCTGCTGCTGGCCGCCCGACAGCTGGCCCGGATATTTGTTCGCCTGCTCGGGGATCTTGACCTTGTGCAGGAAATGCATCGCCGTTTCCTCGGCTTCGCGCTTCGGCACCTTGCGCACCCAGATCGGCGCCAGGGTGCAGTTTTCCAGAATGGTCAGATGCGGGAACAGGTTGAAGTGCTGGAACACCATGCCCACTTCCGAGCGCACCTTGTCGATGTTCTTCAGATCGTTGGTCAGTTCGGTGCCATCCACCACGATCCGGCCCGACTGGTGTTCCTCCAGCCGGTTGATGCAGCGGATCAGCGTCGACTTGCCCGAGCCCGAAGGCCCGCAGATGACGATCCTTTCCCCCTTCATCACCGTCAGGTTGATGTCGCGCAGCACATGGAACTGCCCGTACCATTTGTTCATCTGCGAAATCTGGACGGCGACCTCGTCCGAGACCTGCATCATCGCGTGAGCTTCGGCCATTTTTCAGGGCTCCTTAACGGTGGTCGGTCTTCAGCCGGCGTTCCAGCGCCATGGAATAGCGCGCCATGCTGAAGCAGATGAGGAAGAAGATCGCGCCGACATAGATATAGGGCTCCCAGTAGATGCCCTTCCAGTTGATGTCGGCGCGCACGATCTGGGTGATGCCCTTCAACGGATCCATCAGCCCCACGAAGGCCACAAGCGTGGTGTCCTTGAACAGGCCGATGAAGGTCGAGACGATGGCGGGAATGCTGATCTTCAGCGCCTGCGGCAGGATGATCAGCCGCTGCGCCTGCCAGTAATCCAGGCCCAGCGCATCGGCGGCCTCGTACTGGCCGCGGGGCAGGGCGGCCAGGCCGCCGCGGATCACCTCGGCCAGATAGGCGGCGGCGAACAGGGTGACCAGGATGATGACGCGCAGGATGATGTCGAAATTCGTCCCCGGCGGCAGGAAGTATTGCAGCAGCAGCGAGGCGGTGAAGAGAAGGGTGATCAGCGGCACGCCGCGGATGAACTCGATGAAGCCCACGCATAGGGTCTTCACGATCAGCATGTCCGACTGGCGGCCCAGCGCCAGCAGTATGCCCATCGGCAGAGAGCAGCCGATTGCGGTGACGCCGATGGTGATCGCCAGAAGGAAGCCGCCGAACTGGTCGGAATTCACCGAGGCGATGCCCAGGGGCAGCACCGACTGCAGCCCGCCCATCACGGGGCCGGACAGGTACAGCCACCACAGCACCGCCACGACAAGGCCGATCCCGGCCGAGACGGCAGGGCCGATCACCCGGGACAGGCCGATCGTCACGGCGACAAGGATGATAAAGCCCAGAAGCCCGCCGATCGGCGTCCAGATCGACCCGCCCCACAGCAGCCAGAAGCACAGGAACGGGTACAGCAGCGTGACCCAGATCAGCTTGCCCGGCGCCACCTGTGCCAGCACCAGCAGCCCGGCCACCAGCGCCAGCGCCAACAGGACCGGCACGGTCGGCGCCGAAGCCAGCCACAGCGTCACGACCAGATAGGCCAGGACCGCGCCCAGGATCACGCTCAGCGCCTTTTTCTGCCCGGCAAACAGCACCGGGCCCAGGGCGGCGAACAGAAGGCCAAAGGCCAGGATCGGCCGCCACCACAGCGCCGGCGCGTAGAAGCCGAAGATCCATTGATACCAGCGCTCGCGCACCACGGCCCAACAGGCGCCGGTGGCGCCTTCGCCCCAGGTCTCGGCGATGATCTTGCGGCATTCGCCCAGCGACGAGGCATGCCAGACCGAATGCAGCCACCAGGGCAGCGAGGCATAAAGGATCCAGCCCACGGCCAGCAGGCCAAGCACGGTCAGCGAGGAATTCAGCCAGCCCGAGAACAGGTTCTCGCGCAGCCATTTCGGCAGGCCGCTTTCGCGGGCCGGCGGCGGTTCGGGTTGCAGCATCTGCATGCGGACGAAGACTTCGGTCATGTCAGCGGGCCTTCAGCTGGACGGAGGCATTGTAGAAGTTCATCACCGCCGAGATGATCAGGCTGATCGTCAGATAGATCGCCATCATCAGCAGCATGCATTCCAACTCGCGCCCGGTCTGGTTCAGGGTGATGCCGCCCAGCGTGCCGCGCAGGTCAAGATAGCTGACGGCAATGCCAAGCGAGGTGTTCTTGGTCAGGTTCAGATACTGGCTGATCAGGGGGGGGATGATCACCCGCAGCGCCTGGGGCAGGATCACCAGGTTCATCGTGCGGCCGGGGCGCAGGCCCAGGGCAAAGGCCGCCTCGGACTGGCCGCGCGAGATCGCCTGAATGCCGGCGCGCACGATCTCGGCGATGAAGGCCGAGGTGTACAGCGCCAGCGCCACCAAAAGCGCGGTGAAGCTGTGGGCCACCAGAATCCCGCCCGCGAAGTTAAAGCCCTTCAACTCGGGGATTTCCCAATGCAGGCCTAGGGCCGCGCTGAGCAGGCTGACCGGCAGCACCATGATCAGCAGCGATTGCCACCAGGTCGTCGGGCGCACGCCCGATTCCTCCTGCGTGGCATCGGCGCTGGCCTTCAGGCTGCGATAGGCCCAGATCGAGCCGCCCAGAACGATCAGAAAGGCCAGCGTCGTCAGGTTGATCGACAGCGGCCCCAGATCCAGCATGCCAAGCCCGCGGGTGAACATCGGCGCCGGCACATTGGTGCCGCGATTGGTGACCGCGACCGTGTCGAACAGGATCATCGAGGCCGCCGGCGCCTCGCCCGCGGCCGCCATCTCGTCGGTGATGCGGAAATCGCGGGGCTGCGGGGTGGCTTCGGACAGGATCACATAGGTCAGCAGGATCCACAGCAGCAGCGGCACATTGCGCAGCGCCTCGACATAGATCGTCATCAGCCGCGAGACGAGCCAGTTGTTCGACAGGCGCAGGACGCCGACCAGAACGCCCAGGACCGTGGCCAGGATGCAGCCCAGCACCGCCACCGCCAGCGTGTTCAGCAACCCCACCAGCAGGGCGCGGAAATGCGTGCTGTCATTGGTGTAGGGGATCAGCTGCTGGCCGATGTCATAGCCGGCGCGCTGCCACAGGAAGCCGAAATTGAACTCTTTGCCGCGGGCGGCCAGGTTGGCGGCGGTGTTCTGCAGCAGCCAGGCCAGGAACAGACCGACCAGAAGCAGTACGAAGACCTGGATCGTGATGGATCGATAGCGGGTGTCGTAAATGAGCATCGACAGCCGAAAGGAGTCCTTCGGCACGTCACTGGCTAAAGCCATGGCGTATTCCCCTGATGTCGTGCGGCGATTTGTGCCGCTTGTTGTTATTTTGGCGCGAACCCCGGTTTTCCGGGTGTCCTGCCGGGCCTGAGCCGGCGGAAAGAGCGGGAAAGGAACACGGGGGCGCCTGGTTGGGCGCCCCCGGTCGGGTCAGATCAGCGGAAGGGGGCCGCGTATTGCAGGCCGCCCTGGGTCCAAAGCGCGTTCAGGCCGCGCGCCAGGTTGATCGCGGTGCCTTCGCCGATGTTCGAGGCAAAGACTTCGCCATAGTTGCCGACCGCGGCGATGGCGTTCTTGAAGGCCTCGTTCGGCAGGCCGATCTTGGCGCCCATGTCGCCCGACACGCCCAGAAGCCGCTTCACTTCCTCATCCTGCGACGAGGCGGCCACTTCGGCCACATTGGCCTTGGTCACGCCCTTCTCTTCGGCGATCAGCAGCGCGTTGAAGGTCCAGCGGACCACATCGCCCCAGTTGTTGTCGCCATGGCGCACGACCGGGCCCAGCGGTTCCTTGGAAATGATTTCCGGCAGGATGATGTACTGGTCGCCATCCGGCATGGTCGCGCGGCTGGCGGCCAGGCCCGAAGCGTCGGTCGTATAGGCGTCGCAGGCGCCGGCCAGGAACTGGCGCTGCGCTTCGGAATCGTCGGCCACCGTGACCGGCTGGTAGCTGATGTTGTTCTGCTTGAAGAAGTCGGCCAGGTTCAGCTCGGTCGTGGTGCCGGTCTGGATGCAGACGGTCGCGCCGTCCAGTTCCTTGGCCGAAGACACGCCCAGGTCCTTCTTCACCATGAAGCCCTGGCCGTCATAGTAGTTCACCGCCACGAAATCCAAGGCCAGCTCGGTATCGCGCGAGAAGGTCCAGGTCGAGTTGCGGATCAGCACGTCCACTTCGCCCGATTGCAGCGCGGTGAAGCGGGTCTCGCCGGTGGTGGGGATGAACTTGACCTTGGTCGGGTCGCCGAAGATCGCGGCGGCCAGCGCGCGGCACAGGTCGACGTCGAAGCCGGTCCAGTTGCCGTTGGCATCCGGGGTGCCGAAGCCGGTCAGGCCGGTGTTCGAGCCGCAGATCAGCTCGCCCCGGGCCTTCACGTCGTCCAGCGTACCGGCCATGGCAGCGCCCGCGATCACGGTGGTGGCCGCGAGGGCGCCGAGGAATGCGGATTTTTTCATTCTTACCTCTTCCTGTGTTTTCCGCGCCGGCATGCACACCGGGCGGTGTTCATTATACCTGCCTTGCGACAGGGGTTTTCATGGAGGTCGGTCTCTCCCCAGTGCAGATCAGTCTCAGCGAAAGCGCTTTGAATGGTCAAGTACCGATCCATCCGCCCCGGAAAAACGCCCAAATTCCGGGCGTTGTCTGCGAAATGGGCGGTCCGGGCGAAAGGAGTTTTCTCTGGCCGGCGGCTTCGGCGCAGGATTGTTACCGGCACAATCCGTAGAATCGGTGCGCATCCAGGAAAGCGGTCTGGCGGCGGGCGGCGGTTTCGGCCGCCTCGTCATCCGCGCCCCATTCCGCGATCTGCCAGTCCTCGTCGATTCGCGACGCGTCCCAGGCGGCCTCGGCGGCGATCTGGCGATGGGTCAGCGCCAGCGCCAGAACCAGCGATCCCGAGATCGCCACCAGATCGTGAAACGCCGCCAGTTCGAAATCCGACAGCGCGGTGACCTGTTCGGTCAGCCGGGCCAGGCTGGCTTCGGGCTGGGCGACGGGAATGACCCCGGTGGTCACCGCCAGCGGCGCGGCAAAGCGCGCCTCGGCCCAGGCCAGCAGCGGATCCCAGATCTCGGCCTGGCGCGCGACCAGCGCCTGGGGGCGCTCGGCGCGGTAGCACAGCAGGTCAGAGCCGCCATAGGCCGCGATCAGCGCCGCCACTTCGGCGCGCTGCGGCCCCACCTTGTCGATCGCCGAATTGGCGGCACGGGTGGCGGGCATGGTCTCGGGCCGGATCACGCCCTCTTGGGCGTCCCATTCCGCGGCCAGAGCCTTGGCCATGGCCCGGGTCGGCACGACCAGCGGCGCCTTGGCCGGCGTCTTCACCGGACGCCCGTCCAGCCGCACGGTGAAACCGCCCTCGCAGGGCTCGGCCGTGGCTTCCTTCCAGAAGCGCTTGGGCGCCCAGCCGCTCACTTGAACACCTCGAACGGGTCGGCCGGCACGTCGTCTTCCTTCCAGTCCAGGGCCTTCCAGGTGCGGGCCATATGGTCGGGCAGGGGGGCGGTGAAGGTCATCACCTCTTTGGTGACCGGATGCTCGATGCTGATCGAACGGGCATGCAGATGCAGCTTCTTCGACACTTCGCCGCCGATCGCCGCGCCCCAGCCATCGCCCTGATTGTCCGAGCCGCCGCCGCCATACTTGCCATCGCCCAGAATCGGATGGCCGATTTCGGCCATATGGGCGCGCAGCTGGTGGGTGCGGCCGGTGACCGGCTCCAGCGCCATCCACGACAGACGGCTGCCCAGGAACCACAGCGTGAAAAAATCGGTCTGCGCGCGCTTGGCCTCGGGGTGGTCCTTGGCCTTGGCGGGATGGATGCAGACCATCTTCTCGCCTTCGCCACCGCGGCCCCGGCCGGGCGCCTTTTCCAGATAGAACTTGATCGAGCCCTGTTTCGGGTTCGGCACGCCGGCCACGACCGCCCAGTAGATCTTGCGCGCCTCGCGGTGGCGCAGCGCTTCGGACAGGGCGCGGGCCACCCGGTCGGTGCGGGCCAGCATCAGGATCCCGGAGGTGTCCTTGTCCAGCCGATGCACCAGCTTGGGCTTTTCCTTGTAGCCGAATCTCAGCGCCTCGGCCAAACCGTCGACATGGCGCTCGCCCTGGCCCGAGCCGCCCTGGCTGGGCAGGCCCGCCGGCTTGTTCAGGACGATCATGTGCTGGTCCTTCCACAGGACGGCAGCCTGGATCATCTTTTCATCCGCGGCGCTGATGCCCTTGGGGCGCTCCTGCGCGGGGGCCTCGCCCTCGGGCAGGGGCGGCACACGCACGGTCATGCCGGGGGCCACCCGGTCCGAGGCCTTGGCGCGCCCGCCCTCGACCCGCAACTGCCCGGTGCGGCACATCTTTTCCACCGCCCCTTGGGTGATCTGGGGGAAGCGGCGTTTCAGCCAGCGGTCGAGGCGCTGTTCGCCCTCGTCCTCGGTGATGGTCAGAAGCTGGACGCCGCTCATGCGAAGACCCCGCGGAACAGGTGAAGCGCCAGGGTGATGGCGCCAAGGGAAAGAAGGACCGATCCCGCGACATAGGCCGCGGCAAGCGCGGGCTGGCCGCGTTCGTAAAGCGTGATCGTGTCCAGCGAAAAGGCCGAGAAGGTGGTGAAGCCGCCCAGGATGCCGGTCATCAGCAAGGGGGCCAGGCGGTTCAGGTCCTTATGGGCCAGGAAGGTGACCAGAAAGCCCATGGCGAAGGCGCCCAGGACATTGACCGCCAGCGTGCCCCAGGGAAAGCCGGTGCCCAGCAGGCGCGCCAGGCCGATATTGGTCAGGTAGCGGGCGGACGCGCCAAGCGCGCCGCCGGCGGCGACCTGAAGAAGCGGATGCGTGGTCATGGGCGCCTCATGCGGGGAGGTCGGGTCGGAGTCAACCGGCGGGCTTGTCGGTGCATGGCCCGCCATCCTTGCGCAGCCCCCGGTCATGCGCGGGATCGGCGCCCGGCACCGGGTCATAGCCATGCCCGCCCCAGGGATGGCAGCGGCAGATCCGATGCGCGGCCAGCCAGCCGCCCTTCACGGCGCCGTGCCGCTCGAGCGCGTCCATCGCATAGGCCGAGCAGGTCGGCTGATAGCGGCAGCCATGGCCGACCCAGGGGCTGAGCAGCAGCCGATAGGCGCGCACGGGCAGCGAGACGGCGAAGGCCAGCGGCGTCACTTGCGGCCCCCTTTCGGCGCGGCATGCACCGAAGCGATGGCAAATTGCAGATCGGCCAGCAGATCGGCGAAGGGGCGGGCGATCGTGGCCTCGGGCCGGGCGACCAGCACGTAATCCCAGCCCGGGCGGCCCAGCGTCGGCAGCACCTCGCGCGCGATGGCCCGTAGGCGGCGCTTGGCGCGGTTGCGCGCCACCGCATTGCCGACCTTCTTCGAGGCGGTGAAGCCCACGCGCATCCCCGCCTGCCCGTCGCGCCGGTCGCGCGCCTGCAACAGGAACGAGCCCGCGCCCTGGCGCCGCGCCGAGGCGGCTTTCAGAAACTCGGGCCGGTTCTGCAGGGTCGACAGGCCATCGGGCACCGCCGGCACGGGCGGCAGCCCAGCGCCGGGCGGACAAACGGAAACCGCCGGGGGCGCATTGGGCGCTTCGGCAGAATGCCTGTCACCCTGTGCCACCGGCGGCGTCATGCATCGCTCCTCCCCCGCTTGGGGGAACAGGAAGATCAGGCCGACAGAACCTTGCGGCCCTTGGCGCGGCGCGCGGCCAGCACGAGACGGCCGCCCTTGGTGGCCATGCGCGCACGGAAGCCATGGCGCCGCTTGCGGACCAGGTTGGACGGTTGGTAAGTGCGCTTCATCGCGGCTCTCCATCGGACGGGGCCCGAACCCGAGAAAGGATTCGAGGGCTTCGGAACTTGAGGCCCGCTCTCTAGGGGCTTGCAGCCGCGCTGTCAACGCATCAGCCGCGGCAGTTGTGCAACATTTCTGCACAGCGGCCAAGGATCGGCTCGCGCAAAACCCGCAAGACCCATGCGGATTTTCCCTGTAGCATCACCCTCGCGTGAGCCGGGCTTGCTCTGTGGCGTCTTTGCAGCATTCTGGACGATACGATCGGTCCCGCCGCCCAGGCCCGGGACCAGGCTTGTCCCGGATCACCCGTGCCCCAGTATCCGCCCGTTCCGAAAGATCCGATGCCCCGCCTGCCGATCAGACGCCTGCCTCTGCTGATCCTTCTGGTGGCCGCATTGGCCGCCGCGCTGCTGCTGCAGGGCGGGCTGGATTTCGCAACGCTTTCCCGGCACCGCGGCGCGCTTGTGGCCTTTCGCGACGCCCATCCCGTCGCCGCGCCGCTGGCCTTCATCGCGGCCTATGCGACCTTCGTCGCGCTTTCCCTTCCGGGGGCGCTGATCTTTACCCTGACGGGTGGTTTCCTGTTCGGGCTGGGTCCGGGCACGGTCTACAATGTCCTGGCGGCCGGCAGCGGAGCGGTTCTGCTGTTCCTGGCGCTGCGGGCAGGCCTGGGCGGCGATCTTGCCCGCCGCCTGGCGCACAGGCGCGGCCCGGTCGCGCAGGCGCTGCGCGGGCTGCGGGCCAATGAGTGGTCCTGGTTGTTTGTGATGAGGCTGGTGCCGGTCGTGCCCTTCTTCCTGGCCAATCTTCTGCCGGCCTTCACCGGCACCCGGCTGTCGCGCTTCGCGCTGACCACCTATCTGGGCATTCTGCCCGGGGCCCTGGTCTATACCTCGGTCGGGGCCGGGCTTTCCGATCTTTTTGCCCGGGGCGAAGCGCCCGATCTGGGCCTGATCTTCACCCCCTCGATTCTGGGGCCGCTTCTGGGCCTGGCGGCGCTGGCGGCCCTGCCGATCCTGTTCAAACGCTTTCGCCCGGTAGGTGACGAATGACCGCGATTCGCTGCGACATCTGCATCATCGGCGCGGGATCGGGCGGGCTTTCGGTGGCGGCCGGCGCGGCGCAGCTGGGCGCCCGCGTCGTGCTGATCGAGGCGGCCGAGATGGGGGGCGACTGCCTGAATTCCGGCTGCGTGCCCGCGAAGGCGCTTCTGGCCGCCGCCGCCGCGGCCGAGGCGCAGCGCCGCGGCTTTGCCGGCGTGGCGCCGCAGGCGCCGCAGGTGGATTTCGCCGCGGTCAAGGACCATGTCGCAGCCACCATCGCCGCCATCGCCCCGCATGACGGGCAGGACAGGTTCGAGGCGATGGGCTGCACGGTGATCCGCGCCTGGGCGCGCTTCATCGGCCCCGACATGGTGCAGGCCGGCCCGCAGAAGGTGCAGGCCCGCCGCTTCGTGATCGCCACCGGCTCGCGCCCGGCGCTGCCGCCGATCGAGGGGCTGGAGGGCGTGCCCTATCTGACCAACGAGACGATCTTCGCCCTGCGCAGCGCGCCCGCGCATCTGCTGGTTCTGGGCGGCGGGCCGATCGGGCTTGAGATGGCGCAGGCCCATCGCCGGTTGGGCTGTGCGGTGACGGTGATCGAGGCGGGCCGGGCGCTGGGCCGCGAGGATGTGGAACTGGTCGCGCCGCTTCTGCGCGCCCTGCGCGACGAGGGGGTGACGGTGCTGGAGGGCCAGGCCGTTGCCCGCGTCGAAGGCGCCGAGGGCGCGCTGCGGGCGGTTCTGGCCGATGGGCGGCGGGTCAATGGCAGCCATCTGCTGATCGCCGCCGGCCGGCGGGCCGAGCTGGGGGATCTGGGGCTGGAAACCGCGGGCGTGGCCTTCGATACGCGCGGGGTGCTGGTCGATGCGCATCTGCGCTCGGTCAGCAACCGGCGGGTCTATGCCGTGGGCGATGCGGCGGGGCAGGGCCAGTTCACCCATCTGGCCGGCTATCACGCCGGGCTGGTGGTGCGCCAGGCGGTGCTGGGCCTGCCGGCGCGGGCGCGCGGCCACCATATTCCGCGGGTGACCTATACCGAACCCGAACTGGCGCAGGTCGGCCTGACCGAGGTCGAGGCGCGCACCCTGCATGGCAGCGCGATCCAGGTGATCCGCAGCGATCTGGCGCAGAACGACCGGGCGCGCGCGGCCGGGCAGACGGGCCTGCTGAAGCTGATCGTGCTGCGCGGCAGGCCGATCGGGGTCAGCATTCTGGGCCCCTCTGCGGGCGAGCTGATCGCGCCCTGGGCGCTGGCGATGGCGGCCCGGCTGCGTCTTTCCGCCCCGGCGGGCATGATCCTGCCCTATCCGACCCTGTCCGAGGTTTCCAAACGCGCCGCAGGCGCCTATTTTGCAGCGAAACTGTTTGGTAATCCCTGGATCCGGCGGTTGGTTCGCGGTGTGCAGCGCTGGCTGCCCTGACCGCAGACCATCGCAGGGCCCGGGGGCGGTACAGGGCGCAACGTGGCGGAGAGCGATCAGAGCGCGCGGCATGCGGCCGGGGCGAAAGCCCGGGGCTCGTTCTTCCGCACCCTGTCGGGCCGGTTCCTGCTGCTGACGCTGGCCTTCCTGATGCTGGCCGAAGTGCTGATCTTCGTGCCCTCGGTCGCACGGTTCCGCGCCGATTTCCTGCTTGAGAAGCTGAAACAGGCGCAGATCGCGGCGCTGGTGCAGCTTGCCTCGGACGAGATGATCAGCCCCGAGCTGGAGGCCGAGCTTCTGCGCAATGCCGAAGTCTACAACATCGTGCTGCGCCGCGACGATGTGCGCCAGCTGGTTCTGTCCTCGCCGGTGCCGGGGCAGATCGCGGGGGATTACGACCTGCGCACCGCCGGGCCCTGGACGCTGATCAAGGATGCGATCGTCGTGATGGCCGAGCCCGAGAACCATATCGTGCGGGTGATCGGCAATCCGGTGCAGGAAGGCGGCCAGCTGATCGAAGTCACGCTGGAAACACGGCCGCTGCGCAAGGCGATGCTGGCCTATGCCGGCCGCATCCTGATGCTGTCGGCGCTGATTTCGGCGGTGACGGCGGTGCTGTTGTTCGTGGCGGTGCAGCGGCTGATGGTGGTGCCGATCCGCCGCGTGGTGCGGCACATGCAGCTTTATGCCGAGGCGCCCGAAGATGCCCGCCGCGTCATCGCCCCCGATTCTCCGGTCGAGGAACTGCGCCAGGCCGAAGAGGCGCTGGCCTCGATGCAGACCCAGCTGACCGGCGCCCTGAAGCAGAAGGAACGGCTGGCGCAGCTGGGCGGCGCGGTCGCGAAGATCAGCCATGACCTGCGCAACATCCTGACCTCGGCCCAGCTGTTCGCCGACCGTCTGGAAGGCAGCGCCGATCCGGCGGTGAAACGGTCTGCGCCCAAGCTGGTGGCCTCGATCACAAGGGCAGTGAACCTGTGCGAGGCGACGCTGGCCTTCGGCAAGGCCGAGGAACCGCCGCCCCGCCTGTCGCGCTTCGCGCTGGCGCCGATGGTCGGCGAAGTGGCCGAGGCCGAGGGGCTGGCCGATGTGGGCACGGTGACCTGCCTGATCGAGGTGCCGGCGAATCTGGTGATCCGCGCCGACCGCGAACAATTGTTCCGGGTGCTGTCGAACCTGATCCGCAATGCCCGCCAGGCGCTGGAAGCCACCGGGGAACCGGGCACGATCGAAGTGTCGGCCGGCGAGGACGAGACCGACTGGTGGATCAAGGTCGGCGATTCCGGGCCGGGCCTGCCGGCGAAAGCGCGCGAGCATCTGTTCGCGGCCTTCCAGGGCGGGGCGCGCAAGGGCGGCACCGGGCTTGGCCTTGCCATCGCCGCCGAACTGGTGCGCGGCCATGGCGGGCGGCTGGAACTGTCGCGCAGCGATGCCGACGGAACCGAATTCGTCCTGCACCTGCCGCGCGACGCGGTGATGGCCGGCAATGGGGTTGATGCATAAACCTGCCGATTGGCCCTTGCAAAGCGCCGAAGGCACCGCTACATCGCCCCCCACGACGGACCCGTAGCTCAGCTGGATAGAGCATCAGACTACGAATCTGAGGGTCGGGCGTTCGAATCGCTCCGGGTCCGCCACTTCCCCCACTTGCCGAAATCCAGACGCATCCCGCGCGCCCCGCGGGGCCTGCGCGTTTGATCGCTTCTTGCCCGGCCGAAGCCCGGTCCTGCGGGCCTTCGGGCGCGGGCGCCTTGCTTGACGCCGGGCGCGCGGGGCGGCCAGGTTTGACGGCGACGGGCGATCCATGCTTTGACCGGATCGGCCAGGCGGCCCTGCGGCCTGTCGCGAAACCGTTGGAAAGGCAGGACAATGTCGACAGATCTTTGCATCGTCCTTGCGGCTTTGGGCGCGGCGGTGGCGATGTTCGCGCTGAACCGGCCGCGCATGGATGTGGTGGCGATCCTGGCGCTGGTGGTCCTGCCGCTAAGCGGTGTGCTGACGCTTGAGGAAACGCTGGCCGGGTTCAGCGATCCGAATGTCATCCTGATCGCGGCTCTGTTCGTCCTGGGCGAGGCCCTGGTGCGCACCGGCGTGGCGCAGGGCACTGGCGATCTTCTGGTGCGCCATGCCGGCGCCTCCGAGACGCGGCTGATCGTCTTTCTGATGGCCGCGGTGGCCGGGATCGGCGCGTTCATGAGTTCGACGGGCGTCGTGGCGATCTTTCTGCCGATCGTGCTGCGCATCGCGGCACAGATCGGCGCGGCGCCTGGGCGGCTGATGATGCCCTTGTCGGCGGCGGCGCTGATCAGCGGGATGATGACCCTGGTCGCCACCGCCCCCAATCTGGTGCTGGACGGGCTGATGCGGCGTGAGGGGTTTCAGGGCTTTGGCTTCTTCGATTTCACCCCGTTCGGGCTGGCGATCCTGATCCTGGGCATCGGCTATATGCTGATCGCCCGTCGCTGGCTGGCGGCCAGGGCCCCGGCGGCCCGGTCGGCCCGGCCGCGGCTGGCGGATTGGATCGCCAGCTATGGCCTGGCGGGGCGCGAGTTTCGGCTGCATCTGGCGCCCGGCTCGGGCTTTGCCGGCCAGCGGCTGGACCAGCTGGATCTGCGCGCGACGGCGGGGATCAACATCCTGGGGATCGAGCGGGCGGCCCCCTATGGAAGGCGGCTGATCCAGCCGCGCGCCGAGACGGTGCTGCAGCCCGGCGACACGCTGCTTCTGGACATGTTCGGCCCCGGGCTGGACATCGGCGATTTCTGCCGCCGCCACGGCTTGCAGCGCCGGCCGATCTCGGGGCGCTATTTCACCGATCAGGCACAGGACATCGGCATGGCCGAGCTGATCGTGCCGCCCGGCTCGGCGCTGGTGGGGCGCAGCCTGGCGCAGTCGCAATTCCGCAGCGTGCATGGGCTGGCGGTGGTGGGGCTGCGCCGCGACAGCGCGCCCTTGGGCGATGTCGATGCCCAGACGGTGCTGCGCGGCGGCGATGTGCTGCTGGCGGTCGGGCCCTGGGCGCGGATCCGCCGCCTGCAGCATCAGCGCGATCTGGTCGTGCTGGCCCTGCCGGGCGAGGTGGACGACCTGCTGGAAGCCCCCGCGCGCGCCCTGCCGGCGATTGCGATCCTTCTTCTGGTGGTGGCGCTGATGATCACCGGGATCGTGCCCAATGTGCTGGCGGCGCTGATCGGCTGCCTGCTGATGGGGCTGTTCGGCTGCGTCGACATGCCGGCCGCCTATCGGTCTATCCATTGGCAAAGCCTGGTGCTGATCATCGGCATGCTGCCCTTCTCGCTGGCGCTGCAAAAGACCGGCGGCGTCGATCTGGCGGCCGAGGCGCTGCGCGGCCTGATCGGCGAGGCGGCGCCGCGGCTGGCGCTGGCGGTGCTGTTTCTGGCCACCACGCTGTTGGGCCTGTTCATCTCGAACACGGCGACGGCGGTGCTGATGGGGCCCATTGCGCTGGCTCTGGCGGCGGAACTGGGCCTGTCGCCCTATCCTTTCGCGATGACCGTGGCGCTGGCGGCCTCGGCCGCCTTCCTGACCCCGGTCTCCTCGCCGGTCAATACGCTGGTGGTCGGGCCCGGCGGCTACAGGTTCTGGGATTTCACCCGCATCGGCCTGCCGCTGGTCGGCATCGTGCTGGCCGTGGCGCTGGTGCTGGTGCCGGTGATCTTTCCTTTCCATCCCGCATAGGCCGCAGGCAGGCATTGCGTGGGCTCCAGCGTCTGGGGCGGGCGATGGGCGACGCACAGGATGATCGCCTGGGGCAGCGTCTCGCGCAGAAGCGCCAGCAGCGCCGCCTCGGCCTTTGGGTCTAGGGCCGAGGTCGTCTCGTCCAGAAGCAGCACATCGGGCCGGGCCAACAGCGCCCGCGCGATGGCGACGCGCTGCATCTCGCCCTGCGACAGGCCGGCGATTGATTGCGCGGCAGGCGCGTCCAGCCGCGCCAGCTGATCGCCCAAGCCAACCCGGCGCAGCATCGCCTCAAGCGCGGCGCGCGGCACGGTTTCGGCCGGGTCGGGGCAGGTCAGGCTGGCGGCCAGGCCCTCGGGGCGCAGCAGATTGCCCTGCGGCAGGAACAGCCAGCGCCCGCCGGGCCGGTCGATCCGGCCCTGGCCATAGGGCCAAAGCCCAGAGATTGCGGCCAGAAGCGTGGATTTGCCCTGGCCCGAGGGGCCCGAGATCCAGATCCGGTCGCCCGGCTCCAGGGTGAAATCGGGCCAGGGCTGCAGCACCGTGCCGCCGGGCGAGACCAGGTGCAGCCCGCTGACCCGCAACCGCCCATCGTCCGCGGGCAGGCGCTGGATCTGCCGCGGCAGGCCGGGCATCGGGCGCGGATCGGCGGCGGCCTCCAGCAGCCCATGCAGCCGGTCGGTCACCGCGGCGAATTCGGCCAGGTTGCGATAGCCGAAGATGAACCAGCTGAGCGTCGTCGTGACCTGGCTGAAGGCGCTGGCCAACTGCATCATCCCGCCCAGCGTCACCGCCCCGGCGAAATAGGCGGGTGCGGCCAGGAAGCTGGGGATGCGCAGCACGGTCTGGTGATAGGGCTGGGTGAACAGGCCCAGGATGAATTGCTGGTTGATCAGGCTGCGCCAGTTCTGCCGCAGGGCCTGGAACAGCGCCGCCATCCGCCGGCTTTCGGCCGCTTCGGCGCTGCCGCGCGCGATGGTCTCGGCGTTTTCGCGCAGCTGCACCAGCGCATGGCGGAAATCGGCCTCGCGCCGTTCCTGTACGAACAGCCGCGATTTCAGCCGTCGGCCCAGAAGATGGGTCAGCGCGCTGGCCAGCGCGACATAAAGGAAGGCCGCCCAGAACATGTAGCGCGGCAGGCTGATCTCGACCCCGAATAGGGTGAAGGCCAGGGTGAAACTGGCCAGCGACCACAGCAGCGCCACATAGGACACCAGCGCCACGGCCGAGCTGATCAGGTCCAGCGTCTCGCGGATCAGCGCCTGGGTGAAGCTGCGGCAATCCTCGGCCAGGCGCTGGTCGGGATTGTCGACCGGATCGGGCGAAAAGCCGGCGCGCAGATGCCAATAGGCCCGGCCCTGCAGCCATAGCGACAGCGCATGTTCGGTCAGTTGCTGGCGCCACTGGATCAGCAGCACCCCGCGCAGCCAGGTGCTGGCCAGATTGGCCGCGGCCGAGATCGCGATGATGAAGAAGAAGCGCAGGATCTGCCGGGCGGCCTCGGCCGCGTCCAGGGTCTCCAGCGCATCGTAGAAGGCCTTGTTCCAGGCGATCAGCTGCAGGGTGAACCAGACGCCGACGAATTGCAGCGCCAGGATCACCGCGTAAAGCGCCAGGCCCTGCCGTCCGGCCCGGCCCGAGGCGGCAATGCGGGCAAGCCGCCAGATCCGGCCCAGAAGGCCCGCCCGCATCGCGGTCGCCATGCTAGAACCGATAGTCCAGCGTCAGCGCGACGCTGCGGCCGATGCCGGTCTGCAATTCCAGCGGCGAGGTGCCGGCGACGCTGGAACTGGGCGTCAGCGCATAGCCTGCCGCGGCATAGTTGTAGTACTTCTTGTCGAAGACATTGTTCACCGCCAGGTTCAGCGACGCGGTTTCGGCCAGGGTCCAGCGGGCGCCCAGATCCAGGATGCCATAGCCGGGCGGGGCGAAATTCGTGTCGCTGGTGGGGGAGGTGCCATCGGCCAGCGTGGCCGTGGCGCTCAGCACCAGATCGCGGCCGGGCACGTCATAGCTGACCCCCAGCACCGCGGTCAGCGGCGGCACCAGCGTCTGCGTCGCCGGATCGCCCGCCTCGGCCCGCTGTTCGCCATCCATCCAGGCCAGCGAGCCGGTCAGACGCACCGCTTCGGTGACTTGCCAGGCGGTTTCGACCTCGATCCCCCAGGTCTTGACCGAAGACAGGTTGCGATAGCTGTAATCCGAGGTTCCGGGGATGTTCCAGAAGCTTTCGATGAAGTTGTCGTAATCGGCATGGAAGGCGTTCACCGCCCAGAACCCGCCGGCATATTCACCGCGCAGCCCGATCTCGACGCTTTTCACCTCTTCCGGCACCAGCCAGGGCGCCGGCACCAGCCCGAAGCTTTCCGACCCCGACGAGGTGTAAAGCTGCTGGAAGGTCGGCATCTTGAAGCCTTCGCCGTAATGCATCCAGACCGAATGCCGGTCATCGAAGTTCCAGGTCGCCCCGAACGAGGCCAGCAGCCGGTCCTCGGTCTTCTCGTCCAGCGCATAGCCGGGCAGTGCGACGACCGAATCGTTGAAGCGCGGGTCCATCCGGTAGGTGGCAAAGCGCAGGCCGGGGGTCAGTTCCAGCTTGCCGTCCAGAAGCGTGATCTGATCCTGGATGAACAGGTCGGCGCGCTGGGTGGTGCCATCGGCGAAGTTCCAGCTGGTCGGCACGCCCCAGGTTTCGGTGCCGGCATCCACATCGACCACGCGGCGGGCGCGGTCATAGGTGGTTTCGGTCCGGTCGCCATCGAAGCCGAAGGTCAGCAGATGCTCGGCCCCGCCGGTGGCGAAACGCGCGGTGGCCTGGATGTCCAGTTCCAGGAAATCTTCCGAGAAGCTGGTGTAATCATGGGTTTCGGTGCGGTCGCTGCCGTTCTGCACGATGCTGATCGCATGCTGGTCATAGCCCGAGGGGCTGAAGCCCAGCGTGGCCTTCACCTTCTCGATCGGGCCCGAAAGCGTGGCTTCGTAATCCAGCGCATAGCGGCTGCGTTCGATGTCGCGCGTCCGCGGATTGGCGACCACCGTGGCCGAGCGGTTGGTGGTGGTATCCACCTCGCTCAGCCGGTCGGTATGGTCGAAGCTGAATTTCAGCACCTGGCTGTCGTCGATATCCCAGACCAGCTTCACCAGCGTGCGGTCGGTGGTGCGGTCCAGCGGGTTGAAGGCGTTGCAGCCGACCGAGCCATAGGCCGTGGGGCGCGGGCAGGTCCAGGGGCCGCCCTCGGGATCGGCATTGGACAGGGTCAGCTCATGGTCGATGGTGCGCGACCGCGCGACCATCAGCGCCACATCGCTGCCCAGCCGCCAGGCATAGGCCGCGGCAAGGTTGGTGGAGTCGGTAACCTCGCCATAGCCCAGCGTCACCTGGCCGCCCTGGGTGCGGCCCTGCAGAAGGTCTTCGGGATCAATGGTTTGCAGCGCCAGAACCCCGCCCAGCGCATCGGCCCCCCACAGGACCGAGGCCGGGCCGCGCACCACATCGACCTGTTTGGTGAAGTTGAAGTCCAGATAGTCGCGCGATCCGTCGACGATGCGTTCCGGGATCCGGCCGCCGTCGATCACCATCTGCACCCGGTTGCCCGAGACGCCGCGGATCTGCACCCCGGTCTGGCCGCCGAACGGATCGGCGCCCAGGGCCTGGCGCAGCGGCGTGACGCCCGGAATGTAGCGCAGCAGGTCTTCCAGCGACTGGACATTGCGCTCGGTGATCTCGTCGCCCTCGACGACCGAGATATGGCCCTGCACATCGGTCAGGGCCTTGCCCAGCCGGTCGGCGTAAAGGGTGATGGTGCCAAGAAGCGAAAAGCGCGTCTCGGTCTTGTCGTCGGTTACGTCCTGGGCAAGGCCGGGCGAGGTGAGGAACAGGAAGGGGCAGGCGGCTGTTGCAAGCAGCAGCGCACGCCGCTTGGCGGGCAAGCGCATGATCGGTCTCCGAATTTTGGGGGATGCGCTGGCGATACCGCTGGCGGCGGGGCTTTGGCCTGGGAAGGCCGGAAAGCTCAGTCCCGGATACATCATTCCCGACTGAACAAGTCAACTATTATTGATCGCCCCGCCGACGGAATTCTGAACCGGCGGTTTCGCCGGCTCAGAGCGTGTGTTTTCAGTCTTCCGATCCGTCCTCGTCGCGCGACCAGAAGGCGGTGACATTGGTTTCCGACTTGGTCAGGCCGCGGTCTTCGCGCAGCCAGCGCCGCGCCTCTTCGGCATCGGCGCGTTCGGCGGCGAAATACACAAAGCGGTCGGCCGGCGGCAGGGGCAGGGCCTTCAAGGCGGCCAGAAGCGTACCCGGGCTGCCATCGACCCAGGTCAAGGCGATGCCCGGCGGCACTTCAAGCGCCTGGCGGTCGGCCGGATCGGCGCAGGACAGGATCGCCTGACCGCGCGTGCCCGCAGGCAGGTTGCGCAGGTAAAGCGCAATCGCGGGCAGGGCGGTTTCGTCGCCCAGGAAGGCCACCCAATCGGGCAGGTCGCGCTTCAACGTGGTCGGCCCCATCAGACCGACCCGGTCGCCGGGGCGGGCCCGCTCGGTCCAGGCCGAGACCCGGCCGCCCGCATGCAGGAAGACGTCGAATTCCATCCAGCCCGCCGCCACGTCGATCTGGCGCAGGGTATAGACCGGGCGATGCAGCGCCGCCGCGCCCTCGGGCCAGCGGGTGCGGCCGCGCGCGTCGATCACCGGCCAGGTGCTCACCGAGCCGCCCTGCGCCTGATCGGGCGGCAAGGCCGACAGGACCAGGCGGAAATGCAACCCGTCCTCGGCATAGCGCGCCACATCGGGAAAACGCAGCCGCACCCGGGTGAAGTTCGGGCTGATGCGCTGCATCGCCTCGACCGTGGCGATCGACAGGTTGGGGGGCAGGGCGCCGGCATCGACGCGTTCCCAATCCAGCCGCGGCACCGGGTTCATCCGGTCCAGCCGGTTCAGCACCATCTGCTGCAACAGATACAGCCGCCGGTCGCTTTCGGCCTCCAGCCGCAAGGCCAGACCATTGCCCGCCGGGGTCAGGCCGATGCGCCCGCCCGAGACCTGAAGCGCCAGCCCTTCGGCGCTGGTTTCCACCTCAAGATCAAGCATCTCGGCGAATTCGGTGAAGGTCGGCAGGATCTCTGCCGGGGTGACATTGTGTATCTGTGCGTGGATCAACTGCATGGGCCAGTCCCCTTGTTGCGGTGGGCGCTGGCATCGTCCGGGCGGGCCGGATCGCTGGCATGGGGGCTTTATGCGGGCGCGGGGCCCGCGGCGCAATCCGAAATCCGGCCGGCGGGCGGCTAGATTTCCTCCAGCATCACCACGCCCTGCATCGCCTTGATCGCGCCCTTGATCTGCGGCGTGACCGGCCAGGTGCCCGGCAGCGTCAGGTCGATCTCGCGCCCGGCATCATCGGCCACGCACAGCACGATCTGCGCCCGGGCCCGGCCTTCAACCTTGGCCAGCAGCGAGGCGACCGAGGTGACCGCTTCGGCCCGGTTCAGGTGGATGCGCAGATCGGCCGAGCCGGCCTGTTCGGCCACCATGTCGATCGGCGCCACGGAATTGGCCAGCAGCTTGACGCCTTCGCCATCGGGATCGGCGCGCACGGTGACCACGACATTGCGCCCGGGCTCCAAGAGGTCGCGCGCCACTTCCAGCACATCCGAGAAGACGGTGACCTCGTACAGCCCGGTCGGATCGGACATGGCGACAAAGGCGAAGCGGTTGCCCTTGGCGGATTTGCGTTCCTGTTTGGCGCTGACCGCGCCGGCAAGCTTGGCCACCATCGGGCTGTTGCGCGCCACAACCTCGGCCGTCAGCTGCGACAGCGTCTTCACATCCTTGCGCCGCAGCGCCGGCATGTAATCGTCCAGGGGGTGGCCCGACAGGTAGAAGCCCACCGCCAGATGTTCATTGCCCAGCCGTTCCACCGGCAGCCAGTCATCGCGGAAGGGCAGGCGCGGTTCGGGAATGTCGGTGCCGCTGTCGCCGAAAAGCGAGACCTGGGACGAGGCCTTCGCCTCATGCACCGCCGCCGAATAGGCGACCAGCGCGTCCAGCGCCTCGAAAACCCGGGCGCGGTTGCCATCCAGCTGGTCGAAGGCGCCGGCGCGGGCCAGCATTTCCAAGGGGCGCTTGCCGATCCGCTTCAGATCGGCGCGGCGGGCCAGGTCGAAAAGGGTCGCGAAGGGCCGCTGGCCGCGCGCTTCGACGATCAGCCCCATCGCATCGACGCCCACATTCTTCAGCGCGCCCAGGGCATAGACCACCCGACCCTCGGCCACATCGAAAGTGGCAAGGCTGCGGTTGACGCAAGGCGGGACGGTTTCGATCCCCAGCTTGTCCAGCTCGCGTTTGTAGATCGCCAGCTTGTCGGTCAGATGGATATCGCAATTCATCACGCCGGCCATGAATTCCACCGGGTGATTGGCCTTCAGCCAGGCGGTCTGGTAGCTGACCACCGCATAGGCGGCGGCATGCGACTTGTTGAAGCCGTAATTGGCGAATTTCTCCAGCAGGTCGAAGACCTCGCCCGATTTCTTCGCGTCGATGCCATGGGTCTTCGCGCAGCCCTCGATGAATTTCGGCCGTTCCTTGGCCATTTCCTCGGCGATCTTCTTGCCCATCGCCCGGCGCAACAGGTCGGCGCCGCCCAGCGAATAGCCGGCCATGACCTGGGCGATCTGCATCACCTGTTCCTGATAGACGATGATCCCTTGGGTTTCCTTCAGGATATGGTCGATGGTCGGATGCAGCGGCTCGATGTCCTTGAGCCCGTTCTTCACCTCGCAATAGGTGGGGATATTCTCCATCGGGCCCGGGCGATACAGCGCCACCAGCGCCACGATATCCTCGATGCAGGTGGGCTTCATGCGCCGCAGCGCATCCATCATGCCCGAGCTTTCAACCTGGAACACCGCCACGGTCTTGGCCGCGGAGTAAAGGTCATAGGTCGCCTTATCGTCCAGCGGGATATGGCCGATGTCATTCTCGGCCCCGGGCTTCGGTTCGTACAGGATGCGGCCGTCCTGCGCCTGATGCAGCGGCCGCCCGCCCTTGCGGATCAGGGCGATGGCGTTCTGGATCACCGTCAGGGTCTTCAGCCCCAGGAAGTCGAACTTCACCAGACCGGCGGCCTCGACCCATTTCATGTTGAACTGGGTGGCCGGCATGTCGGAGCGCGGGTCCTTGTACAAAGGCACCAATTCGTCCAGCGGCCGGTCGCCGATCACCACCCCGGCGGCGTGGGTGCCGGCCGAGCGATACAGGCCCTCGACCTGTTCGGCATAGGACAGAAGCCGGCCCACGACCTCTTCCTTCGCGGCCTCGCGCAAGCGCGGCTCGTCGGCCAGCGCCTTGGTGATCGAGACGGGCTTCACCCCCTCGACCGGGATCATCTTCGACAGCCGGTCGACCTGGCCATAGGACAGCTGCAACACCCGCCCCACATCGCGCACCGCCATTTTCGACAGAAGCGCGCCGAATGTGATGATCTGGGCCACCTTGTCGCGGCCATAGCGGTCCTGCACATAGCGGATCACCTCTTCCCGGCGATCCATGCAGAAGTCGATGTCGAAGTCGGGCATCGACACCCGCTCGGGGTTCAGGAACCGTTCGAACAGCAGCGCATAGCGCAGCGGATCAAGGTCGGTGATCGTCAGCACATAGGCCACCAGCGACCCCGCGCCCGAGCCGCGGCCCGGCCCCACCGGAATGCCCTGCGCCTTGCCCCATTTGATGAAGTCGGCCACGATCAGGAAATAGCCCGGGAAGCCCATCTTCTCGATGATGCCCAACTCGAACCGCAGCCGGTCTTCGTATTCCTCGCGCGTGGCGGCCATCGGAATCACCGCAAGCCGCGCCTCAAGCCCTTCCCAGGCCTGGCGGCGCAGTTCTTCCACCTCGTCCTCGGCGAAACGCGGCAGGATCGGCTTGCGCTTCCTGGCCATGAAGGCGCAGCGGCGGGCGATTTCGACACTGTTCTCCAAAGCCTCGGGCAGATCGGCAAACAGCGCGCACATCTCGGCTTCGGATTTGAAATAATGCTGCGGCGTCAGCCGGCGGCGCGGCTCCATCTGGTCGACATAGGCGCCCTCGGCGATGCACAGCAGCGCATCATGCGCCTCGTACATCTCGGCTTTGGGGAAATAGCAATCATTGGTGGCGACGATGGGCAGGCCCAGCTCATAGGCCAGTTCGATCGTGCCGCGTTCGCTGGCCGCTTCGGTTGCGGGCAGGCGGCCGCCTTCGCCGGGGTGGCGCTGCAATTCGACATACAGCCGGTCGCCAAAGATCGCGGCCAGCCGGTCGATCAGCGCGCGCGCCTTGGGCGCCTGGCCCATCTGCAGGAACCGGCCCAGCGGGCCATCGGGGCCGCCGGTCAGGCAGATCAGCCCTTCGGCATGGGCGGCCAGATCGTCCAGCGTGACATGGGGCAACTGTCCGTCGCCGCGCAGATACAGCGCGGAATTCAGCTTCATCAGATTGCCATAGCCGGCTTCGGACTGCGCCAGCAGCACCAGGGGTGCGGGCAGGCGCGGCTTTTCGCCGGGGGCGGCCGGATCATGCGCCAGGCTGATCTGGCAGCCGACGATCGGTTGCAGCCCCGCATCCTTGGCATGGCTGGAAAATTCCAGCGCGCAGAACAGGTTGTTCGTATCGGTCACCGCCAGCGCCGGCATGCCGGCCGCTGCGGCCAGCTTGACCAGCTTCTTGACCGGGATCGCGCCTTCCAGCAGCGAATGCTCGGTATGGCAGCGAAGATGGATGAATCGGGGGGCGCCTTGGCTCATGCCCGCAAAGCTATCGTCTTCGCGCGGCGGCGGCAAACCCCCGCCGGCCCCCTTGGTCCGGGCCTGGCCGCCGCATCGTTCAAAACTTCCGCCGCTGCGTTCAAGACCACGCGCGCCGCGGCTTCCTAGGCTTTCCCCCTGTCATCAGCCCGCGTGCCGGCGCCCTTGAGGAGGGGGGCAGGCAGGCGGGGACAATCAGGGAGGAAGGCATGACACGGAAACTGGACGCGCTGGTCATCGGCGCGGGCGTCGCGGGCCTGTACCAGCTGCATCAGCTGCGCGAAGACGGGCTTGAGGTTCTGGCGGTGGATACCGCCACGGGCGTGGGCGGAACCTGGTACTGGAACCGCTATCCCGGCGCCAAGTTCGACAGCGAAAGCTATATCTACCAGTATCTCTTCGACGAAGAGCTGTACAAGGACTGGACCTGGTCGGAACGCTTCCCCAGCCAGCCGGAAATCGAGCGCTGGCTGAATTATGTGGCAGACCGGCTGGACCTGAAGAAGGACATCCGCTTTTCCACCACCGTCACCTCGGCGCAGTTCAACGAAGAGACCGGCCGCTGGCTGGTGACGACCGACAAGGGCGAGAGTTTCGATACCCAGTTCCTCGTCGGCTGCACCGGCATGCTGTCGGCGCCCCTGGAAAACCGTTTCCCCGGCCAGGCCAGTTTCCGCGGCCAGATCGTCCATACCGGGCGCTACCCGAAGGGCGGGCTTGATCTGGAGGGCAAGCGCGTCGGCGTGATCGGCATCGGGGCGACCGGCATTCAGGTGATCCAGACCATCGCGCCTGTGGTGGGCGAGATGAAGGTCTTCATCCGCACCCCGCAATATGTGCTGCCGATGAAGAACCCGAAATACGGGCCGGCCGAAGAGCAATGGTACAAATCGCGCTTTGCCGAGCTGAAACAGAACCTGCCGCGCAGCTTTACCGGCTTCGAATATGACTTTCAGCACAAATGGGCCGATCTGACCCCCGACCAGCGCCGCGCCGTGCTGGAAGAGGTTCACGCCGACGGGTCGCTGAAGCTGTGGCTGGCCTCTTTCGCCGAGATGTTCTTCGACGAAGAGGTCAGCGCCGAGATCTCGGCCTTCGTGCGCGAGAAGATGGTGGCCCGGCTGAAGGACCCCAAGCTGATCGACATCCTGGTGCCCAAGGCCGGCGATTACGGTTTCGGCACCCATCGGGTGCCGCTGGAGATGAACTATCTCGAGGTCTATCTGAAGGACAATGTCGAGGCGGTGAACGTGCGCGACAATCCGATCGCCGAGATCGTCCCCGAAGGGGTGAAGCTGGCCGATGGCACCGTCTATCCGCTGGACGTGATCATCATGGCGGTGGGCTTCGATGCGGGCTCGGGCGCCTTGTCGCGGATCGACATCACCGGGCGCGACGGGATGAAGCTGCGCGACGAATGGGCGCGCGACATCCGTACCACGATGGGGATGCAGAAACACGGCTTCCCCAATCTGTTCATGACCGGCGCGCCGCTGGCGCCCTCGGCGGCCCTGTGCAACATGACCACCTGTCTGCAGCAGCAGACCGAATGGATCACCGATTGCATCGCGGCGCTGCGCCGGGCCAACAAGGCGGTGATCGAACCCACGGCCGAGGGCGAAGAGGCCTGGGTCCGCCATCATGACGAGACGGCGAATGCGACCCTGATCTCGAAGACCGATTCCTGGTATACCGGCTCGAACGTGGCTGGAAAGCCGCGGCGGGTGCTGTCCTATACCGGGGGCGTGGGCACCTACCGCGCGAAATGCGCGGAAGAGGCGGCGGCGGGCTATCCGGCCTTCGCGATGAGCTGAGCCTGCGCCTTTGCCCGGCGCTTCTGCCCGGCGACCGGAGGGGTTTTGCACCCCTCCGGACCTCCCCGCAGGATATTTGTGCAGAGAGGAAGGCCGCAGGCAGGGCAGGGAAGGGTTAAAGCGCCTGGCGGCGGAAGGCGGCCGGGGTCTGGCCGCAATGGGCGGCGAACTGGCGCGTCAGATGGGCCTGATCGGCAAAGCCGCATTCGGCCGCCACCGCCTTGATCGGCAGGCGGCCTTCGGCCAGCAGTCGCCGCGCCCGGTCCAGCCGGGCCGCCATGACATAGGCATGCGGCGGCAGGCCGAAGCTTTTGCGAAACAGGCGCGAGAACAGGCAGGGCATCAGGCCCAGCACCGCGCCCAGTGCCTTCAGGTCCAGCGCCTCGGCCAGATGGGTGGCGATGTATTCGGCGATCAGCCGCTCCTGGCGCGGGGTCAGGCCGCCGCGCGGCGCCGCTTCGGGCAGGCGGATCGCGGCATAGCGGCGCAGCAGATGCACGACCAGCGCGCGCGACAGCGCATCGACGTACAGCGCGCCGCCCAGGCCGCGGGTCTGCGCCTCGGTGGCGATCGCCTGCACCGCGCCCGCCATCACCGGATCCTCGGTGCGCAGCACATCGGCCAGCGTCACCTCGGTCACCCGGCAATCCATCACCTCGCTGGCGACTTCGGCCACCAAAGCGGCCGAGAGATAGACATGGGTCACCTCGATCTCGCGGTCCCAGCACCAGGCGGCCTGTTGCGCCCGCGTCAGCAGCGAGGTGGCGCCGGGCCCCAGCGTGTCGCGGGTCCAGCGGCCCTCAAAGCGGCGCTGCATCGCGGTCGAGCCGGCGCGATAGCTGACCAGCATGAAATCCCGCATCGCCGGCACGATCACGTCCTGGCCCCGATAGTGATAGGCGCGCAGCGCGACATTCTTCCAGCCCAGATCGTCGCTGGCCAGCAGCACGCGGCCCGGCACCCAGTCGGGCAGCTGTTCATAGGGGATCAATCCGCTCATCGCTCCTCCATCCTGCAGGGCAAGGGGGGTGGGCGGGGGGAAGAGGGCCCCCGCCCGGCGGTCGCGTGACGGGCGCCGAGGCTTAGGCCGCGCGGGCGGCGGTCATCGCCCGGTAGGTGGCGGTTTCGAAATCCAGATAGCCGCCGAACGAGACCGGATCGCCGAAGGGCAGGATCTGGGTCGCCCAATAGCCGCCGAAGCCGTTCTGCCGGTCGATCCAGTAGAAGCTGTTGGCCAGACCCGCCCAGCCGATGGCCCCCGCCGGCCGGCCGGTGGGCGCGGTTTCGGAATTGACCATGAACGTATAGGACCAGTCCTTGGCCAGACCGGGGAAGAACTCGGCATCGTTCGACAGCGACGGAATGACGCCCGGCAGCATGGTGACCTTCTGCGGCGGCACCAGCGCGCCCTTGACCGCCCAGTCGACGGTTTCGGCCCTCAGCACCCGGCCGCGCGGCCCGGCGCCGTCATTCAGCCACATGCGGATGAACTTCATGTATTCCGGGATGGTGGCGTAAAGCCCATGCCCGCCCATATCGACTTCCGGGTTGTCGGGCAGGGCGAAATCGTCCATCGCCGACAGGCTGCCATCGGGCATGCGGGCATGGATCACCGCCGAGCGCGCCTTCATCGCCGCCGTGCGGGTGAAGGCGATCTCGTCCATGCCCAGCGGGTCGAAGATGCGCTGCCGCATCACCTCGCCCAGGCGCTTGCCGCGGATGCCTTCGACCACCTGGCCGACCCAGTCGATATTGCTGCCATATTCCCAGCGCTCGCCGGGATCGAACAGCAGCGGCGTCTCGATCGCGGCGCGGCTGGCCGCGACGACCGAGGGCTGGCCGTGGTCTTCGGCCAGCCGCTTGTAGGTTTCCGAGAAGAAATCATAGCCGAAGCCCGCGGTGTGCAGCATCAGCATCCGGGTGGTGATGGCGCGTTTCGGCGCCCGCAGCTTCGGCGCGCCGGCGGCATCGAAGCCCTCGATCACCTGCAATTTGCCGATGGCCGGCGCATAGGTGCTGGCCGGGGCGTCCAGATCCAGAAGCCCCTCTTCCACGCATTGCAGCGCCGCGGTGCCGGCGATGGCCTTGGTGGTCGAGAAGATCGCAAAGACCGTGTCTTCCGTCATCGCCGCGCCGCCCAGCCGCCTTTCGCCCGCAGCCCCCGAATAGATGTCGCCCTTGCGGTCGGTGACCATCGCCACCACGCCCGGCACCCGCGATGCGCCCGCCGTGACGCCGCGCAGAACGGCGTCGCAGGCCGCTGTGAGATCCTTCATAGCATCCTCCCTGGATTTCCTTCTCCCAGGGGCGATGCTGGCGCCTTGCGGCGGCAGGGTCTGTACGGAACCGGCAAGGCCTGTCCGGAATCGGAAGCGAAGTCAATCGGGCCGGCCGCGGCGGCGGGTGCGGGTATGCGAGGGCAATTCGCCGAACCGGCGGCGATATTGCCCGGCCAGCGCGCCGAAATTCGAAAACCCCCAATCGGCGGCGATATCGGCCACCGTGCGCTCGGCCGGGGCGGTTTCCAGCTCGGCCTTCAGCCCTTCCAGCCGGCGCGCGGCCAGGAAGGCGCGCGGCGACAGGCCGCGAAAGCGCTGGAATCCGCCCGACAGGGTGCGGGCCGAGACGCCCACCCGCTGCGCCACCTCACCGATCGTCGGCGCCTCGCGCGCTTCGGCGGCCAGGATCTCTTCGGCCCGGCGCACGTAATGCGGCGCGGCGGCGCGGGCGCCATCCTCCAGCCGGATCCGCGCCGCCGCCGCCCATTCGCGCAACAGTTCCAGGCACAGGATTTCCTCAAGATGCCGGGCCAGCGCCCCATCCGGGCCGGGCGGCAGCGGGCCGGCCATCCGCCCCGCCACATAATCCAGAAGCTTCAGCCAGGGCGATTGCGGCCCGCCGATCTTGACCCGCTGGGTCCAGAGCGAATCGTCCGGCACGAAGCCGAACCAGCGTTCCGCGGTTTCCTCCATCACCTCATGCGGCACGGTCAGGTTCAGCTGCATGTGCTGGTCATTGCCCTCAAGCCAGTAATCCGTGCGCGAGCAATCGACGACGAAGCTTTCGCCGGCGCCGGTTGTTTCGGGCTCGGCCGCGGTCTGGTGGCGCAGCGCGCCGCGCAGCGTGTTCAACACCAGGATGCGCCCGGCGGCGGGGTCGAACTGATCCAGGAAGATCCCGGTTCCATAGGCAAAACGCGTCATCGTGACCCGTCCCACCCGGGCGGGGATCATCGTGGCATCGGGGCGCGCATGGCGATCAAGCGGACGGACGCGATAGGGCATGTAGACGGTGCGGCAGAAATCCTGCACCTCGTCCCAATCGGCCGAATGTGTGCGGCCGCCATGCCGGATCGGCCGTCCCGCCGCATCCAGAACGAGTGCCTCCTCCAGCATCTCGCACCTCCCTTTCGGCTTGGGCTTCCGGTTTTCTTCTGCGCTGCAGGTTAGCACGAATTCGCGCGATGCAAGCCCGATCGCCGCAGCCCGGGATCACACTTTGGTCGGGCCCGCCGGCCCGGCGCGGCAGAACGCGCGTTGACAGCATCGCTTGCGTCCCGCCACAGTCGGCCCAGGGGCGGCGCGGGAGGAGACCGGCATGAGCCTTGAGGCGTTCGGAATGGGCCAGGCGGTTCTGGATGCCTCGCTTGACGCGATCGTGGTCACCGATGCCACGGGCCGGGTGATCGAGTTCAACCCCGCGGCCGAGCGGCTGTTCGGGCACAGGCGCGCCGCGGCCCTGGGCCGGCGCATTGGCGAGCTGATCGTTCCGGGGCACCACAGGGCCGCGCATGAGGCCGGCATGGCGCGCTATGCGGCGGGCGAATCGTCGCGTGTCGTCGGCCACCGGATGGAGCTGGAGGCGTTGCATGCCGATGGCCATGTCTTCCCGGTGGAGCTGGCGATCGTCGAGGCCGAGGGCGAGGGCGGGCGGATCTTTGCCGCCAGCCTGCGCGACCTGACCGAACGCCGCGCGCAAGAGGCCGAGCTGCATGCCCGGCAGGAATTCCTGCGCGCCCTGGTCGATGACCAGAGCGATCTGGTGATCCGCTCGGACGCCGAGGGGCGGATCCTGTTCTGCAACGCCGAGGCCTGCCGCTTCTACGATCTTGCGCCCGAGGCGCTGATCGGCACCCTGTTCCCGCCGGGCGGCCCGGCCGAGGCGCAGGACGGGCTGCGGGCCGAGTTGCCGGCTTTGACGCCCGAGGCGCCGCTGCGCCGCCTTGTCGCCCGGCAGGCGATGGCCGATGGCACATTGCGCTGGCTGGACTGGTCCAACCGCGCGATCTTCGATGCCGCGGGGCGCCGGGCTGGCTATATCTCGGTCGGGCGCGACATCACGGCGGCGCGCGACCGGGCCGAGGCGCTGGAACGCGTCAGCCGGCAGAATGCGCTGTACCGGCGGATCTTCGAAGCCATGCCGGATGCGATCCATGCCAAGGATCTTGAGGGGCGGTTCATCGCGGCCAATGCCGCCATGGCCGCCAGTCTGGGCGCGCCCTCGGCCGAGGCGCTGATCGGGCGCAGCAAGGCCGATTTCCTGCCGCCCGAGATGGCGCGCAGCCTGGACGCGGCCGAGCAGGATTTCCTGGCCAGCGGCGACGAGGGCCGGATCCAGACCCTGCCGACGCTGCAAGCCGATGGGCGCGAAGGCTGGCAGCTGAGCCGCAAGACGCTGTTTCGCGACGAGGCCGGGCAGGTGATCGGCCTGATCGGCCACAGCCGCGACGTGACCGATCATGTCCGCGCCGAACGGGGGCTGGCGCAATCCGAGGCGCGGTTTGCGGCCTTCGTGGACAATGCCCCCGTCGCGATGTTCCTGAAGGACGGCGCCGGCCGATATCTTGTGCTGAATGTCGAGGCCTGCCGCGTGATCGGCCGCCCGCTGCATCAGGTCATCGGCCGGACCGTGCGCGAGGTAAGCGATGCGGCCGCGGCCGAGCGGATCATGGCCGCCGACCTGCAGGTGCTGGAAACCGGTCAGCCCCTGTCGACCACGGGCGAACTGGCCGCGCCGGGCTTGCCCTATCACTGGGCGATGACCATGCGCTTTCCCGTCGCCGCGCCCGATGGCAAAGGGCGCTGGATCGGCGGCTTCGCCATCGACCTGACCGCCCAGCGCGCGGCCGAACTGGATCTGGAACGCTCGCGCGAGGCGCTGCACCAGTCGGAAAAGCTGAATGCCATGGGCTCGCTTCTGGCCGGGGTGGCGCATGAGCTGAACAATCCGCTTGCCATCGTGGTGGCGCAGGCGGCACTGCTGGAAGAAGAGGCCCGCGGCGGCCCCTTGGGGCTGCGGGCCGAAAAGATCCGCGCGGCAGGCGAACGCTGCGGGCGGATCGCCAAGACCTTCCTCGGCCTTGCGCGCCGCCGCCCGACCGAGACGCGCCGCGCCAGCCTGAACGACATGGCGCGGGCGGCCGTCGATCTGATGGGCTATTCGCTGCACACATCCGGCATGACGGTGGATCTGCAGCTGGACCCGGACCTGCCCGAGATCGAGGGCGATGCCGATCTGCTGGCCCAGGTGGTGCTGAATCTTGTGGTCAATGCCCAGCAGGCCATGGATGGGCGGCCGGGCCCGCGGGTGATCCGCGTCGTGACCCGCGCCAGCAGCCAGGGCGTGGGCGGGGCCGCGGTGATCGAGGTTGCCGACAGCGGCCCCGGCGTGCCCGAGGCGATCCGCTCGCGCATTTTCGAGCCCTTCTTCACCACCAAGCCGCAGGGCGGCGGCTCGGGCGTGGGCCTGTCTTTCTGCCTGAACGTGGTCACCGCGCATCAGGGCCTGCTGGAACTTGTCGCCCCGGATCAGGCGCTGGGCGGGGCGCTGGGCCCGGCTCTGGGTGGGGCGATCTTCCGCGTCACCCTGCCCGCGGCGGTCGAGCGGCCGGCGGCGCCGCAGCCCGCGCCCGACACCGGCCCCGCTGCCGGCTCTGGCCTGGCGGGCCCGGGCGCCGGGCGGCGGCCGCGCGCGCTGGTCGTCGATGACGAACCGGGCCTGGTCGAGGTTCTGGCCGAATTGCTGGAGGACGAGGGCTATGCGACCGAGACCGCCCTGTCCGTGGCCGAGGCGCAGGCGCGGATCCGGCAGAACCCCGATCTGGCGCTGATCTTCAGCGATCTGCGCATGCCGCAGCTGGACGGTCCGGCCTTCTACGCCTGGCTTTCGGCCGAATATCCGTCCCTGCTGCGGCGACTGGCCTTTGTCACCGGCGACGCGCTGGGCGCGGCGGCGGCAGGCTTTCTGTCGCGGGTCGACCGGCCCTGCCTGGAAAAACCCTTCTGCCGCGAAAGCCTGGCGCGGGTTCTGGCGGAAATGGAAGCCGGCGCGATCTGAGCCTTCGGCCCCACGGAGCCGGCCCGCCGACCCGTCCTGCCGCGCCTTACCAGTGCGGCGGCCGCACATTGGCCGCGGGCGCTTCGCCCTGCAGCGCCTCATCCTCGGCCGCGCGTTCCATCAGCATCCGCACCCGCCGCTCCAGCACCTCGATCTCGCGCGCCTGGCGGGCGGCCACATCCGACAGATCCTCGACCGCGCGCATCAGATGCGCGAGCTTTTCCTCAAGACTGTCGATCCGATCCCGGTCCCGATCCATCTTCGCCCCCGCTTGCCGTGCCCGCCCCCAGGGGCTACAGGAACGGCCGAGCGATGCAAGGGGCTTTCCCGATGTCCGACACCAAGATCCGCCGCCCGAAGGCCGAACCGCCGAAGGGCTTCCGCGATTACCTCGGCGCCGAGGTGACCGAGCGCAAATCCATGCTGGATGCGATCTCGGCCGTCTATCATCGCTACGGCTTCGATCCGCTGGAAACCTCGGCGGTGGAAACGGTCGAGGCGCTGGGCAAGTTCCTGCCCGATGTCGACCGCCCGAATGAAGGTGTCTTCGCCTGGCAGGAAGAGGATAAGGACTGGCTGGCGCTGCGCTATGACCTGACGGCGCCGCTGGCCCGGGTCGCCGCGCAATATCGCAATGATCTGCCCGCCCCCTATCGCCGCTATGCGATGGGCCCGGTCTGGCGCAACGAAAAGCCGGGGCCGGGGCGGTTCCGGCAGTTCTACCAATGCGATGCCGATACGGTCGGCGCGCCTTCGGTCGCGGCCGATGCGGAAATCTGCGCCATGCTGGCCGATGTTTTCGAAACCCTGGGCCTGGCCGGCGACTATGTGATCAAGGTCAACAACCGCAAGGTCCTGAACGGGGTGATGGAGGTCGCGGGCGTCCTGGACCCCGCCGATCCCGCCCGTTTCGCCGAGGAACGCGGCATCGTCCTGCGCGCCATCGACAAGATCGACCGGCTGGGCGAGGACGGGGTGCGCGCGCTGCTGGGCGCGGGGCGCAAGGACGAGTCGGGCGATTTCACCAAGGGCGCGGGGCTGTCGGAAGCGCAGGCCGAAGTGGTGATGGGCTTCGTCTCGGCCAAGCGCGCCACCGGCCCGGAAACCGTGGCCCGGCTGCGCGACCTGATCGGGGCCTCGGCGCTGGGCGCCGAAGGCGTGGACGAGCTGGAAACCATCGCCGACCTTCTGGCCGCGCAGGGCTATGGCCCCGACCGGATCCAGATCGACCCCGGCGTCGTCCGCGGCCTGGGCTATTACACCGGCCCGGTCTTCGAGGCCGAACTGACCTTCCAGGTCACCGACGAAAAGGGCCGTCCGCGCAATTTCGGCTCGGTCGCGGGGGGCGGGCGCTATGACGATCTGGTCAAGCGCTTCACCGGCCAGTCCGTGCCGGCCACCGGCATCTCGATCGGCGTCGACCGGCTGCTGGCCGCCCTGCGGGCCAAGGGCCGCAGCACGGCCGATACGGCGGGCCCGGTGGTCGTGACGGTGATGGACCGGGACCGGATGGCCGATTACATGGCCATGGCGGCCGAACTGCGCCAGGCCGGCATCCGGGCCGAGGTCTATCTGGGCAATCCGAAGAACTTCGGCAACCAGTTGAAATATGCCGACAAGCGCCAGTCTCCGGTCGCGGTGATCCAGGGCGGGAACGAAGCCGCCGCGGGCACGGTGATCCTGAAGGATCTGGTCCTGGGCGCCAAGATCGCCGAAAGCGCCACGCTTGAGGAATGGAAGGACCGCCCCGCCCAGGTCGAGGTGCCGCGCGCCGATCTGCTGGCCGCCGTGCGAAAGATGCTGGCGCAATGACCGAAGCCGCGACCCGCGCCCTTGAAAAGGCGGCCGTCCGGGCCGAGGCCGAACGGCTGTTCGCGGCCTTCCTGGCCGCTGGGGCGGTGCCGGTCGAGGCCGATATCCTGCAACCGGCCGAGACCCTGCTGGATCTTTACGGCGAAGACATCCGCGCCCGCGCCTATGTGACCGCCGATCCGCTGAATGGCGAAATGATGCTGCGGCCGGATTTCACCGTGCCGGTGGTGCAGCAGCATATGTCGGGCGGGGCGGAACCCGCGCGTTATGCCTATCTGGGCGAGGTGTTCCGGCGCCAGGAACATCTGGACGGCCGGGCCCGCGAATATCTGCAAGTGGGGTATGAGGTCTTCGACCGCGACGCGCCCCAGGCCGATGCCGAGGTCTTCGCGCTGTTCCACGGCCTTTTGGCCGATCTGAACCTGCGCCCCGCCACTGGCGATATCGGCATTCTGATGGCTGCGGTGAAGGGGCTGACCACGACCGACCGTCGCAAGGCCGCCCTTCTGCGCCACATCTGGCGCCCCCGCCGCTTCAAGGCGCTGCTCGATCGGTTCTCGGGCCGCGCGCCCCTGCCCGAAGCGCGGGCCCGCCTTCTGGACCGTCTGGCGGCCGATGCGCCCGAGGCGCTGGTCGCCGCGGCCGGCCCGCTTGTGGGCCTGCGCGGGCCCGAGGATATCGCCGACCGGGCCCAGGCCTTGCTGGAAGACGCCAAGGCCCCGCCCCTGGCCGCGCCCGAAGCCGCGATGCTGTATGATCTTCTGGCGCTGGAGGCGCCCGCGCGCGCGGCGCTGGACCATCTGCGCGGCATCACGCCGCTTCTGCCCGCCATCGCCCCCGCGGTCGAAACCTTTGCCATCCGGCTGGACGCCTTGCAGGCGCGCGGCATCGACACGGCCGCGCTGCCCTTCGAGGCCAGCCATGGCCGTACCACGCTGGAATATTACGACGGCTTCGTCTTCACCCTGCAGGCCGCCGATCCGGCGCTGCCGCCGGTGGCCTCGGGCGGGCGCTATGACGCGCTGACCGCGGTGCTGGGGCAGGGAAGGTCGATCCCCGCCGTGGGCGGCATCCTGCGGCCCGGGCTGGTGGCCGAATTGCGGGGGGCGGCATGCTGAAGATCGGGGTGCCGTCCAAGGGCCGGCTGATGGAGAAGACCTTCGACTGGTTCGGGGCGCGCGGCGTGACGCTGCGGCTGTCGGGCGCCGAGCGGGAATATTCCGGCGCGGTCGACGGGGTCGAGGGGGTGGAACTGGTGCTGCTGAGCGCGGGCGAAATCCCGCGCGAACTGGCCGCCGGGCGCATCCATCTGGGGGTGACCGGCAGCGATCTGGTGCGCGACAAGCTGGCCGACTGGGACCGGCAGGTCGCCGAATGGGCGGCTTTGGGCTTCGGCCATGCCGATCTGATCATCGCCGTGCCCGCGGCGTGGATCGATGTCGATACGCTGGACGATCTGGATGCCGCCGCCGCGGCCTTCCGCGCGGCCCATGGCCACCGCCTGCGCATCGCCACCAAATACCACCGCCTGGTGCGCGATTTCCTGACCGAGCAGGGCGTGGCCGATTATGCGCTGGTCGACAGCCAGGGTGCCACCGAGGGCACGGTCAAGAACCTGACCGCCGAGGCGATCGCCGACATCACCTCGACGGGCGAGACCCTGCGGGCGAACCATCTGAAGATCCTGTCGGACGGGCTGATCCACCGCTCGCAGGCCACGCTGTTCGCTGCGCGCCAGGCCGATTGGGGCAAGGCGGAACGGGCGGCGCTGGGGACGCTGGCCGCGCGGCTGGGCCTTGCGGTGCCGGCGCTTTAGCGCCGCGCCACCAGCGCCACGCCCGCCGCGGCCAGGCCCATGCCGGCCCAGGTCAGGGGCGGCACCGCCTCGCCCAGCAGCGGCCAGGCGATCAGCGCCGACAAAGGCGGCACCAGATAGAACAGCGAGGCCACGCGCGACACCTGTCCGCGCCGGATCATCGCCAAGAGAAGGCTCATCGCCAGCAGCGAATTGCCAAGCACCAGATAGGCCATGGCGCCCAGAAAGCCCGGGGTCCAGGCGATGGCCGTCTCCTCGGTCAGCAGGGCGGCCGGCAGGCAGAAGGCCAGGGCGGCGGCATATTGCACCAGATTGACCGCCACCGGATGGCCGCCGCCGCCCGACCGCTTTTCGTAAAGCGTGCCGAAGGTGATGCCCAGAAGCGCCACCGCCGCGCAGGCCAGGCCGAACGGGCTTTCGATCGAGACCGAGGCCCGGCCCAGCACCGCCAGCACCGCGCCGCCAAGCCCCAGCACCAGCCCCGCCCAGGCGCGCCGGCCGATCCGCTCGCCCGACCAGTGCGGGGCCAGAAGGGCGGTCAGGATCGGTTGCAGGCAGACGATGACGGCGACCGTCCCGGCCGAGGCCCCGGCCTTGAAGGCCACATAGCACAGGCCGAAATAGACGACCTGGATCAGCACCCCCACCACGGCCACATCGACCAGCGCCCGCCCGCGCGGAAAGGCCGGCCGCAGCACCAGCGCCAGGGGCAGCAGCACCAGCAGCGTCAGCCCGTAGCGCAGCGCCAGCACGGTCAGCGGCTGGGCATGGGCCAGCGCGATCTTGGCCACCGAAAAGCCGGCCGACCACAGGATCAGGAAGATGACGGGGGCGGCAAGGATCCAGCCGGGGCGGGGCGACAGCGCAGACATGCCGCGACCCTGCGCCAGGTGCCGCGGTCAGGGAAAGGCCGGTGGCGCGCTGGTGCTATCTTCGGCCCGCGTCTGGACGCATCGCCGCCGCCGGGGCCAGGCGCGCCAGATGGCGGATCAGCGCCCGCGCTTCGGGCGGGGGCCTGCGTTCGACCCTGGCGTAATCGGTGCAATCCGCGGCGCGGCGCAGCAGGCCCAGCATCACCATGTCGCGGCGCAACAGGGCTGCATCGCCGAAGCCGTGCAGCGCATTCAGCGCGGCGCTGATCTGCCGCTCGGTCAGCCCGCCGCCCGGCGCCAGTCGCGCCCAAAGCGCCCAGAGACACAGGACCTGCACCGCGCGCCGCGCCGGCCAGCGCGCCAGCCGGCCCGTTGCGTCGAACAGGCCCAGGGCGCGGGCGATCAGCGCATGGTCGATGGCCGCGTCATCCTCTGGCGCGGCGGCGATCCGGGCCTGCAGCCGGGCCGAGGCGCTGGTGCTGGCGCGCAGGTGCTGCAGGTTCCGATAGCCGCTGGCGCGGGCCAGCATGTTCATCAGGCTTTGATGCGCGGGCGGCGCCGCGGTCTCGGCCAGTTGCCGCGCCAGGGCGCGGGTGAAGGCGGAAAGATCTGCCACCGGCAGGGGGATCGTGTCGCGGGTCATCATCGGTCATCCCTTGCGGCCCTGAAGGCGTCGCGGGCCGCTGACTTGGCGAGACGGGCCGGGGGGAAGGAACCGGAGCATCGCGACGAAGGGCAGGTTCAGCTTGCCCTTGCGGACACAGCGGCGCCTTGGTGAACTGCCGACCGGGCGCAGATCTAGCATATCGCGCGCCGCCGCGCAAAGCCCAGGTGCCGCGTGGGGCGGGGATCAGGCCTGCACGGCCTCGACCGCGCGGCGGAAGCCCGCGACCACCCGGTCGCGATCGCGATGCCGCCCGCCGCTGACGCATTCCACCCCGCCGGCCCAGACCGAGCCCACGGCAACGCCGCGCCCGAAAAGCCAGCGGTCCAGCCACCGATCGCCCTGCGGGGCAGGCCCGGTGTCATCCCGCAGCGCCACCAGATCGGCCGGCGCGCCGGGTGCGATTTCCGCCGCCGGTGCGGCCAGCGCCTGCGCGCCGCCCGCCAGCGCGCCACGGATCAGCGCGCCGCCGGTCGACCCCGGGCCGCCCGCCAGAACATTGCGCTGCCGCAGGGTCAGGCGCTGGCCATATTCCAGCACCTGCAATTCCCCGGCCAGCGCGACGCGCACATTGCTGTCGGTGCCGATGCCGAAACGCCCGCCCTCGGCCAGGAAGTCCGGCGCGGGGAACAGCCCGTCGCCCAGGTTCGCCTCGGTCACCGGGCACAGGCCCGCCACGGCGCCCGAGGCCGCCAGGCCCTGCCGTTCGGCCTGGGTCAGATGGGTTGCGTGGATCAGGCACCAGCGCGCATCGACGGGCTGGGTCGCCAGCAGCCGTTCGACCGGCCGCTGGCCATGGGCCTTCAGGCAATCCTCGACCTCGCGCAGCTGCTCGGCCACATGGATATGCACCGGGCCGGTCGGGCGGGCGGCCAGCAGGGCGGCGATTTCATCGCCCGTCGCGGCGCGCAGGGAATGCGGGGCGAAGCCCAGCCGATCCAGGGGGCGGGTCATCTGCCGGTCCAGCGAGTCGAGCAGCCGCAGGAAAGCCTCGGGCGCGTGGATGAACCGGCGCTGGCCGGGGGCGGGCGGGGCACCGCCGAAATCGGCATGGGCGTAGAAGACCGGAAGATGGGTCAGGTGCAGGCCGGTGGCCTGGGCGGCGGCCAGGATGCGCAGGCTCATCTCGGCGGGGTCGGCATAGGTGGCGCCATCGGGCGCGTGGTGCAGATAGTGAAACTCGCCGACCCGGGTGAAGCCCGCCTCCAGCATTTCCACATAGGCCAGTTCGGCGATGGCCTGCATCTGGTCGGGGGTCAGCGCCAGGGCGAAGCGATACATCACCTCGCGCCAGGTCCAGAAACTGTCGGCGCTGTCGCCGCGCGTCTCGGCCAGGCCCGCCATGCCGCGCTGGAAGGCGTGGGAATGCAGGTTGGCCATGCCGGGGATCAGCGCCTGAACCCGGGTCGCGCCCGAGGGCGCCGCCCCGGTCTGAACCTGCGCGATCGCGGCGCCATCAAACTGCACCGCCACGTCGCGCGCCCAGCCCCCGGGCAGCAGCGCCCAATCCGCGAAAATCGTTTTCATGAAATCTGTCTTCCCCGCTGCCGCTTTTCATGTATATACATATTAAAACGAGTCGGGGAAGGGCCAAGATGCACAGCGAGACCTGGGTTCTGACCAATGCGCGGCTTGCCGATGGCGCGATGGCCGAGCTGCGTCTTGAAGCCGGGCGGATCGCGTCGATCGGCGCCTCGGTCCCGCAGCAGGGTGCCCGGCTGCACGATTGCGGCGGCCGGCTGCTGACCCCGGCGCTGATCGACTGCCACACCCATCTGGTCTATGCCGGCAATCGCGCCCGCGAGTTCGAGATGCGGCTGAACGGCGCCAGCTATGCCGAGATCGCGGCGGCGGGCGGCGGGATCGTCTCGACGATGCGGGCGGTGCGCGAAGCCTCGGTCGAGGATCTGGTGGCAGGAAGCCTGCCCCGCCTTGATGCGCTGCTGGCCGAGGGCGTGGGCACGGTGGAAATCAAGTCGGGCTATGGCCTGTCGGTCGAGGCCGAGCTGAACATGCTGCGCGCGGCGCGGGCCCTGGCGCGCCTGCGCAAGGTGCGGATCAGGACCACATGGCTGGCCGCCCATGCCCTGCCGCCGGAATACCGGCATGACCGGGCGGGCTATATCGACAATGTGGTGTTGGCGGGGCTGGAGGTGGCCCATGCCGAGGGGCTGGTCGATGCGGTCGACGGGTTCTGCGAGCATCTGGCCTTCACCCCTGCCGAAATCGCCCGGGTTTTCGACCGCGCCCAGGCGCTGGGCCTGCCGGTCAAGCTGCATGCCGAGCAATTGTCGCATCAGGGCGGCGCGGCACTGGTGGCGGCGCGTGGCGGGTTGTCGGCCGATCATCTGGAACATGCGACCGAAGCCGATGCACAGGCGATGGCGGCGGCGGGCACCGTGGCGGTGATCCTGCCCGGCGCCTTCTACATGCTGCGCGAGACGCAACTGCCGCCCATCGCGGCCTTCCGCGCGGCGGGGTGTTCCATGGCGGTTTCGACCGATGCCAACCCGGGCACGTCGCCGATGACCTCGCTTCTGATGGCGATGAACATGGCGGCGGTGCTGTTCGGGCTGACCGTGGCGGAATGCCTAGCGGGCACAACCGGGGCCGCGGCGAAGGCGCTGGGCCTGCAAGGCGAAACCGGGGCGCTGGTGCCGGGCCTTAGCGCCGATCTGGCGCTGTGGGATGTGGAAACGCCGGCCGAGCTGGTGAACCCGATCGGGTTCAACCCGCTGCGCAAGCGCTGGTTCAAGGGGGAAATGGTCTGATGCAGCTGGTTCCGGGCAAGGCCACCTTGGCCGATCTTGAGGCGGTCTATCGGCAGGGGCTGGCGGTGACGCTGCATCCTGCGGCGCAGGCGGGCATCGACCGGGCGCGGGCGGTGATCGCGCGGGTCGCGGCGGGCGATGCGCCGGTCTATGGCGTCAACACGGGCTTCGGCAAGCTGGCCTCGATCCGCATCGCGCGCGACGACGTGGCCACTCTGCAAAGGAACCTGATCCTGTCGCATTGCTGCGGCGTGGGCGACCCTTTGCCGCTGGATGTCGTGCGGCTGGTGATGACGCTGAAGCTTCTGTCGCTGGGCCGGGGGGCTTCCGGCGTGCGGCCCGAGGTGGTGGCGCTGCTGGAAGGCATGCTGGCCAGGGGCGTGATGCCGGTGATCCCGGAAAAGGGCTCGGTCGGGGCCTCGGGCGATCTGGCGCCGCTGGCGCATATGACGGCGGTGATGCTGGGGCAGGGCGAGGCCTTCCTGAACGGCGCGCGCATGGCCGGCGCCGAGGCGCTGGCGCAGGCCGGGCTGTCCCCGGTGGCGCTGGAGGCGAAGGAAGGGCTGGCGCTGATCAACGGCACCCAGGTTTCCACCGCGCTGGCGCTGGCGGGCCTGTTCCGGGCGCAGCGGGCGCTGCAGGCGGCGGTGGTGACGGGCGCGCTGTCGACCGATGCCGCCATGGGCTCGACCGCGCCCTTCACCGAGGAAATCCACACTTTGCGCGGCCATCAGGGCCAGATCGACGTGGCGGCCAGCCTGCGGGCGCTGCTGGATGGGTCCGGCATCCGCGCCTCGCATCAGGAAGGCGATGAACGGGTGCAGGATCCCTATTGCCTGCGCTGCCAGCCGCAGGTGGACGGCGCCTGTCTGGACGTGCTGCGCCAGGCCGCGCGGACGCTGGAGATCGAGGCCAATGCCGCGACCGACAACCCGCTGGTCCTGTCGGATGGCGAAGTGGTCTCGGGCGGGAATTTCCATGCCGAACCCGTGGCACTGGCCGCTGACATGATCGCGCTGGCGGTGGCCGAGATCGGCAGCATCGCGCAGCGGCGGGTGGCCCTGCTGGTCGACCCGGCGCTGAGCTACGGGCTGCCGGGCTTCCTGACGCCGAAGCCGGGGCTGAATTCCGGCCTGATGATCGCCGAAGTCACCACGGCCGCCTTGATGAGTGAAAACCGCCAGCTGGCCCATCCGGCCAGCGTCGACAGCACGCCCACCAGCGCGAACCAGGAAGACCATGTGTCCATGGCCTGCCATGGCGCGCGGCGGCTGTTGCCGATGACGCAGAACCTGTTCTGGATCCTGGGCGTCGAGGCGATGATGGGCGCGCAGGGGGTGGAAATGCGGGGGCCCTTGGAAACCTCGGCCCGGCTGCGGGCCGCGAAAGATGCGATCCGGGCCCGGATCGCGCCCCTGGTCGAGGACCGTTTCATGGCGGGCGACATGGAGGCCGCGGGCGCCCTGATCGCCGAAGGCGCGCTGACTGACGCGGTCGGCATCGACATTCTGCCGGGCCTTTCGGCCTGAGCCACAGGAGGATTTGCAATGACCCAGACCCCCCGCCACAACCTGCGCGACGTCTATCCGCCCACCGGGACCGAGATCACCGCCAAAAGCTGGCTGACCGAGGCGCCGATGCGCATGCTGATGAACAACCTGCACCCGGACGTGGCCGAGAACCCGCATGAGCTGGTGGTCTATGGCGGCATCGGTCGGGCCGCGCGGACATGGGAGGATTTCGACCGCATCGTCGCGGCGCTGAAGACGCTTGAGGCGGATGAGACTCTGGTCGTGCAATCGGGCCGCCCGGTCGCCGTGGTGCGCACCCATGCGGATGCGCCGCGCGTGCTGATCGCCAATTCCAATCTGGTGCCGCATTGGGCGAACTGGCAGCATTTCAACGAGTTGGACCGCAAGGGTCTGATGATGTACGGCCAGATGACGGCCGGGTCCTGGATCTATATTGGCACCCAGGGCATCGTGCAGGGCACTTATGAGACCTTCGCCGAGGCGGGGCGCCAGCATTACGGCGGCAGCCTGAAGGGCCGCTGGATCCTGACCGGGGGCCTGGGCGGCATGGGCGGCGCGCAGCCCTTGGCCGCTGTCATGGCGGGCGCCTGCTGTCTGGCGGTCGAGGTGGACGAGACCCGCATCGATTTCCGCCTGCGCACCCGCTATCTGGACGCCAAGGCGCATACGCTGGACGAGGCGCTGGCGCTGATCGCCGATTGGACGGCCAAGGGCGAGGCGAAATCGGTGGGCCTTCTGGGCAATGCGG